>DASWUM010000001.1:0-15395 GCA_036401595.1 Pyrinomonadaceae bacterium
CCTCCGTGGCCGCCCCTGCCTGGAACTCTTTCTTGAATATTAGCCGGACACAGACTCGTGACCTGAAATTAGTTGCGTCGTGGCCCACGCGAGTGTTTCCGAATCACGAGTGGGTGCTGCTGCTCGTGTTGTTCTTTGAAATCGTCTTCTTCTCGATTACCGGTGACAACTTCTTCACGACCGCAAATGCATTCGAGATCACGCGGCTGAGTGTTGAAGTCGGACTGCTGGCGCTCGCACTCACCCTCGTGATCATTACCGGCGGAATCGATCTTTCCGTCGGATCGATGATGGGACTGGTCGCGGTTGTGCTTGGTGCGCTCTGGCGCGATGCTCACCTTCCGATTGCAGTCGCCGCTGGAATTGCACTGGTGTTGGGACTGGCTGGTGGTGCACTTAACGGCTCGCTCATTGCGCGCTTCAACTTGCCGCCGCTGATCGTTACGCTCGCGACGTTCTCGCTCTTTCGCGGAGTCGCCGAAGGCATCACGCGAGGAATCGAGAACTATTCGGGCTTTCCGTCCGCATTTCTGTTCCTGGGCCAGGGTTACATCGGCAGCGTTATTCCGACGCAACTGATCGTCCTCGTCGTGGCCGTCGCCGGATGTGCGTGGGCGCTGCATCGCACGGCTTTTGGTCGCAGTCTTTACGCGATTGGTCATTCGCCGGAAGGAGCGCGTTACGCCGGCATCGATGTCGGGCGGAAACTGTTTGTCGTTTATTTGTTCGCGGGCCTCGCGGCAAGTGTTTCGGCGGTGATCTACGTCGCGCATCTCGGACAAGCGAAGTCGGACGCCGGCACCGGCTTCGAACTCATGGCTATCGCGGCTGTCGTGCTTGGTGGCACTTCGATCTTTGGTGGACGCGGCTCGGTTCTCGGGACGGTGCTCGGTCTGTTTGCGATCGTCGTTTTACAAAACGGTCTGCGGCTGAGTGGACAGCCCGCGGAGCTTGCGGGAATACTTACCGGTGCTTTGTTGCTGTTGACAGTCGCGCTGAACCGCATAAACCTGTTTGGACCACATGTTCGTAAAGAAGAGATCTCTGAGGAGCTCGATGTGAAGAATTCGCAGGTGGCGATTCTAAGCGCCGTCATTCTCCTGGCAGCGTTGCTGGTTGCCGGTAGTAACTGGCTGCTGGTTCGTTCGCTAAAACAAAGTGCCGGGCAGATCGTTCCGGTCGCTTCTTCGGCGACTGAGAATAAGAAGCTGACAGTGGCGATGATGCCGAAAGCGAAAGGCGATCCGTACTTCGCGAGCTGTCGCAAAGGCGCGGAGGAAGCGGCGCGAGAGTTAAACATCGACCTACTGTGGGATGGTCCAACAGATCTCGATCCGGCGAAGCAGAACGAAGTTGTCGAAGCGTGGATCACAAAGGGCGTCGACGTTATTGCGGTCAGTGTCGAGAACCAGGCGGGCATCTCCACCGTGCTGCGTAAAGCACGTGAGAAGGGAATCAAAGTAATTACGTGGGATGCAGACTCGGAGAAAGATGCGCGCGATTTCTTGATCAATCAGGCGACGCCGCAGGGAATCGGCTACACGCTGAGTGACGAAGTGGCGCGGATGATGAATGGCCGCGGTGAGTTTGCAATTGTCACTGCGTCGTTGAGTGCGGCGAACCAAAACGAGTGGATCAAGAACATACGGGCGCGACTTGCCGAGAAGTATCCGGATCTGAAACTGGTGACGATTCAACCGAGCGATGGCGATCGCGATCGCGCGTTCTCTGAAACGCAGACGATACTCAAGGTTTATCCGAACGTGAAAGTCATCATGGCGATCGCTGCGCCGGCTGTTCCCGGTGCCGCCGAAGCAGTGAAACAAGCGGGCCGCACCGACGTGAAAGTCACGGGGCTATCGCTGCCAAACATGAACAAGCCTTACGTGAAGACGGGCGTTGTCGAGAGCGTCGTGCTTTGGAATACTGTCGATCTCGGATATCTGACAGTGCAGGCGGCGTACGCACTCGGCAATGGCACGCTCAAACGCGGCGACAACGAGCTGAAAGCCGGACGACTGGGAACAGTTCAGGTAGTTAACGATGAGGTCTGTTTAGGCGCACCCTTCATCTTCAACAAAGAAAATATCGATCGATTCGATTTTTAGCCACAAAAAAGCACAAATGAAACCGGCAAAGATTCGAGAGGTGCGTGCGTATGTGATCGCGGCCAATGAAATGGGCGCGGACTATCACAATCAGCAGGGCAATCATTGGATCATAGATCTGCCGATTGCTAATCCGATGTCCGTGTACGAGGAGTACAAGGCACAGCGGACCAGTTGGGGAATCAACGCGCTCGGCACGGTCGTGGTCCAGGTCGAGCTAACCGATGGCACGACCGGCGTCGGTTGCAGCATTGGTGGTGAGCCGGCGTGCTACATCATCGAGAAACACCTCAAGCGTTTTGTCGAAGGTCAGGACCCGAGAAACGTCGAGCTCATCTGGGATCAGATGTGGCGCGCGACGATGCCGTATGGTCGCAAGGGTCTGACGGTGCAGGCGATCAGCGCGGTCGACCTTGCCATCTGGGATTGTCTCGGCCACCTGCGTGAAGAACCTGTCTATGCGCTGATTGGTGGCAAGACGAAGGACAAGCTGCCGGTTTATGCGACGACGTCGCGACCCGATCTCGCCAAGCGCTGGGGATTCAAGGGTGCGAAGATTCCCTGTCGATATGGACCAGCCGACGGAGCTGAGGGGCTCAAGAAAAATATCAGCGTGATGGCCGAGGCGCGCGAGCAGGTTGGTCCTGACTTTCCGCTGCGTCTCGATTGCTACATGGCGCTGACTGTTCCTTATGCGATCAAGTTAGCGAAAGCGCTCGTGCCCTACGATCTGCATTGGATCGAAGAGTGTCTGCCGCCCGACGATTTTGATGGTTACGCCGAGTTGAAAGCGGCGCTGACAGGAATTTGTCTGGTGACGACGGGTGAGCATGAGTACACGCGTTATGGATTTCGCGAGCTGATCGCGCGCAAGTGTGCAGACATCTTGCAGCCTGATATCAACTGGGTGGGTGGACTAACCGAAGCGCGGAGGATCGTCGCAATGGCGGCGGCGTACGACATTCCGGTCGTGCCGCATGGATCGAGTGTGTTTTCGTATCACTTGCAGTATGCGTTCACGAACTGTCCGATCGCGGAGTTTTTGGTGATGAGTCCGCAGGCCGATCAATTGGTGCCATTGTTTGGCGAGTTGTTCAAGTGTGAGCCTTTGCCGAAGGATGGCGTCGTTGAGATCTCGGAGAAGCCCGGTTGGGGTGTTGAGTTGAATGACAGTCTTGAGTTGATCAGACCGTATTAGCCACGGATTTTACGGATTTTTATGAACGGATTTAGTGAACAAGTAGCGATTGTGACTGGGGCGGCGTCAGGCTTGGGGTTGGCGATCGCAGGGAAATTACATGCTGAAGGCGCGCAGGTGGTGGCGCTCGATCTAAATGAGGCCAGCCTTCCGATTTCGTTTGCAGTGGATCTCACGAAGGAAGATCAGGTTGCGAATGTTGTGAATCAGATTGGGGAGAGGTTCGGGCGGATCGATATTCTGGTCAACAGTGCGGGCGTTACGGGAGCTACAAATATCAAGAGTCATGAAGTCGATATCGATAACCTGCGCTTTGTTTTTGAAGTGAACTTTATGGCCTCGTTCTTTACTTCGCGAGCGGTGTTGCCGTGGATGCTGAAACAGAATTACGGGCGCATCCTGCACATCGCGTCGATTGCGGGGAAAGAGGGCAACGCGGGGATGCTGGCCTACTCGGCGTCGAAGGCAGCAGTGATCGGCATGACGAAGGTGCAGGGGAAGGAATACGCGGAGAGTGGCATCACGGTTAACGCGCTCGCGCCTGCGGTCATTCAGACGCCGATGGTCGACGCGATGCCGGAAGCACAAGTGAAATACATGACCGACAAGATTCCGATGAAGCGTTGCGGCACGCTCGACGAGATTGCACACATGGCGGCGTTCATCGTCTCGCGCGAAACGGCTTTCACCACTGGATTCACTTTCGACATGACGGGCGGCAGAGCCACTTACTAACTTTCGATGACATATCAGATCCAATTGTTGAAGATGGGCCAGTGTGATGTGGCGGGACCGGAAGTTTACTGGATGAGTCATTGGAATGATTGGGTGCAGCTTTATTTCTGGATGGTGGTGATTCGTGGTCACGGCAAGACCGTGATTATTAACACCGGGCCGCCGGCTGATTTGACGGAGCTGAATAAGCGGTGGAGCAGTGGTTTTGGTGAACGCGGAAAACTCGTTCGCGAAGAAGGTGAGCGGCCGGTTAATGCTTTGGCGTCTCTCGGTATTAGACCGGAGGATGTTGATTACGTCCTCGTGACGCCGCTGCAAATCTACGCGACGGCAAACATTCAGCTCTTCAAGAACGCGCAGGTCTGCATTTCAAAACGCGGCTGGATCGAAGACTTTCACGCCGAGAAATTTCCGATGCATGTGCCACGTGAGTTTCGCATTTCGAACGAGACGCTGCAGTACTTGATGATCGAGGGCCACGAGAAGGTGCGGTTGCTCGAAGATGAAGACGAAGTGATACCCGGCATTCGCTGCTTCTGGGCCGGTGTTCATCATCGCTCGTCGATGTGTTACGTCGTCGATACTGAAAAGGGCAAGATCGGATTCTCTGATTGCGTGTTCAGGTTCGGCAACATCGACGACGGCGAGCCACTCGGCATTCAGGAAAGTCTCGAGGAGTACTACGTCACAACTGAACGAATAAAGCGTGAAACGGATATCTTCATCCCATTGTATGAACCCGAAGCTCCAAAGCGAATTTAGCCACAAAATGCACAAAATACACAAAAAGCACAAATAGATCTTTTGTGTGCCTTTTGTGATTTTTGTGCCTTTTGTGGCGAGATCTTAATGAATCGTCTCAAAGACAAAGTAGCGATTGTGACTGGTGGCGCCGCTGGTATTGGACGGGCGACGGCGGAGTTGTTTGCTGAAGAAGGTGCGAAGGTTGTTGTCGCAGATCGGTTGATGTCCAAGGGTGAAGGGCTCGAGGCGTTCTTTGTCGAAACGGACATCTCGAACGAAGACGATTGTCGCCACGTCTGCGACGAAGCAGTGCGCGCATTTGGACGAATCGACATACTCGTCAACAACGCGGCAGTCTTCGTTCTCAAAGGTCTCGAAGCGACGGTTGACGATTGGCACCGTTCGTTGAGCGTCAACATTGTCGGCACTGCATTGATGAGCAAGTATGCATCCGAGCAGATGAAGCGATCCGGTGGCGGCGCGATCGTCAATCTCGGTTCGATTTCGAGTTTTATCGCGCAGCCGTTGTTCATCACTTACAGCTCGACCAAGGCAGCGATTCTGCAAATGACCAGGAACATGGCGCTTGACCTTGCGCCTTTCAACATTCGAGTCAACTGTGTTTGCCCGGGCACGATTCTGACCCGTGCCACAGAGAACCACATGGCTCTGGTGGGAATGTCGAAAGAAGATTTTATTGCAGCGGAAGCCCCCAAACACCTACTGAACCGTGTTGGTGATCCACGCGAAGTCGCGTATCCGATTCTGTTTCTCGCTTCTGACGAGGCGTCGTTCATTACGGGTACGCATTTGATGGTCGACGGCGGATTCACCTCGCAGTAATCCACAGATTACACAGATTATCTAAAAGCGGAGCTCTGATATGAGAGTTGTGGGAGTTGTGTTTGTAATTGCAGTTTGTGCGATTCAAATCGTGGCGCAACAGTCGCCGCCAAAAGAATGGATCGATCCGGACACGGGGCACCGTGTTGTTCGTCTCACTGACGAACCCGGCAGCCAGAGTCTCTACTTTCACCAGAACCCGTACACGGTTTCCGGAGACAAGATGGTCTTCACGAGTCCGACAGGTCTCTACACTTACAACTTCAAAACAGGGAAGAGCGAGTTGTTGGTCGAAGGGCGTGTCGGCAGTTTGATCGTTGGACCAAGAACGCGTCAAGCGTTCTACTTCAGGGGCGACGGAATCTACGCGACTAATCTCGACACCCGCGAGACACGCTTGATTCTGCAGCGCGCAGAACTGCGTACAGGTTCGGGCTTCGGGCTCAATGCCGATGAGACGCTGCTTGGCGGTAGTTACGTCGAAGGTGGTCAGACATTCACTAATCCGCGGCCACCTGCTCCCGGTCAACCAGGCGACAACTATCCCGGCAAAGGCGAAATGATGGAGCGACGCCTGGCGGCGAAGCTGCCGATGGCGCTCTACACTGTGAACGTCAAGACCGGCGAGATGAAGTCGTTCTATCACAGTACTGACTGGCTGAATCACGTTCAGTTCTCGCCGAGTGATCCGAAGTTAATGATGTATTGCCACGAAGGTCCGTGGCACAAAGTCGATCGCATCTGGTCCATCCGCATCGACGAAGGCAAGCCGCGTTTGATGCACAAACGCACGATGGATATGGAGATCGCGGGTCACGAGTTCTTTGGGCCGCACGACATGATCTGGTACGACCTGCAAACACCGAAGAGCCAGGTGTTCTGGCTTGCGGGTGTGAATGTAAAGACGGGCAAGACGACTCGCTACAGCGTGCCGCGTGCAGAGTGGTCGGTACACTTCAACGTTTCGCCGGATGGACAACTGTTCGCGGGTGATGGTGGTGGTCCAAACAGTGTTGCGGCGCCGGGAAACGGGCAGTGGATCTACCTGTTCAGACCTGCGGGTAAAGGGTTCAAGACGGAGCGGCTCGTGAATCTCGCCAAGCATGATTATGGTCTTGAGCCGAATGTGACGTTCACACCTGACCAGAAGTGGATCGTGTTTCGGTCGAACATGCTCGGTGCGACGTATGTGTTCGCGGTCGAAGTCGAACCACAGATTACACAGATTAAGAGCGGATTATGAGATTAGGTGTTGTGATACTGGTTTTGGCGTTCGCTGCTGTGGCCCACGCGAATGTGACGCTGCCTGATGTGATCGGCAACGGGATGGTGCTGCAACGCGATCAGGCGGTGCCGATTTGGGGCAAGGCTGAGCCGGGTGAGGCGGTGCGGATTAGTTTCAATGGTCAGGTTAAGAGTACGACTGCCGACGCGAATGGACGCTGGTTGATTCGTCTGCAACGGTTGAAAGCGACCGCCACTCCCGCGGTCTTGATCGTCGAGGGTCACAACAAGATCGAGTTAAGTGACATTCTTGTCGGCGAGGTTTGGCTCGTCGCCGGTCAGTCAAACATGCAACGACTGCTGAGTGAGACTGCAAACGGCGCCGCGGTAATGGCTGCCGCGAATCATCCGACAATCCGTCTGTTCAATGTCAGCCGCCAGGTTGCCTTCAAACACGCAAAGCCGCCGCTCGGCGTTTGGAGGGCCTGCACTCCCGAATCCGTGAAGGAGTTTTCAGCCGCCGGCTACTACTTCGGTGTTGAGTTGCAAAAGGAGCTGAATGTTCCGGTTGGATTGATCAACTCCTCTTACGGAGGTTCGCAGGCTGAAGCGTGGACGCCGGTCGAATACCTGAATGCGTCCGCCGATCTCAAACCGACAGTCGATCGAAAAAAGATCTGGGACGAAGAACGGCCGCGCGTAAAAGTGCAATACGACGAAGCGATTCGGAAGTGGCGCGAAGAAGCGGACAAGGCGAAAGCTGCGGGTGCAGTGCCACGACCGTCGCCTTCGGTGCCGGATGCGTTGCGCGAATATCGTGTAGCGAGCTCAATCTACGACGGGATGATCCAGCCGCTCATTCCTTTCTCGATTCGTGGAGCCTTATGGTACCAGGGCGAATCCAACGAAGCGCGTGCGCAACAGTACGGCATTCTGTTGCCGGTGATGATCAAGGCGTGGCGCGAGAGCTGGGGTGAAGGTGACTTTCCATTTGGCATCGTGCAATTGCCAAACTATCGAGAGGAAAAACAAGACCCGGCAGACGAACCGTGGAGTCATGTACGAGAAGCACAGCGACTCACGGCTGCTTCTGTGCCGCGCGCCGGATTGATCGTCACGATCGACATCGGTGAAGCGCGTGATATCCACCCGAAGAACAAACTCGACGTCGGAAAGCGAATGGCGCGTTGGGCGCTCGCCGATGTCTACAAACAAAAGATCCTGAAGTCTGGTCCTGTATTTGAGAAAGTAAAGATCGATGGAACAAAGATCGTTGTCACGTTCGCTGAAACAGGCAGCGGATTGAAGTTGCACAGTGGGAACCGGCTCGACGAGTTTGCCATCGCCGGCGCCGATCGCAAGTGGTACTGGGCCGAAGCAAAAATAGTGGGACGCAATCGCGTCGAAGTTTGGTCGCCGCAGGTGTCACAGCCGGTGGCTGTCCGTTACGCATTCAACAACAATCCAAGGAATCCGAATCTCACAAACGACACCGGCATCCCTGCCGGTCCGTTCCGCACAGACAACTGGCCTGGTCCAACTGATGGCAAGAGGTAGTTGTCTCAAAGGCTAACCTATCCACAGATATCTGTCTGTGGAATCTGTGGACTGAAAGGAGCGTTGCCATGCGACTCGTTAAAGCTGTCGTGTTCACGGTGATCTGCTCGGTCGTAGTTTTGGGCCAGAGCAATAAAGGCGGAATCAGCGGCACTGTCTTCGATCCCAATGGCGCTGTTGTTCCGGGCGCGTCAGTCGTAATCACGGATCTGGGCACTCAAAAGACTGTGACTCTGACCACCTCGGAGTCAGGCTCATATTCAGCTTCGTCGCTGGATCCGGTGACTTACAGCGTCAGGGTTGAAGCGACCGGCTTCAAGAAAGCGATTATCGAAAAAGTGAAGGTGGACACGGCCACAGTCGCTGCGGTTAACATCACGCTCGAGACTGGCGCCGTCGGAGAAACCGTGACGATCAGCGCTGATGCAGCGGTGATCAATACCGAGTCGGCAACCACGACGCAGACTGTCAACGAACGTCAGATACGCGAGCTGCCTTTGAACAATCGCAGTGTTCTCGATCTCGCGGTGACGGCGCCAAATGTCTCTGGTGACGCGGGCAGCGAAGATCCCGGCGTTACTTCGGATCAGCCGGTTCCCGGTTTCAATCTGAACGTGAATGGTGGCCGAGCGGGCAGTACCGCGATACTCGCGGACGGCGTGAACAATACAGGCGTCGGTATAGCGCGTGCGGTGGTGAGCTTTACTCCTGAAACAGTGCAGGAGTTCACAGTGCAGAGCTCAGCTTACTCGGCCGAGTTTGGCGCGACCGGCGGCGGCGTGATCAATGCCACCACCAAGTCCGGCACCAACGATTTCCACGGCGTCGCGCTTTGGTATCACCGCAATCCGAAGACAAACGCCCTCCCATATCGCATCGGCAATGGTCCAAGACCGGCCAACAACCTTCGCTACAATCAGGTGTCGGTCACAGTTGGTGGCCCGGTTTACCTGCCGCGTTTCGGCGAAGGTGGACCAGCGCTCTACGACGGTCACAACAAGACATTCTTCTTCTTCGCGTACGAACCACGCTGGCGCCGCGACTTCCTGTCGGTGACGACTCTGCTTCCGACTGCGGCCGAGCGAGGCGGTGATTTCACCAACCTCGTGCGGACGAGTAGCGGCTGGCTTCCAACTTCGATCGCACAGAGGTTCAACCTGACCTCGGTTGGCACGTCGAACATCTTTCAGCAGTTCAATCTGGTGAACAACCGCCTCGTGCCGCTCGCGCAAACGTGTACGGTGAACGGCGTCACGACTGCAACGTTCTGCCAGTTTCCCGGCAACCGGATTCCGGCATCGATGATCGATCCGAAGGCGCTCGAGATTCTGAAGTTCATGCCGGCGGCCGGTGACTACTTCATCGACGATGCGGGTCTGGTCAGAAATTACATCGTGCAACGATTCGTGCAGCAGGACGAAACGCGTTACACCTTCCGGCTAGATCACCGGTTCACCAGCAACGACAGCGTCAACTTCCGTTACACCAAGACTCCCGCGGTCGGCATTCGCGGATTCGGGAGCGACGTTAACGGCAACAACGGTATTTACAGCGACGCCAAGCAGTACCTCGTGGCCTACAACAAGATCATCTCGCCGACGTTGGTTAACGATCTGCGTCTGAACTACACGCGCGGCGTATTCAGTGAAGACTTCTCACCGGAGTTTTCCATCCAGGGCGGGCGAAATCTCGCGACCGAGCTCGGCCTCGGAAGCTTAACGTCGGGTGGTCTGCCGCTCTTTCAAATCAGCGGTGACGGCAATCCTGTCAATGGCTACAACGCATTCGCCGACGTCGGTTCTTCCGGCTCGACCAACAACTTCAACATCGAAGAACGATTCAACATCAACGACATCGTCTACTGGACACGCGGCAGCCGAACCTGGAAGTTTGGTGTCGATCTCAGCTACGCGCGCCTGAACGTGATTCCGTTCTTTGGCGCTTCCGGCGGGCGCTGGGAGTTTCGTGTGGTGAACACGAGTGACAATCGTGGGACCGGCGTCGCCAACGGCGGCAACAATCTGGCGAGCATGTTGCTCGGCGTTCCGAACGTGGTCCAGGTGAGACCGTTGCTCCTCAATTACGATTACCGCTGGAAAAGCATGGCCACGTTCGTCCAGCACGACTGGAAGGTAAAACCAAATCTCACGCTCAACCTTGGCCTGAGATATCAGCTTCAGTATCCGCGAACTGAGAAGAACGATCTCCAGGGCTCGTTCCGCCCGGATCTCTCGCAGCGCGTTACGCTCACGGATGCGCAACGGCGTGCGACGGCAACGGGATTGGGAGTTGCGACAAATCAACCGATTCCGGCAACCGTGCCGACCAGTGTTTTGATTCCGCCGTTTGCATTCGCCGGTCGTGGTGGTAGGTCTCGCTACCTGACTCCAGTCGATTACCTCGGATTTGAACCACGCTTCGGTTTTGCGTGGAGCCCGAAGCTCGTCAAGTGGGCGCAAGATCGAAGTCTCGTGATTCGCGGTGGTTACGGAATCTCGCACGCGACGCTAACGGGTCAAAATCGACTTCCCAATCCTGACTTCGGTGCGTTCACAGGAGTGTCAACGCTCGCAGGCGGATCAACCGTCGGGGGCACCGCGGATCCAACACAACCGGTTCGCTTGACTGGTAATCAGCCGTTCATTGCAGGCGGTTCAATCGATACAACGCTTGGCACCAACTCTGATGGACTCGTGTTCCTGAACAGCCTCGGCACGCCCGGCTTCGTGGTCGATGCTGAAGGCAGCGGCAAAGTTCCGACTAGTCAGAACTGGAACCTGTCGATTCAGTTTGAGCCGTGGAAGAACACGCTCGTGGAAATCGCTTACGTCGGCAACAAGGGAACGCATCTCTACATGCCGCTCGTAAACATCAACCCCAAAGACATCAATTTCGTCGAGTCACTGGAAGCGCAGAACATCAATGCTGAAACGGCGTTTGCCGATCCACTCGGCAGACGCAACTTGCTCGGCGCGGTTGTGACGATTCAGCGCAACAGTGTTACTTCACCGTTCTTTGGCTTCAATAATCTGTTCCGCTTTCTCGATCCGTCGGCCAACAGCATCAGGCATGCGGGTTATATAGACGTTCGCCGCAGAGTTTCGCGTGGACTGACGTTCACTGCGAACTACACTTATGGCAAGTCGATCGACGACGCGTCGGATGCGAGTCCGGACGTGAGAACGTTGACGACGCCGACAAACCTCGGCCAGCAGATCTCGTATGGCATTCCGCGAACCAGCGATCGGGCCATCTCGACGTTCGATATCAAACACAATTTCAGTTCGACGTTCATCTACGACATGCCATTTGGCAAAGGCCGGCAGTTTCTGGATGGCGCGCCGGCGATTGTCGATTCAGTTATTGGAGGTTGGACCATTTCCGGTCTGATCCGTTTACAGGGTGGTCAGCCGTACGTACCAATCATTACCGACACCAACCGGCTCGGCGGCGTAAATCGATCGATTCGACCGGATATCGTGCCGGGTGTTCCGATTCTGAATCCGCGCTACTCCTACGACAACTGCTCGGTTGGAAACGTCTGCGAGCCCTACATCAATCCGGCGGCGTTCATGCGGCCGGCGAAAGGCTCGCTCGGAAATGCTCCGCGAACGCTCGACATTCGCGCTCCGATGCAGGAATACTTCGACTTCTCGGTGCAGAAGAGTTTTCCGTTTCCGTTTGGCAAAGACAGCGCTCGGAAGGTCAATTTCAGGGTGGATTTCATCAACGCGTTCAACCACCCGAATTTGCGTTACACCAACACCGGCAACACGCCGCCGGCATTCGGCGGTTTGCCAAACGAAGCGTTACTCGCTCAGGCTGATATCAATTCGTGGAACGGTTTCGCTTCGGGACGTTCCGCGACTCTGGCCCAGGTGAACAACCTGATCACGAGCAGCCGTTTGACGAGTGGCGCGTTGCCGTTGGATTTCTTCCACATCCAGCTTCCGGAAGGTTTTGCGACGACGAATGCAAATGCGTTTGACATCACGACGTTGCAGGGCTTGAAGCTCTATCGTTTGCGTCAGGCTTACGACACAAACTTCGGAGCTTTGAACGCCGGCTTCTCGCAACCGCGTTACATTCAATTTGGCGTGAGGATCTTCTTTTGATGCCTTACTTTGATCGGCCACAGGGAAGCACAAAAGGAACAATTGTTTGTTTGTGTCTGCTTGTGCTTCTTTGTGGTTCGACTACCACAGCGCAGATCGAGGATCTGCAACGATCATTTCTTAATCCGCCGGACGATGCGCGGATCATGATGCGCTGGTGGTGGTTTGGTCCTGCAGTCGAAAACGCGCAACTCGAGCGCGAGATGCGTCTGATGAAGGAGGGTGGCATCGGCGGTTTTGAGGTGCAACCCGTCTATCCACTCTCGCTCGACGACCCGGAAAAAGGCATCAAGACATCCGCGTTTCTCTCCCCAGAATTTCTCAGTGCTTTACGATTTACAGCCGACAAAGCCAAAGAGCTCGGTCTACGTTTTGATCTGACACTTGGCAGCGGCTGGCCGTTCGGTGGACCATCGGTTTCGATCGATCACGCCTCCGCACGTCTCCGCTACGAACGTGTGAAGGTCGAACCGGGCTCCAACTACGTCAAGGTTCCTGCTGTCGGCGCCGGTGAAAAACTGATTGCAGCATTTCTCGCACGCAGCGACGGCAAGTCGCTTTTGGCCGACAGTTTTCAGGAAATTACCGATATCAAACCCGGCGTGGCGAGACTTTCGATGATGGTCGAAGGCACACACGAAGTGCTTTTCTTTATCTCCAGCCGCACCGGCATGCAGGTCAAACGCCCCGCGGTTGGCGGTGAAGGCTTCGTGCTCGATCATCTGAACCGTGCCGCGACTGATGCTTATCTGAAGAACGTTGGAGACCGTTTGATGTCTGCGTTTGGCGCGAACAAGCCGTACGCGATCTTCTGCGACAGTCTCGAAGTTTATAACGCCGATTGGTCGAGCGATTTTCTGCAAGAGTTTCAACGCCGTCGCGGTTACGATCTCAAACCGCAGTTGCCGTTTCTGGTTAACGACTTTGGGCCACAAACAAAAGCCGTGCGCCGCGACTGGGGCAAGACGCTCACCGAACTCTTGAACGAGCGTTTTCTCGCGCCGATGCAGGAGTGGTCGAAGCGAAATGGCGTGTTGTTTCGCATACAGGACTACGGCGTTCCGTCCGCGGCGCTCTCGAGCAATGCTTTTGCCGATATCTCGGAAGGTGAAGGAGCGCAGTGGAAGGTCGTACGCGCGTCTCGCTGGGCATCGTCTGCAAATCACATTTACAGCCGCAACATCACGTCGTCGGAAACATGGACGTGGTTACACTCGCCTGTGTTTCGCGCGACGCCGCTCGACTTCAAAGCTGAAGCGGACATTCATTTTATCCAGGGCATCAACCAATTGATCGGTCATGGTTGGCCCTACACGCCGCCGCAGGTCGATTACCCCGGTTGGCGTTTTTACGCAGCCGGTGTTTTCAACGACAAGAACCCATGGTGGATCGTGATGCCTGACGTTGCGAAGTATTTGCAACGCGTCAGCTTCATGATGCGCGCGGGACAGCCGGCGAATGACGTGGCGGTCTATCTACCTAATGACGACGGTTGGGCAGAGATGACGCCCGGCAATCCGCACCTGATCGAAGTGCTGCGCGAACATGTTGGTCCTGATTTTCTACCCGCAATCTTCGCCGCCGGTTATAACGTCGACTTCTTTGACGACGATTCATTTCGACAAGTCGGGAGAATCGATAACGGCGCGCTCGTGTTGGGTAAGAATAAATACAAAGTGATCGTGCTGCCGAACGTTGAAACGATTCCGGTTGATACATATCGAAAGTTTGAAGAGTTTGCGCGCGCGAATGGAGTGTTGATAGCGACGAAGCGTGTGCCATCTCAAGCGCCGGGTTTCCGTGCCACTCCGACAGATCATCAACAGATTGCCAGTATCACGAAGGGATTGTTTGAGTCTGCAACACCGGTTGCACAGTTGGTTGAGAACGAAACGAGGGATCTTGGTCCAACGTTGAATCGTCTGACAAAGCCCGACGTTGAGTTCCGGCCTGCCTCATCAGATGTGGCTTTTATTCACCGACGCTTTGATGATGACGAGATCTACTTCATTGTTAACACGTCGAACATCACACAGCGTGTTAGTGCAGCGTTTCGCGTGTCGGGCGTGCGTCCGGAATGGTGGGACCCATTCGATGGCAGTGTCAGAACTGCCGTGAAGGAATGGTTTGAACCGGAAGAGCAGAGGGTCAGGCTTGAGCTAGAGCCGTATGGTTCGCGGCTGCTGGTGTTTTCAAAACGCATGTTGACGAATACTGAAACGGAGAGCCTGGTGGAGTCGACTCCGATCGATCTGAGTAGTGGCTGGAGAGTGTCGATGGGCGGGGCGGCACCGGCTCAGTGGGACAAGTTGCGTTCGTGGACCGACGACGAGGCGACGCGCTATTTCTCGGGAGTCGCAACGTATGAGAAAGCGGTGACGATTCCAGCGGTGCTGTTGCAGCAGAGCCGATCGTTGCGTTTGGATTTTGGAATGGGAATTCCGTTGACGCCGCAGACGCTTAGAAATGGAATGCAGGCGTGGCTCGATAGTCCGGTGCGCGAAGCGGCGGTGGTTTATATAAATGACGTCCGCGCAGGTTCAGTTTGGTGTCCGCCATATTCGCTTGAAGTGCGGAAGTTTTTGCGCCCCGGACAGAACAGGATCCGCATCCTCGTCGGGAATACGGCGATGAATTACATGGCTGGACGGAGTCTGCCGGACTATCGATTGTTGAATCTGCGATATGGCGAACGCTTTCAGCCGCAGGACATGGACAAAATACAGCCACTGCCGTCGGGCATACTTGGACCAGTCCGCCTGATTGGCAAGAGGCCAGCTCCGGCAAATTAGATTCCGATGAACGTACTGTAGGGGCGGCCCTCCGTGGCCGCCCTTGGTTCGAAATAGCGTGTCTTTAATCAGGCGTATA
>DASWUM010000002.1:0-97306 GCA_036401595.1 Pyrinomonadaceae bacterium
CCCTCTCAGTTCTCCAAGGCATCTGCAGCTCCTCCTGGCGCCGCAGCTTACTTGGTTAACTGTAAAGGATGTCATGATAACGATCTGTAAAGGATGTCATGATAATGAACACACGGAGGGCCGCCCCTACAGTACGTTCGATGGGGTTATCTAAGCCAGGCTTCGACGCCGTTTTTGATGTCCGGGGCGGGATTGGCCCAGTCGAATTGGTGTTCGATCAGGCCGCCCCAATCCGCACGTTGTTTCTTGAAATCTTTCTCGACGAGGTAGAGCACGTTGCGGCCCATGCCGCGCATCCACCCCCACTCCATCGCCACATTCGGATTCAACTCCGGCAGGTATTTATCTTCGACGATCGCGATGCCACGAACACACCCAAGCAAGTACAGCTCAACGTTATCCCAGAGTATGTTGTGATACTGAGTGTCACTTGCAACACGAGCCACGTAACCGCAGCCCTGCACTGCATCCCGCACGGCCTGAATCACATCGGCAAGTTGCTGGTCTGCAGCAGTTGGCAACTGCTGATTCGGAAACTTAGTCATCACAAAAACCGATTTTTCGTACGGCGCGACCTGATGAAATTGATTCAGTACGGCATTGTGACGCGTGTGCTGAGGCGGAAACTCAACCACGTTCTGCATCACGCTGGCCATTCGTTTACGTTGCCGCTCGATATCGCTTTTCAGATCCGAGTCGCGCTCGTCTTTCATCGCGGGATTGAGTGGTGAGTTCAAAAGCTCGAGCCGATCGTTCTCGAGCTTGGCGATTCTCAGAATATCAACCCTGAGAGCGGCGAGGGCTTCGTCGAGGTCGATCATGAGACACCTCCCGAGTAGGTGGTCGGAACCGGAATTTTCAACTTGCTAATGATGCTTTGCAACTGACTCTGATCGGCCTCGTTGTCGAAAGTCTTGCCCACCGCACGTATATCTCGCAGCGTGGTTTCAAGCATCCATTCAGCCGGCGACTGGGTCATCATTGCCGAGGCGCGCTGCTCGGCGCGCGGCCAGTCGCGTGCGACTGCCGCAAGCTGCAGGTCGGTTGCGAGGTCCCAAAAGTCAACTCGGTCGCCTTCCAGCTTCTCCTGAACCGCGGCTCGCACACGCGGCACGAGTGCGTCGAGTTCTGCGCGCGAGGCATCATCGCCGCGTTGCAGCAGTAGATTCACTACGTTGATACCCGGGTAGTAATCTTTCGGGTTCTTATCGAAGCCGGCACGATAGGTCTCAATGGCCTTGTCCAAATTCTTTGTGGCCTCTTCAGAATCGCCGCGTTCTTTGGCCTGGTCGCAGCGGTCTTTGTAAATGCGCCCGAGGATGCCAAAGCTTTCGCTGTCGCCTCCAGTCTCGGCAATCTGTTGCTCCATCAAAGCGATCGCTCGATCCTGATCGCCTGATCCATTGCGCCGGTTTAGTGCCAGCACCAGCATGTTGCGCACTTCAGGTGACTGTCTGATTTCGGGAGGGGCGTCATCGGCGAGACCAACCACGCGATCCCACTCTGAAAGATCCCGGTAACGTTTCAATAAGTCCATGAACGCAGCCGGATCCGCTTCCGGCGCGCCGCGGAACTCCGCTTCACTACGTTCAAGATCGCCTTTGGCCTGTGACGGCGATTCAAGCACACTCTGTACAAAGTCTCGCTGACCCTTCGTGAGTCGCGGCCCGCGTTTGCGAGTCTTCCGTTCCAACTCAGGCGGTAGCGTCACTTCCAGGTCCGGAAAGAATTCGAATATCGGACTGTCACTCGCAGTATCCTGCTTGGTTTGGCGAATAAACGACTGCAACTGACTACGAAATTCGTCGACATCAGTGATCCGACCCGACTCGTCAGATTTGTACAGGAGAACCGGTAACAAACTGATATTCGCAGCTTCCTTGCCGCCCGCGGAGATGAGAATGGTGCGGCCGCGGCGAAGCGCGTGACGAATGCCAAGCTCGTAGAATACGTTCGCGTTACCTGAAGTGATGTCCGCGATCATCACCTCGCTGGACATGACTGCCGCAAACATTGTCTTGTGCCAGATGGAGCCGCCGGTCATCAGGTCATCCAGTCGGTGGCACTCAAAACCGATTTCCTCAAGCGCGGGCCGAATGATCTCTCGGTAGAGAAAGTCGTAGTCGAGCATTCTGCCATCCGGCAGCGTCTTCGAACCGAATTGCATAGAAACAAAACAAGTTGGCATATGGCCTCCCTCAGTCACAAAAAGGCACAAAAAGCACAAAGAAACTTATTTGTACCTTTTGTGCCTTTTTGTAGCTTATTACCTTAAAACAGCTCGAACTTGATCGTCAGATACTTCTTCGGATTCTGTCGAAAGTCGTAGATCATCTTTACGCCTTCGGACGAGAGTTGGTTGACGTTGGTGTACAACGTGTCGTCGTTGAGAAGTTTGCCGACGGTGCCTTCGCCACGTTGTGCGGCAGCTACCATGTTGTCGACGCGTTCGGCGGTCGTATTGAAGCGTGCGATGGCAGCGCGCGCGTCGTTGTAGATTTGTTCGTCGCGAATCAGTTTGCCAAGCGTGCCGTGGCCCGCGTTGATCTCGGCGACCATGCTGTTGATCTGATCTACTGACTTGTCGAGACGATCGGCAGTGCGATTGATGCGGTTGTAGAACTCGTCGTCAGTCAGCAGCTTTCCGGCTGTACCGCGACCCGCGCGAAGATCGTCTGAAATCGCTTTCAGCGAGACGGCGATCTCATTCGCGTTGTTGTAGAGCGCCGGATCGTTGATGAATCTCCCGGCCGAACCATTACCCGAACGAACAGCCTGCATCACGTCTTCGGTTTCACGAATCGTAGCGTTGAGGTTGTTGTAAAGAGCCTCGTCGCTGAAGAGCCGACCCACGGTTCCTTTACCGTCTTTAACGTCTTTGACGATGCCATTGATCTCGTCTGAAAGTTTGCTGAGGCGCTGGGCCAGATCGGTTCCGGAAGTGGCGAAGTCGTTAACGGTGTTGGACGATGACGACGGCAAGAGAGCGCCGTCCTGCACCGGTTGGCCCACCGCCGTTCCGGGCGTGATGTTGATGAGCATTTCGTTTCCGAGCAGGCTTGGCGAACCTTGCTGAGCCTGTGAGTCGGATCGAATACGCTCGTTTGCCGGGCGACCATCGATGGTGGAATCAACCGTCATCTGAGCTTCAACTCGCGGCGCGCCAGGCACTGGCGATGGTTCGAGTAAAACAATGCGCTCGACTTTGCCCACCCGCACGCCGGCGAGACGCACTTCGGAGCCCTCGCGCAATCCGTTTGCATCAACAAATCGAGCTTTCAGGTGTAGTTTGCGGCTGAAAGGATTGATGTCGCCGGAAGCGTTGAGTATGAGAAATATCAGCACCACGATGGCAAGCAGCACGAAGATACCGACTCTTACCTGGCTCAGGCTGATACTCGTACTTGATCGAGGCATAGCTTTGTCCTCACTCTTTCTTTAATGTCCTCGCAGGAACTTCTGGATATAGGGATCCTCTGCGCGGCGCAATGCTTCGTCTGTGCCGCTGAAGATAACTTTGCCCGTACGCATCATCATCACCTTGCTGTTGATTAGACACAGCCGCTCGCCTTCACGCTCGAAACCGACTTTGCCTTCTTCGTCAACCACTGCATATTCCGAACAGATGTATTCGAGGTTGTTCATTTCGTGAGTCACGAAGATCGAAGAAACGTCCTCCAGATCGCGGAGCTTCATTGCCAGCTCGCAGATGGTGCGCGCTGTCGGCGGATCGAGTCCGGCGGTTGGTTCGTCAAACAGAACGATCTTCGGATCGCCAATCAATGCCCGTGCGATGCCGACGCGACGTCGCATACCGCCCGAGAGCTCAATCGGCATTTTGTCGATCGCGTCTTCGAGATTGACGAATCGCAGCATGCGGCGAACTTCGGGTTCAACCTCGTCTTCGGGCACGCCTTGTTCGTGCAGGCGATAGGCGACGTTGTCGTAGACGGAAAGGGAATCGAAGAGTGCGCCTTCCTGGAAAACCATTCCGATCTTTTTGCGCACGCTCATCATCTTGTCTTCGGAGTAGTGGGTAATGTCTTCGCCGTCGACAAGCACCGTGCCTTCGTCTGGTTTGAGCAGACCAAGTACGATCTTGATGATCGTCGACTTACCACCGCCCGATCCGCCGAGGATGATCTTTGTCTCGCCTTTCATCACCTTGAAACTCAGGTTGTCGAGAATGACGCGGTCGTCAAAGGCGAGCACCACGTTGCGAAACTCAATCGCGGGAATAGCGCGATGCAGATCGTCTACTTCATGAAAAGTCGACTCCGCAGCATTTTCGCTGATCGTGTCAGATGTAGTGTGTATTTCGGTAGACATTCACAAACACCGAATGGATTTATTGGGTTCCTAGAATAACCTGAAGCGCTTTCGCGAGAAAATAGTCGGCAATAATCACGATGATCGAGGCCGTGACCACCGCACGGGTGGTTGAGCGGCCCACGCCGACGGTTCCGCCTTCGGT
This sequence comes from Pyrinomonadaceae bacterium, assembly GCA_036401595.1. Taxonomy (GTDB): domain Bacteria; phylum Acidobacteriota; class Blastocatellia; order Pyrinomonadales; family Pyrinomonadaceae; genus PSRF01. The sequence goes on from DASWUM010000002.1 coordinate 4,475, forward strand.
ACCGAGACCTTGCCGGCACGCAATGGCGCCTATGATTATTGAAAAGACCAGCGGTTTGACGACACCTCCGATCAGGTCGTCAGTGGTGATACCGTCGCGCACTGCTGAAATGAAGACGCTCGACGAAACTGAATAGAGCGCGACCGCGGTTACCCAGCCGCCGAAGATTCCCAAAACGTCCGCAAGCACTGTCAACAGCGGCAGACTGACGAGCAAAGCGAACATCCGCGGCCAGACGAGCTTTCGCACCGGGTCTGTGCCGAGGGCGCGCATCGCGTCGATCTGTTGTGATACCACCATCGAGCCGAGTTCGGCGGAGATTGCGGAGCCGACGCGTCCGGTCACCATCAACGCGCACAGCACCGGACCGAGTTCGCGGACGAGCGAGACGGCGACAAGATAGCCGGTTTGTGATTGTGCGCCATACGCTTTCAGTGTGGGAAACGTTTGAACGGTTAAGACGCCGCCGGTAAAAAAGCCTGTCAAAATAATGATGGTTAGAGAGCCGACACCGATGGCGTCCATCTGTGCGATGGTTTCGGGGATATAACGAGGTTTCTTGAAAATACCGCGAAAGGCGCGAGCGGCCAGAAGCGTGGTCTCTTGCAGCTCGAGCAGGGCGCGCGTGGCGAAGTTCATGGAGAGCTAATCAGACGTCGGACTTTCGGTTGCGACAGAGCGTTAAGTAGTTTTAGGACTGCGCGTTTAGAAGAGCGGCCTATCATGCGCAAATTGTGTGCGAGGCGTCAAGTAATAGAATCCACAGATTACACAGATTCAGTTATAGAATCTGCGAAATCTGTGAAATCTGTGGATAGAACTTCAGGGCCGAGGAACGTTGCGACCGGGAGCCAGGGTGTTGGAGTTCGGGCGCCGGTTGGGGCGCAGGTTTGGACCGGCCGACTGGTCCACAGGCCGTTGGACTCCGGCAAAGTCTTTGAGCTGTAGTCGGATTGTGTGCCATACAGCCAGTTGTTCGGGGCGCAGCTCGCGACGGATTTTGAGCTCCATGCGGATTCTCATGCGTGTTTGTGCTGCCTGTGCGGAAGCCAACTCGTTGATTCGTTGATCGATCAGGTTTTCGTCTACGGGCTCTGCATCGAGGGATTGTTCCAGAGCGAAATTCGCCTCGCGCAGTCTTCGATTCGCGATTTGGCGCTCATCTTTGTTTTCGGCAAAGATGATGCGGATCCTCTGGCGCTGTTCCGGGGTGAGGCGAAGCTGCTGGATCGGATCAGGACCTTGTGGCGTTGGTTCCTGCGCGTTAGTCGAAGGCGTGCCAATGAAGAGTAAGACTGCGGCCAACAAGAGCATCAATGTTCTGAATCTCATCTTTACCTCAAACATTATTCCTGATTAATCCTGTCTCCGAGCAGTTGAAGAGGATCATCTTCGCCCGTTGAAAGCAGACGGAGGTCGGCAGCCAGTTGTTCACGTTCGGCGCGTGAAAGCGGGCGACGGCTCTTTGCAAACTGATTTGACGAGGCCGGCCGGACGTTTTTAGGCTTCTGATACTTGACTGTCTGTTCTTTGTCAGACGGCGATTCTACAGTGCGTTGCGCGTTCGCTTGTTGTTTTGCCAGGGCGTCGTTAACCGCCCGATTCACGTCGTCCGCAGTGTAAATTGCTTTGGGATCTTGTTGAGTAGCGATTTGCTGGTTGTTGCTCCTGAAAATGACCAGGCCCACCAACGCACAGAACGCAAGTAGCGCAAATGCGGTCGCACCTTTAAGCCACAACGGCGACAGATCGAAAAACTGCCGCAACGCCGCGAGCGCAGACTTCCTGTTTGTCGTCGTCGCCACCGGCGTCGAAACAAAACCCGCCAAAGCCTCATCGCGCCAGGTTGTGATCGATTCACGGACCACGCCGAACGCCGCCGCTTCTTCGCGACAACTGCTGCACTCACGAAGATGCAGTTTGAAGTCCTGCGCCTCGCGTTCGTCTGCTTCGTTATAGATGAACGCCATCAAATCCGATGCGCGTTCACAAGTGGGAGAGAGTTCTCTTTCGTTCATCTCAAATCCTGCTTTCAAACTTCTGTAGACGCATCTGCAACTGCTTCAGCGCCGTGTACAACCTGCTCTTGACCGTGCTCAACGGCAAATCGAGCACGTCCGCAATCTCACGAAATGTGAGTTCTTCAAACTCCTTCATCACTACCACCTGCCGTAGCTCGATCGGCAAACTGTTTATCGCCCGGCGCACTGCTGCTGTTTCCTGGCGTCCCTCGACGACGCGAGCGGGCGAGTAACTCAACGGCATCGCAAAGCTGGCGGCACCGGCCTCATTTTCGTCTTCAAGCGGCGATTCACTCCTCACTTTCGATCGCCTTTGCCGCGAAATGCACTGGTTCACCGCGATCCGATGCAGCCACGAGGAGACTTTTGCCTCGCCGCGGAAACCACGCAGATTCCGAAAAGCGGCGAGAAACGTCTCCTGAGTGGCGTCGCGCGCGTCTTCCTCGCGGCCCAGCATGCCGTAGGTAAGCGCAAAGATGCGGCGCTCCCAGCGCCGCACAATCTCGCCGAAAGCCTCCGCATCGCCCGTTAAAGCACGCTCAACGATGATCTCGTCGGTACTCAAAGTTTCCATTCAGGAGCCTTAGGGCTCAGGGGTTTAGACGTTCCATGAGGTTTAGAAGTCGAAAAATCTCCTTTGGAGTGCGGCCGTCGCAGTCCAAATGTTAAAACACGTTGACACTATCGCGGCCGCTCGACAATAATAACCAGACGCCGAGCTATGTGACTCGGTGAATACGTGTCACCTGCCAAACCCGACGACCTGCCGTCGATTGTACCGCCAGATTTCAAGAATGCTCGAAAAACTCGGACGAATCCGTCTCCTCTACATCGTTCTGGGAGTACTGCTGCTCGTGGGCCTTTTGCCGCTCACGCTGACAGGTATCCTGCTGTCAGGCCGCAGTGCCGACGAACTGCGCTCAGTCGAAGGCCGGTATCAAGCCCAGCTCGTGCAGGACAAGGCGCGACAGATAGAACTCTACGGCCAGCGGTATCGAGACGTCGTCACGGGTCTGGCTCGCGCGTTCGAGATTTCCGGCGGCATACAGGCGCTCGACGATAAGGGCTACGACCAACGACTTCAGGCAACACTTCAGGAAGATCCTAATCTAATCGCCCTCGCCTTGTGGCCTGTCGATGGCACGCTTCATCGTGCTTTCCAACCTGACGTGATCAAGCTCGACGAAGTGGACGCACGTGTCAGCGAAGTGCTCGCCCGCATGAACGGCCGCGGACTTGTAGTGAGCCGCCCGCAGATTATTCGTTCCGGACAGGAGATGGCACTCACCATTGCCGAACCGGTGCTGGGCGGTCCGAACAATCAAAATGTGGTCGCCGCCGTAGTCGCGATCGTTTCGTTTCAGGAAGTATTTGATGCGGTCCAACAACCGACTTCGAAGAGCGAACGAGAACTGCTGGACGCCGGCCTCCCGGTTGTGTTTGTAGTCGATCAGAACGGGCGCGCAGTCGCACATCCCGAGGCGAGTGTCGCGTTTTCCGAAAAGCCAATGACTGATTTGAAGGTAGTTCAGGATTGGCAGGAGTCAGGCGACCAGGTTCAGTCAGCCCTCGCTCCATTCTCGGCAATACGCGACGGTCGCAGCGTCGAAATGCTCGGGTCGTATGCGACTGCCGAGCTCGACAAGAATTCACGTCTCGGCGTCATCGCGATTCAGGACGAGGCCGCCGCGTTGACATCAGTTTCTGATATGCGCTGGCAAACGCTCTGGATCAGCTTGGTCGCCGCCTTTTTGACCACATTGATCGGACTGTTCTTCGCGAATAAGCTGACGCATCCGGTAAGTGAGCTCGCCGGTGGTGCCCATCGCATTGCTTCGGGTGACTTCTCGAAACGAATCGCTGTTACGAGTCGCACGGAGCTCGGCGACCTCGGCAACTCATTCAACCTGATGACCGATCAGGTCGAGCGGTTCATCGTCGACCTGCAAAAGTCTGCACAGGAAAACCGCGAACTGTTTCTCGGCACGGTGAAAGGTCTCGCGGCCGCGATAGACGGCAAGGATCCGTACACGCGTGGTCATTCGGAACGCGTCTCGCGCTTCTCGATGGCGATTGCACAACGTCTCGGCCTGCCTGACGACGAAATCGAAAAGATCAGGATCAGCGCGTTGTTACACGACGTCGGCAAGATCGCGATCGACGACAACATTCTCAAGAAGCCTGCGGCGCTGACCGACGAAGAGTACGAGATCATGAAGGGTCACCCGCAGAAGGGCTACAAGATCATGTCGCAGATTCCGGCGATGAAAGAGTTTCTGCCGGGTATGTACATGCATCACGAGATGGTCAACGGCATGGGCTATCCGCAGGGCCTCAAAGGCGACGAGATCCCGTTGATGGGCAAGATCGTGGCGGTTGCAGACACCTTTGACGCAATGACCACTGACCGTCCGTATCAGAAAGCGATGAAGTTTGACGACGCCCTCGCACGTATCGAGAGCTTTGTCGGCACGCGCTACGACCCGCTCGTCGTTGGCGCTCTTTCGGAAGCGTGCAAGGAAGGCCAGATCAAACCCGGACAAGTTAAGCTGAGAAAACCGACCAAACCAGTCCTCAATCCGCAGATTACGCAGAGTGCGCCGGTGAGCGAATCCCTGCCTGTGTGATTAATCTGTGGATTTCTGTTTATAATCCACACCACATGGGACTTTTTTGGAGAAGAAAAAAGGATGAGTTTGTCTCACTCCGTCTAAACGAACCTGCTGAAGCCGCACCGGAAACATCACCGGCGACGCCCGTCGAATCTCCACCACAGCGTGTAACTGAGCCGGTAAAAGAAGAACCGCCTTTGCAGTCGGTCAAACAAGAGCCGGTTGCGCCGACGAGATCGCCGTTTCAGAATTCTGTTCTCGGCCTGAATCGTTCGATGGAAGAGCTTCAGGCGCAGGAAGCAGCTCTCGAACAGGAGTTTTCTGCGCGGTTTAAACGCGCTGTTGCTGCCACGCGTGATTCGCTGTCCGAAAGACTCGACACTGTTTTTGCCGGACGCAAACAGATTGACGAAGAGTTGTTGGAACAGCTCGAAGAGGTTCTGATTGCCGCGGATATCGGTGTCCCGACGACGCTCGACATCCTCGAAAAAGTGCGTCGCGGTGTGGCGCGAAAACAGATCAACGATCTCGATGCACTCAAAGCCGCAATCAAAGATGAGTTGCTGACGATCCTTCAGGCTTCAGAGCGATCCGGTGTTGCCTCGGAATTGACCGTTCCGGAAACCGTTGCGCCTTACGTGATGATGATCGTCGGCGTTAACGGTGTCGGTAAGACCACGACTATCGGCAAACTCGCCCAGCGAATCAAGGCTGAAGGCAACGATGTGTTGATCTGCGCCGCGGATACGTTTCGCGCGGCGGCGTCTGATCAGCTCGCCATCTGGGCCGAGCGCACAGGCGTGCCGTTGATTCAGCAGAAGCAGGGAACTGATCCTGCCGCAGTGCTTTTCGACTCGTTGAAAGCAGCGAAAGCACGCGGCTCGGAAGTTTTGATTGTCGATACGGCCGGGCGACTGCACAACAAGTCAAACTTGATGGCGGAGTTAGAGAAGATGAAACGCGTCGCCGCGCGTGAAGTCGAAGGTGCCCCGCACGAGACGCTGCTCGTAGTCGATGCTGTTACCGGACAGAATGGCCTCGAACAGGCGCGACAGTTCTTGAAAGTCGCGGGTGTTACGGGCATCGTTTTGACGAAGCTGGACGGAACCGCGAAAGGCGGGATCGCAGTTGCGATAGCGAAAGAGTTAAACTTACCGATTCGATATGCCGGGATTGGCGAAAAGGTCGACGACCTGGTCGTGTTTGATCCCGAGCAGTATGTGAATAGTTTATTTGGAAACTAGCCACGGATTAACACCGAAAAGACGGATTTGCAATATCGATGCAGACGACCATAGCTGAACCAACAGTCTGGACCAACACGGACCGAGTGATGATGACTCGCGCACTCGAGCTGGCCGCACGAGGTGTTGGACAGGTGAGTCCTGGACCACTGGTGGGCTGTGTGGTTGTTAATACCGCAGGCGAGATTGTTGGTGAAGGCTTCTACGTTTTTGAAGCTGTAAAGCATGCCGAGACAATCGCGCTCGACATCGCGGGGGAGAAAGCGCGTGGCGGCACTGCGTACGTCTCACTCGAGCCGCACGCACATCACGGTCGCACACCGCCGTGTACTGACTCGCTGATTGCCGCCGGGATTAAGCGCGTTGTGGCGCCGATTGAAGATCTCAATCCCAAAGTCTTGGGCAAGGGCTTCGCACATCTTCGCGCGGCCGGAATTGAAGTTGAGACCGGCTTGATGCGCGAGGAAGCAGAGCAAGTAAACGAGGCGTACCTGCATTACATGTCGACCGGGACACCGTTCGTACATCTGAAACTAGCGGTTTCGCTCGACGGAAAGATCGCGACTCGCACGCGAGACTCGCGCTGGATCACGGGTCCTGAATCACGCGCACGCGCTCATGAGCTACGGCACGAGTACGATGCGATTCTCGTAGGTGCAGGAACAGCCGAGACTGACGATCCGCAATTGAGCGATCGTTCGGAGCTGCCGCGACGACGGCCTCTCGTTCGAGTAGTGCTCGATGACGAAGTGCGACTCTCTCCTGACTCACAGCTCGCGAAAACAACTGCTAAGGCGCCGGTGATTGTTTTTGGAAATGAGAATGCCAATCACGCGGACGTCCTGCGAGCGCAAGGTGTTGAGATCGTTAACTCAACACGTGGCGATCTGGCGGGTGTGTTGCGTGAGCTCGGCAGCCGCGCGATTCAAAGTGTGCTCGTCGAAGGTGGCTCAACTGTAGCGGGAGAGTTCATCGATGCGGGTCTCGTAAACAAAGTCACGTTTCTGATCGCTCCAAAGATCATCGGCGGCGTTGCAGCCCCGAGTGCGATCGGTGGAACTGGTGTAGCACGGATGTCGGAGGCGTTGGAACTCGAAAGGGTCACCGTCATAAAGCACGGCGACGACATCGAAGTCACTGGCTACCCTCGCGCCGTTAAAGGAATTCCGCCGGATGAAGGATGAAGGTGTTGAACCTTATCCATCCAAGCGACTGGGCCAACACTTCCTCAGGGACCAGCGCACAATTCACCGCATAATCGAAGCACTCGGACCAAAGCCCGATGAAACCATCGTCGAGATTGGGCCAGGCACCGGTGCGCTCACGTCGGAGCTTGTCGGCCGCACCGGCCGCCTCATCGCAGTCGAGTTCGACAATAAGCTGACGGCGTTGCTGAATGAACGTTTCGGAAGCTTCGCTAATTTCAAATTGCTGATGGCTGATGCGTTGACGGTGGACTTCTGTACCGAAATTCTTCCCGCGCGATCCGCAAGGCTGGTAGCCAATCTTCCTTACAACATCTCAACGGCAATCTTGCAGAGACTAATCGCGCAGCGGGCGTGTTTTGAAGAACTGGTTTTGATGCTACAGCGTGAAGTGGTCGAACGACTGCTTGCACCACCGGGAACTACGGATCGTGGTTTCATCTCGGTTCTGGTTGAGGCTTATTGCGAAGCCGAGAAACTCTTCGACGTCGCACCTGGTGCGTTTCGGCCGCCGCCAAAAGTCTGGAGCAGCGTGATGCGAGTGCGTTTTAGGCCGCGGATTAACGCGGATGTGACGGATGAAAGCTTGTTATGGGAGACAGTTAGTGCCGGTTTCGCGCAGAAGAGGAAAACCATTCTCAACAACCTGCGCAACGCGTCAGGTCGATTACAGGAAGTAATCAAACGCAATGGCGGCGCCAGTATTGTCCTGTGCAAGGCTAACGTAGAGCTGCAACGTCGAGCAGAAACATTGACGATTGAAGAATGGGGAAGGATCGTGCAGGCAATCAGTTAAATCCGCGGTTCAATATTGACTTTAATCCCGTTGCGCGGTCGAAGAGAAAGGACCGGCAGTACCTCAACCTTGTGTTCCGGATCTAAAACAAACCGGAACCGCTGCCCGATCGTCGCGAGCAACAAAACGATTTCCATCATCGCGAAATAGTTCCCGATACACTGTCGCGGACCGGCACCGAAAGGGAAGTATGCATACTTTGCGATCTGCTCGCTGTTCTCGGCACTCCACCGCTCAGGTTTGAAAGCGTCAGGCTCATCGAAATAACGCGGATCGCGGTGCGTTACCCACTGAAACGCAAAGAGCTGCGTCCCTTTCGGCACGCGGTAACCGCCAATTTCCGTCTCCTCGATCGCCTCTCTTCCGACCGCATACGCCGGCGGATAGAGACGCATTGCCTCCTTCGCAATCATCTCCGTGTATTTCAGCTTCGGAAGATCTGAAACGTTGGGCGCTCGTCCGCCGAGTACTTCGGCAAGTTCGGCGTGAAACTTCTTTTCGGCATCAGGGTTAGTCACCAGCAGATACCAGCTCCACGACAACGAAAGCGCCGTCGTTTCGTGACCCGCCAGAAACAACGTCATAACTTCGTCGCGGAGCTGCGCGTCACTCATCTGCGAGCCGTCTTCGTCCTGCGCCTCCAGCAACATCGACAACAAGTCGCCTACGTCGTGACCGCTGGCCCGACGCTCAGCAATGATGCGAAACACGATACGATCAATCTCGCCGACGGCGTTGAAGTATCGACGATGTCCGGGCGTGGGCAGGCGATTGTCGAGAATCCATTTCAATGTTGCCTGCGAGGCAAATGGTTTGACGAGGCCCGAAAGTATCTGGCCGATGTGATCGGCATCGTTCGAGACGTCAGAATTGAAGAGCGTTTTGACTACGATCTCGAGTGTGAGACGAGTCATGTCACGCGCCAGATCGCGCTTTTCGCCGGCCTTCCACAACGCGATCGCACGCTCGGCGTATTGGACCATGACGTCGCCATACGAACTGATGCGCTGGCGATGAAATGCAGGCTGCGCCAAACGTCGCTGCCGTCGCCAGAATTCTCCTTCGCTCGTTACCAAACCATTTCCGACGAGACGATGAAAGAACGGCGATCTCAACGATTGCGCTTTGCGGTAACTCTTCGCGTTAGTTGTCAGCAACGATTCGATATCGCTCGGGTTGTACAGGAAGTAGGCGTGAACGTAGAGAAATCTTGTGTGAACGACGTCGCCGTAATCTTTACAACGCGTGACAAATCCGAGTGTGTCGCGGTTGAAGTCGCGCATCACACCCATGATCAAAGAGCCCTTCGGTCCGGGCGGAACTGCACTGCGAGCAGTCTGTCGCTTTGCGGGAATTGCTTCTGCGGTATTCATCGTTTAGGTCTTCAGCGAGTCGGTGTAAATGCCGGGTTCGCTGTCGGGAATAATAATCGCACCGACAGTCTTCTGATAAAAGCGGACCGGGCCCGCGGCGCCGATGATCGCGTAGACGTATCCCATCTCTCGCAAGGCTTCGAGTGAAGCGAGCAACAATGCTTTGCCGATGCCTCTTCCTTGTGCGGCCGGAATGACTCCGGTTGGGCCAAAGTAACCGCGACGCGTGCATTCGTAGGCGGCGAAGCCGGCGAGCTCTCGATCGATCGTGGCAATAAATACCGAGATCGGCTGGTGCGCGAAGCCGACTGAGATCTCGTCTGCCCAACTGTTGGCGAAGTTTTTAGCGACGAAATCACGGACCGGTGTCAACTCAAACGGTTGTGCGCGGCGCACATTGAAGCTTTGCGTCGACGTGTCTTCGGACGCAGGTAACTTCAAGAGATTTACGAGCAGGTCGGGCATTTATTTCTTCGCTTTAGGTTGCAGCAGACCGGGCCGCAACCCTTTCTCAGAAAGTTCAACCAGTTGCTTGAAACGCTTCAGCCGCGTCTCCTCTTTCTTGCCGCCCATCACCCAGAAGATGACGACTCTTTTGTATCCCGGCGGCTGCTTCTCAAAGAAACTCCACGCGGTCTTGTTTTTGCGGAAGGCTTTCTCAAACTCCGGAGACAACTCTCGCGGTCTATTTTCAAAGGCATAGATTCCGGTTCGCTTCGGATCTTTCCTCTCGTATGCTGCAACTCCCGCCGGTCGCATGCGTCCTTCTTTTGTCAGACGCTCGACATGCCTCACGTTCACAAGACTCCAGATGCTCCTCGCCTTTCGCGGCGTAAAGCGAATCGTATAGCTTGTTTCGTCCAGGTTCTTTCGTACGCCGTCAATCCAGCCAAAACAGAGCGCCTCGTCGAGTGCTTCCGGATAAGTGACACTCTTTTTTCCCGAAGACTTCTTGTAAAAACCTAGCAGCAATTCAGTCTGGCTGTCGTGGTTTCGCTCAAGCCATTCGCGGAACTTTTCGGGTGTCGAGAAGAACTTTGGTTTCATCGTGCCCTCATCGTGTTGGGGCTTTGCCCGGCAGCCAGGCGGGCTTGAAGTTGGAATCGGCAAACCATCGAATCGGCTTCACCAGCGAATTAAGCGAACGCGTCATGAAAGGGAAGTCCACCTTGCCAACTTCGTCACTGACGCGATGATAATCGGTGTGCAAACCAAAGCTCGAAATCGTGTGTGCAATCACACCACGCAAGGCGAGCGGATAGTTATCGGAACGTTGAAAGAAATTCTGTTGCGGATGTGGATCGGCAACGAGCGATGCGCCCTGTTTTGCAAGCTCCGGCCCGAGTGTCGAGCGATCGAAACCAGTGAGCCACAGTGTGCCGGCAGGAACTTTATCATCAGGACGGCCGAGCATCTCGAAAGTCAGATCCGCGACGATTTGTTCGAGTGGAACAGGCGGATGTGCGATGAAGTACTGCGAACCGAAACCACCACGTTCCTCGCTGCCGAAGCAGACAAAATAGATCGTGCGTTTCGGTCGCTTTCCTGAAGCGAGAACGCGCGCCATCTCCAGCACCGCCACACAGCCGGAAGCATCGTCGTCAGCGCCGTTGAAGATCTTGTCGCCGGTTAGAGTCTCATTAACGCCGAGGTGGTCCAGGTGCGCGCTGAGCATGATCACTTGGGCTGCCGCACGCGGATCGGAACCTTTCAAAACGCCGATTGCATTCCACGTGGCACTCGCATCAGAAGTTTCTGTGACACCGCCGAATTCGACTTTCGTGCCTGCCGGCATCGCCAGGAGTGTCTCTTGAGCGTCTTTCTTAAGCGAGATTGAGACAAACGAGGCGTTGTCGGATCCACCGGCAACGCGCGGCGAGAGAGTTGGCAGTTTTGCTTCGCCTGCTTCGCGCGTCTTGCGGTTGTTTTCCGTTTCAGTCAACACGAGAGCCGCTACACCCGAACCAAAAGCCTTTCGCACGACGTCCTGTCTTTGCTGCGGCGTGGTTTCGGCAGGCAGCTTAACGGCGACGACTGCGCCCTTCGTAAAAGTGCCGGCTGCGTCAGTTACCTGCAATTCGCCACTTACTTTTGGACCTCGGAGAATTGGCACGAGAAAGTCGCGTCCGTATTGCCACTTCTGCGTGTTGCCGCCCGAGGTCGCAGTCAACGATGGAGGTTCGACAAACTTCGCCGATTCAAGCGGGACACGCTGCACAAAACTCTTGTTTCCCGCGCTGTCTGTGTCACCGGCAGGCTCGAGTCCGAACTGGCGAAACTGCGAGCCGATGTATTCGGCGGCGACGCGTTCGTAGTTTGTGCCACTGCCGCGACCTTGCATTGCATCGCTGGCGAGAAAGCCGAGTTCCGCGCGAATGTTGTCTTCGCGAATCGGGTCTTTTGCCTGCGCTAAGAGTGGTCCAGCAGAGAGAACGATGCACAGGGAGACAGCGAGAAGGGTTCGGGGTGTTTTCATGGTGAGGTAGTATCCGGTCAATCCTGTTTATCTTGCAAATGCTGTTTACAAGATTCACAGGATCAAGACCGAGTCACCGAACTCGTGCGTTTTGTATCCACGCGCGGTGAGTTCTTCGGTGGCGCGTTCGAGCGTTGCGTCTTCGAGAAACGCGCGCAAGAGTTCGTAATGACTCGTGCCTCGCTCGTGAGTGCCGGAAAGAATCGCATCAACCACGCGCAGATGAGTAGTTGCGCCAATCCTTCCTCTGGCGATGCCGTCGCCAATGCGCAAGTGTCCGTCCTCGGTGGCCGCGTCTTCGAGCGCACGCACGACCGTAGTGCCAACAGCAATTACTCGACCGCCGCGTTGCCGTGTGATCTCCACGGCTTTCGCTGTCGTGGTCGGAATGTGATAAGGCTCATCAAACGGCAAAAGCCGATCGAGATCGTCATCACCTGTCGATGAGATTCCCGCCGCATGCGTCACCGTGGCGAAACGCGCTCCGTGTTTGCGAATCGTCGCCAGCACTTCCCAATCGAGAATGAAACCGGCTGACGGCGGCTCGAATGCCACCGGCGCGCCCGCCACTTTGGTCCACACATCCCACAGCTCGAGCGACGTCTGCATGTGTGCATACTGGATCGGTTTGCCATGACTTGCGAGACCGGCCCAGACTTCGTCCGCCGTGCCGTGAAAGAGAAGTGAAACGAGTCGTGGATGTCCGAGGATGGCTTCGACTGTTGCGTGTAATGGACCAAGCAGCAGCGTATCGCCCGGAGCTAGTGGCGGCGGCAATGGCCGGTCTTCAGTGCGGGTGTGAAAGTCGCCTTCACCGAAAACAACGGCGCTAAAGCGGCTAATGTCCATCGGGTCGAGTGACGGACGTCCTGCAAGTCGCACTTCGATCTGTTGGCCGGTAGGTTGGTGCACGCCTGTCAGACTCGCAGGCAGGGTTGCGGCGTCGTTTGCTATTACGAGATCGTTGGGATAAAGGAACTCCACGAACGACGCACGCGGAACGTGGATGATGTTTCGTTGCTTATCAACTACGAGAAGCTTTGCGTCCGGCGGACGCTGTACTGCTGATGTAGCGGCAATCATAACTCCCTACCTAATTTGAACAACCTGCGGCAAAGCCGCGGCTATCGCTTCCAGAAACTCATGTGCAGACTGTTCGGGCCGCTTCAACGTCGACGGATCGGCGTCTGGAATGGCGGCGTGATACATCGGCGTATCCATGTCGCCAGGATCGAGTGCCAGGAACCGTACGCCTTCGCCTTCGTGTTCTTCGTTCCAGATACGGCTCAACTGATTCAGCGCAGCCTTGCTCGAGCCGTAAGCACCCCAATGTGGATAGGCGCTGATGCCGGCGTCGCTGATTACGTTCACAACGACGGCGCCACGCCCTTCGCGCGCTGAAGCTGCCAGGGCGCCCATGAGTGCTTTTGTCAGACGGAACGGACCGAAGAGATTGGCGGCGAACACTGCTTCGAGATCTTCACATTCGGTGTCGGAGAGCAGTCTGAGTGGCGTCGGGCCGAGAACCGAAGCGTTGTTGATGAGCACGTCGAGTCCGCCGAGCTCGCCCGTAATCTGAACCGCGGTCGGATAGATGTCTTCCTTTGCACCGATATCCGCGACGATCCCATGCGCACCGGGATTTTCACGCGCCACCTGTTCGACACGTTCGCGGGTACGTGCAACGAAAGCGACGCGCGCGCCTTTGCTTGCGAGCTCACGAACCAGTGCGAGCCCGAGTCCCGACGTTCCACCTGTAACCGCGACCCGCAGCCCTTTGAATTCTTCCGAGATTGTCATCACTTCCTTCACTTTCTAAAGGTAAACCTTTATTAAGTCGCAGACTAACATTAAGCCTTGACTTTGTAAAGAGAATTCTTTAGAAATGTAGGCATGAGTGCTGGAGTGCAGGCGCCGGGTGAGCGAAAGACGCGCCGGGCGATTACAAAACTTTTGAAAACTGAGGGTCCAATCGACTCGGCGCAACTGGCGGAGCGACTCGGCCTGACGGCCATGGCCGTCCGCCAGCACCTTTATGCATTGCAACGCGAAGGGCTGGTAACGGCGGAGGAAAGACCGGTGCCGATCGGTCGGCCGGCGAAGTTCTGGCAACTGACACGCGAAGCAGATCACCTGTTTCCTGAAGCGTACGCCGAGTTGAGCGTGGCACTTATTGATTCGGTCAAGGATGCGTTTGGCGATGAAGGTCTCGAGCGCGTTTTGACTTCACGTTGCGCGCGACAGCGGGCGGATTACGGCAAACGAATCAAGCCCGGCGACTCGCTCGAACGAAAACTTCGCCAACTCGCGAGCGTTCGGACCGAAGAAGGTTACATGGCTGAGGTTCGAAAGGAAGAGGACGGAAGTTTTCTTTTGGTTGAGAATCACTGTCCGATCTGCGCCGCCGCAAACGCGTGCCAGGGCTTCTGCTCGACCGAACTGGATCTCTTTCGCTCAGTCCTCGGCCCCGACGTGACAGTGGAACGCGCGGAGCACATCATCAAAGGCGATCATCGCTGCGTCTATAAGATCCAGCCACAAAAAGCACAAAAGGCACAAAAAGCACAAAGATGAATGACTGTCTTTGTGCCTTCTGTGCCTTTTGTGCTTTTTGTGGCCTAGCGTCGGGCGACGCCGATCTTTCGTTGCACTAACCGCTCTACTTCCATCGGCACGCCATCCGCTTTTGCGGCGCGAATGAAGTCAGTATCGATCTTGAAGATTCGCAGTTTGACTAGGTCTTCGATCTCAACGTTAGTCAGGCCTTCGTTGCGCATCTCGGTAACAAATTCCGGTGTCACTTTGAAAATCTGCATCTTCACGAGACTCTCAAACGGTTCCTTGTCGAAACCCATCTGAGTGACTTGCCTGACAAACTCTGCGTCAATCTTGAAGATCCGCGCTTTCACCAATTCTTCCATGCCGAGGTTTGGATATCCGGTTGCCTTCATCTCGCGCATAAACTGTGAATTGATCTTGAAGATCGCGGCTTTGAAGAGATCCTCGACCTGAAGTTTTCCGAAGCCCGCGGAATTGAGATCGTCTGCGAGTGCTGTCGTGACGTTGAGCGTCGTGGCGGCGAAGAGGCGACTCTCAGTATCTCGAGCGTCGTCATCGGGATTCGACTCGAAGGCGAATCCGCGGCTCTTCATCGCCGAAATAAAACTCTGATTGCCGATGAAGCGAAACGTTCCCGAGCCGCGACCATTCTGAAAACTGCCTTCCATATCAACCCGTCCAGCTTCCCGCACGAGGCTAAAGTTCACTGGCCCGCCATTCAGCGCCTGTTCGCGGCTCAGCCCCTGCAAGTCGGAAAACTCGAAGCTTTGCCCCATCTGATTGCGGCCGTGCTTGCTGCTTTTACGCTCGAGATTCAGATGAATCTTGGAATTGTCTTTGTCCACGGTCGCCGTCCACACACCTGAGAAGGTGTCCTGAGCGACCGCACGCGAGCTCGTGACCCAGATCAGCAATGCGAGACTTGTGATCAAAGCCATTCCGAGAAAGAAGCGGTTCCAGACGGTTGTTGGCATGGGAGTCCTCCGGTGATTTCTAGATTTCAGGTTCCGAAGTGATAACACCCGCCACGGCCGGTTTGTGACGGAAATCTTGGCTGCCGATATTACGGATTGAAGACGGATACATGGCACAGGAGATGCCATCTTCAGAGATGCAGCGATAAACGCTGCCTCTCGCTCCCAAATGGGGCAAGAGACCGTGGCCCGGTTCCTATCACGTCCCACAGTGCCCCAGCAGCTCGCGCCAATAATTCAGAAGATGAGACCCCGAACCAGAGACATTTTCGCCTTCCTCATGCTGATGCTCGTGACGCTCTCGGTCATTCGCATCGCGCACACGCAGGAAATCGCGCGAAGCATTCTGGAACGCGAGCCCCCGCCGATGACTTTGCGGACGCCGTCGACCATCGTCGAGTCGTTCGTCAAAACTGAAACTCAATTGCGCCAGGCGCTCAATCAACACACTTTCAAACGCGACGTCGTGTTGCAGACAATTGGTCCAAACGGCAACGTCACCGGTGAGTACATTCGCAACTCACAATTCCTCTTCGATGACAAAGGCAACCGCATCGAGCGCGTTACTTATCATCCGCCGTCGACGATCCGTGAAATGCGCATCACGAAGGAAGACATCAACGATCTCGCGGGCGCACAACTGCTCGGTGTCGATGTTGTCGAATCGGCGAAGTATCAACTCACTTGCGACGGGCAGGAACTACTCGACGGAAAGCGCGTCTACCGGCTGACAGTCGAGCCTGCCCTCAAACCAAATCCGTATCGCATGAGCGAACGTTTCTTTCGCGGCTCGATCTGGATCGACGCCGTGACTTTCCAGATCGTTAAAGTTCGCGGGCTTGTCGAACCGCAGGGCAAGCAGCGTTTTCCCACTTTCGAGACCTGGCGCGAACCGGTTACCTCGACACTGAACTTTCCCACACGCACCGAAGCTGACGACGTGCTGCGTTTTCCAAATCGCGACGTCAACTATCGGATCCGCGTCAGGTATTACGACTACAAACTCTTCGCCAGCACGGTCAAGGTTAGGGAAATTGAAGCACCAGCCGGCGATAACAAGCGGTGAACACAATGAGACTCATCTTTCTACTCACCATCGTTCTCTTCATCGGCGCAGTGAAAGTTTTTGCGCAGGAGAAATCCGAAGTTTGTGTTGCGAATCACAATGCACCGCCCGTCAATGCTTACTACTGGCCGCCCGACACAAACGTCAAAGTCTATTTCGCGCGCGGCATGTTCACCGTTGAGCAACGGGCGACACTTCTCGCAGCGATGAAGACGTGGTCCGACTCGAATGCACACACCGATGCGGGAATCAGTTTTTCATTCGCCGGCGAGATCGACCGCGTCGCGAATTGCGCTGGTTGTTTGACGGTCATGCGGAGAGAAGTTCACAAGAACGATCGCAAGCACTACGCGTTTTTCAATCCACTGAAACAGGACGGTGGCGGACTGCTCGTCAATGCGTGGATCGATTTCGATTTTGCTACGACCAATCCACAGGCGTTGCAGGGTTACATGGTGCACGAACTCGGACACGGAATGGGTCTTTGGGATTGCAAGAGTTGCAAGAAGAAGAAAACGATCATGAACGGCTTTCCCGGAATTAATAACGACAACGGATTGGTTGCGCCGTCAGTCTGCGATCTGGAAGTCGTGCGGCAAGTGTACGAGCTTCAGCGCAAGGTCGATCGCAACGTCGTCGCCGAGAAGAACCAATGAAGATTGTTTCTGCATTGTTCACCATTCTGCTCATGGTCTTAACCCTCGCGGCCCAACCATCATCGTGCAAGGTCGGCGTGGCAGCTGCGCCGGTCGGATTCTGGACGTGGGCGCCGGAAAGCACGATCAAGGTCTATGTTCTTGGCGCAGACTTCGAGCCAAATGAAATCGAATATCTCCTAACACCACTCGCCACTTGGAACTCTGTCGCGGCGACGACTGGTTCAAACGTCAAATTTGACTACCAGGGAATCACGAACTCGCAGCAGTTCTGCGAGAACTGCTTAACGATTGTTCGCGGCCAGGTCTTCGATAAATCAAATCGCCACCTCACCGAACTCAAAACTTACAGCGCCTCCAGAAACCGGATCATGACGTGGGCCACGATCGTCATCGATCCACTACTGAAAAATCCCAGAACCTTGACGAACGCACTCGTCCATGAATTGGGTCATAGCTTCGGCCTGCTCGACTGTTACTCCTGCAAGCCCGACAGCACGGTGATGATCCAGTTCAAAGCAGTGAATGTTCCGAACGAGATGAATCGCCCTTCCGCCTGCGATGTTGTCCAGGTAAAGCTCGCCTATCAAACGCTCGCCGCTCAGCTCAAACTCGTCACGCAACCAAAACCCCTTCCCGTCGATGAAGGAGAGGAACCAATCGACGACGATACGCCGATCGTTATTCGCAAGCCCTAACACGTCATGTTTCTGCTTCAGGCGACCGATGAGAGCATCGCTGCCGCGATCAACCCAGTGATGGATCGTGGGGAGCAGCGGGTTCTCGTCGTCGACGACGAAGCAATGGTCAGAACCATCTTCTCCACTTTCTTAGAGGAAAAATATCTGTGTGATACCGCGGCGTCGTGTGACGAAGCACTGGTGCTCATGGGTCAGAACACTTATGCCCTCGTGATGTCTGACATACAGATGCCGGGCCGTAATGGTGTCGAGCTGTTGCGCGAGATTCGTGCCCGTTATCCCGACACGGCCGTGATCATGGTTTCTGGCATCGACCGACCCCAGCGGATCAGAGACGCGCTTCAAATCGGCGCCGTCGACTATCTAACAAAGCCGTGCGAGCTCGACGTGCTCGGCTTTTCGGTTGAGCGTGCGCTCGAACGGCGTGACTTGATGTTGACCGCGAGAAGTTATCGCGCGGATCTGGAGCGTCAAAACCTCGAGCTCGCCGCGCGCAAGGCTCAACTCGAACGCTTGCAGGCACAGATAGTTCATAGCGAGAAGATGGCTGGTCTGGGCCAACTCGCTGCGGGCGTCGCTCACGAACTCAACAATCCCGCCGGGTTTATTTACGGCAACATGGATCTGATTCGTGGGTATCTCGGACGCTTGGAGCTCGTGCTCTCGATCTATGAGCGCGTCAAGCTTCCCACTGCCGAAGCGGACGAACTCGCCCTCACCAAGAAAGAGATCGGTTACGAATCGTTACTGCCTGACTTGCGTTCAATGATCGCCGATTGTGTTGAAGGAGCCGAACGCATTCGAGACGTGGTGAAGAACCTGCGACTCTTTTCGCGTCTCGACGATGGCGAGGTTAAGCGAATCGATCTGCACGAAAACATCGACTCAACGATTCGCCTGTTGTCGGGTTATTACGGTTCGGGTCGCGTTCGTCTGGTTCGCGAGTATGGAGAGTTGCCACTCGTGAACTGTTATGCGGGCCAGCTTAATCAGGTTTGGACCAATCTGCTGGTCAACGCCGCCCAGGCGACCAGAAACGGCGGCGAAGTAAAAATATCCAGCCGAGTTGAAGATGAATCGGCGGTAATCACCATCAGCGACACCGGCTGCGGCATCGATCCGGAACACCTGCGCCGGATCTTCGATCCTTTCTTCACCACCAAACCAGTCGGCGAAGGCACCGGTCTTGGTTTGTCTATCAGTTACGGAATTATCGAAAAGCACGGCGGCACGATCGAGGCTGAAAGCGTTACCGGCGCCGGCACGACTTTTCGAGTTTCCATCCCCATCGATCACACGGAGGAGTAATCAACGCATGACCTATAAACTTTTAATTGTTGACGACGAATTGCCAAACATACGTTTGCTGGAGCGTCTATTTCAACACGATTATCAATGTTTGACGGCGGCGTCCGGAGATGAGGCGATAACTCTTTTGGACCAGCACGAAGTTGCAGTCATCATCACCGATCAACGGATGCCGCAGATGACCGGAATCGAGCTTCTGAAACGGAGTGCCGATCGGCGGCCGCACATGGTGCGCATTCTTCTCACCGGTTACACGGATTTGGAAGCCCTGGTCGAAGCGGTGAATTGCGGACTGGTCTACATGTACGTCAGCAAGCCGTGGAACAACGACGACTTGAAACTTCGTGTCAGCCGCGCCGTGGAAGCTTACGAGAACAACAAACGCAAGCATGTGCTCACCGCCAACAACGAGCGGCTCACCGGTCGCGTAAAAGAAATGCGAGTCGGTCTCGTGCGAGCGATGGCAAACATTCTTCAGATGAGTGACGCCTATCTCTGTTTACACGCCGTGCGTGTCAGCAGGTTTGCCGGACTGCTCGGTGAAAAACTCGGGTTGAATGAGCAACAACTCTCCGATGTGACGGCCGCGTCGTTTCTGCACGACCTCGGCGCGCTGGGCAATGATGGCGAGATTTACTCAACGCCGTGCGATCTCTTCGTTCCGGAGCAGCATGCAGCACGCAGCGCTGAGATTATCTCGTGTATCGACGAGTTCAAGGAGACTGCCGATACCGTCCGTTATCACTATGAGAACTTTGACGGCAGCGGCGCTCCGCTGGGTCTTATTGGCGACCAGATCCCCCTCGCTGCGCGGATCTTGAGAGTCGCAAAAGAATTCGATTTGTTGACAAGTCCGAGAGATGAAGACGCCGCGCTGACGCATGAAGCCGCATTGGAACGATTGCAGCAGGGTGCGGGCCGTGAGTTTGACCCGGTCGTGGTCGAAACGTTTTGCGATGTTGCGTCGGAGATGAGGGAATTGATTCCGGCTGAATTGCACAAGATGCCGCTTCATCGACAGATGGTTCACATTCAATAGCCGCAGGCCTGTTTGAATTTGTGCCTTGTGCCAACGCACGTTCGGCATTAAAATCCGGCGCAGAAGTTGTTCGAGTGCGAGTGCTGGTCGCCACGATCGCCCCGTGTTCCCCACGCCACTCCGGGTATTACTTTACTCTGTAGAGTCTCAAAAGTTCTCTTGACGGATGCCTTAACTCCTGGAGGTTCCTGCTATGAGAGACACGCGAATAGATCTGAATTCTGTCCGGTCGCCTGAAGAGAGTTCACAATCAAACGGCAATCACCCACGGAACCAGTCCATCCTGAGCAAGGACGCGGCGATACATGAGCTCGAACTAGCGAAGGAAGCGCACCGCGCCGCTGAACTCAAGTATCGTCAGATTTTTGAAAATGCCGGTGAGGGAATTTTTCAATCGACTCCTCAGGGTTGTTATCTGACGGCCAACCCTGCGTTGGCCCGCATGCACGGATTCAGCTCGCCGGAAGAATTGATTCGATCGTGCAGAGACATTTCGCGGGAGATCTATGTCGATCCGGCGCGCCGCGATGAATTCAAACGACTGCTCGAAGTGCACGGCTTCGTTCGTGCTTTCGAGCACGAGACATTTCGCAAAGACGGACAAAGAGTTTGGGTGTCAGTGAACGCGCGCGCTGTACGTGATCAGGCCGGCAAGATCGTGTACTACGAAGGCACCGCTCAGGACATAACCGAACGCAAACGAGCCGAACATGCTTTGCGCGAGAGTGAAGAGCGCTACCGTGAGCTCTTTGAGAACTCGAAAGACGCGCTCTACGTCCATGACATGAACGGCCGCTACACGTCGATCAATCGCGCCGCCGAAAAGCTCTCGGGCTACACGCGTGAAGAGCTACTCGGCAAACACTTCTCGATGTTTCTTACTCCGGAATACGAGGCTCAGGTCTACGAACAGTTCTGGCGGAAGCTGGCTGCTGCCGGTGAGACTACGTACGAGATCGAGATCATCACGAAAGACGGCAGTCAGGTGCCGGTCGAGGTTAGCAGCCGTCTGATCTTTGTAAACGGAAATGCGGTGGCTGTGCAGGGCTGTGTAGTCGATGTTTCTGAACGAAGGAGAGTGGAGGCTGCGGCACGCACTTATTCAAGAAAACTGATTGAGGCGCAGGAAGCGGAACGTCGTCGTGTGTCGTTTGAGCTGCATGATCAAGTGGGCCAGATCCTCACGGCGGTAAAGATGAATCTACATTCGCTAAGACGGACGTCCACGTCACCGGCAATTGTTTCGTCGATCGACGACAACCTGATGGTGATTGACGAAGCTGTCGATCAGGTCAGAGATCTTTCGGTCGATTTGCGTCCGCTCCTATTGGACGACTTTGGTTTGGTCGTCGCCCTGCGGTGGTATCTTCAGGCCAAGAACTACGGCTTCGACACGAAGTTTGTCAGTCACACGCTCTCTGAAGAGACTCGTTTTGCGTGCGAGTTGGAAACCGCATGCTTCCGGATCGTGCAGGAGGCAGTCACAAACGTTGCGCGACATGCACAGGCCAGCAAGGTTTCGGTTGCACTTGAGAAAGCAGGAACGGAACTGGTCCTGTCGATTTCAGACGACGGGATTGGTTTCGATCTGAAGGGCCTGCGGAGTAGTGCCGGCACGCTCGGTCTTCGCGGCATGGAAGAACGAGTGCAGTCACTCGGAGGCTCGATCACGATTGACTCGACGCCGCAAGCCGGGACGGAAGTTTGCGCGCGCATTCCCATTTCATATCCGCAGGGTCGTTCGCATGCTGCAGCGATGTCTTGTCAGGTATAGACCTTGCCTCTCATCTGAATGAACTATTCGTTGGCGTATTAAGCTGATTCAGAGGGGAGGTCTACATGCCGGAAAAAGAGACACTGGAACGAGCACGGAAGGATAAACGAGAAGGGAAGGCTGCGAGTACGCAGGCGGGCGAATTTGTCAGAGAAGAGATAGAGCACATTCGCGAAGGGAAGCACGGCGCTCGCTCAACGAAACAGGCAATCGCGATCGGGCTCTCGAAAGCGCGCCGCGCTGGAGTCGATTTGCCGACGCCGCAGAATGCTTCTGAGGAAACCAAAGAGCAAGCCGAGCGCGACACTCGCAGGGCACATAGCGGTAAGCGTCCGTCAGCAACACGTTCGCGCGCCACTCGAAAAGCATTGAAGCGCGAACCACGCAGCGCCGCTTCAAAATTAGCACTCTCGCGTCAGGCACGCGGTGCCGCAAAGCGACGTTCGGCGGCATCCCGCTCGCGCTCAGCTCAAAAAGCTGCAGCCACACGCAAGAAGTAGCCACAAAAAGCACATAAGGCACATAAAGCACAAAAGAAGAATAGGTCTTGCTCCGTAATCAGGACCTATTCGGCTGCTTTCCGTTTTGTGCTTTTTGTGTCTTATGTGCTTTTTGTGGCTAACTTCTTTTTGTGCTTTTTTGTGGCGCTGATTCATTGACAGCTTTCGTGGCTGCAAGCTAAGCTGTTACCCCGTGAATCGCACGGTTGCCATCGTTCCAGCTCGCCTCGCGTCAACCCGTCTGCCAGGAAAAGCACTTATCGAAATTGCAGGCAAACCCATGGTCTGTTGGGTCGCAGAGCGCGCACGTCTGGCCCGCAATGTCGACCAGGTTATTGTCGCGACCGACAGCCAGCAAATCGCCGACGCTGTTCAGGTGC
Organism: Pyrinomonadaceae bacterium; assembly: GCA_036401595.1. GTDB lineage: Bacteria > Acidobacteriota > Blastocatellia > Pyrinomonadales > Pyrinomonadaceae > PSRF01. The sequence goes on from DASWUM010000002.1 coordinate 27,159, forward strand.
GTGGTTTTGAGGCTATTCTTACATCTACTCATCACACGAGCGGCACCGATCGTGTGGCCGAAGTTGCGGCTCAGATCCCGGATGCCGAGATCATCGTCAATGTACAAGGCGACGAACCCTTGATTTCGCCCGAAACGATCGAGCGTGCAGTCGATACGATGTCGGCGGAGATTTCGAAACAAGACGGTGCAGGGATCGTAACAACCTGGGAACCTATTGATTCACTCGACGATCTGCTGAACCCGGATCTGGTAAAAGTTGTGCTCGATGAAAACGAGCTTGCGATTTACTTTTCACGTTCGCCGATGCCTTATCCACGCGACGCGGCCAAGCGACATGGCTCACCCGAAGCGGCCCTTTTGAATGAGCCCGAACTCTTCAAGAACTTTCGCAAGCACACCGGACTGTACGTCTATCGTCGTGACGTGTTGTTGCAGTTTACAAAGTGGCCGCCGTCTCGACTCGAAAAGATTGAAGCACTCGAACAACTGCGTGCGTTGGAACATGGCGTAAGAATCAAGGTGGTTGAAGCGTGTGCTACGTCAACCGGTGTCGACACTGTCGAAGATCTCGAAAAGGTGAGAGAGTTAGTAGCAGCAGGAATTTAGTAGTATGAGCGACTGGATTGGCCTCGGCATTATCGCGTTCATTATTTTGTGCGGGATCTTTGGTCTGTCGCGTTTGAGTAAGCCTTACGACGTTTCAGTCGAAGAGTTTGAACGACGCGCGCAGGAAGGACCGGGTCTGCTGGGCGCCGGACTGGTAGGAATTCAAAAGGCGCTCGATCCTTCGATGGAACGAGCAGTCGAAGTGCAGGAAGATTTGCGGCAGGGACGTTACGACGGAGAACAGGAATCGGGAGATCCGCCGTTGGCGGGTGATGACAACAGCGATCAAATGGTAACCAATGGAGAACCGGATGCCTAAATATATCTTCGTTACTGGTGGTGTGGTTTCGAGCCTCGGCAAGGGCCTGGCAGCGTCATCGATCGGATGTTTGCTCGAAACGCGTGGACTGCGCGTCGCGTTGATTAAGCTCGATCCATACATCAACGTCGATCCGGGTACGATGTCGCCCTTTCAACACGGCGAGGTTTTCGTCACCGACGACGGCGCCGAAACAGATCTTGACCTCGGTCACTACGAACGCTTCACCCACGCGCATCTCTCGCAAGCCAATAATTGGACCACCGGACGTATTTATCTTTCAGTAATCGAGAAAGAACGTCGCGGTGATTACCTCGGCAAAACTATTCAAGTCATTCCGCACATCACCAACGAGATCAAAGATGCGGTTCGCAAAGTTGCAGACAAAGACAAGCCCGATGTGATCATTGTCGAGATTGGCGGCACGGTCGGCGACATCGAATCACTCCCTTTTCTTGAGGCCATTCGCCAGATGGGCAACGAAGAAGGCGCCGGCAACGCGCTCTTCATTCACGTGACTCTGGTGCCGTACATCGCTGCGGCCGGCGAGCTGAAAACAAAACCAACCCAACACTCAGTACGCGATCTGCGCGAGATTGGTATCGCGCCCGATATTCTGCTCTGTCGTTCGGAAAAACCGCTTTCACGCGAGCTGCGCAGCAAGATCGCACTCTTCTGTAACGTGAAAGAGCCCGCTGTCATCAGTGCTCAGGATGTCGACACGATCTACGAAGTCCCACTAGCATTTCACGAACAGGGACTCGATGATCTGATCGTCTCGCAGCTGGGACTTGAATCGCAGGCGCCTCAGGCGGATCTGACGGAATGGCGCAATCTGGTCTCGACGATTCGCGAGCCCTCCGGTGGAGACGCATCGATCGCGATTGTCGGTAAATATGTCGAGTTGGAAGATTCTTACAAGTCGCTGCGTGAAGCACTCACGCATGGCGGTGTCGCAAACAATCTTCGCGTTGACGTGAAGTGGATCGAGTCGGAAGAGTTGATGGACGACGATTACGAAGATCGTTTGCGTGACTTCGACGCGATCCTGGTTCCAGGCGGATTTGGCAAACGCGGCGTCGCGGGAATGATTCGCGCCATCTATTACGCGCGCAAGACGCGCACGCCATACTTCGGCATCTGCCTTGGAATGCAAACCGCTTGTATCGAGTATGCACGCAATGTTTGTGAACTGAAAGAAGCGGATTCGACTGAATTCGACCTCGAGACGCCACACCCAATTATCTTTAAGTTGAGAGATCTGGTTGGAGTTGAAGAGTTAGGCGGTACAATGCGACTTGGCGCCTGGCCCTGCCGTCTCGCGCCGGGCTCTTTGGTCCAGGAAGTTTATGGCGGTGCTGAGGAGATCAGCGAGCGTCATCGTCATCGTTACGAATTCAATCCGGAGTTTCGGCAACGGCTCGAGCGTGAAGGATTGGTGTTCAGCGGTGTCTCGCCTGATGGTAAGTTTGTCGAGATGATCGAGCTATCGCGTGACGTCCATCCGTGGTTTGTTGGCTGTCAGTTTCACCCGGAATACAAGTCGCAACCACTCAATGCACATCCTTTATTTGCGGCATTTGTTCGGGCGGCGCACGAAAATCGTTTGCACTCTGAGACCTCAATGGAGAAGAATGGAGAAGTCGATCTGGTGGTGCACGAACGACTGACGGCTACCAGCGGTGACTAGCAATCCACAGATTTCGCAGATTATGAATAAAATCTGTGTAATCTGTGGATAGACTGCCCAGAAAACCCTCACGTCATGTAATGACAGATGTGTCTACCACATTACCCGGAACGGATCCGCTTGTAGGCCGTACGCTCAACCAGAAGTATTACGTTGAGGAACGACTTGGCTCAGGCGGGATGGGCAAAGTGTATCGTGCACGTCACCTGTCGATGGACCGTCCAGTCGCGATCAAGTTTCTGCATCAACGCTTCTCCGAAGATGAAGCGGCGCGGCTTCGACTTCTGACAGAAGCTCGAGCGGCCGTGGCGTTGCGTCATGCAAATGCTGTTTCAGTGACCGACTTCGGACAGACCGCGGAGGGTTGGGTTTACATCGTGATGGAGTTGCTCGAAGGTCGCACGCTCCGAGAGATTGTCAGTCGTGAAGCCCCACTCGAAACCGCGCGCGCCACGTCGATCATGTTGCAGGCTTCGGACGCCGTCGCCGCCGCACATCAGGCGGGCATCATCCATCGCGATCTGAAACCGTCAAATATTCTCGTCACCCAAAGCGCGGACCAGCCGGCGGTCGTCAAAGTGCTCGACTTTGGTATCGCAAAGTTTTTCGACGGAAACGAAGACGATGAGACGAGCGCCCTCGCCCAAACAAACTCAGTTATCGGCACACCACGTTACATGTCTCCCGAGCAACATAACGGCAATGAACTCACGCCTGCGACGGACGTCTACAGCCTCGGTGTGATTCTCTACGAGATGTTGACCGGTATGGTGCCGTTCTCCGGATCGACACCGGCCGAGATTGCGCAAAAGCACGCGAATGATACGCCACACTCGCCGCGCGAGGTCGTCGCCGCAATTCCAGAAGACGTGGAACGCATCGTTCTGCACGCGTTGGAAAAACAACCTTCCGATCGACCGCCGAATGGAGCTGAGTTTCGACGCGAACTACTCGAGACTGCCGAGCGTCTGGGGCTCGAACATCACGCAATCAGTAGCGCGCCTGACCTGGAAACGCTACGCGACTCGGGAGTTGAATCACCCTCAGGCCGGCTCGTCGTCGACATCTCTCGCCTGCGCGAAAAACGCGCACTCAGCTCCGGGTCAAATGAGATCAAAGTTTTAGGCGGAAACCCGGACGACAAGGCAGCGAAGGAAGCTCCCACTACTCACGACCCATCCACACCTGACACATTTCTGGACAAGGTCAAACGCAAACTCGGCCTGTAATAAGAAGGCGCAAAACAACGGTGCGTGTTTGATTTCAGGTCTTAGACCTGATAATCATTTGCGTGCCTTTTGTGGCAACTTCTTATGGCCAAGTCCTTTTCTGTTGGTAATGCAACTTTTGGTGACGGCCGGCTGACGATCATTGCCGGTCCCTGCGTGGTCGAATCTCCCGAACATGCGTTGATGATGGCGCGCGAGTGCCGCGATCGTGCCGTCGGGGCGGGTCTCGACTACGTCTTCAAATCATCGTTCGATAAAGCAAATCGATCATCGATCAAGAGTTTCCGTGGTTTGGGGATGGAAGCCGGGCTCGAAGTGCTGCAACGGGTCAAAGAAGAGATCGACGTGCCGGTGTTGACGGACGTTCACGATGTCTCGCAGGTCGAGCAGGTCGCCGCAGTTGTGGACGTGTTGCAGATCCCGGCGTTTCTCTCGCGACAAACGGATCTGATCGTTGCGGCCGCGAAATCAGGGAAGGCAGTCAACGTCAAGAAGGGCCAGTTTCTTGCGCCACAGGATGCCCGCAATATCGTCGACAAAGCTCGCGAAGCTGGTTGCGAAAAGTTTATGTTGACGGAACGAGGCGCGAGTTTTGGGTACAACAATCTCGTCGTCGATATGCGATCGTTTCCGATCATGCGCGAATTTGGCGTGCCGGTAGTTTTTGACGTCACCCACTCGCTGCAATTACCGGGTGGCCTCGGACATGCAACGGGCGGACAATCGGAGTACATCGAACCCCTGGCGCGCGCAGGTGTCGCATGCGGCGTTGATGCGGTGTTCATGGAAGTGCACGATTGTCCCGAGAAGGCTCTTTCAGACGGACCGAACGCGTTGCCATTGGATCGCCTAGCGCCGCTGCTGACGATGTTGCGCGACATTCACGAGTTGGTTCGCAATTCGGCCGGCGGTGTTCAGCAATAGAACTTCTATTTCATCCGTAATTATGAGAACACTTCTTCTACTCACGTTCATTCTGTGCCTTGTGGTCCAGGTCGGGGCACAGACACCGGCGACACCTATTTGGCAGGTCACTTCGTTTGATATCGCGGCGAACGTTCAACAAAACGAACGCATGCTCAACGCAACCGCGACAATCAACGCGACCAACGTCGGTGGCCCGGGTCGAACTCTGACTCTTCGTCTTACTTCAAAAGCAAGTGTGAAATCAGTAACGGTCAGTGGCAGCGCTGCGAACTTCAGACCCGGTCAGGAGCCACGCGGAGATCTGCAACGCATCGAGATCTCCTTGCCGACGCCCGCAGCTTCAAACTCGACTGTTACCGCCACCGTTACTTATACAATGGCTGTCGAGAGCAACACAGGACTCACTGCTATTAGCCCGATCGCTACGCAGTTTCTGCCACTCGCGTTTTGGTACCCGATGCCAAACAGTCCGTACTCAGTGCGCGGAGCTGACTCGGCGCCGTTCAAGCTCACAGTAAATATTCCAAACGCGATCTCTTCCGGAGTCGAGAAGCCCGGGACTGCCGGATCAGTTTCATTTGAACAATCGCTGCACGGTCAACCGTTCTTCGTGCAGGGCGACTGGGACAAGCTCGATGGCGCTGCCGACGGCAAGGGCATTGTTGTTTTGCTGGAGAAGGGAGCCGGCGCCGAAGAGCGCAAAAGAGCCGAAGCCCTCATCGCATTTGCCGGAATGGCGCGAGCTTTTTATGCGACGACTCTTGGACCAGCGCCTGATGTTCCGGTGCGTCTCGTAGCGGTTCGCAGAGGCGCCGGATTCAGTGATGCCGGCACCGTGCTATTCGATGCAGACATGCTGCGCCTGCCGAAGATCGACGCCACCACTGCACTGACTGTTGCTGAGTCCGTTGCGCGCCTGTGGATTGGCGGACAAACTGCGGTTCAAGGTGAAGGCGGCGGCGTGCTGCGCGACGGGCTCGTTCGTTATCTCGCGACGCAGTTTCTCGAAAAACAGTTTGGAGCGGACGCGGTCAAGTCAGAGCTTTATCGCCAGCGTCTCGCGTACGTGTCTGTGGCGCAACGTGACGCTCCGCTCGCGCGCTCGACGCAGTTAGACGCTACCTATTTCAACTCTGTGCCGAATCGCGGTGCAATGTTCTGGCGTCTCGTCGATCGCCGGCTTGGTCGTGACGCGTTGCTGGCTGTCGTACGGACGGCACTTCAGGCGGGCAAGAGTGATGCAAACGGTCTCAACCTGCCGTCACTGCGTGAAGCACTCGTCGCGCGTGGTGGGGAGAACATGAAGGCTCTGTTGGACCAGCAGCTCGATCAGGTAATCGATACGGATCTCATGATCGGGTTGCCACAACAACGTGGCGGTGATTGGGTCTCGGCCCTGCGAAATCTCGGATCGATCGATGTAACCGTTTCGGTAGTAGCAACTACTGACACGGGCCAGGAAATACGTGCCGAGGCAACTGTTCCAGCAAAGAATTTCGGTGAAGCGGTTTTCAAGACGCCCGCCAAGGTAGTACGCGTTGAAGTCGATCCGGAGAAGCTTTATCCGCAACTCGATTACGGCAACGACGTGATGCCGCGCGGCAAGGAACTGTCGCAGGCGCTAAACGAAGCCTCTTTGCTGTTAGGGGCGCAGGACTTTCCCAAAGCCGAGGCGACTGCGCGCACGATGCTCGCCGCCGCGCCACGATTTCAGGAAGCACAAATTATTCTTGCGCGTGCGCTGCTTGGTCAGAACAGGAACGACGAGGCTGAGAAACTCTTCCGTGCAGCTCTCGACGAGCCGCTTCCATTCACCTCCACACTAGCATGGGCCGACATCGGCCTCGGTGAAATCGCGATGAAGCGAAGTCAAGCTGCTGAAGCAGCGAAGCGATTCAACGATGCAGTGATTGCCAGTCGTGATTATCCTTCGTCACTTGCGGCACGTCTCGCACGCATTCGCGCAGAAGCAGCGGCGAACAACGCGCCTCCGATCGATGAGTCGGCGCGGACGTTCGTCACACAACTCTCGCAGGCTATTGTCACGAACCGAAAGGCAGATCTCGAGGCTCGCATCGTTTCGGGCGAACTGGTGAAGTTTATCAATGCGAGCATCGGTACTGAGTTGTGGGACACGAAAGTTGTGCGAACCGAACAGATCAATCCCAATCTCATCGCCGCCGATGTACAAATCAACGCGAAAAAGCTCGGGACGATCGGCTCAGGTACGGCTGTATTGATGCTGGCGCGAACAGCTGCGGGCTGGAAACTTTCCGGGATCGAGCTCTTTGAGGTGCGATGACGTCTGAAGTTCAAAAACGTGCCGCGCGCATCAAGCTGCTCCTGATGGATTGTGATGGAGTGTTGACCGATGGACGCGTCTGGCTATTTGACGACGGCGAAGAGCAAAAAGGTTTTCACACGCGTGACGGACTCGGCATCGACCTTCTGCAACGGGCCGGATTGAGGTCGGGAATCATCTCAGGCAGAACTTCCAGTGCCGTAGAGAAGCGTGCTCAAGGTCTTGGCATGTCGTTCGTCATCCAGGGTTGTAAAGACAAGCGGCAAGCATTTGCTGACACATTGGACCAGGCGGGAGTGGAGAATCTGGAGGTCGCATACATCGGGGACGATCTCAATGACATTCCACTGATGCTGCAGTCAGGGCTCGGAGTGGCCGTCGCCGATGCGGCGCTCGAGACGCGCGAGCACGCGCATTACGTAACAAATACAGCGGGTGGATTCGGTGCCGTGCGTGAAGTCTGCGAATTGATCCTGAAAGCTCAGGGCCGCTGGGACGATCTAATTGCGAATTATGTTCAGCCGCGGATTAACGCGGATTGACACGGATCGGATCCTTAACTATCTTTTTCTCACCTTTCGAGCGGGTGTGGCGCAACGGTAGCGCATCAGCTTCCCAAGCTGAGGGTTGCGGGTTCGAATCCCGTCGCCCGCTCCAGATTCCTCGTAGACCAGCAACTCATTAATGGAGTGCAGCTTCACGCGCGGCGAAGTAAAACTAAGCATTCTCGGCTTATGAAGCTGGACTCCTGATCTGCGGTCAATCAAAGGTAGTGAGTAACCTAAAAAAGTCATTCTCAGAGCAGCCGACTGCGGTTCGACTGTTTGATCACCGGTGAATCAGGCACAGGAAAAGACGTGCCATGCGACAACGCATATTTCCATGGACTGTACCGCTGTTGTTGAGGGCAAGGAAGTAACTTCACCTGGTCCATCGGCGCCAATGAAATTTCAAATACTGTCCAGCGACTATCTCAAAGAGCTTAATGCACTCGAGCAAAAAAGCCCTCACACTTAGCGCTTGGCGTTTCTATTTGCGAGTAGGGACGATGGCCGAATCACAAAATGAGTTCGAGGGCCTAAGCAAAATCAATCCAAGTTCCGAAATATAAAATGCTTTGCTCGATAGAATTAAAACCATCAGACGCACCCAGCATTGAAATCAGCAACCTAGTCCTACCAAATCTTCAGGATCACACCACTCGCATAGTGAATCGCGGGCGGTTGCACGCAGCCTCTTAATTCCAATTGAGATTACATTAAGGAAGATTGTTGGCCCAACATGGTCTAACTGATGTACGAAATTTTTGTTGACAGTACACAAATTGAGGAGTAGATTGCCGCGCGTTCCCCCAAACTGGTCAACCCGTCGGGCGGCTCCTCGCAACGTGCCGCAGCACCTTTTTCCTTAATAGCAGGCTGGTCGTAGTAATCGACGTATACAGCCGGTCACATTAGCTTCGATCATATTTTTCTTTTGCGGTGGTTCTTGATTCCAGAATCAACGACCCAGGGAGAGGACTATGTCTAAATGTTTGAAGTCACGTTTGATGTCGGTTGCATTTAGTGCGGCTATCTCACTTCCGACGGGACTATCGATTGTGGTGGCGTTGTTCGTGTTATTACTAAGTCTGTCCGCGAACGCTCAAACCCCGCAAAAACCAAACACCGACAGCGCTCTCGACAATCGCATGCGGAGCGATGCGACCGTAGATCCGCTGTCGATGAGCCTTCAGCTTTCCATAAATCTGGGAAGCTATCCGGGACGTGAGGGGTTAGCACTCCCCATTACGATGAGCTATTCGTCGCGGCTCTGGGGCGTCCGTCACGTAACGACTGAGAAATGCGGCATGAGTCCACTTTGGGTGTACTACCAACGCTACCGGCCCGAGTATGGGCGTGGCTCGATGGCGGGCTGGACATCACCACTTGGCATGTCGGACTGGACAGGCACAGTTGATCTTGAGACCTATGATATCAATGGCCATCCTGTTTCCACCGGAGCCTATAAGAAGATCGCGCGAATGTTCGCCACTCTTCCCGACGGCTCGAGACACGAATTGCGCAAGGATGACAGTTTACACGACCTAACAGAGACGATCACCGGCAAGTTTTACGCGGTGGACGATTCACGATTGGTGTACGACACGACAACCGGGACCCTTTATTTTCCCGACGGAACGCGCATGGCTTCAGGTTTTATCGACAAGAACGGCAACAAGCTTGTGGCGGGCGGTAGCTTGTACACCGATTGGACCGACACTATGGGACGCTCGATCAGTTCGCCGCTGGATACCGGCTCCAATAAAGTCGGCGACAATACGAGCGCGGTGGCGTTTGACAAGTCGTTCTCGGTCCCTGGGTTCAATGGCGGCACTCTTTCCTACACGATGAAGTGGAAGAAACTCGAAGATGTCTTGACCAACACGTCCGATACACTCTTGTACATGGGTGATACGGGTAACAGTGGGACCTGTGGTACGTACTATCCGCCCGCATCGCCTTCTCTATTTGTATCCACCGGCGACGAGACTCAGGTGCTGATGGCAACCCGGGTCTTTGATCCCGTTGTTCTCGCTGAGATCGATCTGCCAAACGGTAAGTCATATAAATTCACCTACAACATCTACGGCGAGATCGATAAGGTTGTCTATCCGACCGGTGCATACGACAAATTCGCATATACCGCGGTTGAGCCGCTGAATCCGGGCCTTTATGATGGTGATCCATTCTTCACGCAAACAAACCGCGGCGTTGTGTCACAGACGCAGAGCGAAGACGGCACGACGGCCACCGAAGTTACTTGGACATACGCCCAGGTCGGTCGTGGCGTCACGAATCCGGATGGGACGTATTCATCTTTAGGTGTCTATCCGGGCACTTCAGCCGGGGCTATGAAATGGGGCTTTGAAAGCGTCATCGCTGGACTGCCCTCGGAGGAACGCACTTACAACTCATCGGGCACCATGCTGACCCGCCACATCATAGACCGGACCTATGACTCTGTAACCGTGGGCGGGGTCGCGGCAACACGCAACCCGAGAGTTACCAGACAGATCAGCGTCAAATTCGAGCCCGGCGACTCGAACGCCTTGGTAAGTCTTGTAACCTATGACTACGACTCAAACTCCAACCCCGCATATTTTGCTAACCTCAATCCGACGATAGTCAAACAGTACAACTACGTCGTGGTTTCGGCTTCTACGGCCCAGACCGCCAGCTCCGCGACCCTTGCGGGCTACTTCAGCAGTAGTGCGCCTGCAAAACAGGTCGAGACTGATTATCTTTACGACTCAAACTACCTGGCACGCAACCTGACACAGGTGCCGACCGAGGTGCGTATTAAAGACGGCAGCGGGAACGTAAAGGCAAAAACGCACTTCTACTACGACGAAAGCAGCTATCAATCGACGACTTCGGGGACGATGCCAACGGCGGCGTCCGGTACGTGGACCGATCCCCTGACGGAGCTTGGCTCGACCATCGGAGCTGTAAGGGCTTTGCCGACTACGATTCGCAGCTACTATGACATCACTAACGGTTACTACATCGACATGCACAAGTTTTACGATCAGTACGGCAACGTGACGAAGGTTCGCGACGGTCGCGGCAACGACACAACGTCGGCATTCGATGCGAGCTATGCCTTCACGCTGCCGACGAGCGGCACAACGCCTGTTCCCGATTCGAGTGGAACTTATGGATCAAGCACGGCATTCACAAACTCGACCGCGTATGACTACTCGTCGGGCCTGCCGACCTCCTCGACCGACATCAACGGACAGACGACGACGGTGTCGTACGCCGATCCCTCGACATCGGTCTTAGATCCACTATTGAGGCCAAGAGTGATCACAGCTCCGAATGGTCAGCAAACGATCATGGAATACGGCGACACAGCCAGCAGCCTTTATGTAAAGGTCAGCAGTCAGATCGATAGCACGCATTGGAAGGTCGGGTACAAGTACTTCGACAATCTCGGCCGCACCATCCGCACCCGATCGGTGGACGCCGCCGGCGACGACTATACCCTCACCTGCTATGACAACATGGGTCGTGTCTCAAAGGTGACTAATCCATTCCGCGGTTACTCGACGCAGACCTGCTCGACAACGACCGGCCTGGATTGGACGAGCATGACATACGACGCCGAGGGCCGAGTTACGGCGGTAACGACGCCCGACACCGCTCAGGTGACAACCGCATATGGGCTTGCTACAAGTGGCAGTCCGATCGGGACGGCTATAACGGTCACCGATCAGGCGAGCAAGGCACGCAAGAGCGTCACGGATGTCTTGGGGCGCCTGACTACGCTTTATGAAGACCCTGCCAGTTTGAACTACGCGACCAGCTACAGCTATGACACGCTGGATAATCTTACCGGTGTGACGCAAGGCAGCCAGACGCGCACGTTCGCTTATGACTCGCTGAGGCGGCCGACAAGCGCGGCCAATCCGGAGAGCGGCACGATTACCTACGGCTATGACAACAACGGCAATCTGACGAGCAAGACTGATCCGCGCACGACCAGCGGCTCGAACTGGACCACGACCATCGCTTACGACGCGCTTAACCGCGTCATCACGAAGAGCTACAGCAATGACGGTGGTGTAACGCCGCCGGTAAAATATTATTACGACAACGCAAGTTTGCCGTCGGGCGCCCCTTCTTTCACTCGTGGCTACTCGACTGGCAGATTAGTAGCCGTGACCTACGGCTCAAGCAGCAGTAACGGCACCTACCGGGGTTATGATGAATTGGGGCGTGTGGTGCGACAGTATCAGCAAACGGACGGCGTGAACTATCTGTCCGAAGCGACTTATTACTTGAACAGCGCGATGGCGACTGAGACTTATCCATCAGTGCCCGGAGCGAGCGACAGAAGAACAGTGAGCTATAGTCTCGATTCGGCGGCCCGACTCTCATCACTCGCATCATCAGCCACCACGTACGCGCCAGCAGCGAGCGTCTCCAGCATCGCCTATGCGCCGCATAGCGCACTCACAACTGAAACCTACGGCAACGGCCTCATTCATGCCGTTACTTACAATAATCGGCTCCAGCCAAATGAGATCAAACTCGGCACGAGCGGCTCACCGACTTCCATCGTCGATCTGACATACAGCTACGGCACGACAACAAACAACGGCAACGTGCAGAGCATTGGTTACAGCGGCGGCGGCTTGAGTTACACGCAGAGCTTTGGCTACGACGCTTTAAACCGGCTGACGACGTCTTCCGAAAGCGGCTCGGCCTGGTCGCAGACGAATGCCTACGACCGTTATGGCAACCGGCAGATTGATTACGGCGGCGGCAGCTACAACCTCGCGTTTAGTTCAACCACGAATCGCATCACTACGAGCGGCTACTCCTACGACGCAGCCGGCAACTTAACCAATGACACCGTGCACGCCTACACGTTCGACGCGGCGAACAAGATTCTCAAAGTCGATACTGTTTCGGCATACACCTATGACGGCGAAGGCCAGCGCGTGCGCAAGCTGGTCGGCGAGAATCTGCGCTTCATCTACGGCATTGGCGGGCAAGAGATCGCGGAGTTCAGCGGCGCGAGCGGCGCGTTGCAGAAAGAATACATCTACGGCGCCAGCGGGCTGCTAGCCACCATTGAGCCAACCGCGCTGAACTCGAACGGCACGCGCTACACGACTTCCGATAACCTCGGCACTCCACGCGTGGTCACTAACTCCTCTGCCGGTGTTGTCAGCCGCCACGACTACAAGCCCTTCGGCGAAGAAATCGGCGCTGGCATCGGCAGCCGCACTACTGGTATGGGCTACAGCGTTGCTGACGGAGTAAGGCAACGGTTCACCGCAAAAGAACGGGATCCAGAGACAGGATTGGATTACTTCCTGGCGAGATACTACTCATCAACTCAGGGAAGGTTCACAAGCGTGGATCCAGAGAACGTCGGAGCCTATACACACGAGCCACAAAGCTGGAATGGATACTCCTATGGTCGAAATAATCCACTCTTGTTCGTGGACCCTGACGGACGAGATGTCGAGGTTAAGTGGGGGAGCGGAAGTAGTATAACTTACCTCGATTCGGCATTTGCCAGGCTTAAGAAGGATCTTCAAAAGCAAGGCTTCATTGTTCAGAACGGCAACATTTATGCTCCTGTGTTCGATGACGACGGTAAAGTAATCGGACGTAGAAAAATTGGGACATACGTTTCAGACTGCTTGAATTGCGAACAGTTTGTAAGGGAGATGCATCGACGAGCGGTGCCACTTCAGACAGTCGTAACGGTGGGCGCGGTTGCTTCCGCTATTGTTATCGCAGCACCTATCGTTGCGCTCGAAGCCGGAGGAACTGCGGTCTATGTCGCAGAACGGGCGTTTTTGCGCAAACTTTCAACCATGTCTCTCGAACAGGTGAAAGCTATTTACGCAGGAACCCAGAAAGAGCTTTTGGGCCAGCTATTCGGGCGGGGAGTGCAAGGCGCACGATTGGCCATTTCGAGCGGCAGAATTCCGGCAGGGCTAACGAGGGAAGCGCTCTTAGCATACGCCGAAGTAGCGCGACGGGCTATTGAAACAGGCAAAGACACACTAGGAACACAAGCTCTGCGGCTTGAAGTCATCAAGCAGGCGTTGGAGCGAATGAAGTGAGGTAAGAATGCTTTTCATCAGTAACATGCAAAGACTAAAAAATCATTGGATCTCTCGTGGTGTGAAGTTCAACGATGGTGTATCGGAAAACGCTTTGGCAGCTTTCGAGCACAAGTTTGGCATGGCATTGCCAGCGGACATGCGTGAGTTCTTTCTGACGGCAAATGGAATGCCTGACGAAGTGACAGATGATGAAATGATTAGATTCTGGATGCTCGAAGAGGTTAAACCGCTTCCGAGTGGAGCACCGGAGTTTGCGACTACAGCTTATGTTGATCATCCGGAATCGCTTTTCTTGTTTGCCGATTACAGCCTCTGGGCTCATGCGTACGCGATTCGACTTGTTACTCCCGAGGTCAATAGAAATGAAGTCTTTATTATTGGTGGGGATTATCCAATCTTGCTCTTTCGCTCCTTTTCGGAACTCGTGGATACTTATCTAGCCGACAAAAGCTTTATGTTTCCTTTACGCCAGAAGAGTGATGGCGGTATTCCACATTCCTAGTAGGTCCGGCGAGTGTAGTGGACCCCTGAAATGACACAAACAGTTGAAGGTTGGTTTAATGCAAGCGAAGCTTCGAACTCAGTCGGCGGCCTGGTCCAAGTTTGTCCCGCAGTTGTCCCGCAATTCTCTACAAACGAGCACTTCACGCACAATATGCAACCTATGCTCATGCTTTTTTTTCGTATTCTGCAAACTCCAATTTTGCGGGTAAATGTGTAAGTTGTTGTAAAATCAGCCGACGACGTTGAGGTTCCCAAGCTGAGGGTTGCGGGTTCGAATCCCGTCGCCCGCTCCAATTCTGCGGAGTGTGTAACCCATGATCAAAGCAAAACTAGTCTTTACCTTATTATCGATCTGTCTGCTATCAAATTTCATCAGCGAAGTAAACGCCCAAACCAAACGCCGCAGGACTCCTCGAAGCTCTGGCGCTGCGATTACCACTCAATCCGGACTAAGTTATCTGATCACAAAAAAAGGAATGGGCCGTCAACCGAAAAAAGGCGAAACGGTCGTGCTCCATTACACCGGAATGCTGACTAACGGAGTGAAGTTTGACAGTTCGCGGGACCGCAACGAACCGTTTGCATTCAAATTAGGTGCTGGACAGGTGATCAAAGGATACGACGAGGGCTTGTCGAAACTGAGAGTAGGGGACCATGCGATCCTGGTGATTCCCTCAAATCTTGCTTACGGGCCCGAAGGCGTGGAGGGTGTTATTCCTCCGGATTCGAAATTGCTTTTTGTGGTTGAACTCGTCGACGTCAAATCGAGGTCGTTGACGGATGTTTTAGCAAAGACGCTTAACGCCAAAGGGCTGGAAGCGATGGTTGAGGAGTTCCACCGTCTTAAGAGTGTTTCAGATCCGGATCTCTTCGTCGGCGAGTCTGATATCAACGCATTCGGCTACTCACTACTACGAGGAAAACAATTGAACGATGCGATTGCAGTTTTTAAGCTTAACGTCGAAGCGTATCCACAATCAGCAAATGTGTACGATAGTCTCGGCGAAGCCTATCTGATCGCTGTGAACAGAGAAAAGGCGATCGAGAATTACCAAAAAGCACTCGCCCTCGATCCAACAATGGAAAGCGCAAAACAAGCACTGAAGAAGTTAACTGGGCAATAAGCGTGTGATTACACGCAGGGGCGGCCACGGAGGCCGCCCTTACAGTACGTTCCGTCGGGCGCGAGTTATCTCTCTCGATTAAGGAGGGTAAAGAGCGTAGAATCGCAGGCCCCGGCAATTCATCTCGCAGACAAACTGGAAAATGACTCAGGAAACCTCCGCCCGCACAATCATGGTCGTGGAAGACTACGACGACACGCGCTTACTGCTCAAAAAAGGACTTGAAGGAATGGGCTACAGCGTGTTGGAAGCAAGCAACGGTCAGGAAGCAGTTGAAATTTCCGATCGCGAACATCCCGATCTGATTCTGATGGATCTCGATCTGCCGATTCTCGATGGCATTCTCGCCACACAACTCATCCGACAGCAAAAGGAAATGCACGGTGTTCCGATTGTCGCAGTGACTGCCTACCCGATGTCCTACACACACGTGAAGGCGTTTGCCGAAGGCTGCGACGAGTACATGGCGAAGCCGATCGACATGACGGAGCTAGCGCGCCTCGTCAACCGCTATCTCAAACCTGAAGCGGCAATTTAACAGACAAATCGTAATAGCTGAGCTATCATGAACCGCTTCTCGATTGATAGGCGGATCACAATGTTTACCTCAGCCCGCCAGGCAATCGCCTGCATCCTCTTTTCCCTGATCGCTGCGACCTTTTCGCAGGCGCAGGTAACTCCCGCAAAAAGTGGAACAGCCAGCATCAGCGGAAAAGTCACTATCAGGAACAAGCCGCTTGCCGGCATCCTCGTAGTCGCAAGAGATCCTGATAGAGGTTGGGAACGCGGACGACACCGCGGTACGACCGACCAGGACGGAAATTATCGAATCACAAACATCCCTCCCGGAACCTACCAGGTCACCACAATCTCGCAGTCGTATGTGTTTGAGCGCGACCTGCCTGTGAAAACGCTGGTGATTGAGGAAAACGATACTGTCGAAGACATTAATTTTTCGATGGTTCGTGGCGGTGTCATCACAGGCAAAGTCACTGATGCTGACGGCAAGCCGATCATTGAGGAGCAGGTTTACCTGATGCCGCTCGAGAGATCATTCGGACCACCGAGTCAATACAACAGCAACCCCGGGACCGACGACCGAGGTGTGTATCGAATCTTCGGTTTGCTTCAAGGCAAGTACAAAGTTTACGTCGGCCAGTCAGACCGGCGACTCCCTGGAGGCTCGCGTTTTTACCGTCAAACTTTCTATCCATCCGTTGCCGATGCAGCGAGTGCAACTGTGGTTGAGGTAACAGAAGGCGGCGAAGCGAAGGACATCGACATCACGCTGGGTCGTCCGATCACAGGCTTCAAAGTGACGGGTAAAATCGTCGACGGCAAAACCGGAAAACCGATCGCAGGGGTGAAGTACGGCGTGCACCGAATTGATAAGAACGGCAACGGAATGTCTTCAGGTGGGTCCAGTTCGAATGCCAACGGAGAAATCAGGTTTGACGGAGTGTTGCCTGGAAAATACTCGGTCTTTATCGACCCGGACCCAAACATGAACTTTAGAGCCGATTGGGTTCCGTTCGAGGTTGTCGATCGCGATATCAGTAATCTGGTTGTAAAGACAGTTCAAGCGTGCAGTGTGTCGGGAGTGGTTGTGATTGAGGGAGCAGACGACGCTGCGCCAGTCACGAAATTTCAAAATCTGTACGTTGACGCAATGGTTGAATTTCCGGGTGCGAATTTTCAGGGAAGTTCGTTCGCCCCGATCAATCCGGGTGGAAGTTTCACAATCAACGGGTTGCAGAAGGGAGCTGTCAGTTTCGGTTTTAGTACCGCCGGGAATAGTGCGAAGAAGAATCTGGCACTGGTTCGCGTCGAACTCGATGGTGTACCTCAACCCGATGGCGTCATCGGTCTGAAAGATGGCGATCAGATCACGGGGTTACGACTGATTGGCAGATATCTTACCGGTTCAATTCGCGGATCGGTGAAAGTTGAAGAGGGTGAGCTTTCGGCGAATTCGCGGATGTCGGCGTGGGTGAAGTTGTTGGGTGAGAATCCTTCGCTGCGATTGGGCCTTTCTACTTCGAGGCCGCAGATCGATTCGCGCGGACGATTTCTGATTGAGGGCCTCGCTGCCGGAACGTATGAGTTGAATATCGCAGTGTTTCAAAGCGAACCCTATGACGCGAGTCAAGTGTTCAAGCAAGTGGTTACGGTTACTGATAACACAGTGACTGAAGTAACTGTGCCAGTGAAACTAAAGCCATAGATGTTTTAAGGATTACGGAACGTACTGTAGGGGCGGCCCTCCGTGGCCGCCCTTGGTTGAATTTCACGTAATTCAAGAGATGACAACCTCGAGTTTGGCGAACGCGATTTTAAAACAAGGGTGGCCACGGAGGGCCACCCCTACAGTACGTGCTATGACGACCATTCCATGAAGATTTTCCTATTCATCGTGATCATTTCTATATCTGCGTTCGCGCAGAGTCAGTCACGACCGAAGCCGGGCTCGATCACGGGCACTGTCGTAAACGAAAGTGGCCAGCCGCTTCCAAATGTCCTCGTCTATGCTCGGGCGTTCGGATCCCTGGGGACAATTCCGTCGGCCACCACTGACGGCGAAGGAAAGTTCGAACTGAGCGGCCTTGAGCCGGTGACTTATCAACTCTTCGCGCGACTCAGCGCGCACACGGTGCAGCGTGATGAAAGCACGCCGAATAACTATCACGTCGGCGACACCGTCAGGTTGGTACTCGCAAAGGGTGGCGTGATCACGGGTACAGTGACGACGCAGAACGGCGATCCGGTCGTCGGTGTGCGTGTGCGCGTCACTACGGTTCCGGGAGGCGAAATTGCGCAGGAGCGTCTTACGGATGACCGCGGCGTCTATCGAATCTACGGTTTACCAACTGGGAAGTATGTTGTGTGGGCTGGTGGCGGAGGCGGAGCCAGCTCGTCGGCCGATCCTTACGACGCCGATGTGCCGACTTATTCTCCTTCGTCGACTCGCGACACGGCAGCTGAAGTTGATGTTCATACTGGCGACGAGGCGACAAACGTCGATATCCGCTATCGCGGCGAAATGGGACGCACGGTTAGTGGAACGGTAAGCAACTTACCTGGCGGTCTGTCCGGTCTGGTTGTGAATCTGACTTCGATCGGTGATTCGCAAGTAAACGTTACTTCGTATCAACCGCAAGGCAGTAAGGCGTTCAGCTTCTACGGCGTGGACGACGGTGAGTACATCATCACCGCCAGAACTTTCCTTTCCACTTCAGAATGGTCCGTATCAACGCCAAAACGCATAACTGTCAGAGGCGCCGACGTCACGGGTGTTGAGCTCGATCTCAGTTTGAAACCGTTGAGCTCGATTAGCGGGCAAGTGGTGCTCGAGGAGTTGAAGTCAAAAGAATGCACGACTAGACAAAACCCGGTGCTTACCGAAACGCTCGTTTCCGCATGGCACAAGCAGGACGAAGCCGCCAAAGCACAACCAAACTTTCTTTGGAACTTGGGAACACCAGTTAGTGCTGACGGGCAGGGAAGCGTCACGCTACGAAACATCGCGCCCGGCGATTACTATTTTGTGACGCGATTCACGGCGAAGACGTGGTATCTGCAATCGATCTCGATCTCGTCAGCGACACCAAAGAAGGAAGTAGATGCGAGTCGTGTTTGGACCACGGTGAAGAACGGTGAACGGATCTCGGGTTTGAAAATCACACTCGCCGAAGGCGCTGCGTCGGTCGCCGGACAGGTTGAGTTGGCTGAAGGCGCCTTGTTGCCGGAAAAATTGTTTGTCTACCTCGTGCCAGCCGAAAAAGAGAGAGCCGACGAGGTGTTGCGGTTCTATGGTTCGCCCGTCACTCCCGAAGGAAAGTTCACATTGGGTAATCTCGCACCGGGACGTTACTGGTTGTTAGCGCGTCCGTCGCTCGCGGACGGACTCACGAAGCTCCGCGTGCCCGACGAAAACGTGCTACGAGCAAAGCTTCGTCGTGAAGCTGAGGCCGGAAAGACTGAGATCGAGTTGAAGCCTTGCCAGAATGTGGCCGACTTCCGGGTGAAGCTCGGGTCGCAATAAATAGGGGCGGGCTTGGATGGGGTCAGTACAGGGAGCGGTAGCGACCTGGTCAACCATCGGAATCAAAATCGTCGAGAAATATTGGATGCTGATCACTGACCAGGTCGCTACCGCTCCCTGTACTGACCCCATCCAAGGGTGGCCCGAAGGCCACCCCGGGAAAGCAACTCAGAGCAAAACTACTTGCGCTGGCGTTTTGCACGTAGCTGGCGAACCTGTCGTTTCAGTTCCACGATCTGCTTCTGCTGCTCCTGGATTGCATTGAGCATGGTCCAGATGATCGGATCGTTGTTCACCATCAGGTAACCGCTCGCATTTGGCGTAACAGCTTCCGGAATGACTTTCTGCACAGCCTGTGCGCCAAAACCAATGCGTTCGCCGACTGGCGCCAAACCGAGTGCGTTGTCCGGCTTGTACTCGTAACGCAACGGTTTTAGCTGCATCACGGCATTCAATCCACTGGTGAATGGACCTTTGATTTTCTTCAGTCTTTCATCAGAGAACGTCTGCCACGATCCGCCACCAACTTTGCTCGCATCGCCATTCACTGATAAGAGCTGATCGGGCGCCGTGGTTCCGATACCAACTCTACCAATCGAAGTAATACGCATGCGTTCAGTTCCGCTGTCGGTATTTGTGTTTCCCGCGGTATGGAACACGATAACCGTCGCTGCCGAAAAACCACCTGCCGCGCCGCCGAGCGCCGCGATGTTGTCGGTGCTGGTTGTCGCGCCCGCGGTATAAGCGAAGTTCAAGTTGGTTGAGGTGAAGGGTGGTACTGCAATACGACTGGCTTTCGTCGTGCTGTTGGTCCTGGCAGTGCCACCGATGTCAGAACCAATCGTGGCCGTGTTTCCGACCACGTCAAGCGCTGTCGACGGACTCGCGTTGTTGATACCCACGTTACCGCTGGCAGAGATATCAATCGAGCTGGTTGGTGCGCCTGGACGGATACGGAATGGCAAACGCGATCCAGCGGTCACGTCGCGCACAAAGAAGTTTGCTTCGTTGCCGGCGACGTCCCACGTTTGTGCAGTGAAGCCACCGGAATTGTTTTGTTCGAGTCGCATCGCAGGCGTGTCAGTGGTGTTGACGTGCACGTCCAACACCGGAGTTGCGGTTCCGATACCGACGTTACCAGCGCTGCTGACCTTCAGTGAATTTGCCGGAGCACCGGCATCAACTTCAAACACTATCGTTCCGGTTTCGGAGTTACCCGTTGCACCTTGATCGACGAATGCTAGGAAGCTCGCGCCACCACTCGCCGAGCTGTTGGCTCTGATTTGCCAATTGTTGGTCGCAAAACCAGCGGATGTGCTGGTGTCGTCAAACTGCATGCGGGTGTTGTTTTCTTTGAGTCTCAGCGTGTCAAAACCAAAATTCTCGTTGTTCACGCAGTCGAGACCGGTACAGGTGCTTCCCTGGACGACCAGATCGTCAGCTATCACAAAGTCGAACACCATAAAGCTCGGGTGGTGTCGCTGGATTTTGTAATTAATACGACCAGTCGAGACAGCTTGTGTCGGCGCGGCAGTTGCTGGTTCTGACGTCGCGCGTGCTTGTTTAGCACCGCCTTCGCTGGCGCCGGCGAGAATTACCGAACCGCCTGAAATCATGAAGCTGCCTGATTGCACGAGCCCTTCTGGCAGGGTGCCCTTCCGGCGCAGTTCGCGCGTCACTTCAGCCTCGTTGCCTTTCTCGCGAGCACTTCTCAGTGCTGCTTTAGTCTCTGCAGCAACGTTGGGGGCGAGCCGCAGTTCGTACGTGTAAATTCCGTCCGGCAGTCTCTCGCCTTTTGCATAGCTCAACGTGAATTCCGGGGCATCGCCCGACTTGAATTCTTTCGTAAAGGCAACGCCTTCTGGACCAGTTACGGTGAGAGTGGCTGATGCGTGCGGTGCGTTTACGTCGAATCTGACGCTCGATCCGAGGCTGGTGGCTCTGGCAAATTGAGTTCTATCGTCAATCGATTGGGCCAGGACCAGCGTGTTGAAGCAGGCAAGTGCAAAAGCAATACTTAGCACGGAGGGTAAATACTTAAGATTTTTCATGGAGAAACCTTCCTTGTCGGCCAGGATGCCGATCATCAATAGTGTGGACTGAGGGCTCTCAAAAACGCAGGGTAGAGAGCACCCTTCGATACGCGAGGTGTTGCAGAACAGTGCGTATAAAACGATCTTCAAGAGGCGAAAGTCAAGAGTTAAGTTTCTTACAATACAGTATCCACAGATTACACAGATTTCTCCTGGAACAATCTGCGTAATCTGTGGATAAGTTCTTGAATCGGCACGACAAGTGGCGCATACTGCGCGCGTCGGTCGGGGATGGTCGCCCCTTTCCTCAAACTGAAAACTGAAAACACCTGATTGCTTGGACCACGTAAGTGGCGGAGGCACTATGAAGATCCTTTTGCTTC
The DNA here is from genome assembly GCA_036401595.1 of Pyrinomonadaceae bacterium. GTDB lineage: Bacteria > Acidobacteriota > Blastocatellia > Pyrinomonadales > Pyrinomonadaceae > PSRF01. The sequence goes on from DASWUM010000002.1 coordinate 48,954, forward strand.
TCTCTCTTCTCCTGAGTCTCCCGATCGTTTGGCAAACCGCCGTTGATTCACCGTTGACGGTTAACAGCTTCAAGTGGACGCGCGCACGCCGCACGATTGAAACGCCGGAAGTGGAAGGAAACGCGCCGGCCAGAGCGATGATTCCGCAGAATCGAATCTTCGCGCGCACCGCGAGAATCAACGATCCTGCCGGAACCAGAGATCCGAATGGCGACACAATCGACGGTCGCAGTGCAGCACTGGAAAAAAGCGTCGCCGAATCCCGCGCACCTAAGCCCAAGCCGATGGATGGCTACGCCTATCGCATCAAGGTCCAGAACACGATCAAGAAAGTTGTCGAGATCGTTTTTTGGGAGTATCAATTTCGCGATCCGGCAAATCCGGATGTGGTAGCGCGACGTCAGTTTCTCTGCGGCGTCAATATCCCGGAAGGGAAGTCGAAAGAGCTCGAAGGTTTCAGTTTGTCAGGCCCGAGTGATGTAGTGGACGTTAAGACTCTCGATTCGGGTGCCGCATTCAAAGAAAGCGCAGTTATTAATCGAGTCGAATATTCAGACGGAACAATCTGGCAAAGAAAAGCCTGGAGTCTTGCCGAGGTAAAGAGTAGTTACGAGCGCGCCCTGCGTGAACCGTGGCTTCCGGGAATGTGCAAGGGACTTTAGGCATGGAAGCGGCTGAAACTCACAAGCCAAGAGTTCTGATCATCGACGATGAGGAGCAGATCAGAAATCTACTGATCGACGTCCTCGGCAACACCTACGACTGCTCAGACGCAGGTTCGGCAGAGGAAGCACTGGCCGCGCTTGCGAAGACGACCTTCGACCTCGTCATCAGCGACATCGACATGGGTGGAATGAGCGGTCTTGAACTCGTCCCGCGAGTTCACTCGCTTTCACCTGATACGGTCGTCGTGATGGTCAGCGGAAATCAGGACATCGAGTTTGCGATCAAAGCGTTGCGCGTGGGCGCTTTCGATTACATCACCAAGCCCATCGACTTGCGACACGTCGAAGCTTCCGTCGAACGCGCGCTCAATCACTGCAATCTGCTGAAAGAGAAACGTCGTTACAAGGAACAGATCGAGAACCTGCTGCAACAACGCACTGAGGAAGTTCATTGGCTCGGCAACTACGACACCGTTACCCAGCTCCCCAATCGCGCCTTGTTTGAAGATCGCGTGGAACAGGCAGTCGCGATTGCAAAGGCGACGGGCCAGTCGTTGAGTGTCTTATTTATCTCACTCGATCAGTTTAAGAAGGTTAACGACTCGCTGGGCCACGGTCCGGGCGACGAGCTGTTGCGTGAGTTTGCCGAACGATTGAAGAGTTGCATCAATAAGGCAGACACGGTGGCGAGATTTGCTAACGACGAGTTTGCACTATTGCGGACACAGATCGACGGCACGAAAGATGTCATTGAAACGATTGGCTCGCTTTCACAGGTGTTGAAGTTTTCGTTCGATCTTCCCGGTCACGAGCTCTTCGCCACCGCGAGCGTGGGCGTCAGTCTGTTTCCAGTGGATGGTGAAGATTGTCAGACGTTGCTGAAGAACGCTGGTGCCGCGCTTTACAAGGCTAAACGATCGGGTGGCGCAAACTATCAGTTCTTCACTGCCGACATGCACGAGCTGGCGGCGAGTCGTCTGGCGCTCGAGAGCAATTTGCGGCGGGCGATTCAAAACGAAGAGTTTCTGCTTCATTACCAGCCGCGTGTTTCAGTCGACTCGCTGACGATTACAGGTGTCGAAGCGCTGGTGCGCTGGCAGCATCCGCAGCTCGGACTGGTTTCGCCGTCGGAGTTTATTCCGCTTGCGGAAGATACGGGGTTGATTGTTCCGATCGGCGAGTGGGTTTTACGCGCCGCTTGTTTGCAGGGACGTCGCTGGATCGAAGATGGGTTCGCGCCAATTCCGATAGCCGTCAATATCTCGGCGCGACAGTTTCACGATCGCGACCTGTCGCAGACAGTGATCCGAATCCTCGAAGAGACGGGTTTGTCGCCAAAGTACCTGGAGCTTGAGCTCACTGAAAGTTCCATCATGCAGAATGCGGAGTTTGCGGCGAGCACGTTGAACCGGTTGAAGAGCATGGGCATCAACATCTCGATCGACGATTTTGGCACCGGTTTCTCGTCGCTCGCGTCGCTCAAGCGGTTGCCGATCGATGCGCTCAAGATCGATCAATCATTTGTGAGGGAGGCGACGAGCGATCCCGATGATGCAGCGTTAGTGATGGCAATCATCACGCTCGCTCATAATTTGAGACTCAAGGTGATCGCCGAAGGTGTGGAGACGGAAGATCAGCTTAGATTTCTGCAACTGCTCCGATGCGACGAGATACAAGGCTATTTTTTCAGCAGACCTCTTCCTGCCGATAGCCTCGTTTCACTATTCGATTCACAAATCAAAACGGATCAGACTCTTTTTTAGGCGCGAGTTGGGCGTGCTGTAGGGGCGGCCCTCCGTGGCCGCCCTTGGTTTGAGATAGCGTGTTTCGAGTCGCGCCTGTTTAAAACGAAGGGCGGCCACGGAGGGCCGCCCCTACAGTGCGATCGATCTGACTTGATACCCTTTACTCTTGATATTCAAACCGCGCGACGTCTGACTCGCCGAGTATCACGATGTCTCCTGGATTTAACGAAGTTTCTGTTATGCGTGCCGACCGTGGATCGTTCACGAACGTGCCGTTACGGGAATTCTGATCCTCGATTACAACCCGACCGTTCCGGACGCCAATCCACACGTGGCGCTTCGAGATTCTCGGATCCGCAATCACGATCTGAGACGAGCCACCGTCGCGACCGATGAAATCACCCTCTGCGTTTACCTTGAACTCCCGTTCCGCCAGCGGTCCTGAAACAAACTTGATCGATCCGTAACTCTTCGGGAACGCATTCTCGTCTGCAGTGAGCGCAACTGTCCGCGACAGATCAACGGTCATACCCTGATCGCCTGGAGCAATGTGCGGCATCGGTGGCGGCGCGGGCGAATAGGCAGGAGGAGCAGGCGCTGGCGGTGGCTTCGGAGCCGCAGCCGGTGCGGGCGTCGGCGGACGATGTGCCTTGCTGTCAGCCGTCGAAGGCTCTTTACCTTTCTTACGCTTCTTCGCGACTATGATGCCGACGACGACGATGATGATCAGCAGCACGATCAGCAACAGCACCACCACTACGACGATGACAATCCAGACCGGAAAACTGGATTTCTCTTTTCCTTCAGACTTGGCCTGCTGACTGCTTTGGATCAGCCGGTCCACTTCCGAGTGCTGCGGAAACATCCGCTTTACTTCTTCGAACTTGGGAATCGCCGATGAGTAATACTGATCCCAGTAATACCCCAATCCCTCACGGAAAAGCGTGTCGGTTGGACCAATATCGTTCGTCGCGCCCGCACTCTTCACGTACTCCATCACAGTGTTTGAAGGGACGATAAACGAGAAACCCGACACTTCCTGACCGTTTATGGTGTCGCCACGAAACGTGAGCAAACCGATGACTTCGTTCGAGTCGTTCAATACTGGTCCACCGGAATTGCCGTGCGTTGCTGCGGTGCTTGTCTGGAGAATAGGAGCGCCACTAGAAGCCTGTTTTTTCGCCGAGATCTTGCCGTCGTTAATGGTTGCTTCAAGCGACGATTTGCTGCTGAGTAGCCCGGAATTGAACGTGTCGGCGGCGCCCGGATAACCAATGACCGTGACGTGATCCTGAAGTTGGACTTTGTCAGAGTCGGCAAGCTTTAGAATCGGAGCGTTACGAACTTCAATCTTGATGATGGATACGTCTTTTCCCTGATCGTTGCTTTCACCGGTTGGTGCGCCGTACTGCTTAATTTCAAATGGGTATGCGCTGCCGTCCGGAATGATAACGTGATGGAACAGCTGGAAGCTCTGCAGTGTGCTGTGTTCGTTGATGAAGCTTGTATTCAGGCTGCTCGGGTCTTTGCCGATTTGTTTCGCGATCTGTTGTACGAGTTGCCAGAAGAGCGCCTGCTTTGCCTTGTCTTCGCCGTCATGCGTCATGGTGACTACGTGCGCGTTCGTAGCGATATAGCCGTTGGAACTGATGAAGAAGCCCGAGCCGAGGCCGATGGCTGAAACGTCGTACGACTGTCCCTGGTAGCCGGGTGGTTGAAACCAGATCTTTCCGGCCGCGCCGTCAATGATGCGGACCACTGCTGGTTTGCTGTACATTGCGAGGCGCTCGCCGTCTGACACGGCGTGCACGACGAAGGTACGTTGCAGCGGAAGCAATGTAGCGACGACAAAAATAGCGCCTGTTGCAACAAAAAGCAGTCTGCGCATAGAGATGGCTCCTTGGGGATGTTTAGTGGCAGTCAATGATGTCAGGTCTCAAACGCCAATGAAGATTTACCGGCGGCTACTGATCTGAAAAGTAAGTGTGCTTCTAATGGAATTCCCGTCGAAAGTCAATGAAAAAGCTGAGACGGGCCGGCAGCAAAAGCGTAAAATGAGTCATCAATCATTGCGTATTGTTACTGAACGGCAGCAACAAGAAAACGTGTTACTTTCCAGGTAAAAGTTATCTGGCACGTTGGTTGCTCAATTGGGAGTAGCTTTGCTCAGTCTAGGAGGATATCAGCATGACGAAGAAGATTTGCCTTTTTACCATACCGTTAATTGCAGCTCTGGGCATTGGATGTTCATCCACTGCGAACGAGACCGTTAATGGCAACGCCAATACAAACGCAACCACGACAGCCCAGGCGACGACATCGCCTGGTCCAGACAATTCAGAGATTAGTACGAGTGTAGACGCTAACGGCAACCGCACCGAAACGAGAACCTTCCGCGATCACCCGCGAATTCAGAAAGTGGTGGTGACCACGCATAACGGCACTCGAACCGTGAAAGTCACATCGAAGAGCGGCGAAGAGAAAGTGGTAGACACGACCGAGAATGTGCTCGAAGCTACGGGCGACAAAGTAGCCGACGCCGCAGGCTTTGTTGCCGACAAGGGAAAAGCGGTCGGCAGTGAAGCAGGAGACAAGGCAGAAGACGTCAAAGACAAGACGGTCTCAACCAGCAAGGCGGTAGGCGAGAAAAGCAAGGACATAGGGGAGAAGACGGTTGAAGGCGCGAAGACCGTTGGTGACAAGAGTGTCTCAGGCGCGAAGAAAGTTGGAGACAAGACAGTTTCCGGCGCGAAGAAAGTAGGCAGCGCAGTTAAAAAAGTAATTCCTTAAAGTCAGCCGCAAAAAGAGCCACAAAAGGCACATAAGGCACAAAAAGCACATAAGGAGAATTTCCTGTGTGCCTTTTGTGTTTTATGTGCTTTTTGTGGCTATACTACTTGCGGCAAGGAGGAGGATCTCATGGCAGACACCTCAAGATTTACAATCATTTGTCCCTGCTGCGAAGCGAACATGACGATTGACGCGCAGACGGGCGCCATTCTCTCGCACGAAGAAAAGGCCAAGCCGTTGGCTTCATTCGACGAGATGGTCAAAGGTCTCGATAAACAGAAGCAGATGCGCGAACAGATCTTTGCGCAGGAGCTCAGCTCGATGAAAGACCGCGACCGGATTCTCGAAGAGAAGTTTCAGGAAGCAATGAAGCGGGCTGAGAAAGACAAAGACAAGCCCTATCGAAATCCGCTGGACATTGATTAATTAGTCATCGATTAACCCGGAGAACCCTTGATGGCCCGTACTTCAACTCGCCTTATTCTCAGTGCCTTTCTCCTCGCAATAGTTCAGATGGCCGGGTTGGCACAGACCCGGATGCCCCAACTCAAATTCACCGATCGCACGTTACCGAATGGTTTGCGCGTGTTGAGTGCTCCGGATCACGCGAGTCCAACTGTCGCCATACAGGTTTGGTATCACGTCGGTTCGAAAGACGATCCCGACAAGCGCAGCGGCTTTGCGCATCTCTTCGAGCACATCATGTTCAAGAGTACAAAGAACATGAAGTCGGAGATGATGGATCGTCTGACGGAAGACGTGGGCGGTTTCAACAACGCGTTCACCGCTGACGATGTGACGGTGTATTTCGAAGTAGTGCCGTCAAATTATCTCGAGACGTTGATCTGGGCGGAAGCCGATCGTCTTTCCGGGTTGAATGTTGATGATGCGAACTTCAAGTCGGAACGCGACGTGGTGAAGGAAGAATTTCGACAGAGTGTGCTGGCGCCGCCGTACGGCCGCTTCTTTTACATGATCCAGGAAAAATCGTTTGTCGAACATCCGTACAAGCGTCCCGGAATCGGCAGTATTGAGGATCTCGATGCTGCGTCGCTGAAGGACGTACAGGACTTTCACAGCACTTTCTATCGGCCGGACAACGCAACGCTCGTTGTGGTCGGCGACTTCGATCCGAAGCAACTCGATGGATGGATCGACAAATACTTCGCCTCGATCGCGAAGCCTGATCGCCCGTTACCGCGTGTGCAAGTGAAAGAGCCGCCGCGCAAGAGTGAGTCGCGTGTGACTGGATATGGCAGCAACGATCTGCCGGCGGTTGGACTAACGTATCTGACGCCGCGGCAATCCGATCCGGATTCAAGCGCGCTCCGAGTTGTGGATGCGATTCTTTCGGCGGGTGAATCGTCACGTCTCTACAATGCGCTCGTCTATTCACAGCAGCTCGCGGCTGAAGTGGATGCGAATGCGGATTCACGTGAAGATGTGAGTCTCTTCTACATCATCGCCATTCTGTCTGAGGGAAAGAAACCGGAAGACGTGGAGAAATCATTGCTGGCAGAAATTAAGAAGCTTCAGGATGCGCCTGTATCGGCTGCTGAACTGGAGAAAGCCAAGAACCAGATCATCACGGATCAATTGCGTCAACGTGAGAACAATAACGGCAAGGCCCTCGCGTTGGGTGAAGCGGCGGTTCTGCTTGGAGATCCGGCCCGCGTCAATACCGATCTGGACAAACTGCAAGCCGTGACTGCGGCCGACATTCAACGCGTGATGAAGAAGTACTTCACGGATCAAAATCGTTTGGTTTTGTACTATCTGCCTGAAGCGTCCAAGCCAAAGGAGGGCCAGTAGAGTGATGGTAAATAATGAAAGGTTTCTCCCGCAACGGCGCAACGGCGCAACGAGTTTTCTTTGGTTTTCCGTTGCGCCGTTGCGCCGTTGTGGGAGAATGATTTTGTTTGCTGCTCTACTGTCTTGTGTAGCTGGAGTTGAAGCGCAGACACCACAAGCCACCCCTCCACCTCCAGCCCAACCGCGCTCGGTGACTTTTCCAAAACCCGTAGAAGAAACCCTTCCCAACGGCCTGCGCGTGATCGTGATCGAGCGTCGCGAGTCGCCGCTCATCTCCGCGCAATTGCTGATCAAGAATGGCGGCGAGGTCGATCCACCTGAGTTGCCCGGCATTGCCGATATGACTGCGAGTTTGTTGACCAAGGGAACACAAACTCGCGACGCGACAAAGATCGCTCAGGAGATCGAGAGCCTCGGCGGATCGCTCGATTCGGGCGCGCGCTGGGATTCGTCTTATGCAAACGTCAGCGTGATGTCGTCAAAGATTTCGCAGGCGATCGAGATTCTTGCTGACGTTGTTCGGCACCCGACGTTCAAGAGTGAAGAAGTCGAACGATTACGACAGCAGTATCTCGACAATGTAACGCTCGAGATGGGCGAGCCGAGTTCCATTGCGCGGTTTGTCGCAGCGCGCGTGGTGTTTGGCGAGAGTCCGTATGGCCATCCGCTCAGCGGGACGGCGGAGTCGCTGGCACACATCTCGGCGGCTCACATCACGAAAATGCATTCGCGTTTTTACCGTCCAGACAATGCGATTCTCGTGATCGGCGGCGATATCAGCGCGAAAGATGGAATTGCCCTCGCAACCAAGTATTTTGGCGACTGGCAAAAGCCTTCTACACCGATGCCTGCGTTGACTGCGGCGATTCAGAATGCTGACATAAAGACTGGCCGGATCGTCGTGATCGATAAACCAGACGCGGGACAGGCTGCGGTCTTTCTCGCGCGCACCGGAATCAACCGGAAAGATCCTGATTACTTTCGTGGCATCGTTTCCAACTCGGTGCTCAGTGGTTACTCGGGCCGTCTCAACCAGGAGATCCGAATCAAGCGCGGTTTGAGTTATGGCGCTGCGAGTAACCTCGACACACGCCGTGATGTAGGACCATTTGTCGCGTCGGCGCAGACAAAGAATGAGTCAGGCGCACAGGTCGCCGATCTGTTGTTGGGCGAGATTAGTCGTTTGTCTTCGTCGCCGCCGGTCGATCTGGAACTGACGCCGCGCAAGGCAGTGCTGATCGGAAACTTCTCGCGGAATCTCGAGACTGCCGGTGGGCTCGTCGGGCAGATTGGATCGCTTGCGCTTTACGGTCTCGGACTCGACGAAATCAATCGTTACATCAACAACGTGCAGGCAATCACGACTGCGGATATTCAGAAGTTTGCCGGCACGAGACTGGATGCAAAAACGAGCAACATCATTATCGTCGGTAACGCGAAAGTGTTCCTGCCGGAGTTGCAGAAGAAGTATCCTAACGTGGAAGTGATTCCGATCGGGGATTTGGATTTGAATACGGCTTTGCTGAAGAAGAAGCAAGCGGCCGGGTAACACGGATTTTACGGATATGAAGACACTGATTTACGCTGTCGGAGTTGTGTTGCTGACTGTGGGTTGTTTGAATGCGCAGCAGGTGCCGATCGATGGTGTTGATGCGCGTTCGAATCCGGCTGATTTTGCGAAGCAACTGGGAAGCACGGATCCGTTGGTGCGGCAACGTAGTGCCGAAGCGCTCGCGAGGCTTGCAGCCACGGATCAACGCAAGCTGGTGGAGGGTTATCAGCTTCAGGAGAAGAACAAGGAAGTGCGACTCGCGCTTAATTGGGCGTTGTATCGCATGGGTCGAGCCGAGGCGCTATATCACGTCGTCGCTGACCTTGATTCGGGACGGCAGGCGCAGGCCGTCGGCTATTTGTCGGAGCTTGAAAGTCCCGATGTGCTTTATCCGTTTTTGAAGCGAACTGCCAACGCGCCGCGCGTCAATGCCGGTTTGTTGAAAGCGCTCGCGCGCATCGGCGACGCGCAGACTCTCGAGCTCATCAAGCCTTTTCTCGAGTCGCACCAGCAATATGTCGCTGAAGCGGCGGAAACTGCGCACGACGAGATTGAGAAACGACTCGGTGAACCGGCGCCCACGACGCGTGCACGCCCGCGAACTGTTGAAAAGCCGTAAAGACGGAAGAAGAGTTTCTCGCGCAAAGGCGCAAAGGCGCAAAGAAAACCGCAAAGAATGCACGCGAGCCTGCGCACATTTCTCGATTTACTCACCAGAGAAAACGAAATAATCACCATCAAAGCCGAGGTTGATCCGTATCTCGAGCTTGCAGAGATCCATCGACGCGTGATTAGCGAAGGTGGACCGGCGTTGTTGTTCGAACGCGTCAAAGGCAGCCGGTATCCGGTTGTCACAAACATGTTCGGCACTGAGCGACGCATCGATCTGGCGTTTGGTCCAAAGCCGGAAGCGCTCGTTCGTGATCTGGTTCATATTGCTGAGTCGATTCTGCCGCCTAAGTTTGCTGAACTCTGGCAGCATCGTTCGGTAGCGCTCGATCTTTTGAAACTCGGAACCAGAAACACACAACGGTCGCCAGTGACACAAGTCGTCGATCGCCCGGCACGACTGGATCAACTCCCGGTCTTGACGACGTGGCAGGAAGACGGTGGGCCATTTATCACGCTTCCGCTTGTTTACACTGAGAGTCCGGTCACGAAGAAACACAATCTCGGCGTCTATCGCATGCAGGTTTACGATTCACGCACGACGGGTTTGCACTGGCAGATTCAAAAAGGCGGTGGCTTTCACTACAGCGAAGCCGAACGTGCAAATCAGCCGCTGCCGGTCACGGTGTTTCTTGGTGGACCACCGGCACTGATCCTCGCCGCGATTGCGCCATTGCCTGAGGATGTGCCCGAGCTCGTGCTCGCGTCGCTGCTGGCCGGGGAGAAGCTCAAGATGAAAAGCAATCCGCTCGGTGCCGGTCATCGTCTGGCCGCGGAAGCGGAATTCGCACTCGTCGGACACGCGCCGCCGCATGACAGAAGACCGGAAGGTCCTTTCGGAGATCATTACGGTTACTACTCGCTGCAACACGACTATCCAGTCTTCAATGTCGATGCCGTCTTTCATCGTCGCGACGCGATCTATCCGGCGACTGTGGTCGGCAAACCTCGCCAGGAAGACTTTTTTATCGGCGACTACTTGCAGAAACTTCTTTCGCCACTCTTCCCGATGGTGATGCCATCGGTGCGAGATCTCTGGACTTATGGTGAGACAGGATTTCATTCACTTTGCGCGGCGGTGGTGCGTGAACGATATGGACGCGAGGCGCTCGTTTCCGGTTTCAGAATTCTTGGGGAAGGGCAGTTGTCGTTAACGAAGTTTCTGCTACTCACCGACACGCCGCAGGATCTGAAAGACTTTCCTCATCTACTCGAACACGTCCTCGAACGATTTAACCCGGAAACTGACCTGTTTATTTTTTCCAACGTGTCGATGGACACGCTGGATTACACGAGCGGTAAGGTGAACGAAGGCAGCAAAGCGATCATGCTCGGTTTGGGCGACGCCGTGCGAAAGTTACCACGTGAATTCAAACGGCAGTTGCCGAGTTCGATTGCGCATGCGGAAGTATTTTGCGGCGGCTGTCTGGTTCTAGATGGTTCAGAGGATTTGCAACCAGCGCGCGTCGCAAACGGTCCGATATTTGCAGATTGGCCACTGATAATTCTGCACGACGACGCACGCGTCGCACGCTCAGCAACGGACTTCCTGTGGTCCACCTGGACTCGCTTCGAACCCGCAGCAGACATCTACGCCGCGAACACAACCATCCAGCGCCACCATCTCGTCTACACCGCGCCCATCGTCATCGACGCACGCACCAAACCCGGTTTCCCCGACGAACTCATCGTCCGCGACGACATCGCGAAGTTAGTCGACAAACGCTGGCCCGAATACCGTATCAATCCGTAACCAATCCGCGTTTATCCGTGGCCAAATTGATCGTAAACACCGCGCCACCTTCAGGCGAATTAACCGCCGTCAACGTCCCGCCATGCTGCGAAACAATCCGATGCGTTAACGCCAACCCAATCCCGTGTCCCTTCGCCTTCGTCGTAAAGAACGGTATAAAAATCTTCTGCATTTCATTAACCGGAATCCCCGTTCCCGTGTCTCTCACTTCAATACTTTCAAGCGCAGCCGTGACATAAACCTTTCCGCCCGGATTTGCTTCAGCCGCGTTACGCATCAAGTTGAGCAATGCGAGCCGCAACATGCGTTCGTCCGCTTGCACCGCCTGTGCTTTCTCTGCATCGACAATCAGCTCAACATTCAACTCCTGAAACACCGGCGCCAGCTCCGCAGCACAGTCGTCAATCAATTCCGCAAGCGACACCTGCTCTAGCTGCAACGGCTGCGGGCGTGCAAAATTCAAAAACGCAGTCACCATTCCCGAAAGGTTTCGCACTTCATTAAGCAGCGAACCCGCTGCGACCTGCGCCTTATCGTTCAGCTCCAGACTCTGTAAAAGCTGTGCGTACCCTTGTAGCGTCGCGATGGCATTCTTAAATTCATGCGCCAGCCCGGCCGACATCTCGCCGAGACTCTCGAGGTTGTTCTTCAACGCAACCTGTTCGCGCAACTCGGTAACCTCGGTGATGTCAGTCAACAGACACAACGCGCCTCTTGGACCACGCTCGGGAGGTAAGTCAATCGGCGCGATCGTCGCCCCGAGCCGTCGCAATGTCCCATTTGGACTAACAGTTTCGATCTCTGTGCGGCGGTACACATTTCCCGTTTGCAAGCAGTCGCCAACCATCTTCACGAGTTCTTCATACGAACCGAAGAGTTGTTTGTACGACTCGCCGAGCGCGGTGCCGTTCACTTCTAGCAACACGCGTCCCGGATTGTTGATAGCCATCGACAGTCCGGCGCCGTCGAAAGCAATCAACCCGGAAGGCAGGCTGGCGACAATCCGTTCGCTGAACTTTTCCGCGGAATTAGCGCGCTCGCGTGCTTCAGAGCTGAGGTGTTCGAGCTCCTTCCGTTGCTCCTGGAGTTGAGCCACGACCGATTGAAACGTCTCGAGCACAAACTCGGCTTCGTCTTGAGTTTTTGTTTGATCGGAAACGGATGCACGTTGTGCTTCGCCGACAAGTTGTCGATAAGGACGCAGCAGCCAGCGCAACAGAAACAGAATACAGAGCAGGCTGCCGAGCAGAATGGCAATGAACGAAGCCAGCAGGATTGGACCACGAGCGGCCGGCGATTCAGGTGTGAACGCGTACAGCAGAATTGCAAACAGGACCGCCAGCAGGAAGAGCCCTGTCAGCATCGTCAGTCCGGATTTAAAGCGAGTGCGATAGGTCACCGAAATTGACCTGCGTACCAATTCACGAGTGGTGCGCCGAAGAGTAATGCTGCGATTGCCCCGAGGCCGAGAAAGACACCAAACGGCAGCAGCATCTGCATGTTGCGCTGGCCCTTGCGGGCCATCAGGAGGATACCGATTACGGAACCGCTTAGAACGCCGACAAAGATCGTCAGTATCGTGAGTCGCCAACCGAGGTAAGCGCCGACCATAAACATCATCTTCACGTCGCCCAGGCCCATCGCTTCTATGCCCCGAAGTTTTTCCCAGGTCCAACCCATGAGCCAGAGCGAACCACCGCCAATCAACGCGCCGATCAATGCGCCCGCAAGCGAAACTACCCAGGTAGGCATGGTAGCCATCGCGCCTTGTTGAAGTGACGGCAAATCGTCGAAGTGTGGCGTGCCGGTTAGATAAGGAATGGCGACCCGCGCGACGAGAGCAAACGCAATCCCCGGGTACGTGATTGCGTTGGGAAGAATCATGTGTTCGGCGTCGATGAACACGAGCGCCAGCAACGCAGAAGAAAACACGAGATCGAAGGGCAGCGCTCCACTGAGTCCGTCGTGTCGGGCCACCAGAACAAACAGTGCCGCCGTGAGCAGTTCAACTGCCGGATAGCGGATCGAGATACGTTCTTTGCAGCGCCGGCATTTCGCTCCCAACATCGCCCAACTGAGAACGGGAATGTTGTCGTAAAAAGCGATCACCGCGCCACACGAAGGACAACGCGAGTTAGGGAAGACAATCGACTCTTCGTTCGGCACGCGATGAATTACGACGTTGAGAAAACTGCCGATGATCGCCCCAAAAACTCCTGCGATAACGTAACCAGCTACTGGGGGGACTATGTTCAAATCAGGCATTGTTATCTGTGTAATCTGTGGATTGCTGTCGTTCCCAAAGCATAAGGTGCTTGAGGAATGCATGATGCGCGGCGAAGCTCGCAATGGTAAAGCCTGCGAAGCCGTCTCGTAACCCGCCTTTCAAAATCAAACTACGAATAAATGCTGCTGGTCCAGCCGAAGCCACACCGAGGACTGAAGTACGGCGGCCTTCTTCAAACATCTGTCGCGCTGCAAGCGGAGCGTAGCGCTCTCCGATCATGCGGTGATGGTGCGCGGCATCCTGTGAAGTGTAATGCAAAAGATCGCCGTCGAGTCTTTCGACGCGCGCGCCGGTTTCCATCGTTACCGATTCGTGAATGTGTCGTTGTTTCCATTGGCCCTTGCTTTTCCGAAAGAGTCGTAACTGCCGATCGGGATACCAGCCACCACCACGGATCCACCGCCCTTGATAATAAGTGCGCCGGGCGATTTGATAACCATCGGCGAGCTCCGCTTCGGGTTTGGATCGCAGTGACTCGATCGATTTCTTAAGCTCGTCTGAGACACGCTCGTCTGCGTCGAGACTGAAGATCCATTCGTGCGTTGCGTGGTCAACCGCAAACTGCTTTTGGGCGCCAAACCCGGGCCATGCATTCGTCATGACGCGGGCGCCGCAAGCCTCAGCCAGTTCGCGCGTGGCGTCGGTCGAGTTGGAGTCTACCACCAACAGTTCGTCGGCCCATGCAACTGATTCGCATGCGGCTTTGATATTTGATTGCTCGTTGAATGTGATGATGGTGGCGCTGACCTTCACATGAGGTAGCTTACCAAAGGCAAAGTGAAAAGGCCGCAGATTTTCGCGGATGAACGCTGATCTGCGTTTATCCGCGAGAATCCGCGGCCCATCTTACGGTTAAAGCCGGACGCTAAGGAGCTGTGGGAGAATCGACTACCACATTATTTACCCGCAGTGTCGTGGAAGTCGCACGCTGCAAGTCGGCCAGTGCTTTGTTGTAGTCGGTCTCGGCGCGCAACTCGGAAGCACGTGCGTTTGCCAGCGCATTTTCACGTTGGAACAGAAGGAACGTGGTCGACCGTCCCACCTGATACAAACGCTGCTCGCCTTCGAGCTGCATTTCAGCGTTGACTCGCGCTTCCCGCGCCGAAAGTACTCGCTGACGCGCCGACTCAACCGCTTGTGCAGAGTTACGAACGTCGACTTCGATAATCTGCTCCTGCGATCTCACCGATGCCTGTAACTGCTCCTTCTGAATCCTTGCGCCGGCCAGGTTTGCCTCAGCAGTCGTGTTCTTGAACGGAAATGAGATTGCGACGCCTACCGTGATGTTGCGTGTGTCGCCGCCCAACAAGTTCCGTAGGTCACGTCCGTAGCCGCCGATGAGAGTGGGATTTAGACTAGAACTCTGTGCCGGCACCAATGGAACCACAGACTGTGGAAGTCCCTGGGCGATCTGAATCTTACGAATCTGATCGAGCAGGAATGCGTTTGCGTCGAATAGCGGATCGCCATCGATAATCGGTATCAGGGTCCCTGGTGGCACATCGATCGCGGTTGAGACTCTCTTACCCGCCAGACCCGTCAGCGCGACAGTACCAGTTAAGTCGATCTGCGGTTTGGTTTGGTTCTTGAAGAAGGAGATATCGAGATCGTTGATCTCGTTCTGCAAGCGCAGACGTCGTAGCTCCGGACGATTATCCCGAGCCGCCTTCAACGCATCAGGAAGATTCACCGGGTTCGAGTCAAACGTCGGCGTGTCCGTCGGATTCAATTGATTCGACCATTCAGGGTTCCTGGCATCCTTAAAGATCAGAATCTTCAGATTGTTCTCAGCAATCGCAACTGTCTGGATTGCCGAGTAAAGCGCGGTCTCACGATTCGCCAACTCGGTTTGTACTTCAGCTCTTTCGAGTGGGGCTTTCGCACCGGCAGCAATTTGTGCTTCGACGTTTCGCAGACTCTCGCGAGAAAGATTCAGGTTCGCAAGTTGGTTCTGCTGATCGCGCAGTGAAAACACCAGTTCCCAGTAAGCTTGTTGCACTCGATTGATCACATCGATTGTGCGCTGGCGGAAATCTGCGTCTGACTGGTCCAAACGCTTCCGTTGAATACGAATCTGCCGTCGATTGTTATCGATCGAGCGATCGCGCAGCAGTGGTTGCGTAAACTGAAGCGACAGGTTCGACGAGTAAAACGGGTTCAGCAAGCTGAAACTATTACTCGTGTTTGTGTGCGAGTTTTGAAACTGGAGGAAATAGCTTCCGCCACCTTTGCCAAATTGTTTCTGTACCGATGGACTCCATGAATAAGTAGTCGTGCTGGTCACGGAACCGCCGCCCAACGAGCTCTGTTGTGGCGAGATCCGCTTGTCGTATGTCGGCGTAATCGCGAAGACTGGATCGAAGATGCCTTCGAGTGCGCGCAACTGCGTCTCTGCAAAACGGACGTCGTCACGTGCGACTTCAATGTCGTTGTTGTTTTCAAGCGCACGCTTGATCGCGTCGTTCATCGACAGTGACAACGCCTGATCGTCAACACCCAAACGTTTCAGACTCGGCACTGGCGGCAACGGCCTCGCCTGGAACTGCGGAATCACTGGCTCACGCAACGGCTCGGTCGATCCACCTGGCACAGTACCAGCCGGTTGTGTCGGCGGTGGCGTTGCTTGCGGTGTGACAGTGCTTCCCGGCGGCGCGGTCGGACTTGTTTGCTGTGTTCCCGGCGGCGCGCTTGGATTCTGCGCCGGTGTCGTAGTGCCCGGGATTGGATCGGTTCCGGGCGGTCTCGATGGATCGCCGGGCGCCGGTGTCGGGCGTGGAGTTGAACGAGGTACTTGTGCGAAGGCAGCAGTCGCTCCAGCGAACACGATGCATGCCAGGACCGCCGGACAAACTAAGCCGCGGGCTAAGTTGCGAGATATCAAATTAAACATCAGACGAAGAGCTCCTTAAACTTGGTTCCTATAGTTTCGACCGCTTTACGAAGGAAGAGTCGACCCCATTCTGGCAAACGAAGGTCCGCCGCATCAAGCCTGTACTACGTCTCATGCGGAAAAGCAGTTTCAAAAAGTTAAATAAGTTGTGTAAAAGCCTCGCTTGACAGTCCGAAACCCTCCGCATAATCTTGCCTTTCATTTTTACAAGCAGTTTGCGACGGTAAATAGGGAAAATCTGTCCCACAATTGCGACAGCGCTTGTCCCACAATTGAGACAAATTCTTTTGACGTTGGAGGGCTTCGGCAATGGCGGTTAAGGTTGGTATCAACGGGTTCGGTCGTATCGGGCGAAATATTTTTCGCACGTCTCTTGGTGATCCAGACATCGATTTCGTCGCCGTCAACGACTTGACCGACACCAAAACACTTGCGCACTTGCTGAAGTACGACTCCGTGCTCGGTAATCTGGATCATCACATCACCTCGACGGAAACCGGCATCAAGGTCGACGACGAAGAGTTTCGTGTGTTCTCGCAGCGTGATCCGGCCGCGATCGATTGGGAGTCAGTCGGTGCTGAGATCGTCGTCGAGTCGACTGGCATCTTCACCAAGGCTGAAGACGCGAAGAAACATCTGCATGGCAGTGTGAAGAAGGTGATTATTTCCGCGCCGGCGAAGAACGAAGACATCACGATCGTTTTGGGCGTGAACGAAGAGAACTACGATCCAGCCGCGCATCACATCATCTCGAACGCGTCGTGCACGACCAACTGTCTCGCGCCGGTGGCGAAAGTTGTTCATGAGAAGTTTGGAATCAAGTCGGCACAGATGACGACGATCCACTCGTACACGAACGATCAGCAGCTTCTCGATCTGCCGCACAAAGACATGCGACGTGCGCGAGCTGCGGCGCTCTCGATGATTCCGACGTCGACTGGAGCAGCGAAAGCTGTTGCGCTCGTATTGCCGGAGTTGAAGGGAAAGTTTGACGGCATTTCAGTGCGCGTACCCACGCCGAATGTTTCGCTCGTCGACGTTGTGATGGACCTCGAGAAAGAGACGACGGCAGAAGAAGTAAATCGCGCGTTCAAGGACGCGGCGAATGAGGAACTGCACGGCATTCTTGCTTTCTCTGAGGAGCCACTCGTGTCGGTTGATTTCAAGCGCAACCCAAACTCGTCGATCGTCGATGCTGAATACACGAAAGTAATCGGCGGCACGATGCTGAAGGTGCTTTCGTGGTACGACAACGAATGGGGCTACTCGTGCCGCGTTCGCGACTTAATTAAATACATCGCGAGCAAAGGTCTTTAAGTCTTTCTTTGTGCTTTCTGTGGCTAAACTTTCCATTAAAGATCTGCAGCTTCGTGGCCAGCGACTTTTTGTCCGCGTCGACTTCAACGTGCCGATCAAAGACGGCAAAGTTGACGACGATTCGCGTATCACCGCCGCGCTACCCACGATTCAATACGCAATCGACCAGGGCGCGCGCGTGATTCTCGCCTCACACCTTGGACGACCGAAAGGCGAGCGTGTTGATAAATACAGTCTTCGTCCGGTCGCAGACCATTTGTCTCAGTTGTTGAAGCCCGTCGCGTTTGCCGACGACTGTGTTGGTGAAGCGGCCGAGTCGAAAGTAAATGCACTGAACGATGGCGACGTGTTGTTGCTCGAGAATCTTCGTTTTCATCCGGAAGAGGAAAAGAACGACGACGCGTTTTCAAAGCAGCTCGCGAGCCTGTGTGATCTTTACGTTAACGATGCCTTCGGAAGTGCGCATCGTGCACACGCCTCGACGGTTGGTATAACTCATCACGTCTCGAAAGCCGCGGCCGGCTTGTTGATGGAAAAAGAGCTCGACTACCTCGGTCGTGTGATTAACCATCCCGAGCATCCGTTCGTCGCGATCCTCGGGGGCGCAAAAGTTTCAGACAAGATTCCGGTCATCAACGCGCTGATCGATCGCGGTGTCGACAAGATCCTGATCGGCGGCGCGATGGCTTACACGTTTCTGAAAGCTGAAGGCTTCACGGTCGGCAAGTCACTTGTCGAAGACAAGATGTTGCAGACCGCGCTCGACATCAAGAAGCGTGCTGAAGAGAAGGGCGTCTCGTTTCTGCTGCCGACGGATCATCAAGTGGTCGACAGCTACGAGCCGATTAAAGGCGATAAGATCGTCACCAAGACGATTCCCGTCGAGTTCACAAACATCGGTCATGCCGGCATGGATATCGGCGTCGAGACTGTGGGCCACTTCGCGGCCGCGCTCCAGGACGCACGCATGATCATTTGGAATGGTCCAATGGGCGTATTCGAAGAACCGCCTTTCGATCAGGGAACGATCGGCGTTGCGAAAGCCGTCGCCGAAGCTGCCGAACGCGGTGCGATCGCAATCGTCGGTGGTGGTGACTCCGTTTCGGCCGTCACCCGCGCGGGCGTCGCCGACAAAATTACACACATCTCAACTGGCGGCGGCGCCACGCTCGAGTTCCTCGCCGGCGACGAATTGCCCGGCGTCGCGGCGCTCACAAATCAATCTGCGTAATCTGTGGATGCTTATTAGGCTGTTCCTCAAAGGCTCTGCTAATATCGCCCGTTCGTTTTGTCACCCATTTCGTCAACCAGCAACCTATGCGCAAACCTGTCATCGCCGGAAACTGGAAAATGTATAAAACGCTCAGCCAGGCAGTTGATACTGCCCTCGCGCTGAAGCCGCTCGTCGCTAATGCGAACCACTGCGAGGTCGTGATCGCGCCCGTGTTTACAGCAATAAAAACGGTTGCGGATCGGCTCGAAGGTTCGAATATCCGCGTGTCAGGTCAGGATTGTTCGACTGAGAAAGAAGAGGGTGCGCACACAGGCGAAGTGCTGGCGTCGATGCTGAAAGACGTCGGCGCGCGGTATGTGATCGTCGGCCATTCTGAGCGACGGCAGTATTACGCAGAGACCGACGTGCAGGTGAATCGTAAGACACACGCGGGAGTCGCGGCTGGTTTGACCGTGATCATGTGCGTGGGCGAAACACTCGACCAGCGAGAGCAGGGAAACGCCGAAACCGTTGTTTCACAGCAGTTGACCGCGGGTTCCAGCGGGTTGACAGCCTCAGACCTCGACCGTATCATCGTCGCTTACGAGCCGGTCTGGGCCATTGGCACTGGACGCACAGCGACGCCGGAGCAAGCGCAGGAAATGCATGCGTTTATCCGGCGCGTTTTCGCGGAAAGGCACTCGCAGACGGCTGGTGCGGCGTTACGAATTCTCTACGGCGGTTCGGTCAAACCCGACAACATCGCCGGGCTAATGAGTCAATCTGATATTGATGGCGCGCTCGTCGGCGGTGCGAGTTTGAAGGCAGAGAGTTTTGCAGAGATTGTGAATTACAATCGTTGAGACGAACGTTTTAGGAGTTTGTTTTGTTAACTTATATTCTCTACAGTCTTTTTATTCTGTCCTGTCTTGTGCTGGTCATAGTGATCCTGCTGCAACCAGGTAAGGCAGACGCGGGAGCGCTTTTTTCAAACACGTTATCGAGCACTGCATTCGGACCGCGCGGTACGGCGAGTTTGCTCGCTAAGATCACGATCGGAGCCGCGGCCGCATTTATGCTGATCGCGCTTGCGTTGGGTTTGCCGATCCTGAGTGGCTCACGTTCAGTTCTGCAATCGCAACCTGAGAGCGCGCCGACGGCAACCGCGACGCCGACTCCAGCGCCGACGCAACAAACACCGGCAGCACCAGCCGCATCACCGGCTGCAAGCAAGTAGTAGTGCTGTTTTTGAAAACTAATCCGGCTATAATAGCCGCCCTCTAAACTCACTTCATGCCGAAGTGGCGGAACTGGCAGACGCGCACGTTTGAGGGGCGTGTGAGGCAACTCGTGGGGGTTCGAGTCCCCCCTTCGGCACCATACCCAAAATTTAAGCATTGCGAATAAAGAACTTAGGGAAAGCGCGGAAAGATCGTGTCTCAACTAAGGCTCAAAAAATCCCGACCTTATTGGCGGAGGCTTGCGATGGTGCGTTGCTTGTTCGTACGCATAGGCGAATGCGAACAGATGGCCTTCGTCCCACGGACGGCCAAAGATCGTCAGGCCCGCGGGCAGCGTGCCGCCGCGTGTGAAACCCATCGGGACGGTGATCGCCGGAAAACCTGTCGTCGGTGAATAGACCTGACTGTTATCTCCGGCCAGGTTCTGGCGCACATCACCAATGATCGCCGGCGGATTGCTCCAGGTGGGATACACAAACGCATCGAGCTTCAGCGTCGTCATCGTAGCCAGCACCGCCTCACCAAACTTCTTGCGATATTCGCGGTTCGCCTGGCATCCCGGGCTGTCGTCGCCGGCGGAGTCATTCGTTTGCGCGCGTTCGAGTCGCTGACGAATCGTCGGATGAAACATTCCGCCTTTGATGATCTCGTCCAGCGTTTTGACCGGCGCGCCGGCCTCCGCGAGGTAATACTCGAGATCATACTTGAAACCGCGACACGGCAACGGGTTCTGTGGGCGCTGTGGTAACCCGGCAACGTCTGCCGGGTCCACGATCTCTGCGCCCGCAGTTTTCAATTCTTTCAGCGCGTTCTTGAACACTGCCAGCACTTCGGGATCCGCGGTGGGCCGATCATAGGCACCGTGCAACACGCCGAGGCGAACGCCTTTGAGTGCATCCTTTTTGAGAAACGGAAGGTAGCTCGGGGGAATGTGGCCTTCGCTCGTGAGCGTGACCGGATCGGAGGGGTCGGGGCCGGCGATCACCTGGAGCACGACTGCGGCGTCTTCAACTGTGCGGGTCATCGGCCCGGCGATGTCTGCCAAAAAATTCAGCGGCACCACGCCCGTGCGACTGACTAAACCCATCGTGGAGCGAATGCCTACGAGGCTCTGGTGTGACGATGGACCACGGATCGAGTTTCCAGTGTCGGTGCCCAACCCGACGGCGCCAAAGTTTGCCGCGATGGCCGCCGCTGTACCTCCGCTCGAGCCCGCGGTCGTGTGATTGAGCGCATAAGGATTGAAAGTGTATCCAGGCTGAATCGAACTCACGGTTTCAAGTGGCGTGAACGCGAACTCTGCCATGTTCGATTTGAACAGCACGATCGCGCCGGCCTCCCTGATCTTCCTCACCACGAAAGCGTCGCGGGTGGGAATGAACTTGGCCAGCGATTGAGAACCGGCCGTCGTTCGGAGAGCCTTTGTTTCGTAATTGTCCTTCACGACGACAGGGATGCATTCCAAAGGGCGCATGGCCGCGCCTGACTTCATACGCGCATCGAGTTCATCCGCAGTTTTGAGTGCATCTGGATTCAGCAGCACCACGGCATTGAGCGACGGGCCTTTCTGATCGTAGGCGTTGATGCGCGCCAGATACGCTTCCACCAGTCCCCGGCACGTCACCTGTCGTGCGCGCAACGCAGCGTGAATTTGAGCAATGGTTTTTTCTTCAACGTGAAACTGGGCCGGCGCGATTGGCCGCCGCGTGCGCTCCTGAGCAAGAACGGTCAGCGACAACGCGAAGACCAGGGCGAGCGAAAGTAGTGTCTTCATATTCCTGGTGGTGTTGGAATTTGAGATTTCAACATCACGGGTTTCCGATCGATTTTGGTGAAGCCGTGATCGAACGTAGTGCGTTGACAAGCTTCATGACGTCATCCGCCGAGGTATAAACAGACGGAGTCACGCGAATGCAATCGCCGGCAGCCGGCCCCGTGCGCCTGACCGTCAGCACGCCGAATCTTTCGGCCAACTGCCTGACGATCGAGTCGTTCGCACTGGTTGACGTCACGCCATCAAGACGGAATGAAGTCAGCGCCGCGACCATGGCGTCGTCGTCTGGCGTGAGAACAATGAGCCCTTTCATTTTTCGGACGGGTGCGACCCAGAGGTTTCTCAGGTATCGAAGGCGCGCTTCTTTCACCGCGGTTCCTATTTTGTTGTGAAAAGCGATGGCGGCCGGGATGGTCATGTGCGCCGCAAAATTTAGTGTTCCGGTATCTATGCGCCCGTCAATGTCCGAGACGCCGGTCGGTTTTCCCATGTATGGATCGATCGCATCGATCCGGTCCTTCTTGATATAGATAACGCCGCAACCGATTGGCGCCCCCACCCATTTGTGCAGATTCACACCGATGAAATCGCAGCCAAGTCCCTTTAGGTTGAGCTCTACCTGACCTACTGAGTGGGCCGCGTCGAGTATCAGGTCCACGCCACGATCTCTTGCCATCTTCGCGATCTTGGCAACTGGAATGATCAATCCAGTCCAGTTGTTGAGGTGCGTCAACAGCAGCAGCTTTGTTCCCGGATTGGCTGAGAGAGCTTTTTCGTAAAAACCAAGAATGTCTGCTTCCTGAAGCGCCCGATCAATCGTTGGTTCAGGAAATGTCAGCTTCACCGCCTTGACGCCTCGGCGAACTTCAAGCCAACGCATCGCGTTCTTCATCTCCGAGTAATCCAGGTCTGCGTAAAGAACCGTGTCGCCCGGCTTGAGTTTGTTATACCCACCAATCAGTGCCTGCAGCGCCTCGGTTGCACCTCGCGTTAATGCAATTTCGTTCGGGCTAACATTCAGAAAGCCCGCCACCGTGTCTCTCACACCGCGGTACGTTTCGGACCACCGGGGTCGAGCAAAAGTCGTATTCTCCTTATTAATGAATTCGGTGAGTTGCTTGTATTCAGCGAGCACCGGATTCGCCATGATTCCCCAATAGCCATTTTCAAGATTTGTTATTTTGTTTGTGACGTCATAATTTTTCGCAACCGCCTTCCAGGCAGTCTCGTCGTCCGGTCGCAGTGGACCCGCCGGCAACCCATTGCTGATCGATCGGTCAAAGCGCGCGGAATACTCTTCCCACTCTCGTGCGTTTGCGGGTAACGCGGAGGCAATCGATATCGCTCCCGCCGCAGCAATACCGCTTCCCAAAAACTGTCTTCGTGTGACTGGCTGTTTTCTCATGGTCAATCTACTTCGAACGCCAATTCACGTTGCGGATTGGTTTGATCATGATTCGATTTTAGACCTCGGCCGCAGGGATAATACCGCGAAGCGGGAGGATCATGAACGTGAAGATAAAGGAATCGGTGCGTCAGTGGCGAGAACTTAAGACCTGTGAGTAATCGACCGTGGGGACGAGCTGAACATAAAATCCGAGGGCTGAGTTAGCCGAATCGGTTTTTGAGTTGTAATGCGCATCGACGGCTCATCGTGAAGGAATTTGAGCCGCCGCGCAAAAAGAGAACCTGTGAGCGCGTGCTAGCCGTTGTAATTTAGAGAGCAGTTGAATTTTTCCCAAGAGAAATTGGCCCTCCTGTGGTCACGTCTGAGGAACAAGTTCGGAACAACTAGGATACAACCAGGTGCGCAGAGTGCGGCTGGTGAGAAGGTTAGACACCAAACGTTGGTTATTCGCAATTCATTCAATCAACCATCGATCTTGATGGACTCGAGAGTCAGTCTCTCTCCCACCTGCTTCGAGAGAGACATGAGAAAAGCTGAATCATCCGTTGGACTTTGCAGCTGGTAAAGCCTTGACAGCCCGCGATACGTTTCACGCCCTTTTACCACTAATCAATGCTGGAGCTTATTTTCGAACAAGAATGAAGATTAGTTCCAGGATTCCGACCTTTACGTGAGGTAACAACATCATGCCCAGCACCAACTCATCGAGACAATTTCGATCCATTTATCTAACCCTGGTTGTAATGCTACTCCTGGGAATCGCCGGCACAGCCACCCTCGCAGACGGTCCTTCAGACGTTACAATTCCACGTGTTCCTAATCCTCAACCCAGTACCGATCTGCTGAACCTTCCCGGCGATTTACGTGCGGTTCCTGTACCTACTCCATCGGGACTAAACGATATAGTTCGCGACCCTGCAATGGCACGAGCATTGGGTAAGGCACTCTTCTGGGATATGCAAGTCGGAAGCGATGGTGTACAAGCCTGCGCCAGTTGTCATTTTCGAGCTGGGGCAGATCCAAGATCGAAGAACCAACTGAGCCCGGGCCTAAAACATATGCCTGCAGCTGATCTACTCTTTTCGAACGGCAGAGGTCCTAACTATCAACTCACCGCAGCGGACTTTCCCTTCACTCGACTTGCGATTCCAAACGTTCGCGGCGCACTTGATACCACCACAGACAGTAACGATGTCGTTTCGTCGCAGGGAATCCATTATCCGGCTCCAGTCAAGGATCCGCTTGGTTTTCTTGTGGGTTCGTCAAATACACGTCGAGTGGAGCCCCGGAATACGCCAACAGTCATTAATGCTGTCTTCAATCATCGACAATTTTGGGATGGGCGCGCTGAGAACATTTTCAACGGCGTCAACCACCTTGGCCAGCGCGATCCAAGCGCAAAAGTGTTTCGCGCCGACGATCCCAAAAAGCCTGTCGAAGTACGCATCGAACTAAGCAACGCAAGCCTTGCCTCACAAGCGGTGGCGCCGATCGTCAGCGATCTTGAAATGGCCATTCCTGGCCGCACTCAACTTGATGTCGCTCTCGCGCTAGCAAAAGGGCAACGCGACAACAGCAAGAGGCTCGACAGTATCCGGCCTTTGAACGGACAGTTGGTTTCGCCCTCTGACAGCGTCCTCGGCTCAATGAGCCGATGGCCTAACAAAGGTCTGGCGTTCAATCGGTATGACGACATGATCAAAACAGCCTTTTATGAAAAATGGTGGAGGTCGAAGATGGTGATCCGGGTTAACGCTGACGGCAGCAAAACCCTGGTCCCTAAAAACAATGGTGATTGTGGGGACGGACTATGCAACGAGAATGAGTACTCGCTGCTGCAATACAACTTCTCGTTATTCTTTGGAATCGCAATCCAGATCTACGAAGCAACGTTGGTCTCAGATGATACTCCCTGGGATCGCTTCCGCCGTGAACATCCGCAAGCAGCCGATCCAGCATTAAATCCCTGGATTAATACCTCACCTACGCAGATAAGCCGGCTGGCGCTATTCGGTGCCGCACTGTTTAACGATCGCACACGTGGCGCAACCAACGTGCGTTGTTCAAATTGCCATGAGTCGAACGAGTTGACCGACAATTCGGTGCGGCGCGTGAATCTTGCTGTTAACGGAGCAGTCAGGAATCGTGACGGCAACGTCATTGATAAGGGGTTCAATAACATCGGCATCCGTCCTACCAACAACGATCTGGGTGTCGGTGCAAGCGATGTGTTTGGCAAACTATCCCTTGCGTCACGTCGCTTTCCGACAGGGTTTTCAGACGCTATTAACAAGCCATGCACTACAGCAACCGTTGCGACCGACTGTCCAGCGACGTTTACCTGCGTGACAAACTTCTGCGCATGGGACGGAACCATTCTCAGCAAAGGCTTCGGCACCGAGGGCGCGTTTAAAGTTCCTTCACTCAGAAATGTGGCTCTGACTGCGCCGTACTTTCACGATGGTGGCACTCGTACTTTGCGTGAAGTGGTTGAGCTCTATAGCCGCGGTGGTAATGTGGCGCCCATTACCGCACTCGATGGCACAACGATCGAACCATTAGGAGTTCCATTGTTAACGGCGGATGAAATCGATGCCATCGTGGCTTTTCTGCAAGCGCTTACTGACGAGCGCGTCGTCTATCAACGCGCCCCGTTTGATCATCCGCAGCTGTTCGTACCAAATGGCCATCCCGGGAACCAATTTTGGACTTACGATGCGAACAACGACGGTCTGGCAGATGATTTGATGATCGAGATACCCGCCGTAGGCGCAGCGGGCGGAGCCCCTCTTCCTGGATTTCTGGAGGGCATCTTCGGGCCTTGAGCGGTTCACCGCGTACCGCCTTCACCAACTTAAACCAAAGCGAAAAGGGCTATGCCGAAGCGGCGCAGCCCTTTTCGCTTTTGTCTCTCGACGATAGAAAGAGGCTCATCTCCCGCGGAAGTTATTGTTACGTGATCGCTCAACAGGTAGAATGCGCCAGCGCCCAGGCTGCTCCCGACGTCAGGGTCGAATTCAAAGAGTAGTCTTATCTCGTGAAACAAATTGCCTATGTACTCAGTGATCCCTATTGAGAGTGCTGACCATCGAAAGCTGCGCTTTAGGCGTTGGGCCATGATGCCGAATTTGTGTTTGATGTTTTTATTGGGGGCAGGGCACGCAGCGAGTTCCCGCTCGCTCTTACATTTAACTCAACCTCAGATGGCAATGGTCCAGGCAGTTCAGCAAGCTGCCGAGCTGAAGTCACTTGAAGTAGGACAACTCGTGCTGCGCGAGCTGAAGGGCGGTCAATCACATTCCTACGAAATATCACTCGCTGCCGGACAGTTTGCTCATGTAGTTGTAGAGCAAAAGGGAATTGATGTCGTGGTGAAACTCTTTACGCCTGACGGAAGATTAATCACCGAAGTGGATAGCCCTAATGGAACACTAGGACCGGAACCCGTGTACGCGATAGCTGATACAACTGGCATATATCGACTCGAAGTAGGCTCTCCCAACAAGAACGCTGTGGTGGGAAAGTACGAGGCAAAACTTGTTGAGCTGAGGCCTGGGACCGAACGGGACAAAGCCTGGCTCGCGGCGCACCGGATCTTTGAGGAAGCCGTCGCCTTGGGCATACAAAACACTCCGGAGTCTTCTCAAGCGGCTATTAAGAAATTTGAAGAAGCATCATCGCTCTATGGTGCAATTGGAGATCTAAGCGAACAGTACGTTGCCATGATTAATATGGGCCTTACCTACAGGCGCAGACGCGAGTGGATGGGAGCATTCGCACCTTTTGAACGAGCCTTTCGAATCGCCAAAGAGCTGGGAGATGACCGCAAACAGGCTGAGTCGCTCGAAGCTATGGCGGACGTGCAAATCACCAACGATCAGGGAAAGGCGCTGCAATTTGGTCAGGAGGCCCTAAAAAAATATCAAGCGATCGGCGACAGGAAAAAAGAAGCTTTCATGCTCAGCTGGATCGCCGATATCCATTACCTTTGGGGAGAAGAGGAAAAAGCGAGGGATCTCTATAGCCAACTCCTCCTGATGTACCAATCACTTGGAGATAAAACCGGAGAAGCTTTTACGCTCCGCAGCATCAGCTCCACATATGATGTGGAAAACGAGGCGCAAAAGTCCCTGGAATACTCACTTAAGGCTGTGGCCATTTGGCAGTCTCTGGCAGCCAAGAAGCAGGAAGCGGTCGAGGAGTCAACCATCAGCAACGACTACGCTCGACTCGGCGAACGGCAAAAGGCACTGGATTCCGCCGAGAAAGCTTTGTTGTTGGGTCGAGGAGATAAAGAGACAGAAGCCCAGGTGAAGGTCAATGTCGGAACGGTCTATTATAAGTTAGGCGACATTGCGCAAGCGCTGACGTTATATAACGAAGGGTGGAGTTATTTTCACAACGCAGGTCACCCGCGAAACGAAGCCATCACGCTCAAGCACATCGCCGTCGCCCTTCGCGATCTTGGTCGACTCAACGAAGCACAAGCAAACATCGAAAAGTCCATTGCTCTGGTGGAGGTGCTGCGCGACCACGCCGGCAGTCCTGAGCTACAGTCTTCTTTCATCGCAACCTTGTTCCCTTTCTATGAACTCTATATCGATATATTGATGCGCCAGCACGCGGTTGATCCGAAGGCGGGGCACAATGTCGAGGCCCTGGCCTTCACCGAAAAAGTGAAAGCACGAAGCCTGGTGGATCTTCTTACTCAAGCCCGAGTTGTGCTAAAGCCGGAAGCCGATGCCGATTTGATAGAGCGCGAACGAAATATCGCCGAGCGCCTTACGGTTAGCCTCGATGCTTTGACGAAGCTACTAAAAAGTAAATTCACCGATGCACAAAAGATCGAAGCCCAGCGAAAGATTGAGGTTTTAGAATCAGAGCGCCGGCGAGTGCGGGCTGAGATTCGAGGGCGTGGCTCGCGTTATTCTGCAATCACCAAAGCTCAACCACTCAGCATCCCGGAAATCCAACAGCAGGTACTGGATGGCAACACCCTCTTGCTCGAATATAAGCTTGGTCATGACAGCAGTTACGTGTGGGCGATGACGCCTGACGGCGTTTTGAGCTATCAATTGCCACCGAGCGCCGAAGTTGAAGCACAAGCGCGGCGCGTTTACGACCTACTAATTGCGCGTCAGCCTGAGCCCGGTTTGACAGAAGGTCAACAACGCGCACGTGAGATGGCGGCAGACTCGCAATACCAAAAGCAGGCGAGCGTCTTGAGCACGATGCTACTCGGCCCGGTGGCGGCCCAGTTGGGTACGAAGCGCTTGCTGATTGTCGCCGATGGCGCTTTGGATTACGTACCCTTTTCTGCCTTGCCGGCACCCGCGACCAAGGAAACACAAAGCAAGGCGGATCCGAAACCGCTAATACTCGATCATGAAATCGTAAGCTTACCCTCTGCTTCCGTGCTCGCGTTGTTGCGGAGCGAGTTTGCTACTCGTCAGCCTGCCAATAAGATGGTTGCGGTGCTGGCTGATCCGGTTTTCGAGATTGATGATGCAAGGGTCAAAGTAAGCCGTGCTTTAAAAAAGAAAGGTACGGCCACCCAAAATCAACTCGGACAAGCTGTCGCATCATCTTCTGATTCATCAACGGTGCTCAAACGAGCACTTAATAGTGTAAGAGGTGATGAAGGGGGCGGCAGTCTACGACGTTTGCTTTTTAGTCGCGACGAGGCAGAAGCAATTCTCTCTGCGCTACCGCCCCAACAGGAAAGTTTGAAGGCGCTGGATTTCCGTGCGAATCGCAACACGGCAATGAGCTCTGAGCTGGGCCAATATCGCATCATCCATTTCAGCACTCATGGTTTGCTGGATAGCCGGCATCCGGAATTGTCAGGGCTGGTGCTGTCGCTCGTCGACGAAGACGGACACGCGGAAGAAGGATTCTTTCGCCTAAACGAGATTTACAACTTGCACCTCAATGCTGATCTCGTTGTCTTGAGTGCCTGTCAAACCGGCCTCGGTAAAGAAGTCAGGGGCGAAGGCTTAATGGGTCTTGTGCGAGGCTTTATGTATGCAGGGTCCCCTCGAGTAGTTGCAAGCCTTTGGCAAGTTGACGATGCCGCGACCGCCGAGTTGATGAAGCGTTTTTATAGAGGAATGTTTCAGGAAAAGTTGCCTCCATCGGCGGCACTCCGAGCCGCGCAGATCGAGATGCTCAAGCGAAGGCATTGGCAAGCGCCCTACTACTGGAGCGCATTCGTGCTACAAGGCGAATGGAAATGATTTGTTTGGTTCAATGCCCGTGATGCCAGGAGACTCGAGTAGTCGAACTATCCCCGTGATTGCCAGATCGGAATCATATCTACGAAACACAACGTGACTCACCTTTTGACAGGAGAGACTGCGCCGATTAGTTGCACAGTATATGTACCGACGTTCTGAGCGTCGGGATAATTTTCAGCAGCGGTCGGTGAACGGTCGACAGGCGAACCATTACGCGATTGCTGCTGCTGTGCGAAATAAACTAACTCCAGACGGATTTGGGTCGGCTCGCCGTTACGAAATCCACGGTCGACCTCAGGTGGACTTTGTGCGACGGGTTCTTCTGGTTTCGGCGTCTCTACAGGCTGCCGAGGCGCGGGTTGTTCACGCTCACGACGTTGCTGTTCCTCTTTTCGCGCTTCAATCTGTGCTACTTCTCTTCGCTGTTGTCGCCACAACCAGACTCCACTAAGCGCAATCAATAGTATGACCAGCGCCATGGCGAATCGCCACGCCGGTTTCGGGCCGCCGACCGCAGCGATCACCCTCTGCTTCCATGAGATCTGAGCAGCTGATTGCTCGGTTCTCGCTACTGACTGTTCTCTTTCATCAATCCTTGTCGTCAAAGCCCTGGCGAACTGAACGCGATTTCGTCGTGATGGATGCTTTAAGTAAGAGCGTTCGAACTGCTCGCGCATCTCCGTCGGCAATTGGCCGCGCGCTGTGTTTCATTGCCTGAACTGAATATCTTTGTTCCCGACGCAAAACTATATGAGACGAGCAACGTTTGATCTCAAACTTACAGCTCCGCGTCTCAATGATCGATATGAGTTTCAGAGCCGGATTAGCTCCGGCCGCTACGCGGAAGTCTTCGTTGTGCATTTTCGGTGAACTGTAGTGACTCTGAGTTGTTTAGTAGATCGGAGGAGGCGATCGGAATCGAACCGATGAAAGGTTTGCGTTCCAGGTGAACGTCGCAAGTTTCGATGTGTTCTCGTGGTCCATTTTATTGGCGCAGAACTTTTGTAGTCGCCTTGGGGCGGTGTCATGGTCAGTGACGAAGACGTCTGCGTCCACTGCGGCCTCTGCGCCGAACGCTAGAACCAATACCCGCCAACAGATTCTTGACAGACTAAGGCGAACTCAGTACTCTGCGCGCACCTCAATTTTCGTTCCAGGTTCATTGACCAATCGACAGACTGGTTAAATTTGTTCGTACCTTTGCGCTCTAATAAGTTAGCCGTCGCAGTGATCTCTTTCGAGGTCAAATCATTCGCGCAAGACTGAGGCGTCCTTTTCACTAAGTTGACGAAAGCGTGGCCAGCAACAAAGTCCAGAGCAGAGGAGCACACCCATGAAGCAAACACGAAGGTTGGCTTTTCTATTTAGTTCTGTCCTGATTGTTTTCGCGGTTGCCTGGGACTTCACCCCGCGTACCTCAGGTCGTAACGGCCAAAAAGGTCAAGTCGAATCCTCGCAGCTGGCTACAAAGGCACGCAGCGGTAATCTAAACACATACGCACCCAACAAAATTTTTTCCACAAGTCTACTTCCGGGTCCCATTCCTGAGCCGACGGTAGTCCCGCAGGACCCGGAAGGTGAAGAAGATCCGGATTTGCCGCCGGGTATGGCTGGAAAAATTGATAAGGAAGCCTACTTGCGTGCTCGTGGAGATTACTTTGATATGTTGCGCGGTAGAGACCAGGCCGTCCCGGAGGGCGCCCGCGAAAAGGCGATCCAGAAGATGGAGACGCAGGAACGTCTGATGAGTCGTACGCGCTTGTCGAGCGTGGTCTCGCTGGTCAACACAACCGACTGGGTTTTCATTGGGCCAAATCCTATACCTCAGGGCCAGACCCAGGGCGCCAGAGTCCCGGTGAGCGGTCGCACAATTTCAATAGCCGTACACCCAACCGATCCCAATACGGTTTATGTCGGCACCGCGCAAGGCGGTCTCTACAAGTCAACGAACGGCGGAACGAACTGGACCAGGCTCTTTGACTTCCAATTGGAATCGCTGGCAATCGGTGCGATCACGATTGACCCTACTGATAGCAGCATCGTGTATGTGGGCACGGGCGAAAACGGCCAGTCGGCTGACAGTGCTGCGGGCCGCGGCCTCTACATAATCAGGAACGCTAACTCCGCGTCTCCAACCTTGCACGGACCCTTCCGATTGAACGGCGTTGGCAGTGATGTCTTGAGCGGTCGCTCGATTGGTCGAGTGCTGGTTAATCCGCTCGATCATAACGTGATCTTTGTGTGTACCGCTCAGGGAACTGGTGGCAATCCCAATACGACCACTGTACTGCTACCGCCCCGCGGTGTTTACCGTTCCCTCAATGCCCAAGCGGCCGCGCCGACCTTCGAGCAGGTTCAGATTACTGGTATAGCAACGCCTAACGATCGCAGTACGATTGACATTGAAATGGATCCCGCCAATCCAAATCTGTTACTTGCCACAGTGATCGGCGTAACCGGCGACGGCGGCGTCTATCGCACTGCCAATGCGCTTGACCCGGTGCCGACATTCACCCGCACCCTGGCGTTGGCAAATGGAGCCAACCCTGGACGCGCGGAGCTAACGGTCACCAGAAGCGCAGCTCCTGCCACCACGTTCTATGTTGCTTCCGGTGAAGTTTCTACAGCGGCAATTGGTGGTCCAGCTTGCAGCTCAACCCAAAACGGCACCTTGCGAAAGTCGACTGATGGCGGCCTAACCTGGTCGGTTCCGATGCCGGGCTCGACAGGATTCTGCGGTGGACAATGTTTCTACGACATCGCGGTGGCCGTAAGCCCCGACAATCAAACCATCCATCTTGGTGGCGCTGCCGGCAATGGCGTTGCTAACTGCACGACTAACGTGATGAAGCGCTCGCTCAATGGTGGAACAACCTTCGCCAGCAATAACACAAACCTTCACGCAGATGAACATGCCCTGGCTATTGCCCCGTCTAATCCACAAGTGGTTTACACGGGCAGCGATGGCGGTATCTGGAGATCAGTTAATAACGGCACGACCTGGACCTCCCTTAACAATATCGATTTCAGCGCCACGCAGTTTCAAGGCGTCGCCGTACATCCATTCGATCGAAACTTCCTGCTGGGTGGCACGCAGGACAACGGCACAATTTGCCAGGCTGCTAATGGCACATGGACTCACTGTCAGGACGGTGATGGCGGCTATGCTCTTATCGATACCAACGCGCAGGACACAACCAACGTCCTGATGTATCACACATTCTTTAACCAAACGGGTTCGCAGATTCTGTATCAACGGGCTACGAGCACCGCAGCCGGCGCTACCGGAATACTTTCATGGACCAGTCGTGGTTGCACCGGCACCGGCACCACCAACGGTATTAATTGCACCAATGCTGTCTTGTTTTATGCGCCACTCGAGCAGGGGCCAGGAAACCCGAACACGATCTATTTCGGCTCAGATCGTCTCTATCGTTCAACTGACCGGGGCGACAACAACACGATTGTCAGCCAGTCGCCACTCGTGCCGGTTAGTGCAACCCAGGGTGTTGTGATCACCACCATCGGTGTTTCGCCGCAGGATGACAACGTCAGAATCGTGGGCATGAGAAATGGTCAGGTCTTTGCGACAACCACCGGTTCCAGCACTTTAACCGATGTAACGGGAGCAAACTTTCCGGCGCCGAACCCGGTCGATCTAACCAGGAATTCGATCGGCAAAGCGATTATCGATCCGAACAACAAGTTTACTGCTTACGTTAGCTTTACAAGCTTCTCGCCCCCGGCGGGACAGCAGATTTTCAAAACCACAAACCTTAACGCTGCCGTTCCAACCTGGACGCCGGCGAGCAACGGCATTCCCCAAGTACCGGTCAGCGGACTGGCAATCGATCCGCAAGACTCGAATTCGATTTATGCTGCGACCGAAATCGGCGTCTATCACTCAGGCGACGGCGGGTCGACCTGGATGCCTTACGGGACCGGGTTGCCGCGCGTGGCTGTGTTCGATGTGAAGATTTCCAATGTTCAGCGCTACCTGCGTATCGCCACTCACGGTCGCGGCATTTGGGAGATAGGCATTCCCGGACGCCAACTGCCAGTGCTTCGCAATGGCGGCGCAACGATCACCGCCGAGGGTTGTGCGCCAGGTAATGGCGTGATTGATCCGGGCGAAGATGTAACGGTGAGCTTTGGCGTCACTAACATCGGTCCCGGACCCACCAACAATTTAGTTGTCACACTCCTGCCTACAGGAGGCGTAACCTTTCCGAATGACCCGGTGAGTTATGGCCAGGTCGCCTCTGGTGCGACTGGCTTCGGTTCATTCCATTTCTCAAACGACGCCAATTGTGGCGACACGATTACCTTGACCTTCCATCTTCAGGATGGCGACCTGGATCTGGGTAACGTGAGCATTCCATTTACGCTGGGAGTGCTGGTGAATTCCGCTCCCACCTTTAACGAAAATTTTGATGGTGGGACTGCGCCGGCTCTGCCCGCGGGTTGGACCACGGCGCGAAGCAGCGCGGCGGCGAACACTGCGGCGCTGTGGGTTACGTCGACAACCACCCCAGATACAGCTCCGAACTCGGCCTTCGGAGCGGGTGGCACAGTAGCAAGCGATTCTTCTTTGACGTCGCCGGTAATTCCTATTCCCACCGCCCCAGCGTTTGGCACCAATCCGTCAGTACGGTTGACGTTTAGAAACAACTTCAACACGGAAGCCGGCTTTGACGGAGGTAGGTTGGAGATCAGTATCAATGGCGGTCCTTTTGTGGAAGTCATTGCCGCTGGGGGTAGTTTTGTGGAAGGAGGCTATAACGGCGCCATCGGTGCTACCGATAGCATCTTTACCGGTCAGCCAGCCTGGACCGGGAGTTCCGGCGGCTACATTACGACCACGGTCAATCTGCCTCCGGCCTCTTATGGTCAGAATGCGCAGCTCAGATGGCATGCTGCCTATGACACCGGGACCAATCCGGGCGGCTTGCGAATAGACACGATTTCCATCTATGCGAGTACGCGCGTTTGTTGCAGCGGGGCGTGTACGTTTGCTTGTCCTGCAAATATCACCGTCTCGAATGATCCGGGAGTCTGCGGCGCGGTGGTTACTTACGCGACGCCGACCGAAACCGGTAACTGCGGCGGTACGATTACGTCGGACCATCCTTCCGGTTCTACATTCCCGGTGGGTACTACCACTGTCACGCTAACCGATACCAGGCTGGACGGCACCAAGACGACGTGTTCGTTTACCGTGACTGTAAACGACACGGAGTCTCCAGTGGTTAGTGCTGCCACAGTTGATACGCCAACCTTGTGGCCACCGAATCACCAGATGGTTCCGATTACAGTCAATTACACTGCGACCGACAACTGTCCGGTGAACTGCGTATTGACCGTGACCAGCAACGAGCCAATCAATGGTTTGGGTGATGGGGATACTGCGCCTGACTGGGTGGTCATTGATGCTCATCACTTGCTCTTGCGTTCAGAACGTTCAGGTACGGGCAGTGATCGGGTCTACACGATCACCGTCACTTGCACTGATGCATCTGGCAACCAGGTTTTGCGTACGGTTACAGTAACCGTGCCGCACAGTAGGAAGTGAAACCAGGCCCTGGACCAAGAGCCTAAGAGAATGGGGCGACGATTCCGACGATCGTCGCCCTTTTTTTGAGCAGTGCCTCGGGCAGGGAAGAGTGGATTGAAGTGAAGGCGGTCCTTGTCGCATACTGTCTTTCATGAGTCTCGGACAGTTGCTAAGTCATTGTCATTTCCAAAAGCTTCTTTTCTTAGCTCTCTGTATCTTCCTGATCGGAGGAGAGATGGGGTTGGCGGAGGGCGAAAGCAGAAGGCAATTGGCGGTCACGACCACGCTGGACAAGCCTCGTGAGAATGACGACGCTGCGCCTTCAAAGAATTTCAGTTGCCTACCGCAGGATGTTCGTGCCGATGAAGTTGTTTCGTATGACGTCGAGGGAAAATCGATTTTAACCGTTAAGAAGAAACTCATTGAATTGAGAGCTCGCTGCCGCAGAGGAAAACTAGTCGACGCCAAAGGCCGGGAGATTCGATTTTTTCGAATCTCGTGCTGGGGGAATCCACCGGAGGACTATTTGGAGATTCAGAAACGCGAGGGCGAAGGGCTGGCGGAACTCAAAAAGCACTACTCAGTAATCGTCTTTGGCTGTAATCCGATGATTCATTAACCCAAGTGGTATGGCTTGTCATTCACAGAGTCCCAGCTCCTTAGTGTGCAATTAATGCCCAATTGTGTGGTGCTGATTAACTCTCACCACATGCTCGCCGTTCGTGCCGCCTTAGAGTGACGAGAAGTAAGCCAGCACCTGAGCGGCAAGACGTTCGTGCCCCTTGCCCTCAACGTGTACGAGCGAGACGTTTTTGTAACCATGCGCTGCCGCCAGGGTCATAGCTCTTTGCATCTGCGTGTAGATCGGATTGCCGGGCGAACAGAGCGTGTCTTTCGTCCCAACAAAGTTTCGAATTGGCAGCTCCGCGCGTTCCGGCGCAGAAGAAATGTGGTTTTCATCTACCCATCTGCCGAGATAGTTTGGACAGACCAGCACCGCGCCTCGAACCACTTCGGGACGGTTGAACAGAATTCCCCAAACAGTATGGCCTCCGGCTTCAAGACCGGTAACGAAGTACTTATCTTCGCCACCATACTGTTTTGCGACGTCGTGCATGATGGCCGTGATTCCGTCGATGTCGAAGTTGAAGGCACCCGAGTTCTGAACGCGATCCCAGACCGCATCTGAATAGTGATAAGTTGGGACACTGCGGTAGCCCGCGCCTCCGTTGGTTACGACCAGCGGCGTTACCAGGATAAACGGCCGAGATCCGCGCGCCTGCGCGAACGCCGCCGCGGCTTGCAGGAAGTCGCGGTCTGCACTTTCGATCACCACCACAACGGCCCACGTCTTCCTCGCGGTCCAACCTTCCGGTAGCGAAATGTAGTATTGAATCGGGTGAGTCGAGGCAGTCTTAAGTTGTGGCGGTTCGGATGCCTGGGCCAACAGACGCCGTGGTACAACGAGCGCGAACCAGACGCACAGGACCAAAACGGACGTAATCAGCCATCTTCGCATGCGCCCATTGTAGACCACGCCGGACTGCCGCGCGACCAGTCTGCTCGCTTCTTTTTTGAAAGGGTTCGAGGAACATCGCACAAACTTTCCGCTTGGGTGTCTTGAAAATGAATAGCCAACGTAGCCACGAAATGGCCAACATGGCGCTTAGCTAAAAGTGACGCATACCACCGCGAAAGGTTATGCTACCCGCGTGGACCGCGACGAAATCATGCGTTTGCTGCAAGCATTTCAGGCAGCCGGACTGGAGTATGTGCTCATTGGCGCAGCTGCGATGGGATTTCACGGCCTTATAAGAACGACTCAGGATCTTGATCTTCTTATTGGCGCTACCGCAGAGAACATCGAGCGTTTACGCTCGGCATTGCGAGCGGTGTATCCGGATGATCCGAACATCAGTGAGATTTCGTCCGAGGACTTGCTGGGAGATTACCCTGCCGTTCGTTACGTTCCACCCAGCGGTGATCTGTACCTGGATGTGCTTACCAGACTCGGTGAAGTAGCGAGTTTTGAAACCGTAGAAGCGGAGATCCACGACATCGACGGGACGCAAGTAAATCTCGCGACTCCGTCAGCCCTATATAAGCTGAAAAAGGGAACTGTTCGTTTACAGGATCAAGCGGACGCGGCAGCGCTGCGCGAACGGTTCAAGCTAAAAGGTGAGTGATGATATGGGGGTTCAGAAGTTTCGCTCAATTGAAGAAATGAATAAAGCACCTGTCCCCAGTTCGCGCGAACCCAACTTCGAGCGTTTCCTGCGACACTGTGCGCAGTGGTGGGCCATTGCACCCATGCGGTATCCACGTGGCGTCTTCAAGTTCCGCACGATTGAAGAAGCCCAGAAGGCGCGCGAAAAATACAGACTCCTGAAGTAGATGACGCTACTTCAGTTCTCGAAATGCGCCCTTCGGCACCAAATAAAACTTTAAACATTGCGATAACGAACTTAGCAAGATACTCACCCCAAGCCTGCTACAACTAAGGCACAGCAACAATTAATTTAGAGGGAATTTTAGTTTCTGTTTCCTCTTCAGGTCTGGGGGCGTGGCAAGCTCTTGAGGAAATGGAAGAAGACCAGTACGACGCCGCAGTAGACTTCGCGTCCTTGGGTTGTGACAGTCGCAGTTTGCTTTATCGATCGCGGCGCTTTGCGCATTCAACAACAGGGCGAGGATATCAGGAGTGGAAAGGCTGCGCTAGAGAATCGCACGCCCCGCCGAGACTTGAATTGAGGGAAAAGAACATGATGACGGCGATCTGGTCCATCGAAAACACGAAAAGCGGTTTTGGTGTCTGTTGGTGTCCCTATTTGGAGCGCACCAGTGAAACCAAATAGAACCTTCGGCGCCATGTTTCTTGAATTTCTTTAGGAAACCTGGGTTCGTTTTTAATCTAGGTTCACTTAGTCCTCCCGCGTGTAGCAACCATCTGCCCTGATACCTAGCGCTTTTTCTCGACAATAGCTCTTTGTCGTGATAGAAGGATGCTTCAATTTGGTCTTAACCCGCGTAACTCGTCACTTCTCGCCAAGGTTTGCTTTTGGGGTAATTTCAGGTTCTACGATCTTACTGGCCGACTCCTCTTTTTCACTTCTGAAACGGTCAGTTTCAATGGGTCAAAATATGCTGCAAAATATTATTTTACTCACCCATGTTAAAAGCCAAATCCAAAATCAGCTCTTCGAAGTTCTGAATGACATCGGGTTTTCGGTATTCAGGCTTAATTATGAAGAAGGGAAACAGCGGTTCGATGAAGTACTTGACCATGCCCAAGCTGTTCTAGTCGTATTAGAGCTTGAACAGGATGTTCAAAATGCCGCGTTTGACATTGGCATTCGGTTTGTTCTCGAACATCACCGTAAAAATACAAAGCTTGCAATAATTCCGATCATAGAGGAGAGTGTTGATGTTCCTGCGCAGCTTCTCAGCTTTCCTAGCATCACATTCAAAAAAAGTATCTCACCAACTACGCATAGACTTGTAGTTGAACGCCTACTGCAACTCTTTCGGGAATCGGACGTCAAGTCTCCCGCTGGTATGGAAGAGCTTATGGTTGAGGCTCAGTTGCAGATTCCGCGCCTGAAAATGGTTATCGACGAACCTCGAACTCTCGAGACAATCGGATTAGTTCTCGGACTAATAACAACTCTCGCCGGAGTTGCCCTCTCAATTCCGCAAGTCCTGGCTCGCCTTTCACTTGCACCTCAGTGGCTTTTCATTGGACCAATACTCTTCATCGCCGGTGGCTTGTTAACCATATATCTTTACGCAAACCGACGGCGCGAACGCAGACGGATGGCTATTGCAACGATGTTGCACAACGAACTGAAAGACGTCGTAGACGAGATCAAGCGATCGCGCGAAAAACAAAAACGATTCAAACCCCAAACGGATAACGGAGTCATCCCATGGTACAACAGTTACAGCAACCCCACCCCGATGAACGAACCTGGCAACTTCGGCTCTCCACGCTGCTTCGTCAGGTCCGTGAGTTGAGCGATGGGCTTGATCCGCTCGTTGCAAAGTACGAATTCAAGAGTAGTGAGTTTCTCTTTGGGTTGATTGGAGCGCTGATATTCCTGCTGCTGTCACTGGTTTTAGGACCCCAGATAATTAATCGCCTTGGGATCCAGGCCGTCCCGCTGATCCTCACGGCGGCAATCTTACTCGGAATAGTTTTGGGACTCTCATTATTCAGAGGACCATCCAGATGGCGAATGGAACGTAACCTCAGAAGGCTTGGCTTACAGCTTGAGGCATTGCGCGGAGAAGTTAAGCTGTTGGATGGACTCGAAAACATTCCACAGGATATCAGGGGACAGCTTTGGACCGCATACGAAGAAACAATAGAAGCTTACCGGCAGCTCCAACAATTCTCTTATCGCGCGTCAAACTATCCGTTTGTGCTCATGGCTAGAAGAAGATTCTGATGTCGCTGAAGTGATACTTGTTCACAGCAAGAAGTTGGTTTCCAGTTAGTGTCCGCTGAGACGCGTGGATTAGCTCGATCGGCCAGATGTGAAAAAATGAAGAGAACGTATGGCATGCTCAGATTTGTATATCAAAATCGTTGATTAGCGGCGTTCTCGTCCGCTTCTCAACGGAGTCCTTAAAACCCCACTGACCTGTTTAATTCAAAGGACGTTACCAGTCTAGCGGTGTGGGGTGGCGCAACTCCTGACGATCCGGAATCAGATCTTGGTTCATTGCGAAAGATGTGGTTCCTCCGCAGGTCCGGAAGCTATCAGTATCCTATTCGTAATATAGCGCGCCGCTAAAAGAGGGGCTTCAACGAGTTGTAGACATGACTGACGATGGTTGTATTGGACTTATGGCAGTTAAAACAGTTATTAGAAAAGGCGTTGAACGATGCAGTGCCCTGCTGGTAGGTTTCCATTGTGGTGTTAGACAATTGGCTGGTGCCAACCCCCTGACCATTAGTCGCACCATTATTTCCAGGGTTACCAAAATTAGTAGTGAACCCGATCCCTCCGATCGTCCAGGTCGAGCCAGTCATGTAGTATTCGAGCCGCCGGTCGCCGCTCACCAGTTGCCCGCGAACGCTGTTGTTGATCGAGATGATCTCGGTGTTCGACGCGGCTACCGTCGTGTCCAGCGGATTTGGAGAAGCGTTTGAAGCTCCTCCAAACGGCTTCATTCGTAAGGTATCGCTGGGGCTAACGGTTTGATTGTTAACCGAACCGCACGGATTGGTGGCGTCACACGCGACAATGGTGGACGAACCAACTGGGAGGGTGCGCATGTGCATAGTATTGAATGGGCCGTTCGAGCCGTTTGTCGAGAATAACCAGGTTCCGTTCGTGTTCTGCGGCACTGTTTTCGGATTAGTTCCAACGGTCGAGTTGTATTGGTAGGCCGCGTTGGGCGTATTACCAAAGTGCTCAAACGTAGCCCAGACCATTTCCGGATGACCCGCCGTGCTACCAACTACATGCATGGCCAGCAATGCCACTGTCACTGTTTGCGTCTGGCCCGTGGGGACCCATTGACTAGCAGTCTTGGTGTAAACCGGCACTGTAGCCTGCTTCGTGATATAGCTACTCAGGTTGGCGAGCCCAGTGGTTTCAATCCAAGACGTCTTCACCTCGATAGCGAGTGCGGTTGGATCCGGAAATGTTTTCCCGTGCGCCGAGGCGAAAGCAATGACCTTGTTCAACTCGACCTGGGTTGTGGGAAATTGCGTTGGAGTTGGGTTTATTCCACCGTTCACTGGCAATGTCTTTGCTCCCGTAAGAAAGTAGGCATAGACATCGTTGACAGTCGTCTGATAGTAGATGAGCGAGCCGTTCTGCGCCAGGAGAACACCCCCTAAGACCGACTGGCCTACTTCCGTGTCAATCACGGTGCCTGACGAAGTCAAAAAGATCGAAGTAGTGCCGATCATAATCATTTGAACCGTTCGCGCTGGGCTCAACTCAGACCTGATGATCGCCTTTGGGGTTGCAATCACTCTACCGGCCCTATCCCGAAGGATCGGCTTACCGTTTTCAAGGGTCGCGCTTTCAATCTCAATCGACCGGCCTGATCGGTCGCGGATAAGCTGTTTCCCGCTTGGCGCGATCCTTGGTTGTTCCACCTCGAACATCGTTCCGTCTTTGGCCATTATGACTGGCAGCCCGTGCGCACCCACCTGCGCGGTGCGCAAAGTCAAAGCAGAGTTTCCGCCCACTGTGTGCGGAATGAATGTGCGGACGCCGGCTACAGGTGGCGAGACGTCATAAAAGACCGGTGAATCGAAGATCGGACGGCCTCCGCCGCCATAGCTGGATGGTGTGGGCGAAGTCAGCCACAAAAACATCTGCTCCGACCATCTGTAAAAATTGCAGTTGTTCGGGACGTTGCCGGGGAAGGTGACGCTGTTCGCGGGCTCCACGACGCCGTTTTTGGATACAGATCCGGAGTGGAACCAACTTGCAAAAACTGGCGCGCTAACGACGCAAGTAGGTTGAGGGTCAGTAGGCAGTGATTGCGCGTTTGCGAACCACGCCGTCGGTCCTCCAATCGAAATAACTGATATTACAAGTATCAAAGTGTGCGTAAGAGCAGCTTTCAGATTGCGAGGCTTCTGATGAGTGTGGGATTTGGTCATCACAGTTTTACCTTTGCCGGTTCCATGGCTGAATCCGGTCCTAATGAGTTGAGTAAATCGTGAGCGGCTTATACCAACGAAAGTAGGCGAGGTCTGTGCGCTAGCACACAAAGCGGAAAGCAACAGATCGTTCGCTTTCGTGGACCGGCTTGCCTTCCCAATCCGAGCTAGCGGTCTGATCCAGCACAGGCAAACAAGAGCCAATCACGCTCTTTCAAGATCTTTTACAACGACCAACAAGCGCACAGTCGTAACGTCGATCAGAACCTTCGAATCGATGCAGCTGCTGCTGAAAAGTGGTTAGGAGATCATGCGCTGCCGATGCTCGGGGTCGATCCCACGCAGTACACCATCTTCTATATTAATTGGTACGGACGACCGGACTTCAAGAGCTCGAGCACTTTACGTTGCGGCTTCACTGAATGGCGTACACCTGCCCATCGGTGCTGCCAAAATAGACCACCCCGTTATCAACGACTGGCGACGACCAGATTGCGCCGACGGAGAACACTCGATAAAACGCGAGCACCATGTCCTGATAATCACCAAAATAACGTGCATAGATCGCTTCATTATTCAGACTGCCATCCGGCTTCAGCATTTTCATCGGATCCCGCTTCGATCCTTCAGTTTGAAAATCCCACAACTGCTTGCCCGACTTGGAATCAATAGCCAGCAACCGCCCATTCGATACGCCGACGTAGACCATGTCGCCGGCAAGTGCAGGTGATGAGAACACGGCACCTTTGGCGTCCAGCGTGAATTTCAGGCGCCCCGTTTTCGCATCAAGCGAGAAGACCCGATAGCCATCCGACGTTCCGGCGTAAACTACGCCGCCACGGACTGCCGGCGTACTATTGACCCATCCTTTATTCGTTGGATAGTCCCAACGCTTACGACCCGTAGCGGCATCGACTGCATAGAGATGTCCATCTCGACAGCCGACATAAACAGTGCCGTCGGCGATCGCCGGAGAAGATTGAAAGCCCTGTTGATTGTGGATGTACGTGTCTTCACCGGTTTTGAACCGCCATTTCTCCTGGCCCGTCTCTGCATCAAGCGCGTAGAGATAGCTGTCCCAGCTACCGATGTAGACAGTATTGTTCGCAATTGCCGGCGAGGCATGGACGATGTCGCCGGTAGCAAACTTCCATTGCAGAATTCCAGTTAGTGCGTCGACACAGTAAACATTCCCGTCGCCGCTGCCGATATAAACTCGTCCGTTGAAAACCGCCGGCGAAGAGGTGTAGATGTCCCATGAGTCAGGAATGGTTTGGAAGCCGGACGGATATCCGTGCAATCGTTTGCCTTCGAACCGTCGCTCGTACTCGGATACAAATGTCCATTTAACCATGCCCGTTTGCGCATCGAGCGCGTAGAGAATTCCGTCGAAGCCACCAAAATAGACCAGACCATTGGCGATCGTTGGTGACGAAGTAACCTGTCGAGATGCGAATGTTTTGAACTTCCACTTTTGGTTTCCAGTTTCCTGGTCCAGTGCGTACAGGTTTCCGTCGGTACTGCCTATGTAGACCACACCGTTCGCAATTGCGGGCGAGCCAATGACTGGTCCGTCAGTTTTGAACGTCCACTTCATTCCCTTGAGTTGCTGAGGCCCGGCAGTCGGATAAACTCCGGTGCGAGCTGCATCCCCATGAAAAGTTGTCTGGGCCATAGCAGTGGTGGCGGTTAGTAACAACAAAACTAATATTCGGATCATAGTGATTTATCCTCGTGGTCCATTCAATTAATTGCTTGGGAATTCCGAAAACGCAATTTTTGAATTCAGGAATTTAGAGAATGCAAAATCGCGGAGCAATTTGTGGAGTTCTGCTTTAGTCAGGAATAGTACGGCAGCGTTTTTAAGTTGGTTTCATCGAAGACGTCGCACTTTTCGTTCGTGCTCTTTGTGTCCTTTGTGGCGAGCACTGTATGCAGATTTGTTTGCTTAGAGCCAATGACGTACTTATTATTGTGTTCACGAAGCGAAACCGAGTCATCGACAACAGATCCCGGAGGTAAACAATGTCGTACGTCGCCGTCGCCATCGTTATCGGGTTGCTAATCGCCATCCACGAGAACGGCCATCTGTTGGCTGCGAAGCTGTGCGGTATTCCGGTCAGGCGATTTTCCATCGGGTTTGGACCCAAACTGTTTGGATTTAAACTTGCCGAAACAGACTACTGGTTCTCGTTGATTCCATTGGGCGGATATGTTTTGCCTGCGCTCGAGGACACTGACTTCCGACGACTTCCGACGTACAAGCGAATCACGTTTGCTCTCGGCGGCCCA
The DNA here is from genome assembly GCA_036401595.1 of Pyrinomonadaceae bacterium. Classification (GTDB taxonomy): domain Bacteria; phylum Acidobacteriota; class Blastocatellia; order Pyrinomonadales; family Pyrinomonadaceae; genus PSRF01. The sequence continues at coordinate 92,780 of DASWUM010000002.1, forward strand.
CTAGCGAATATCGCGGGCGCGGCCGCAGGTTTATTCTTGATAGGCCTCACGCGGTTCAGTTTAGGTCCAGTCCAGGCTATGTCGTTCGCCGCCACTCAACTTATGAGGGGGGTGCAACAGCAGTTGCAGGGGCTGTTGACGCTGTTTGCTGATTTCGAACAATTGACTGGCTTCGTCGGAGTGGTGGCTCTTGGGGGCGCTGAGTTTGGTTCCACATTGGCTGGCCTGCTCACGTTTTCCGTGCTAATCAATATTTGCCTTGCAGTTTTGAATCTACTGCCGCTTCCTCCCCTTGATGGTGGGCGAGTTTTCTTCTGCGTTCTGGAGAAGATCTATCGTCCTATCGCCAGGATCGAAGCGCCTGTCACGCTTGTAGGCTGGGCGCTGGTTATGGTGTTGATGATTTGTGTGACTGTTCAAGACGTCGGGAGAATCGTGGCCTAGACTTTCCGAATCGCACGACTGGACTATCCACTCTTCGAACGCGATCCCTTTCAAATCGAATCGCCAATCACCCGCGTTCACTCAATTCATGTCGGAACAAAAAGCCCCGTGGGGAAAATACCGGCAGGAATTTGCTGACTGAGGGTCAGTCAAATAATTGCCACAAGGAGATCTGAAATGTTGATAGCAGTTGCTGGTCCATACTCCGCTGAGACTGCGGAACAACGCGGGCTGAATCTGGAAGCAATGAACAAGACGGCAGCTCTGGTGATGAAGCGTGGTCACATCCCCGTCATTGGAGTTAACGCTGCGCTTCCGGTCGTTGAGTGGTTAGACGCTGACGCGGATAAGTATGAGGCCATGATGACTATTTCGCTGGAGCTGGTGGATCGTTGCGACGCTATTCTGGTAATTGGTGAGTCTCGGGGCGTAACTCGTGAACGTGACTTGATTAGATCGAAAGGCTTGCCCGTTTACGAAGATATTAACGAGCTTCCTGCGTGAAAGATGAACCTGGGAGCCTTAGCCCGTCTAAAAATAGTTTGTGATGTTCTCTGAATATCGACCACTTCAAAACGTAAGGGTCGTGAGGCCCGCTATTTTGAATTGATAATGAAGGAGATCATCATGAAGCATTTTGTCACACTAAAAGCCTTTATTCTGGTTTTCGCCCTGCTGCTCGCAACCACTCCGGTGGGCGCAACTGAGCGTCCGTTTGCCTCGAATGGCAATGGCCTCGCAACCTTCGTTACAGATGGCTCCGGCAACGTCGTCGGCGCGACCGTCGTGGTATCGGGTAATGCCACGCACCTCGGACAGTTCGGCGGCACCGGCCGAATTGATTTCCTGCCTGACCAACGACCCGAACATTTCACATCCGGCCGGAGAGGTTACTTACGTAGCCGCTAACGGCGATCGCCTGCCGACAATCATCGAGAATGGTTCGATGGACCTTCGCACTGGAATCGCTACCGGCGACATGGTGTTCCAGAACGGCACTGGCCGTTTCGCCGGAGCAAGTGGAAGAGCTGCAATCGTAGTTGAGCAGAACTTCATTACCGGCGCGTACACGTTCACGATGGTTGGAACCATCAATTACTAACTCAGCTTTAACCACAGATTACACAGATTGATTAATAGAATCTGTGTAATCTGTGGACGAGACTTCACGTTTGCTCTTAGACTGCTCACCGAAATCGTCAGCTGATGAGCACGTCAACCAACTCTGAAACCAGACCAAAGTTAGCGCCATTGTTGTGCGTCAACTGTAACGCGCCGCTGGTGGTGGTTGACGCACCATCGCTCGTCTGTACCTTCTGTGGGGCCACCAATACGATGCCCCAGGTTTACCGCGACGAACTTCTCCTCACTCGCAATTTAGATTCAGCAACGCGTCAAGCGGCCGAACAGTGGTTGCGACTGGCACTAATCAAGGTGCCGCGGTGGCGGCTCGCGTGTGCCGCGATTGCGCCGTTTGTGTTGATGACCGGCGGTCTCGTGATCCTACTGAGCGCTGCCTTGCTCCGAGTGGTAAATGCCCACTCACTTCCGGGATTACTGGCGGTCGTTTGGCTAACACTCATTCCAGCGCAACTACTCGCCGCCAACATAGCGATGAAAAATATTCTTGTGAGCGGCGCGACAAACGTCGGTGCAGCCTTCGCGGCAAGCGCACCTGCCGCTCCGGACGCGCCACCGAATTGCCGTCAGTGTGGCGCGCCACTCTCGGTTCGACCCGACGACGTGCTGGTGCGTTGTATCTTCTGCGAAGCTGAAAGCATTGTGCGACTCGAAAAATTGGAAATGCAGACTTTGCGGGCGCGAGTCACATCGGCGCAAGCGAGCCTCGCAGAAGCAATGAGTGCGCTAACCAAACACGCCAAACTCGCAAGCCTCGAGACGCGCGGACGCACGTACGTCATCGCTGGCCTGTTGGTCCTGCCCTTCGTCTGGGCGTTTGTGGAATCATGGAATTCGAGTTACTGGTCGCTGCTTATCGCCCTCGACGTGTTTGTCCTCGCGATGTGCGTATTTTGGAACATACGTGAAGCGTTTCTGCCGCCGGTCACGATCGAAGAGCTCGAATCGGTGTTAGCAAGTTCGACTGAGAAGTCGCGGTCCGACGACCATCGTCGGAAAGCGCCCGGCACTCGCGGCTGGTACGACAATTCATCCGACAGCGTGAACTTCATCGTGCCGGCGTTTTTGACACTCATGTTTGTAGCAATTCAGATTATTGTGCTGCGAGCGAAAGGGTAACTTGTTAACACCCGTTCGGATTCGTGCGTCAGAATATTAATGACTTCAGTAAAGAGAAGGATGAACTCAATGAGTAGAAAATTCTTATTCGTTTTTACTGTTGTTGCGTTTCTCTCAAGTGCAGTCTCGGCCCAGGTGCCCGAAAAAGACAAGGTCGTCGCCGGCGCTGAGCGAGCGTTCGAAAAAGTTGCGAAGGCGTACGTCGCACCCGGACCGGGCTGTGCTGCCGCGGTGTCGCTCAACGGAGACCTAGTCTTCGAAAAGGCGTTTGGACTCGCCGATCTGGAACACAATGTTCCGAACACAGCGCAAACTATTTTTGAGTCGGGCTCAGTTGCGAAGCAGTTCACCGCCGCGGCGCTCGTGCTGTTGCAACAGGATGGCAAGCTCAGCATCGACGATCCGGTCAGAAAATACATTCCCGAGCTGCCCGACTACGGTTCGCCGTTGACGATCAGACATCTGTTGAATCACACTTCCGGTCTGCGCGACTGGGGCACGGTCTTGAGTCTCACCGGTGTTGGCCGTGGCGACCGCGTCATCTCTCAGGATCTCGCACTCGACGTTGTTACACATCAGCGTGCACTCGACTTCACGCCCGGTTCGGAATACTCGTACTCAAACAGCGGCTACAATCTCGCGGCGATCATTGTCGAGCGCGTTTCGAAACAGAAATTCCCGGCGTTCGTCGAGGAGCGGTTATTCAAACCCATTGGCATGAAGAACAGTTCGTGGCGCGACGACTACCAGCGAATTGTTCCCGGCCGCGCGCAAGCGTATTCGCGTCAGGGCAGTGGTCCATGGCGACTCAATATGCCCTTCATGAATGTTTACGGAAACGGCGGCATGCTCACGACCGTCGGCGATTGGATGAAATGGAACGCGATGCTCGATTCTCAGTCGTTGGGCGCACCACTTGTCAACGCACTTGAAACTCAAGGTGTGCTCAATGATGGTCGGAAGATTGCGTACGCGCTCGGACTCGAAGTCGGTAAGTACAAGACCCTGAAAGATGTCTCACATGGCGGTTCGACGGCCGGCTACCAAACGTTTCTGGCGCGTTATCCTGACAACAAAGTTTCAGTCGGTGTGATGTGTAACGGCACTTCACCGGGTGCCGGAGGTATCGCCGGTGACATCACTGACGAGATCTTTGGGCCATTTCCCGCGAACCCCAGACCTGAGCCAGCGAAAGTTTCAGACGACGAGCTGAAGAAGTTTGTCGGCATCTGGCGGAATGAAAAGACTCACGTGCCAGCGCGATTCGTTTTTGAGAGCGGTGTGTCGCGATGGAGTGGCGCGCGTCTCATTCCGATGGGAGGCGGGCAGTTTACTGTCGGCGGCAACCAGTTGAAGTTTACACTCGATAAAGATGGCAAGCCGCTGTCTGCTGAGACTGTCGATTCCGATGGTGAAGTCAGGCGCTTCGCTGCAGAGACTGAGTGGAAACCAACTGCGGCAGAACTGGCGGCATTCAAAGGCGATTGGTTTAGCGAAGAGGCTGGAGCGACAGTCAGCGTGGTCGTCGATGGTGACAAGGTATTTCTAAGACAGCGACCAGTAACGAGTTTGCCGATGCAGCCGATTTATAAGGACCATTTCGACGTGCAAGGATACGTTATCTGGTTTACTCGAGATAAGAGTGGAAAGATCAACGGTATGCACGCTGGTACCTCACGCATGCGCGACATGCCGTTCGTCCGCGTGAAATAGAACTGTAGCTCCAATTCCCGCACTTGGACGGAGTCAGTACCGTCCGCGGTAGCGGATGGGTGCTCTCGTAGCCAAAGCCCATCGCACTCGTGCTTCCTGATCAACGACCCA
>DASWUM010000003.1:0-71758 GCA_036401595.1 Pyrinomonadaceae bacterium
GGGGCGGCCCTCCGTGGCCGCCCCTCTGTGTCTTGATTCAACTAGGTTGAATGCGGATCGTGAAGTTGCAGATGGCAATCCTCTGATCAGCCGTAACCTCGGTCGGCGATTCCCGAGTTAACTCTTTTCCATTCACGAGCGTTGGATTCCGGCCCTTCGCGACAAGCCAGAATCGACCTTCATTATCCCGCGAAAGCACAGCATGAACACGACTGACTTCCGGGTCGCCTTTGAGCGGTAAATCCACCGTGATGCTACGCGAGCCGCGACCGATCGTGATCTCATTCTTCATGATCGGCACCACCGCTTCGCGTACGCCGTTCTGCCAGATCTCAACCTGAAAAAGCGGCGCAGCTTTCGGTCGCACGACCGTCTGTTCGCTCTCACTCGCGTCCGACGCACGCTCAACAACCGTGTCGTTGAGACTAAACGCCGGCGCTGTGCGCGACGGATCGACACGCGGCGTGACCATCGTGTGACCGCTCTCGGTTTCGTCCCAGACTGCCTGCACGCGAAACTCGCCTTTATTGAGTGTGCCGTCTACACGGAGCTCAACCGCGAATGATTTGACTGCCAGTTGAGTCTGCCCACTCAATTCGCGCGCACGCTCAGAGAGAACGTGAAAGAGTCCCTGTTCGAGGCCGCGTCGTTTGTCGCCCTGCCAATCCTTATCGTCGTCAGCGCTGAGATAAACAATGTACTCGCGTGGAATGTAAGTTGGGCCACCCGGAGGCGTGAACATCTCGCGCTGCATCGCAGCTTCGACTTCGCGCGCAATCTTTACCAGAAACTCTTCCCAAACGCGCCGGGGTTTAGCATGCTCGTCGGCGGCTTCGAGTAGATCCTCGCCGGTTTCACCGTCTATCCATTTTCTGATCGAATCCAGCAGGCCCAAACTATCGCTCCTTCTCCGCACTCAAACTAATCAAACTTGATATATCGCTTGTTGACCCAGCCACGGTCAGACGAATAAGGATCGGTCTTCGGTCTGGCGTGTTGCACTACCTGCACTTCATACCAGTTGCTATTGCTATCGGCGCTCAAGACTTTCACTTTTGAACCTGACTCAGCCAGTCCAATCGGCAGATTCGTGCTGTTCGCCACTGGTCGCAGATTGACGTCAGTAGTGGTGATGCCTTCACGACCGATGACCACTGGTTCGACATTCTGAGCAATCGGCGCGAGGGGATTCCAACGCGTTGTTACATACTTGTGTGTCGCGAGGAGCATACCAGAGAATGCCAGTATCAATCCCACGGCGACGAGGGCGCGACGCTTCTTGCTGGCCGGCAAAACTGAATCGACCGTCGAGATTTTCTGTGGACGTCGCTCGTGCTTCTCCGTCTCCATTTCCTGGCGCGCACGCAGTTCCATCTGTCGTTGCACTTCGCGATTGATGGGAACGACGATGCGCGGTCGCTTGGCTGTATCGAGAGCGGCAGGCTCAACCCTCGGCACCTCAAAGTGCGGTCGCGGCGGCGCTGCTTCGGTAAACTCCTCTTCCGGCTCTACCGACAGATCCTCGCTGGGCTTGCGTCGCATCTCCTGGACCACGGCCGATGGGACCATCTGCAACGGCCGGGTGGCAGGCAGACCGGCGTCGGCCATGTCATCCCAAAACTCTTCGACAGTTTGATAACGTGCTTCCGGTCGATTCTGAGTAGCTTTCTCGAGCACACGCAGCACTGACTTGGCCCACGGTGCGTTGCTGATTTGCAATGGCAACTCAGTCAGCGCGTGCTGTGCAAAGCGACGTGGGGACTCTCCGGCAAGCAGTGTGTAGGTCGTCTTTGCGAGCGAATAGATGTCAGCGGCCGGTGACAGATGATCGTGGCGAATTCTCAAGCCGCCGGTATCGAGCTGGCCGGTTTGCATTAACGGATTATGTTCCGGCGCCGAATAAATATTGGTTCCTACTCGTGTGATCGCGCCCTCAGTGGCGTCGATGCGAGCCACGCCGAAGTCTGCAATCTTGACGAGCTCTTTATCGGCTGTCAGCAACAGGTTTTGCGGTTTGATGTCTCGATGAATCACGCCGCACTTATGCGCGTGGGCAAGACCGGAGCAGACCTGTTCGAGATAGAACAACGCTCGCTCAAGCGATAATGGCCTCGTCTTCGTGAGTGCGAAGAGATCGCCGCCGGGAAGATACTCGAGCACGATGTAGTGAAAAGTGGTGCCTGAGAGATCAATGGCGGTGCCGTGCCCGAGACGGTTTATTACATTTGGATGGCGGACGCGATCGAGCGCAACTGCTTCGTTTTGAAAGTTTGTGACGAGTGTTCGCTCCAGTTCGGCGTCGGGTTCGTCCTGAAGATACAGATTCAGAGCTTTGATGACGATTGTGCGGGGCGCATCCTCAGCCGCAGCGTTGTCGTTCGCAACGTAGATCTCCGCGTAGCTGCCACGCCCAAGGCACTCAAGAATATCGTAGCGGCCATCAAGCCTGCTATTTTGAAGTCTCAGTTCCGACATCATTCATTCGCTACAAAAAGGCACAAAAAGCAGAACGATTAATTCAGAAAACTTTCTCTGCATTTTGTGCCTTTTTGTGGCTATTTCTTTTCTGTGCCTCTTCGTGGCTCATTTCGCACCCTTAGATGCTGTTAAGGAGCGTTGCTGTTGGTGGGAGGTTTGGTCAGCTCGTCATAGTGGTGGAGCACCTTCCATCGATCCTTCTGGGTCTTTACACTGATCATTCCCAACCCCAGAATGGCTTCCTTCTTAACTGTGGCGTTAGTCGGAGTGGGATTGAGGTCCGACTTGCTGATGGCCGCATCAAAAGCCTTTGTCGCCTCTTCTGTGTTTCCCGTCAGAAGATTTGCGCGACCGTAAAGATACAAAAATTCCGCATTCGGCGAATCGAGTGCGTTCTGAACTCCCGTTGCCACCAGCTCTTTGCCGACATCGCTCTGGATCCATGCACGCGGATCCTGATCGACTTGCCGCCGTGCTCTTTCAAACTTCACAAAAGGCTCTTCAGGCGACGGCGCCGTGACGGGAGTAGTCGCCGGTGCCGGTTGGACTTTGGAAGCGAGGAACGGAATTCGTTCCTTGAAGCGAGCGCCTGCATAAAATGCCGCGGCAATCAGCAGCAACACCAGCACAACGCCAAAGGCGCGTGCTGCGCCGCCGCCGCTCGCTGCTGCTGCTGTCGGTCCGGCTACGTTTAGTGGTTCGCTGGACAGAGGCGTCACCTGAGCAGGCTCGCTTGCCGGAGCGGGGAAGGCGATTCGCGAAGCGGGCATGAAGGTGGTGTCACCCGCCGAACCATTGCCTGATTGGGCCGCATAAATACGTTCTGTTTCAGGCGAAATCGTGGGTTCGAGATCTGCCGAGCGCGCATCTGCTCTGAGATGCTCGCCGACTCGAATGGCAACCACCGTCAAATTGTCTTCAGCGCCGCGATCGTAGCAACGTCGTTTGAGCTCGCTGCACAATTCGTCGAGGTTGTTGCTGATGACCATCAGTTGTCGCAGCTCGTTATCTGAGATGTGACGGGTAATGCCGTCAGTACACAGCAGAAACTCCGTGCCGTCGTCGACTTCCATCGTCTTCATGTCGACTTCGACGCCTTGTTCCGCGCCGAGGGCACGACTGATGACGTTCTTGCTCGGGTGATTTGCGGCCTGCTCCGGCGTCATACGTCCGGCGCGTACTTCCTCTTCGACGATCGAATGGTCTTCAGTTTCGCGATGCAGTTGTCCGTCAGGTGTAAGCCGGTAGAGTCTGGAATCGCCGACGTGGCCGAAAGTTGCGACGTTGTCCTTGAGATGAAGCGCGACAATCGTCGTCGCCATCATGGAAAACTTCGCGTGCTCCTGGGCCATCTGGTGAATCGAGGCGTTAGCGCGCTGAATGGCGAGCTCCATCAGGTCTTCAATGTCGGCGCCTTCGATTTGATGGCGAAACGCTTCGTCGAGCACTTCGATAGCGGTTTGCGACGCGACCTCGCCCGCCTCCGCACCACCCACGCCGTCGGCCACCGCGAAGATCTGGCGCTGGCGGTCGTGCAAAAGGGCGTCCTCATTCAATGGTCGCCGTTCGTTCAGTCCGCGATCTGTAAGCGATGCGGATTCGACCTGGAAGGTCTTGGTCTCTTCGCTCATTGCACAGCCTCCAGCTTAAGGGGAGAAGAACTCTTAGCCACCGGCTTCTCTAGTATGACCTTGTCGCGTGCATTTCGACTCGAAAATGCCATCAGCATCCCCAGCATTGCAAAGCTCGTAATCAGACTGAAACCACCGTGGCTGACAAAAGGCAGCGTGATTCCAGTCATCGGCAAAGCTCTTAAAATACCGCCAATATTCACCAAAGCCTGAAAACCGACGAACGCCGTTAGACCTGCTGCGCACAGCTTCGTAAACATATCACGCGCCTCAAGCGAAGTGCGAACTCCAGCGACCACGAAAATAATGATCGCGAGTATAATTACCGCGCCTCCAGCAAGACCGGTTTCTTCGGCAATCGCAGCGTAAACGTAATCAGAGTCGGCGATCGGAATCACTTCAGGAAAACCAAGACCGAAGCCGCGACCAGTCGTTCGACCCGAAGCAATACCCCATTGCGCCTGGGCCGGCTGGAAGGCAAGTTTGTCGAACCAGATGTCGACGTTGACAGTCTTCTGCATTGCCGGACTTTGTTCCGCGAGTTCCTTCAGTTTCGGATCCTTGCTGAGTGACTCGTCATACTCTTTCTTCCACCATGAAACTTCCGGCGACGGCGGGTCGAAGCCGTCGAGCCAGAGATGGAAACGCTGCTGGATTCTCGAAGGAAGCGCAGCACTGATCGGTCTTGCAATCGTCGGCAGGAGGGGGACTTTCTCCTGGATGTCGCGCGGCAGTGCGCCGACGACGAGGATTCCAATAACAATCACGACGGAGCCGACGAACAATAGAAGCTGCGGCCAACGTCGCACCGCGACGAGATAGAGTGTTGTGTAAGCGCCGCTGAAAATCAGCATCTGCCCGAAGTCTTTGAGCGCAAAAAACGGGATGAAGGGCATCACTGCCATCACCAGTAACGGCACGATGTCGCGCGCGCGGGGAATGCCCCAGTAAGTCTCTGCGAGATCTTTGTAACGAGCCGTCAGTATTCCGGCGAAGCCGACCAGGAACGGGATCTTGGAAGGCTCCCACGGCGTCATGTTGCCGAGTGCTTTACCCGCGCTTGATGTCACAACTGCGATCGCGAGTGGCACGAGTGTGAACAAAACAATGATGAAGCTGTTCCGCTGTAGCCATAACAGAAATCCGTCGCGCACGCAGAACGAATAGGCAATCGCAAACGCAAGGAAGGAAAAGACAGGAATCCACGTGTAGCTTGATGTGAGCGCGTTCCAGAGTGAGTAATTCGATTCTTTCTTCGGAAGCTGATCGATATCGATCGGTTGTGCAGGTGTGGGTGGCAGTCCCATTAGCTGCTTCTTGACCGGATCGTAGTTCTCCATGATGTAGCGCGTGCGCAGCGCCTGCATTTTTTCTTCACGCGCCTGGGCTTTGTTGCGCGCGTTGTATTCCGGATCGCTGTAGAGGCGATACTGAATCAACATGCCGAAGGAGAAGAGCAGAATTGCCGTCGTGTACAGAACCCAATTACCGGCGAAACGTTTACTACGCGAGAGCCAGAGCGCGATAAAGATCAAAGGAATGAACATCATCAGATCGCGGACGGCGCCGATGATCGACGTCTCGTACCCACGCAACAGCCCGGCTCGATGCACGGCAAAATATCCTGCGATCTCGAGGCCGAGGATCATCAGGATGATCAATAAATGTGATGATGCGCGATTCTTCATTTTAATTAGCCACGGATTTCACGGATGAACACGGATAAATTCTTATCAGTGAAGATCCGTGAAAATCCGTGGCAAAACCTATTTGAAATACCCAAGGTCTTTCGCCTTTAACACGAGCGCTGCGGCGATCGGCGCCGCGGATCGCGATCCGTAGCCACCGCCTTCGACGATCACGGCCATCGCAAGCTGTGGCTTCTCGAGCGGCGCGATGCACAGGAACCAGCCGTCGATCCGTGGATTGTCGTTGTCCATGATCACTTCGTCATACTCGCGAATGATGTTGCCTTTGTTGTCCTTCTCAACCTTGTGTCGGGTCTTTGGCTCGCCCGTTTTTGGATCGTAAACCGGCACGACTTTCTGCGCCGTTCCCGTCTTGCCACCCGTATTGATGCCTGCCGCTTTGACTGGACCAAACACACCACGAGCCGTACCGTTTGCCCCACCTGTGACCAATCCCATAATTGATCGAAGCCGCGCCGCCGTCTGCGGCGTCATGACCTGATTGAACATCTCCGGCTTCACGTTGTACTCGATCCGCGGCTTCATTAACTTTCCTTCAACATTGCCGATTGCCGAGGCGGCGAGTGCCATCTGAAGCGGAGTCATCTGGCCTGCAAAACCCTGTCCATATCCCATCAACGCGAGATCGTAACGCGTGACTTGTTTGCCCGTAACGATCGTTGCTTCTCTTGGCGCGAGTGCGCGTTTGACCGCATCGGTGCTCGCATCCCAAATCTGCGGCAGCTTTCGACCACGTAACGCCTCGGACGGCGTGTCGTACGCGCCGATGCCGAGCAACTGCGCGGCACGTTTCAATCGTTCCGCACCGAGCTTCACACCCATTTGCGCGAAGTACTGGTTACACGAGACTTCATAGGCGTGATCGATCTTGATGCGCCCATGAATCTCTCCGGCTCCGCCATCGTCGTAAATCACGTTTGCACCGGGCGCGGCGTAGTAACCGCCACCACTACAAGTGAACTCCGTATCCTGCTCGCCGGCGAGAAATGCCGCCGTCATCGTCACTGTCTTGAAGGTTGAGCCGGGAATGTAATAAGCGCCGAGTGCGCGGCTCACGAGCGGATTGTCACGCTGGTTTGCTTCGAGACGAATCCAGGTTGCTTCGTCATCGACTTCGGCGAGGCTGTAAGAAGGCTCACTGTAAAGCGCGAGCACGTCGCCGGTCTGTGGATTGAGAATTACAACCGCACCGTGCTTTCCTTTCAACTGATCCACCGCCGTCTGTTGCAGCGCTCGATCGATCGTCAGGCGCACATCCTGATTGCCTCTGAACTCGACTTCCTTGCCTTTAACAACTTCGAGTGCTTCCGGCAGCGCACCACTCTGAACTCCAAACAGCGCCCGCTCCAGCCCCGGATCGCCGCGATCCGAACCGAAGATGTGTGCCAGCGCCTTGTCCATCGGATACTCGCGACGAATGTTGCCGCTGGAGTCACGTTTGTAGTAAGCGAGTGGCTGGTCCACACGTCCGCTGCGATCAAAGATCCAACCACGCAGTGTCGACTCCGAAAGACGCCGCCCGCGCAGGTCCTTGTAACTCAACTCCTGAAACTCCTCATTTCGTTCGGCGGCGTAATGCGCCCAGTAAATGTGAAATGAGAACAGTCCGACTGAAAGCAGCACGAACAACCATCGCAGCGCTTTTAAGCCGCGATTCGTAGACGTCGAGCCGAGTCTCTTTCTGACTGCTTTCGGAAGATCTTCAGGAATTGGCGGTGGCGTTTGCCGGCGACTCCGCACGAGGCCGAGCAGCAACAACAGAATGATGAATCCAAACCCGCCGACGTAGATTAACGTCAGGAGCGCAGGGGTTCTTTCCGGCACATGTGGAGTGGGAAGAGGAGAGGGAGAAGCAGTTTGGAAGAGAAGCAGAAGTATTGTGACCAGGCTCATCCAGTTTCACTACTCACTTTTCCGCAATCGTACTTCCACGTCTCCGAACCCGACGACATCGCCATCTTCAATCAGCCGCGACTCGCCGTAGGCAATGCGCCGGCCGTTAATATAGGTTCCGTTTGTTGAACCAGTGTCAGCGACGAGCAGTGTACCTTCAGAAGTCATCAAAAGCGCGGCGTGTATCTTTGAAATGCTCGCGTCGTTCACAGTTAAATCGTTATCGGAAGCGCGTCCAACGTTGAGCCGTCTGCCACCGGGCTTGAAGATCAAAGGGACTTCACGAGTGCCACCCGGGGTGGTAACCCGAGCGATCACCTCGATATCGGGCATTGTCGGTGCGGCGCCGGGAATCGGCACGCCTGTCTTAGCGGCGCGCGCTTCTTCGTCCTGCCGTCTCAGGTCTTCTTCGAATTCGCCGAAGTTTGGATCGACTGAGATACCGGTCGTAAAGATGTCGACTTCAGCTTCGACGTCGACAGGCGCAAGCGTGCGATAACGATGATCGTTTATGTGATCGATCGCAGCCGCAAGAACTTCGTTCTTCAGGTCGTTGAGAATCTCCGGCGGCGCTTCTGAATGCGTGCCCCACTCGACTTTAAGCACGAGATGATGAGGCGCGATTCGGCCCTTCCGGCCTTCGTCTCTGACGCGCTCATCGATCAGCTTCTTCATTCGTTCGATGAGTTTCGAGGTGGTGAGTCCGCTGCGAGGTTCGACGGTGCGGCCGAGTCTACGGTCGACGACGCTGCCCATGCCTTCGAGCACGCGACGCAAAATGCGTTCGGGTAAAGCTTCCTCGCGCTTCTTTTTTGCGGCTTGCTCTTCCTTAAGCTTGCCTGTCGGGTCGTCAGAGTCAGTCATGAATAGCCAATACGAGTTTTCTCGCGAGCGGTTCATGCTGCCCGCCCAAATCCCACGACTAAGGGGTGGTGTTCGTGAGTATTCTAGCTGAGGAAGGGTTGGAATGGAACGAGGTATCCACAGATTACACAGATTTGATTGTGAATCTGAGTAATCTGTGGAATCTGTGGATCAAACTTTAGAACAGCAGCTTTACTGAGAATCGCAGCGTTCGTGGACCTCCGAAGCTGTAGAACGACGGGAATCCGCCGCCCGCAAGGCTTCGACCACTCATCGCCGTCGACTGACCAAACGCCAGGTTCGATCCGAATACGAGATCGTTTCCTGACGGATCTTCAAAGTTCGCTTGATTGAGCAGATTGAAAGCGTCCGCCTGAAACTGGAGCCCAACTGTTTCAGACAAATTGAACTTGCGTCTCAACGCCAGGTCGATTTGGTAGAGCGGAAACCCTCGCAGGCTATTGCGCGATAGATTTCCCTGTTGCAAGTCATTCGGGACGATGAACGCCGCTGGATTCACTCTTCGACCACCAGCCACCAACGGATCAGATATAAACAGCGAGCTACCACTGACAACATCCGGACGAAAGGCTGCAACTCCAAACGCGGTCGGGAACAAGTAGACAACATTCAAGGGCCTTGCCGATCGCGCGTTGAAGATCGAATCCACAGCCCAGTTGCGCGAGAGCTTGTTTCCGAATCCTTTTGAAAACGCAGCCGGCAGGTCATACGAAATGAGGCCCGTAAGCTGATGCCTGACGTCGAAGTCGGATGACGCACGATCAAACGCCGGATTGATGCTTGTCATGATCGCTCGTCGCACTGAGTCCTCGCTCACGTTATCGAGCGAACGCGACCACGTGTAAGCAGCGAAGACCCCAAACCCTTCCCGCACCGGACGATCAAACTTGATCTGCAACGCGTTGTAGTCAGACTTCCCACGATTTGTGGTCAACCGGAGAAAGTTGAAGTCAGGATTCTGGTTCAGCAGCGTTTGGGTGTGTAACAACCGCTTTCCTGTCGAGCCGACATACATAGCAGTGAGAGACTGGTTTGCGCCCAGGTTCTTTTGCAGAGACACGTTCCAGTTGATCACGTACGGCAGTTTCAGTTGCGGGTCATACGCCAGCAACGGCAACGCACCGGACGTCGCCGGCAGAGCTGACACGAGCGGGAAAGGCGAGTTGAAAACAGAAGCGCCAGAGACAAACGGGATCGAGTTGGCAAAGATGTCGCCCGAACGGTCCTGGCCCAGGTCGTAGACAATTCCCGCGCCGCTGCGCAACACGAGTTCGTGACCGGAATCGTCGGAGAGTTGATACCCAACGCCGAAGCGCGGCGCAAAGTTGAGGAACGTTGTTTTCCAAAGCGAATTTCCCGCGCTCGTGACTTTTAGTGTCGACGGATCGTCAACCTGGTCCACCGCAAACACGAGGTTGCTTGATGGCGGTGGTGCAAGCTCCCAACGCACGCCGTAGCTTAATGTCAACCGCGAAGTCTTTCTCCATTCATCCTGCGCGTAGAGCGAAAGACTCTTAAACACGGGCTTCTGTCGATCGGCGAAGCGCAGTTGATTGATTCGTGCGGCAACTCCAGTGACTGCCTGGCCCACACCGTTGAAAAGCACGTTTTCTTCAGACGCTCGCAAGTCGATCACTGGCGAGAGCCTGCGAAAGTCACCGCCGAACCTGAAAGAGTGTTTTCCGTCGACGATTGAAACCGACCCGAGCACATTGAACTGACGCTGCAGATTCGATTCTTCGCTCCCGTTCATCCAAGCGGCGTTGCGCGAATTGAGATCGAAGGCAAACGCGGCAGAAGAGAAGGGCGCAATGGGAATAGAGGCGCCGCCAAAATCGTCGAGCTGATAAGCGCTACTGACACGCACACGACTGTAACTACCACGCAAATCAAATACGACGTTTGCGGAGTATGTATGACTAAGTGTTCCGACCAACATATGTGAGCGGCTATGGATGCGATTCGTAGTGTTGAGCGACAAGCCGTTTGGTCCACGCTGCGTCGCATCGGAATCGGCAAAGCTGTAGCGCCCTCCCAACATTGTCATGTTGCTCAGTGCGTGATCCACCCTCAAGCTGCCGACATCATGCCGCGCGGGATTTGCAAAACTCGAGGCAAACTCCGCGAAGCCATCCGGCCTCGCCGTTCCATTTGGAAGCGGAAATGCGTTGAGATAAGAGCGCAGCTCAGCAGGCGCAGCCGCGCGCGAACTTAGCGAAGGTACGTCAGTCACACCCACCATCGGTTGGCGGAAGTGCATACCTTCATACGAAGCAAAGAAGAATGTGTGGTCGCGTTTGATTGGCCCACCGAGGGTGCCACCGAAAGAGTTCAGTCGCTTCGGTGGTTGCCTGAGACGACGACTGTTGGCAAACCAATCGTTCGCATCGAGGGCGTCGTTACCAAAGAAGTGAAACAGTGTTCCGTGAAACGCATTCGAGCCGGCACGAGTGACAACTTGAACCTGTGCTCCTGTAGTACGTCCGTACTCCGGGTCAAGCGCGACGGATCTAATGTTAACCTCCTGAACCGAATCGTACGATGCGAGTGCGTTGGCACCGCCACTCGCCGTGAGCGCAGGCGTATTGCCCGCCGCCGACGCTCCCGGAGATTCACCGCCGGGCGCGATGCCAAAGTTTCCGCTGACGCCATCGATGGTGAATCCGTTCATCGTCGCACGCTGGCCATTACTCGAGTACGTGGTTTGATATCTTTCGACGCCGGGGTTCGGATTCACAGCATTAACGCCTGGCGCTAAGGTCGCGAGGCTGGAGAAACTTCTGCCCTGCAGCGGGAGCTCCTGAATCTGTCTCGTCGTGAGAGCCACACCAAAAGAAGTGCCGCATGCTTGCACTAGATATCCGCCGCTGGCCGTAACCTGCACGGTTGCCGAAATATTTGAGGAGATCGTTCCGGGCGGCACTTCGATCGGGACGTCAACTCTCTTCGCCGGTTCAGTGCCGGTAAACGCCACGTCGTCAATGGCGACAAACGACGTGTACTGCGTCATCAATTTGAAGTTCAGACCAACCTCAGCGATCTCTTCCTTCTTTTGCTTCGTCGCCATCTGATCTTCAGAACTAGCGAGCTCTTCACGCATCAGATCGTCAATCCGGCGCCGGCCCCAGAGCGTGGCCAGCACGTCGTGATCTTTTTCTGACTCGGGAAACTCAACCGGAATGTCGCGTACAAAATCCTGCCCGGCGTATCGTCCTTTCAAGCGCAGCGTTCCTTTAGCGGCACCGGAGTAGCGACCAGAGAAGATCACAGGCTTTATGCCATACAGATCCGGAATGCGTTTCGGATAGACGTCGCTGACGGGCAAGCCCGACCAGTCGAGATCGATGTCGGTCAAAAGAGGATTGCGAATTCGTTCGTTGAATCGTTGTGCTACAGCCGAAGTGTCTCCGTCGCCAGTGACGTAGTCGACCTCGCCACGTCCGTATTCCGCCATCTTGTCGAGCAGGTAGCGATTCGGCGCCGAGCTGAAGCCCATCGCAAACACGCGCGCATTCTTATGCTTCTGTACCTCGGTAAGGATCTCCATGTCGTTACCGACGTAGCCATCAGTCAGGAAACAGACGATGCGCACATGGTCCAGGGAATCGGTCGGCTTTAACGACGCCGTGATGGCTTTCATCATTTCAGTGCCACCGTCGCTTTTGTGACTCTTGAGAAAACTCCTGGCTTTGCGAAGATTGTCAGGCGTTGCGAGCACCGGTTCCGGAAACAGGATCTTAGTCTCACCAGCAAACGTGATCAGATTGAACCTGTCGTGCGGATAGAGATTCTTGAGAGCGTGCTCGACGGTCTCTCTTGCTTTCTCAAATGGAAAACCGTCCATCGAACCTGACGTATCGAGGACAAAGACGAGTTCTTTCGGCATGACGTCTTCAGCGGTAACGCGCTGGGGTGGCTGTAAGATGAGAGTGAAGAAGCCACCCCTTTCGGAGCGATGGGTAAGGACGGCATCGTTGATAGTGTCACCGGCTACACGATAAGTGAGGACAAAATCTTTATTTGGAATAGTGTTGTGGTCTTTCAAACGAACCACAGCACGCCTTTCGTTGACTTGCTGAACATCGGTTTCGTGAGTTTCCGAGTTCAGTCCAACGATCGGTACGCCTGCATCCAAATCGATTTCGAGCGAGATATCGTGACCGGCTCGCACTCCTTCGGTCGCGCTGGGAGGAGAAATTCGTGAGGTGTCATTTTCCTGGTTCGGAGCAGCAGGGGGTTCCGGTTGTTCCTCACTGGCGGGGAAATAGCGTGGGCCAACAACCATCGGAAACGCCCACTCGTAAGAACCGTTTTCGTATTTCAATGTCTCGACATAACTAATGACAATGCGAATGCTTTGACCCGGCATGATGTTGGCGACCTGCTGTGTAAAAATATTTGGTCGCTCCTGATCCAACAGACTTGCCACTCTTCCGATTTGCTTAGCGGCGGCGTAGGCAGCTTGAGCCTCTTCACGACGCATTATTTTTCCTTTGATAACGCGCTCACCGATCAACATCGTCATATCGTCGACTGCGGCAGCCTGTGGCAGTGGAAACGTGTAGACGGCTTCGATCTTGTCCTGGTAGTTGTTCTCGAAATCTTGTGTGACGGTTACGCGCGACAGAAATCCGCTGACTTCCGCTTTTACAGCGGTGTGTTTGAGCGGGCACTCACCGGTCGGCTTTCCATTCTGATCGAGAATCTGCAGCGCGCCTTGTGATTGCGGTTGCGATTTGTCGATGGCGGCAGACGCTGATTCGTCGTGCGCGATGTTGGAAAGCAGTAAGACGATCGTTAGGGAGATGGCAGTGAGTCCAATCCATTTCAGAATTGATCTGCTACGCATAGTCTTGTCCTTGTCTTGCAGACACACTTCGCCTTCGTGCTGGCGGAACAGAAGCATGCCGCTGCCTGAGAATTCGCTAAGTTGTATTTATGTTGAGACCGAGAAAAAGCGAGGTCTCAAGAAAGCAATCTAACTATGGACCAGGCGGGGGAGACCGCGCGAGAACCTTCTATTTGGCTAACGCTATTGATGCAATTATTCGTAGGTGGGTGGCTTGAGTAAGAAAAAGTTTCATCTCACTTAACCGCGGATGCCACGGATGAAATCCGGATTTTATCGGTGTCATCCGCGGCTATTTTATTCTAATTTGACGACATACCTTGATTTTTCGGACGCTTTTGCTAGTCTTCTTCTCGAACCCCCACCAAAAATTCGCCCCGACCTTAAAGACGATTGCTGGAATGTGCCCGTGCATTCCTAATTGAGTATTGAAGGAGCAAAAAACTATGAGCTTTAAGAGATTTCACCCCTTTACTGTGAGCCTCGTTTTGGCCGTCTTAGTGTCGGTTGCGCCCGCAGGTCTTGGGCAGGCGACAGCGTCGCAGAATCCGAATATGACCGTTCGCTCGGTTCCGAGTGGCGCGAAAATGAAGTTTAGAGGCGTGGTTATCAGTCGCGATGCTGACGTTTTCACAATTCGTGACCGCAGCCGTGCAGACTATCAGGTTCTCATAACTGACAATACCAGCATTAAAACTAACGGCGGCTTCCTCCGTTCCGGTAAGAAGTATCCGGTGACTGACATTCTGCGAGGCCTGATTGTTGAAGTTGAAGGACGTGGCGATTCGCAGGGCCAGCTCGTGGCAGACAAGATTCGCTTTAGCGAGTCGGATATGCGCGCTGCGATTACGTCAGACACGCGCGTAAGCCCGGTCGAAGCAAACCAGGAACGCATGGCGGGCCAGATGGATGAGCTTTACGCCGTAGCCGCGGAAGCGCGTGCGGAAGTGAAAGCCGTCAACGAACGCGTGTCATCACTGGATGACTACGATGTGCAGGAAACAGTTGCCGTCACGTTCCGAACGAACAGCGCGATTCTTTCGCCCGAAGCTAAGACACAACTCGATGAGCTCGCTGCCAAAACAACGAGTGCCAGAGCGTTCATGATCGAAGTTGCGGGACACACAGATTCAACCGGCAGTGAAGCGAAGAATTTCCGCCTGAGCCGGGCTCGTGCTGATGCAGTGGTTCAGTATCTCGCCGTTCAGCACAAGATTCCGCTCCGACGTTTTGTTACGCCGATGGGTTATGGCAAGACTGAAGCAGTGGCCGACAACACGACTGCTTCCGGTCGCCAACAAAACCGGCGCGTCGAAGTGAAGATGATCATCAATCGGGGATTGAACCAGCCGGCGTCGTCGTCGGCCCGTCCATAAATCGAGCGGCGCGATGCAGTGAACAGGAGCAGGATCCGGCATGTGCCACCTGCTCCTGTGTCTCCGTTGCCCGAGCCTCGTTACCCCTTCGTTGTCGTTATCTTGTATTTGTTGTAAGGCGTTTACCTCCAGATCCCTCTAATACACGGTTTCCGTGCCCTGGACCCGCTTTCGTCGAAAAACCTTAAAAATCACGTAGCAATTTCGCAATTAACGGGCATTTTGCGCGGTTTTTCGTGGCCCCGCGTTTGCTGAGCATAGTGACATGACAAATACTGAGGTCTTCCCAATTCTGCACGGTGGGTTGGTAACCACGACGAAACCTGAACCAGCCCCAAACTCCGATCTCGCGCTGGCGATAGCGGCAGGGAAAGGGGACATGGTTGCGTTTGAAAAGATTTACGAGAGACACAACAGGCGCGTGTATTCATTGTGTCTGCGTATGACGCAGAATGCGGCTGAGGCCGAAGATCTTGCTCAGGAGGCGTTCATACAGCTATTCCGGAAGATTGGCAGCTTCAGGGGCGATTCAGCGTTCACTACGTGGCTACACCGTCTGACGGTGAATCAGTGTCTGATGCACTTCCGGAAGCGCAGTGTGAAGCTCGAAAAGACTACAGAAGAAGGCGAGACTCCGGTTCAGATCGTGAGCGGCACCGAGAATCCGAATTCGATGCCGATTATGGACCGCATTGCACTTGATAATGCATTGACGCAATTGCCGCCAGGATATCGCACAGTGTTTGTGCTGCACGACGTCGAAGGCCACGAACACGAAGAAATCGCGAGGATGCTCGGTGTGGCGGTTGGTACATCGAAGTCACAATTGCATAAGGCGCGGATGAAGCTGCGTAAGATCCTGCGCGCGCGCAACGACCCGAGCAAGAACTAGTAGCCACAAAGGCACAAGAAGCACAAAAGGAGAGGCATAAGAACCGAACTGGTTTTTATGCTTTTTCTCTTTTGTGCTTTTGTGCCTTTTTGTGGCTAAGTTTTTTGTGTAATCTGTGGCTAAACGGAGAAACCAATGAGCGAACGCAGCGTCACCTTCTACCGCTGGAATGAAATCCCTCTGGAACAGCTTAGTGAAACCATCGATCGTCGTTTGGTAACGGGCGATCGCATGATGCTGGCCCATGTTTATATAAAAAAGGGCGGCATCGTCCCGCAGCACTCGCACGAGAACGAGCAGCTTACGTACATCCTCGAAGGCGGTCTGCGTTTCTGGATCGGCGAGGATGAATCGCAGGTGATCGACGTGATGGCCGGCGAAGTGTTGCACATTCCTTCCCACGTCAAACACAAAGCCGAAGCACTCGAAGATACTTTGGACGTCGACGTCTTCAGTCCACCACGACAGGACTGGCTCGACAAGACTGACGATTATCTGCGGCAGAAGTAGACCATCATGGATCTTGGGCTGAAAAATAAAGTGGCACTCGTGGCGGCCGGTAGTCGTGGACTTGGTCGTGCCGTTGCCGAAGAGCTCGCCGCCGAAGGCGCATCGCTGCTGCTCTGTGCGCGCGATGCGAAAGTATTGACTGAGACAGCAGCAGCTATTGCCGAGACCACAAATGCGCACGTGCTCGCAGTGCCTGCTGATGTGACTGTGATGGGTGATATCCAGCGGGTCGTCGATGCGGGAATCGAGCGCTTCGGGCAAATCGATATTCTCGTTACGAATGCGGGTGGCCCACCGGCGGGAAGATTTGATCAGCTAACTCGCGAGCAGTGGGACGATGCGATCAAATTGACGTTGTTGAGTGCCGTCGAGTTCGCGCGCCAGGTTTTGCCAGGCATGAGAGAAAGGCGCTGGGGTCGGATTATCAACATTACCTCGATCGCGGTGAAACAACCGGTCGATGGTCTCTTGTTGTCGAATAGTCTCCGTGCTGGTCTCACTGGATTTGCCCGCACGCTTGCGAACGAAGTCGCACCTGAGGGTATTACCGTCAACAACGTGCTCCCAGGTTACACACGCACCGAGCGTTTGGACGAGTTGGCCGAGATGATGGCGGACAAGCAGGGAATCAGCGTGGGCGCGTTTAGAGGTGTGTGGGAGAAAGAGATTCCGATGGGGCGTCTGGGAGAGCCGCGCGAGCTTGCGGCTGCGGTCGCGTTTCTCGCTTCTGAGCGTGCGGCCTACATTACCGGCACGTCGATACAGGTTGATGGTGGTTGGATTCGATCTTTACTTTAATCTGCGTAATCTGTGGACCAGAAAGGATTTTCAAAATGATCAAGGCAATTCGTGGTAGTACCATCTGATAACTCGACAAACGAGCCTTCGACGAACTCATTCGACCATACCGGCGAAGGTGTGATCATCGACATAGGGACGGGAGACGGGCGCTTTGTGTACCAGTCTGCGCGCCGGAACCCGAACAAGTTCTACATCGGAATCGATCCGAACACGCGTCCCCTCGAGAAGATCTCGGAGAAGATCCATCGGAAACCGGCTAAGGGTGGCGCGCCTAACGTTCTCTTCGTTCAATCCGCGCTTGAAGATCTGCCTCCTGAATTGGATGGCGTTGCTAACGAAGTGCACGTGCACTTTCCGTGGGGCAGCTTGCTGCGTGCGCTCGCGAAGGGAGATCCGACGCTGTTGCTGAACCTGCGGCGGATCTGCGCAACCGAAGCTCTATTGGAAGTCGTGATCGGAATCGATCCGGTGCGAGATAAATCAGAGATTGAGCGCCTCGGGTTGAAGCCGTTGACGTTGGAAGTTATCGACGACGAACTTCGTCCTCACTACGCCGCGGCCGGATTCCAGATTGTCGAACGAGGAATCATCGGGGCTGCCGAATGGCCGGAATTCGATACGTCATGGGCCAAGCGATTAAAGGGGAATGAGCAGAGGCCAATTACATTCCTGATCGCGCGTGCGGGTTCAAATTAAACGCCGAAGGCGTTGGCTAACCTCAGCCCAGGGTTCGAGCGTAGCGAGAACCCTGGGGATCAAGACAAACAATGAATAAACCCTGACAGGGTTTCTCTCTTGGCGAACCCTTTCAGGGTTTATCGTATTTTCTTGATGGTTCCCAGGGCTGTCGCTTGCGCTCCAACCCTGAGCTGAAATTAGCGAACGCCTTCGGCGTTGAGAATCTTGACAACCTTCGGCGTTAGAAACTCTGATCGTCTGCGGATGGACCGAAGATGGCGGGCACCTTTGCACCCATCAGGCGCAGGTACACCGTCATCTGGCCGCGATGGTGGGACCAGTGACTGATCGTGTCCTGGATTATCTCGTGTCGTGGTCCTTCCCAAACGACATTTCCACGAGCCAGTAATTTCCAGTTCGTCTTCAGAAAATCGTCGTTGGTGCCTGCGAGCGTGCTGCGCGCTTCGGCTGCGGCTTCGTCGAGCGCTTTCAACAGATCGGCCTTCGTTTCCTTCTGCGGCTTCTTCGTGCCCTTACCTTCCGCCGGCGCCACATCAAGTTCACCAAGGTTAATCTCCATCGTGATCCACGTCGGCATCGTCGCGACCATGTCAGCAAGGTATCCGAAGATCATCGACTTTTCGTGCGGCTTCCAGTCGTACTTCCCATCCGGCACCTGCTCCAGCGCTTTCCGTGAACGCTCAACTTCGCGGTCCAACTGTGCTTGTAAAAACTCCGTCAGTTTCATCGCAAAACTCTCTCCCTCCAAAATATTAAGCGTGTGAACATACGATACAGCCCACCTGTCACATCGCTATGGCGAAAGCCTGATTGCATTGGTGTATTATGATTTCATTAATGCTCCTGCAAGCGAATTTCGCACACTCATTTCAATCGCCAGTTGTCCGCATTTTTCTCGTGCTGCTCGCGATCGGCTTGCTCTACACACTCGGTCGCGAAGTACGGAAGATTCCGGCGAAGTTACTCACGCTGATGGCAACGGCTTTCATCGACATGGTCGGCGTGTTGATGATCTTTCCCCTCCTGCCGTTTTACGTGAAGTCACTCGGCGGTTCGGGAACCAGCTTCCTTGGCTTTCACCTCGGCATCGGCACACTCACCGCAATCATCATCTCGTCGTTTACCGTCGCGCAATTATTGAGTGCTCCGTTGTGGGGAAAGTTCTCCGATCGCGTCGGTCGTAGACCAACACTGCTGATTGCGTTGACTGCTTCGGCCATCGCTTATCTCATTTTTGGCTTTGCAGATTCGTTGTGGTTGTTATTGCTGTCGCGCGTCGTGCAGGGCGCAGGCGGCGGGACCGTCGGCGTGATCCAGGCTTACGTTGCTGATTCAACTGCGCCACAGGATCGCGCCCGTGCACTTGGTTGGCTTTCAGCCACGACAAACCTCGGTGTCACACTTGGACCTGTGCTCGGTTCCTTCGCCATCACACTCGGCAAATACGATCTATTGCCGGGCTCCGCGACGCTGCAGATGGGCCATGCGGCGCCCGGAATCATCGCCGCAACACTCTGCATTATCAATATCGCGTTTGCTGCGCGATATCTGAGTGAGTCGCGCGATCTGACTGAGCACGTGCCGGTAGAAGGCGAAAAGAACCTGACCTCACGTCAGGCGATCCTGCAAGTGATCTCACACTCGAGCGAGCCTTCATCGCGTTTGATCTGGATCTACGCGATCGCGATGGGTGCATACCAGGGAAGCTTCTCGTTATTAGCTCTCTTTCTCAACGCCCGCTTTCAGGTGACCGAACAAACTATCGGTTACTTCTTCATGTACGTCGGCTCGATCTCTGTGTTCACGCGCGTGCTGCTTTTGGGACGAATGGTTGATTGGCTCGGTGAGTCGAAGCTGTCGCGTTTGGGACTGGTGTTGCTGGCGGCAGGGGTGTTGGGAATGCCTCTCTCGCACAATCTCTGGATGCTGGGACTGACAGTTGCGCTGATCCCGCTCGGCACGGCTTTTACGTTCCCGTGTGTGACGGCACTCTTATCGCGCGTGATCAGACCGAAAGAGCGTGGGCTCTACATGGGAATGCAGCAAACGTACGGCGGTATCTCGAGAGCGATCGCGCCGTTCTTCTTTGGACTGTGTTTCGATCGCCTGGGCGTCTCGTCGCCTTTTTTCTTCGCGTCGGCGTTTATCGTCCTTACGATCTTTCTGAGCCCGAACCTCTCGCTGACTACGCAGAAGACGGTGCTGTCGGAACAGTCCGCCGAGAATGCCTCTTGATCCCATTTTGGAGTGCGCAACTTGTTGGCGCTTTACTATTTTTACCAAAGCGGTGACAAGTCACCGCACTCCAAGGAGAGGACCAATCTTTATTTGTCGAGCAGTTCCGGTGAGTTGTCGATCGTGACCTTATTACGCGGATCGGGAACGTGAATCGACGTCTGCACAACGTTTGGATAACGGTTTGTGCCTTCGTCAAACGTTCCCGCAAGGTTGATCGTGACTCGCACGATATAGTCGCCTTCGGGAACGCCGGTGATATCGATCCATTGTCCGGTTAGTTGTTTGTAATACCAGTCGCCCCAACCGGAAGTTATTCCCTGAAATGCGCAGTCGTAGCCAAAGCTCTTGCCACCGTCATACTTAAAGGAGTCTTCCATGCAGAAGCCCTGTTTGTGTCCGGCAACGACAAGCGATCCGTCCGGCGTGAGCAACTCATAAACCGAGAAGTCACGGATGTGGTAGTGCCCGTGGCATGGCGCAAATTCAAACCACTCGGCGTAAGGGTTGTTTGGATCACTACGATCGCCGACGACCAAATCGGCGTCGCCGCTGTTCATCACCACGGTATCGAAACGCAGAATCCGGCGGTAGCCGGTGCCGCCAACCGCACCCTCTTCGATGGCGCAAGTGCCGGCAGTGAACAGGCGATCGACGATTTCCATCTGTGAAGTAAATCGTTGTGGATCGACAACGAGGTCAGGCTTTCCGCCATTGTTGTAAACGGGGAAAAGCCGCGAAACGCTGGTTCTCTGTGAAAAACTCGCGGACGGCACGAGAACCAGCACGATTAGGGTGATGAGAAGTAGAGTTTTTTGTTTTCGCATGGCGCGCGGAATAATACAGGAAGCCGCGAGATCGTCAAGGCAATTTCGTGGCGTTTTGCCTTCATTATTCTTGTGCCACGGGACTACTCGTTCAGATTGTCGAGACCGCTAAATCTCCAGCCGGTTCGCGTCTGCTCGAAGTGATAAATCACGACTTCATTCCCGGCGGCATCAGGACAGGCAACTGTGAAGTGTTTGGGATTGGCGGCATCGATTTCAGGTTTGGCTTTCGCGAAACAAGCTGCGGCGTCGGTCTGTTCGTTGAATACCTGGCGATAGCGTCGTGATAGCTGCGCCTTTGTTCTGATCACTGGTATGCCGTACGACATCTCGAGGGGAAACTTAGACAGGCGCGCGATTGTTTCCACGTCGCGTTTACTGACGGCGGTCTTGAAGCTTTGCCAGAAAGTATCCGTCGCGTCGGCGCTGCCGACAAACAACAGCAGGGATAGGGTGATTATGGTTTTCATAATGTTACAATCCGCGGCCAATACTAAAACGAAAGGTGCATTTTTGCGATGCTCAAACGGTTCGTCACTGCTTTGATCTGTCTGACACTGGCTTTCGCTCTCAGTAATTGCAAAAAGAAAGCTGGCCCAACAAACACTGCGGATCCGAATGCTCCGGTTGAAGGTGTCGAGAAAGTGAAGCCTGCGCCCGGCACCGGAAACGTGCAGGGGAAAGTACTCTACAACAACGCTCCGGTCGAGAACATCGAGGTGAAGCTGTGCGAGACGTTTAGTCGATTCCTCAGCGGATGTGGTGGCAAGATCTATACGGCGAAGACTGACAAAGACGGTGATTTTGTAATCACGAATGTGCCGCCGAAAGAGTACGAAGGATTGACGGTGCGTGTTTTTGATACCGACTCATACGTGTTCGCGACAACCGGTATTGCGGGAATCGCCGCGACGAAATACAACGTCGAAGCCGACAAGACACTCTTCGTGAGACCGACCTATCTCTTTAAGGGTGACCTGAAAGTTCTGAATCCGAAGGCTGGATCAACGGTGAGCGGACAGGATCTCGAATTGAAATGGGAACCTTATCCGGACGCAGCGTATTACAAGTTCACGCTCTACCCCGACAACCACCAGATCACTCCGCCGTACATGAACGAGCGCGTCGAGGGCGCGACGTTCAAAGTCAATAAGACACTGGAGAAGGGAACTTACCGCTACACCGTCGAGGCATACAATAGCGCCGATAAGAAGCTCTCCGAGACTCCTGACGACATTCGGTTTACGGTGAATTAATAGAGGTGCTCCTTGGAGTGCGCCAACTTGTTGGCGCTTTGGTATTTTTCCAAAGCGCTGCCAAGGCAGCGCACTCCAGGGAGGTTAGAATTACTTAGGCGGTGTCTTCTCCGTTACGATATTCGAGTAGGCCGAGTTGCCCGAAGCGTTGAAGGCCCGGACGCGATAGCGATACCAGGTGTTCTTCGTCAGTCCGGTATTCGGGAAGCTCGTAACGTTCGGCCCTGTTTGTTGTATCTGCGCGAAGTTCGTACAACTGTTCCCCGTGCAACGCTCGATACGGAAGCCATCCTCATTGTTGGAATTATCCGTCCACGACAAATTGATCTGAGTCGAAGACACGGCCGTCCCAGTTAGATTACTGGGCGCGTTCGGAGTCGGAGGAGGAGTTGGCGTTGGTGTCGGCGTCGGCGTGGGAGTCGGCGTCGGCGTCGGTGTTGGCGTAGGAGTCGGCGTGGGGGTTGGCGTCGGAGTCGGCGTCGGTGTCGGACTTCCACCGCAAGTTGGGAACTTGAACGACCCGATTCGTGTGCGCCAGTTGAATTGACTCGTCGTTACGTAGTACTCCGACGTAAACCAGAAAGTACAGTCGTCAACCGGATCGATAGTGAGCGCTGCGTAATCACCCCAGCGACTTCCCGTACCCGTTTGACTTCCCGTTCCGGAGAACAGCGTCGCCTCACCCTGGCTCAACACGTTCAGTGGATCAGTTGCCAGTCGTCCCGCATATCGTAACTGCGGGAAGATAGTTGCGCTCGAAGCGCTGTAGCCAATCGCAAGATTTCCGTCGCGGTCCATTGCCGCACTACCCAACCAACGCCACGTCGTATCTGGCTGATAGGTGCTCTCCTGAAACACGGTCATAGGACCATTCGTGACGTTACGCAGCTCAAACCAACGAACTCCCGCAACACTGTTCGCGCTGACCGTGTAGTTACCAACCACCGATTCATGCGTGCCAAAGTTGCGGTAAGCGAGCCGGAACATCAGCCGGTCTCCGAGTGCATCCAAGCGTGACGTGGTGCCACTCTGCGGTACGCACGATCGGGTGAGACCACACAACTGCGTGAAACCCGCCGCAGCAGGATTCGCAAAGACCGTGAAAGTCGAATTTGCCGGCGTGACGAAGTCGACGTGGAAATGGAATGTCTTGTAACTGCCTGGACCAGGCCACTCGACAAATGTTGCCGGCGCGCCAGGTGGTGGTAGTGTCGATCCATCAAGATCGGCAGGTAGATATGTTTCTTCGAGTGGTCCACCGGTGATGCCGGTCGTAACGAAGGTGGCCGGTTGGCCGTTAAGCATCTTGGCGCGATCGAATGCAAAAGGTTGCGGGCCAAGGAACGACGTGCCCGTCGAGTTGAACACGTTCATGCTCATGTAGTAGGCGTCGGGCCAAACGCTCAGGTGCGGATAGTCGAAGAAGTTGGAACCGAGATGGAAGTCGTAACGATGATACGAGCCGGTCGCGTCGCTGGTGGCTGACACGGCGACGCATTCATCTGTCGGCACTGAAACACCGGCGAACTGGGAGATCACCCAGCGGTCGGCTATCTGATCGTACAAGACCACCGGATCGCCGCTGCCGTTGAACTCGCATACACCGCCAAAACCACTCCACACTGTTGAAATGCCGGATGGTCCTAACAGCGATGCGCCGGTATTTTTATCAAAAACCTGAAAACCTTCGTTGACCATTTGCATGTACTGCGTCGATCCGACTTCGCCGTTCGTGTCTGGCGGAGCGCAGTTACAGGCGACGCCCGGAAATGCCATGCCGTTGAAATTCAAATCGGTGGTCGGCATGTTTGCGCTAGCAAAATCAGTTTCGCCAATCGATTGCTGAACCACCTTGTCGGGATTGTCTTTGTGGAAATGCGGAATCTTTGGGTTCTCGTTCGCCTCTTTTTTGGGCTTGAACACCGGCTGCTGTTTCATCTCCCGGACGGGAATCGACGTGTCATTTCGAATTGACTCGCCAACGGTAACTTCCTGCTTCTTTCCCTGCAGCGCGTTAGCCGCAACCGAGTTTGCTTGGGCGTTGTCGACGGCCGACGACTTCGAAGCTTCAATGATTCGGGGGACGTTTAGTACGGCGGTAAATAGGAGTACTGCTGTCACCAGAACGATAATCCTGAATCGCATCTCTATTCCTCCAGATCGAGAATGTCCAAAAGGCAAACGAGTGTCGCCTCGGGTATAACTGGTTGCGCTAGTAACTCATGGGCGACTGAGGTGTGAAAACGACTAAAACCTACCATAATTTTGGAGAAAAGGCCAAGAACATTGAGGATCGAGAGCCCATTTGGCGCGTTAGGCGGAAATTGCTTTAATACGGCTCATGATAAGACTCTGTGCGCTTTTTGTGGCTTTAGTCATCGTTTTGTCTGCATGTTCGACGCCGACGGACCAACGAACATCCAACACCATTAAAGTGGGGGCGTTCCTTTCCTTGACGGGAGCGACGTCGGCTTACGGAGTTTCTGCCGCAAACGCGATCAACCTCGCCACCGAGGAAACCAATCGCAGCGGCGGCATCGACGGCAAGCAAGTCGAGCTTGAAATCGAGGACGATAAGTCGAACACAGCAGACGTGCCGGGCATCGTCGAGCACCTGGTCAAAGAACACAAGGTACACGCGCTCATTGCTGAACCGGTGAGCACCAGGGCCATGATGGCTGCGCCCATCGCCCAGCAGAACAAGATCGTGATGATCTCGTCGGCATCCGTGAAACCCGAACTCACGATGCAGGGTGACTACATCTTTCGTGCCTGCTTTATCAGCTCGACCGAAGGCGAGGCGATAGCGAAGTATGCTGCCGATCGACTCAAGGCAAAGAAGGTGGCCATCATTCTCGACGACAAGAACGATTATGCTGTTGTGCTGGCTGGTTTCTTTGCAGACTCGTTCAAGAAACTCGGCGGTGAAATTGTCAGTCAACAAAAGTACGAAGCGAATGCCACGGATCTGAATACGCAGATGGATGCGATCAAGGCTGCGGCGCCTGATGTCGTGTTCGCGCCGGGTTTCTACACGACGGCTCCGCTCGTAGCGCGCGAAATGAAACGTGCCGGCATCAAAGCCACACTGATCGGCAGCGACGGTTGGGATTCGCCGAAGCTAATGGACGGCGGCAGTGAGCCATTCGAAGGTGTTTATTTCGCAAATCATTTCTGGGCCGGCAGTGATGATCCGATCGCGAAGAAGTTTGTTGCCGATTATCATGCGAAGTATGGCGTAGATCCTGACGCCGGTGCAGCGACTGCGTACGACGCAGCGCGAATGCTCTTTGATGCGTTCAAGCGCGCGAAGTCGACCGACAGCTCCGCAGTGAGAGATGCTCTTGCACAGACGAAAGATTTTCCGGGCGTGACTGGAAAGATCACGCTCGATGCAAATCGCAACGCCCAGGTTCCGGTGTACATGCTGCGAATCGAAAAGGGTGGTAAATTCACGCTGCAACTGTGAGTTCAGAGTTGTCGTCGGTTTGTAACACGCAAGCGCGAACTTTGCGACAGAGCGCCGAAGGCGCGACATATGATAGCCAGGGGCAAGTGCCGAGCCGCGCGAGACACGTCGCCCCTGGACGACTACAAGAGAGCATGGTGAGGCCTGAAGGGCTGAAATAACGTTCGTTGATATCACGCCCTTTCAAGGCTCGACGCTACTTTATAAATGGTCCAGGGGCGACGCGCTTCGCGCTTGCCCCTGGCTATCATATGTCGCGCCTTTGGCGCTGAACATTGCATTCATATTCGCGTCTTTGACGCTGAGCGTGGCATTCATATTTTGCGCTCTTGGCGCTGTGCTTCGCATTCATCCCCGACGGTCGCAAAACATTTAAGGAGCAGAAGAGATGAAAGCATTTCGCATCACCATCGCCGTGGCAGCTTTCGCGGCGTTTACGATCCTCGCACAGACCCAAACACGACCGGCGCCTACGCCAACCACCGTCGCGGTTATCGACTCATCCGCATTCAGCGATGAGAAAGCCGGCATCGCGCGTGTGATGGTCGCGATGCAGGGAATCGAAACGAAATTCACACCGCTGCGCAACGAGCTGCGCGGCATGCGTGAGCGTCTCGCCGCGTTGAGAGCTGAGATTCAAAACAAACGCCTGGTCCAGGATCCCAAGATCACCGCACAGCAAACCGACACTGCCGATCGTCTCGAAGTAGACATAAAACGGAAAGCTGAAGATGCGCAGACGAGTTACCAAAAAGAGTCACTCGCGCTCCTCGATCCGTTGCAAAGAGACATCGGCACAGCATTGACCGCGTACGCTCAGTCGAAAGGCATCACGCTCCTGATCGATTCCAACCGCGTGCCCATCGTGTACGCTGCGCAACAACTCGACATAACGAAAGAGTTCATCGCCGATTACAACCGGACGCATCCGGCCGGAGCTGCTCCCGCCCCCGCGCCCGCACGACCCACGCGACCGTAGCCGACAATGCTGAAGAAGGTTCTCCTCCTTTCTGCCTCCGCCGGCGCGGGACACGTGCGCGCCGCCGATGCCATCGAACAGGCTTTCAAGCAGACGAAAGATGCCGTGAGCAGGGAAGTCCAGCACGTCGACGTGCTGAACTACACCAACAAGCTCTTCCGGCACCTTTACTCGAAAGCCTACATCGATCTGGTCAACAAAATGCCGGAGGTGCCGGGCTGGTTCTACGACAAGCTCGACAAGCCATGGAAGAACGAGCGCCGTCGACTCGCCCTCGACAAACTCAACACGCGTCCCTTCGTGAAGCTGCTGCGTGAGTATCAGCCGGATCTGATCGTATGCACACACTTCCTACCCGCCGAAATCGTCTCGTGGCTCAAAGCAAAAGAGCGTCTCGCGAGCAGGCAGGTCATCATCGTTACTGATTTCGACGTTCACGCCATGTGGCTGGTCCATCATTACGAGCATTATTTCGTGGCGATCGAGGAGGCACGTGTTTACCTCGAAGTGCTGGGAATACCGGCAGAGAAGATCACAGTCAGTGGCATTCCCATCGATCCCGTGTTCGCAATTAAGAAAGATAAGCAGGAGATGCGGGCCAAGCACGGGCTCGATCCGGATCGGACCACGATTCTGCTTTCAGCCGGTGGATTCGGCGTCGGTTCGGTTGATGCATTAGTGAGTTCGCTGCTTCCTTTGCAGCATCGTGCGCAAGTCGTTGCGATCTGCGGTCGCAATGAGGAGTTGAAGAAACGTTTGACCAGACTCGCTGCACGCGCGAAACCCGATTCTAACGTGTTACTGAAACCCTTCGGTTATACGAAGGAAATGGATGAGTTGATGACCGCCTCGGACCTCGTACTCGGTAAACCGGGCGGTCTAACAACTTCCGAAGCGCTCGCCAAAGGACTCGTGTTCGTGATCGTCAACCCGATTCCGGGTCAGGAAGAGAGGAATTCAGATCACCTGCTCGAAGGCGGCGTCGCGATTCGCAGTAACACCCTGCCCACCTTGTCGTACAAACTCGATCGATTGCTCGGCGATCCAAAACGATTTCAGTCTATGAAGACGAATGCCTTGCGGATGGGACATCCCAACGCTGCGAAAGAGATCGTTGAGCGCTTGATCAATGCGTTTGGTTGAGCAGGATTTAAGAAAGGCTCGTGGGGATGCACGAGCCTTTCAAGAGAGAGGTTATTTGGGCAACAGGCTGCAAGGTAGTGGGATGAAGCCGCTGAATTGAAAATTACTGCCCACCGCGATCGGCTGATCGGAAACTACCCGCACGGTAGTTGAGATCTTGGCCGGATCTGGTGTGGGAGCCGGTTGGACGAAGCTCTGTGGTGTTTGCCACGAAACAATCATCGTTGCGGACGGTGCAATGGGAACGGTGGCGGCGCCAGTTTGTCCGGGATAGGATGCCGCTGGATTCGTCCCTGGAATTGTTTCGCCGGCGAGATTGCCTCCGTCTTTGTTGAGAATGTTGACCGAGACATTTGCCGTAGCGGAGCCGCCGTTGAAGACGTAGAGATCCGCGGGTGTGTTACTGCCGCTAAGCGGATAATGAGCAGGCGTGCAGACCCATGTGAATGGTGGTCCACCTGAAGACGGTCCCGGCGGACCTTGTGGGCCAGGTGATCCTTGCGGACCAGGTGAACCTTGCGGTCCGGCTGGTCCAGTCACATTCCACTCGACGCGATTCTCGTTGCTGTGGCAGGCTTGTCCACTATCGACGAGTCGCAAGTTCCCATTGCCCGGATTGACACAAGCTTCGAGCACGGTGGATGAGTCAGCAGCAAGCTTTGCGATCGGTGTCACGAGGAGTCCGGCGCCGACTAGCAAGAGTGCCGCAATGACAGCGCGATGCATAGAAGTTTTGGCCATACAAATTTACCTTTTCTGGGCGGCGGTTCCGCCCGTAAGTTGAAGAACTTTAGTAAACAGGGGCGTGCAATCTAGCGGCGCATCCCAGGGTTGTCAAGGTTTTCCGATCAGCACTTGGGCGTCACCTTGGAGTGCGCCAACTTGTTGGCGCTTTGGTAGTTTTTACCAAAGCGGTGCCAAGGCACCGCACTCCAAGGAGACGCCTAATACACAGAGATCAAATGATGAAACTTAACAGACGGAAATTTCTCGAGGCTTCGGCGCTCACGCTTGCCGGATCATTTGTGTCGTCAACAGGATTTGCTGAGACCCAAAAGCGCCGCAGGGGAGGCAAAAGTCTGAAGGCAAATGACGCGAAGGCTAGCGCGCTTTTGTCACAGATGACGCTGGAAGAAAAAGTCGGCCAGATGATCCAGGCGAACCAGGGAAACCTCAAAGATCCGAGCGACGTGGAGAAATATTTCCTCGGTTCGCTGTTGAGTGGAGGAAGTTCAGATCCAAAGACAGGCAACGGCCTCGTCGATTGGACCGATCACTACGACAGCTTGCAGGCGCGCACGCAAAACACGCGGCTTCGCATTCCGCTCCTCTACGGCATCGACGCCGTTCACGGTCACAGCAACGTTCTCAACGCAGTGCTCTTTCCACACAACATCGGCCTCGGCTGCACACGTAATCCACAACTCGTCGAACGTGCAGCGCGCATCACTGCGATCGAAACCAGGGCTACAGGCATCAACTGGACGTTCGCGCCGTGCGTCACCGTCCCGCGCGATGAACGTTGGGGCCGAACCTACGAAGGATTTGGCGAAGATCCGGAGCTTGCGCGGACACTCGGCGAAGCCGCAGTCCGCGGATTACAAGGTGACGATCTCGGCGATCCTCTCAGCCTCCTTGCATGTGCGAAGCATTTCATCGGCGACGGCGGCACAAAGTACGGCAGCGGGCGAAAGCTTCGAGAGAATCTGCAAATACTTGATCGCGGCAACGTAATACTGAGCGAGAGTGAGCTGCGTCGGATCCATCTCGCCGGTTATGTCTCCGCAATCAAAGCAGGTGTCGGCACAATCATGCCTTCGTACAGTAGTTGGAACGGTGTGAAATGTTCCGGCAGCAAACGACTCCTGACGGAAATTCTGAAAGACGAGCTGAAGTTTGACGGCTTCCTCATTTCCGATTACGACGCCATCGACGAGATGCCGGGCGATTACAAAACGCAGATCGAGACATCTGTAAACGCGGGCATGGATATGTTCATGGTGTCGGCGAAGTATCGCGAGCTTTACGGGTTGTTGCTCGAACTCGCGCGTGAGAATCGCGTGGCGATGTCGCGCATTGACGATGCTGTGACGCGAATTCTTCGGGTCAAGTTTGCAATGGGATTGATGGATCCGGGTCGTTCACAGCTCGCCAACCGAAAGCTACACGCACAGTTTGGCTCGGCGGCTCATCGCCAGGTCGCGCGTGAGTGTGTTCGTGCGTCGCTCGTGTTGCTCAAGAATGAGAAACGCGTGTTACCGGCGTCGAAGAAACTCAATCGAATTCACCTTGCCGGCAAGAGCGCTGACGATATCGGCAACCAGTGCGGTGGTTGGACCATAAGCTGGCAAGGCAAGAGTGGAGCAAACACAACCGGCGGCACTACAATTCTGAAAGCCGTGCAGGAAACTGTTGCTCCCAGTACGAAGGTCACGTACTCGAAAGACGGATCGAATGCCGCGGGAGCGGACCTGGGTATCGTCGTGATCGGCGAAACGCCCTACGCCGAATGGATGGGCGACCGGCAAAGCCTCGAGCTGTCAGACGAGGACGTGGCGGTAGTCGACAAGATGAAACAGGCAGGAATGCCGCTCGTGATTGTTTTGATTTCTGGTCGGCCAATCATTATCGATAAGATAGTCGACAAAGCAGATGCTCTCGTGGCCGCGTGGCTACCGGGAACTGAAGGACGCGGCGTCACTGACGTGTTGTTCGGCGACTTCCGGTTTGTCGGCAAACTGTCGTTCTCGTGGCCACGGTCGATGGATCAGATTCCGATCAACGTCGGCGATAAAGACTACAATCCGCTTTTCAAATTTGGCTTCGGTCTGTAGCGATGATCATTCGTAAAGCGACAATGGACGAACGAGACGCGCTGCAGGAATTAATCGCGGCGTCGGCACGTCATCTCAGTCGAGAGCACTACAACGATCAGCAAATCGAGACTGCGATCGCGACTGTCTTCGGTGTTGACACTGATTTGATCGAGGATGGCACTTACCTCGTTGCTGAAAGCGACGGACAGATGGTTGGTTGCGGCGGCTGGAGCAAACGCAAGACGCTCTACGGCGGCGATCAATATACGTCCAGAGACGCCGGTTACCTCGATCCGGAATCAGAGCCGGCAAAGATTCGAGCGTTTTTCATTCACCCGGATCATGCGCGCAAAGGAATCGCACGAGCGATCCTTTCGCAGTGTGAGACGGAAGCACGCGCACAGGGCTTTCGCGCACTCGAGTTGATGGCAACTCTGCCTGGAATTGAGTTTTACAAGTCGGTTGGTTTTAAGGAGACCGGAAACTTCGATCTGCAACTGACTGAGCAAGTAAAGCTCGAACTCGTGCCGATGCGTAAAGAGTTGTGATGGAAACCAAGAGAAAGCTGCTGAATCATTTTCTGGCCGCACTTGCTTACCGTACGCAGAAAGCATTGAGAGATGCGCCGGAAGATTTTGGCTCGTTTCGCGCGCGAGAAGGTGTGCGTACGCCTGCCGAGCTCGTGCGCCACATGACGAGCGTGCTCGGTTACGCGCGGACGCATTTCGTCGGCGGTCGTTACTGGCCTGAGCCGCTGGAGTCGCTCGACGAAGAGATCGAGCGATTTCATGAGATGCTCGGAATGTTGGCCCAACATCTGCGCAATGGAGACACGTTACTTGAAGGCATGTCGGAAGAACGGCTGTTGCAGGGACCGTTTTCAGATGCGATGACACATGCGGGACAACTCGCGCTTTTAAGACGTTTGGCTGGCGCGCCCGTGCCACCGGAGAATTTTATTGTCGCCAAGATTGAGCCGGATCGACTTGGACCGGATCAGGCGCAGCCCGTCAGTCCGGACAAAGAGTGGCCCGAGGCGCCGCCAGACTGGAAAAGATAGCCACAAAAAGGCACATAAAGCACAAAATGCACATAAAGAAAATGAGGATCTTTTTCGTAGCGTTGATTCTCTTGCTTGCGGTGTTTGCGCAAACCGCGGTTGCACAGGAAGAATTCAAACCGATCACCGTGTTTCTCATTCGTCACGCCGAAAGGGAAGATGAGCCGCGGCAGGATCCGCCATTAAAGAAAGAAGGTGTGGCGCGTTCGCAGGAGCTTGCGCGGCTGCTCAGTGGCGCGGGTATTAAAGCCATCTTTACTTCCCAGTTTGCCAGGACCAAACAGACCGCCGAGCCGTTGGCGACCAGGTTGGGTTTAACTGCAACGTCTTTCACGCTAAAATCTAATCCATCCAACCCAAGGCAAATCGCCGTGGAATCGACCGCCGAGGTCACAAACAAGATTCTCGAACGCGCCGGCGAGAGTGTTCTCGTGATCGGTCACAGCAATTCAATTCCCGACGTGATAAAGATGCTGGGCGGCGATGTAGTACCAACAATTGACGAACGGAAGTTCGACGACCTGTTTATCGTGACAGTCTATGCAAAAGGCAAAGCGAAAGTGGCCCAGATGAAATATGGCGCAGAATAGTGGTCCTTTCACATTAACTTTTGCGCGTTTAGGAATGTAGATTCTAATGTGACAGTCATTCCCGGCCTGATTTGCCGGTGCAGGAGATTTGAAAAATGAAGCATTTGTTCTTTGCAATTCTGCTGCTCATTCCCGTCGTGGCCCTCGGACAACACGGCCACGCTCCAGCGAAAGACCCAAAAGCAGTAACCCTCGAAGCAGGGCTGGGCGATATCGACCACCCCGTTTCAACCACTAACCCCGAAGCCCAGAAATTTTTTAATCAAGGCCTGGAATACGTCTACGCCTTCAATCACGAGGAGGCGATCAGATCATTCAAACAGGCTTCCCAGCTTGATCCACAGTTGGCCATGGCCTACTGGGGCGTAGCCCTTGCCCTGGGATCGAATTACAACGTGCCGGCCGACGCGAATGCGCTGCTCGAGGCTTATGCAAGTCTACAGAAAGCAGTCGCGCTCGCCCCGAAAGCTTCGGAGCACGATCGCGCTTATATCAACGCTCTCGCCAAACGTTACTCAGCCAACATTCAAGCGGATAAACACCAGCTCGAAGTCGACTACAAAAACGCGATGGGTGAGCTTGCAAAAAATTATCCCGACGATCTCGACGCAGCAACCCTCTACGCCGAAAGTATGATGAATTTGCATCCGTGGAAACTTTGGACGCTCGACGGCAAACCAAATGAAGGCACGCTCGAAATCGTTTCCGTGCTCGAAGAGGTACTGCGTCGCAATCCAAACCACTCCGGCGCAAATCACTACTACATTCACGCTGTTGAAGCTTCAACAAACGCCGAACGCGGACTCCCCAGCGCCGATCGGCTCGCAAAGATCGCGCCGAAGGCCGGCCACCTGGTCCACATGCCGTCGCACATTTACATTCGCACGGGCGATTACTATTCGGCGGCCCAGGCGAACGTCGACGCTATCGCAGTCGATAAGGAATACATCCAGAAGAGTGGCAACAACGGTCTCTATCCTGCGATGTACTACAACCACAACATCCACTTCCTGGCAGCAGCAAGCGCCATGAAGGGACGTTATGCGGACTCCATCAAGTCGTGCCGCGATCTCGAAGCGAACGTAAAGCCGGTTGTTAAGGCGATGCCGATGCTCGAGATGTTTCTCCCGTACACGAGCATGTCTCTCACGCGGTTTGGCAAGTGGGACGAAATCCTGAAAGAACCAAAACCGGATCCGTCACTCAAGATCACGACCGCGTTCTGGCACTTTGCTCGTGGCAGTGCATACGCCGGAACAAAGCAGATTGCGAATGCCGAGGCGGAATTGGCTGCGCTGCGCGCCGTCAATAAGACGCTGACGGAAGAGAATCGAATGTTCAGCAATGCGGCGTCAGATGTAACGAAAGTTGCTGAGCTGGCTTTGGACGGCAAGATCGCCCTCGCACGCGGAGACAAGCAGGCAGCGTTCGATCTTCTGACCAAAGCCGTCGCTGCTGAAGATGCAACTGCGTACGCCGAACCGTCCGACTGGGACTTGCCTGTACGTGAAACGCTCGGCGGCGCGCTACTCGCAAATGGTGATTACTCGGCAGCCGAGAAAGTGTTTCGAGCTGAGATTCAGAGACATCACCGGAACGGCCGTGCGTTGTTTGGTCTTGCCGAGAGTTTGAGAAAACAAGGCAAGGACTCAGCAGCACGTAGCGTTCAGATCGAGTTTGAAAAGGCGTGGCAGTATGCCGATACGAAGTTGACCGTGCCTTCGTTGATTGGCACGGCTGAAACCGCATCAGCTACTGCCAAGGGTAACTGATGGACTATAAAACCGCCGATCTGCAAAGCCTCATATCGGCGGTTAATAGTGTCGCTGCGGACGCGAAGTCTACGTTCGGCCACTTATCTCCGGAGCAACTCAACTGGAAGCCTTCACCAGAACGCTGGAGTGTGGGCCAGTGTTTTGACCATCTCCTGACCAGCAACAAAGGTTATCTCCCGATCGTCGACGACGTGCTCAAGGGAAGAAAGCAATCCACGTGGGAGAGCATGCCGTTGCTGCCCGGTCTGGCGGGAAAACTACTGATCAAGTCTCTCGATCCGGCCTCCACGCGTAAAATCAAAGCTCCGAAACGTTTCGAACCGGCCCAGAGCGACATCAGCGCGTCAGTCATCAACGACTTCTTCGAACAACAAGCGAAGCTCGCAGAGAAGATGAAGGCCACCGAACATCTCAACCTCGAGAAGATCGTGATTACCTCACCCGCGGCCGCCGCCATCACGTATAGCCTGATGGACGCCTTCCGAATCATAGTTGTCCACGAACACCGCCACTTTCAGCAGGCAAAGCACGTCACCGAAGAAACAGCCTTTCCAAAATAGGCCACAATGAGACACGAAAGGCACAAAAGAGTGCTTTTGTGGTATCTTGCGGCACATGGAAATTAAGCGAATCGATACCCCAAACGCTCCCAAAGCAGGGGGGCATTACTCGCAGGCCACCGTTTACAACGGTCTGGTCTTCGTGGCCGGACAGCTCTCGATCGATCCGGCAACTGGCGAGAAGAAGTTTGGCTCGATCGAGGAACAGACTGAACTGGCGCTCAGCAACGTACACGCAATTCTAAAAGCCGCAGGCAGCGATTGGGATCGAGTTCTTAAAATGAATATTTCAGTCGCGGATATCAACCTTTGGGAAGCCGTAAATAAAGTTTACGCGAGAGTGCTTGGTGAGAATCGGCCAGCTCGTGCAGTTATTCCCTGCGGCAAGCTGCATTACGAATTTCTGATCGAGATCGAAGCAATCGCCGCTACGGATCTCTAAACCCCGGATACTAATTAATGAGTACCCCCAGTAAACGATCAAAACGCAATTCGCCCGAACAAGAAATCAAACACGAACCGCCGGCCGACGGTGGCCGGATGATTGTGCTGACCGCGCCGCTAACGGAAGCGATCGATCACGCAGGTTATTTCATTCAGATGGCACTCGCATCGTTGCCGATCTGGATGGAAGGCGTCATCAATCGCAAGTATCCGAAGTGGCGCGAAGTCGAACACAATCCTGACGGCACGGCTCGTTACATGCCCGCTGGTGTGCGACTTGTCGAGAAGTCTCTTTCGCGCGAATACCGCAGTGACGACGTAGTCGCCTGCTATCCTGACGACCTGCACAAGTTTGTTGGACCACGAACCCGCGTCGTTGCTGTTTCCACGCATAACCCGCTGGGCGTTACGTTCGCTGCCGGCGTTTATACTTCGATCTTTGGCTCGTCGCGGATGCCCATCAACTCTCACTATTCCAGAGAGCTGTTTGCGAAGATCAAGGGCAGTCCATATCGCGAAAACTTCAAAGTGATTGTTGGCGGGTCGGGCGGCTGGCAGATCATTCAGACTGACACTTACGAGGAACTCAGCATCGATTGCGTAGTCGAAGGACGCAGTGAGTCGACCGAGACACTCGACCTGTTTAGAAAAGCAATTCAGGGCGAAGAATTGCCGCGCCGCGTTGAAGTCAAACATCCAATGGATCGCGACGGAATCCTGTTTCCCGACACGCGAACGACTTTCGGCGTCGTCGAGATGACAACCGGCTGCGGGCGGCGTTGCAAGTTCTGTGTGCCCGATCTGAATCCGCAGATCGATCTTCCCAAAGACAAGATCATGGACGCGGTCAGAGCGAACGTGCGGCATGGAAACAAGCAGATCTCGCTCGCCACAGAAGACATGTTCATCTGGGGACAGGTGCATACTGAAACGCCATTCTATTTCCCGAACCGCGAAGCGCTCGTCGATCTTTATTCAGACATCGTGAATACGCCGGGCGTCGAGCAACACGTACTCAGTCACTGCACCATCGCGCCGGCAGTTGTCGATCCGTTACTCATCAAACAACTTTCAGACCTCTTGCTGCCCAAGAGCCCGATCCACTTTCCGCTCCTGAGTAGTCATCCTCAAAAGAAAGCACTCGCGCCATTGATTGGTCTCGAGACCGGATCGGTACGTATGGCCAAGCAGATCATGGCGAGCAAAGGTGTGCCGTTCTCAATCGAAGACTGGCCCAGCGTCGTGATCGAAGGATTGCGCGTGCTGAATGAAAACAACTGGTTCCCGGCAATGACGCTGATCGTCGGCAACCCGGGTGAAACCGATCAGGACGTCAGGGAAACGATCGACCTCGTTTACGAGATTGAGCGACGCGGCCTGTTCGCGTTTCTCGTTCCGTCGATCTTCACGCCACTCCACGACACGCGCATGGAAAAAGAAAAAGGCGTCACACAAACAAAACAGCTCACAAAACTTCAGTGGCAACTGATGATGAAGTGCTGGAAGATGAACTTGCGACCCGGTCAATACAGTTGGTGGGGACCAATGGCGTGGCGAGTAGGTTCGATCGGGATGTGGCTGTACAAACTCAGAAAACTCAATGGTCCAAACTTCACCTGGCCGTTGCTGATGTTCTCAGGCGC
The DNA here is from genome assembly GCA_036401595.1 of Pyrinomonadaceae bacterium. Lineage (GTDB taxonomy): Bacteria > Acidobacteriota > Blastocatellia > Pyrinomonadales > Pyrinomonadaceae > PSRF01. The sequence goes on from DASWUM010000003.1 coordinate 36,521, forward strand.
GGTCTCCGAAAAGAATCTTCAGCGCATGGGCAAGATTTATGACGGCAAACCGTTGCAGGTGAAAACGCGCAAGGAACTGATCGCCACGCTTAAACCGAAGGATTGGCGGTACCTTCGCGCAGACAACGGCGACATGCCGGTGGAGTACACCGCGCCCATGGCCGCCCACGCAATGGCCGCTTCTTAAATGGCCACAAAGAGGCACAAGAAGTTCGTCTGCTCGCTTTTGTGCTTTTTTGTGGCTGGTTCATCTGCATCGGCGCAGGTGTGGCGTAATGTTTGGGTCAGTGAGTACGAACCAAACGCTGCTGAGAAGTTGCTGCTCGCGCCATCTGCTGATGTCCAACAGGAATTCGCCGCCTTCCTCAGTCTTCCCGACACAGGTCTGATTCGCATGTATCCGCCCGGCCGGCGACGAGTGATCTCGGTTACGGATCTTGCGACGGGACGCCGTCCTGGTTTCGGCATTTACGCCAGCCTCTATTCATTCTCAAAAGCAAAGCATGGTAACGGGCTGAACGGCTACGTCGATCCACGACTCGGCTGGGCCGAGCTCAAGCTGATCAACGGTCGCTTCATCACCGGCTTCACAGGCGAAGCTCTGGGCGTTCTCGTCGCGCTCGGCGACGTGCCTTTGGAAACAGTAACGCTCGACACGTATGGTGTGAGCGGCCTCGCCAACATCACGCCACCCGCAGACGATTTCGAAGCAGCAACTTTGAGCAGACGCAATCGCGCCGGCTTCGCATTGGAAAGATTCAGGTATGGATCGTCGCTGCCGGTCGCGGAAAACATGACTTACGTGGTGCGTGCAACGAGCAACAAACGCTCGGATATACTGGTCGGCTTTCGCGTCGTGAGTCTCGACGAGAACGGCAGCGTTACCATAATCTGGCGCAAACTAAAGACGTATCCAAAACCGGCGTGGAAAAGCCGAATTGAGTAACTATGAAGGACCTGAAACGTCTACTCGATCAGAACAGAGCCTGGGCTGAGAGTATCACCGCGAGTGATCCTGAGTTTTTTCCGACCTTAGCTAAACAACAGACACCGCGTTTCCTGTGGATCGGGTGCTCGGACAGCCGCGTCCCCGCGACCCAACTCGTCGGCATGGTGCCGGGTGAGATGTTTGTGCACCGGAACGTCGCAAACCTCGTCGACCACAACGACTTTAACTGTTTGTCAGTGATTCAGTATGCGGTCGACGTGCTCAAGGTGGAACACATCATAGTTTGTGGTCATCGTGGCTGTGGCGGCGTTAAGGCCGCGATGGACAATCTGCAACTGGGATTGATCGACAACTGGCTGCGTAACGTACAGGACGTACTTCACACTCATGAAGAATCCCTTTCCCGTTTGAGAGACGAAGATAAGCGTCTAGATCGTTTGTGTGAGTTGAATGTCATCGAACAGGTGTTGAACGTCGGTCGCACGACGATCGTCCAGAGTGCTTGGCAACGCGGGCAGGAGCTTGTCATTCATGGTTGGATCTACGGACTCGACGACGGTCTCCTTCGCGATCTTGGCATCTCGATCGACAACTCTGACGGATTGGCCGCTGCTTATCGAGGCGCAATCAGCAACTCGATCTGAAGTTCACCTATGAAAGTCTCGCGACGCGACTTTCTGCAATCTGCAAGCACCGCTTTCGGCGTTTCGTTACTCGACCGCACAACCACACCAGACGACCTCGACAAAACAATTAAAGAGATTCGCGCGAACCTGCTCGAGATGATTAACGAGGAACGCGCGGTGGAGAATGTTCAGCGCGTAGCTCTCGACGACTTCGCGACGGAAGTAGCAACAAAGCATGCGTGGGACATGATCCGAGGTGAGTTCACCAGTCACTGGGGACGCGACGGTCTCAAGCCGTATCACCGTTATTCGTTCGCGGGCGGAACAGACGCGACCGCAGAGAACGTCTCCGCCGCCGATAACACATGGTCCATGAAAGGACACGACCTAAAGCAGGATACTGCTTACCTGCACGTGCGGCTTTATCAGGAAAAGCCTCCATACGATGGGCATCGCAAGACGATTCTCGCACCGCAGTACACGCACGTAGGTCTCGGCATCGTTGTTCACGAGCTTCGCTTGCGACTGGTGGAACTGTTTGTCGCGAGGTATGTGCAAGTCAAGCCAATGACTCGCGCGGCGAAGCCGGGCGCTCAGATCTTCTTTGAAGCGAAGGTCAGGTCAGGCTATGAGATGAAGAACATCGAAGTGTTTTATGAGCCGATACCTGAAGCGCCCGAGATTAGCTGGCTTCGCGCACCGCGATCGTATGCGCTGCCGAGCGAGTCGAGAGTGCTGCGTCCCAAACTGCCAGAGCCCTATATGTATGCGGATGGCCAAAAGGGAACTGTTGAGATATTTAACGACGGAAGTTTTGCCGCTCCGGTGAAGTTATATAAGAACACCCCAGGCATCTACACCATCGTCACCTGGATTACAGCAAACAACTCACCCCAGGGGTTTCCTGCAACAATGGTGAGCGTACGAGCGAGTTCATAACTGTCTTTGGCGGGCTGCTTCGAAAAGAAGAATACCGGCGGCAACGGAGACGTTCAGGCTCTCGGCGCTGCCTTGCATCGGAATGGTGACGGCTTTGTCTGCCTGCATCAGTTCCTCGAGCGTGAAGCCGGTCGACTCTGGTCCAAGTAAGAGAGCACGGGCTCCGGTCCAGTCTAAAGCGGTGTAGGCAAGCGCGCCTCCAACATCAGCACAAACCGTCGAGATACTGCGAGCTTTACACCACTCGATCGTTGCTGTGTACGACGGTCCAACCCAAATCGGCAACCGGAACGCCGAACCCATCGCGCCACGCAGAGACTTCGGCGAGAACGGATCGCTCGTGTTCGTCGTCGTGATAACGCCGTTGGCGCCTGCTGCTTCGGCAGTACGCAGGATCGCGCCGACGTTAACCGGATTGTTGATCTGATGGAGCACTACCAGCAGGGAATTTGGGTTGAGGTTTTCAGATAGACGAGTCTCCGAAGCGACCGGTCTGCGAGCGAGGACGACGATGCCTTGCGGTGTTTTCGTGTACGAGATCGAGGCAAGTAGTTTTTCAGTGACTGAAGCATTGCGTCTGGCGACGTGCGACAGTTCGGCGATAGCGATCATCGCACGTTCCTTGCGCATGAGCTCATCGGAAGCAATGACCGCCTCGATTTCGAGCTTCGAGCGGTAAGCTTCTTCACACAGGCGCAAACCTTCGACAAAGATCAGATCGTCGACCTTTCCATCGCGTACGGCGCGTGCTTCGCGGAGCAGGGAATTGTCGCGGCTGGTGATATGCATCGGGTCAATCAGACAGGATTACTTCAGCCCAGATGGGCCAATGGTCCGAAACGTTCAACGGCCTCGCCACGCCCCAACGCTCAATCTTTACTCCACGGCTGAATATCCAATCGGCGTGCATCCGTAAACCACCGCCACGCCACGTCGCGGTCCCCGTCGGTATCGGCGTTGTGTAACCACGCGACTCGAGGAACGAACGCGTGTCGATGCATTTCTGTTTGGAGAGCGTGTTGAAGTCGCCGAGGATGATCGTGGGCAGTGTCGTAGCGTCAGCCTGTGCCGCAATCACTTCGAGTTGTGCGAGCTGTCCGTCAATCGCCGCGTGTGGATCGACATGCGCGTTGAAGATTCTGACCTGATGGGGTCCATCTGAGATGGTTGCCGCCATCGCGAGTCGCGGCCGCCACGGACATTCGTGCCACGGCAAGTCAATCCGCGTCACATCGCTGAGAGGCAAACGACTCAGCAGCGCTACGCCCGTATCGCCTTCGTCGTACAGGCCAATCGGTTCTTCAAAGTCGAGCCACCACTGCCGTTTTACCGGCACAACGCCACGCGGGATGCCCGCCGGAGTGTGAACCCACTCCATCCCCAGTTGTTCCGCGAGCTCTTTGGCAACGTGATGTCCGCCCGTTCGCAAAGTGCGCTTATCCGCTTCCTGCAAAGCAAGCACATCGACGGCGGGCAACAATTTGTTCTCGGTAAAAGCGCGCGCTGCTCCGGAGATCAAATTCCCAACATGCTCAGGCCGCCCCTTCAGATTCATCAACCCGATCTTGCGTCGCAGACCGCCGGAGATCAGGTATGGGCCGCGCGCGTAACGGATGTTGTATGATGCGATGACAAGCTTTGAGGGAACAACCATGAGCGGCGTGATTATAGCAGTTGTGGACGATATGTTTTTTAAGTCGAAGATCCGCGCAGTCGCGGAGGCGGTGGGAACTGAAATCAGTTTTCCGCGGAACAAAGACGCGTTAATTCAAAAAGCGCGCGAAGCGAAGCCAAACTTGATCATCGTCGACTTGCACAACGAAAAAGTCGAGCCCGCGACACTGGCCACTGAGTTAAAGGCCGACGACGATCTCCGCGCTATCCCTTTGCTCGGTTTCTTCTCTCACGTCCAAACCGAACTACAACGAACTGCGCTCGCCGCCGGCTTCGATCAGGTTATCCCTCGATCCGTGTTCGCCCGAGACCTATCGAAAATACTATCCGTGTAGTCCGCGGCTGAACTAGCCCACCGCCGCGGGCGCGATCACTTCATAAATCGACCTGACTTCACTCACCAATTGCTCGTACTGCTCCAAAGTCAACGCCTGCGCGCCATCTGAGAGTGCATGCTCGGGTTGATCGTGCACCTCGACAATGAGTCCATCAGCACCAACGGCGACTCCGGCACGGGCCATAGGCGTCACCATGAAGTTCTTTCCGGTACCGTGCGACGGATCGACAATCACCGGCAAGTGTGAAATGCGACGCACGGCCGGGATCGCCGCCAGGTCCATCGTGTTTCGCGTATGTTGCGCAAACGTGCGAATACCGCGCTCACAGAGAACGATCTGATAGTTACCTTCAGCCATCACGTACTCTGCCGCCAGCAACCATTCGTCGAGCGTTGCAGACAACCCACGCTTCAGCAGCACCGGCAACTTGGCCTTGCCGGCCCGACGCAGCAACGAAAAGTTCTGCATGTTGCGCGCGCCGATCTGGATCATGTCGCCGTAACGTTCAACGAGATCCACACCCGCTTCGTCGAGTGCTTCAGTCACGATCTTCAGGCCGTAAGCTTCGCGAATGTCTGCAAGTATTTTGAGTCCCTCTTCGCCGAGCCCCTGGAAGGCGTAAGGCGACGTCCGTGGCTTGTAAGCGCCGCCGCGGAAGAAGCGTGCACCACTGCGACGCACCGCTTCGGCAATCGCAAACGCCTGCGCGCGACTCTCAATTGCACATGGACCAGCAATGATCGCCAGCTCGTCGCCGCCAATCGTCGCGTCGCCGACGCGCACGATCGTCTTTTCCGGTCGCAGATCGAGAGAGATCAGTTTGTACGGCTTGCTGACGCGAATTGCATCCGCGACGCCGGCCAGGTTTTCGAAGTGCGACGGATCGACGGCGCCCTGGTTTCCGGTGATGCCGATGGCGGTACGAGTCGCGCCGGGCATCGGATGCCCCTTGAAGCCCAATTGTTCGATCACGCGCAGGACAGCCTCGATCTGGCTGTCAGTCGCGTCGTGTTTCATTACGATTAACATGATGGTTCTTCCTTCATGAAGATTCTCGCGCAACGGCGCAACGGCACAACGAAAGCGCGTTTGTTCTACGTTGCGCCGTGGCGCCGTTGCGCGAGAAATCTTCTTTACATCTGCTCCGGTACATTGATTCCGAGAATTCCTAAAGATTTGGTCAACTGAGTTCGAATGATCTTTGTCACCGCAATCAGCACGCCTCTTCTAACATCGTCCTGCTCCGTGAGAATTCGATGATCGTGATAGAAACGGCTGAAAGCCCGGGCAAGCGAGAAGGTGTACTTCGCAAGATTAGCAGGCTCCGCGGAATTTCGACACTGCCCGATGACCTCATCGAGTTGTTGAGACAACATGACGAGCGACCAGATTTCTGTTCCACCTTCGCCGGACAACACCTCCGCAACTCGTGACTGCATGGCGCTGTCGCCGGCTATTTGTTTTATTAACGTATCTGACGCGGCGACAGTTTCGTCGGGCAACTTGCGAAAGATCGAGTTGGTGCGCACGGCTGCGTACTGGCAGTACGGGCCAGTTTCACCTTCAAACGAGAGCGCTTCTTTAAAGTCGAAGGCGATCACGGTATTGCGCGTGAATTTGAGCAGGAAATAGCGCAATGCAGCGACTGCAACCTCGTGCGCCGTCGCTTTCTTGTCAGCGTCGGAAAGCTCAGGATTTCTTTTTTCAACTTCGGTGAGCGCGCCTGCTTCGAGTTGATTGATCAAATCGTCGGCTTTAACGCCGAGACCTTTGCGTCCGCTCATCTCGATGTATGGTCGGGCGCGATCCTCTTCGCTCAGTTCGATACCGAGCTCTTCGCAGGCCGCCGGCGAGAGCGCGACCATCTCGTAGCTGAAGTGAATGCTTGCATCCTCGCCGATCTCCGGAACCACAGCGGCAACGCCGCGCGCAACGATCTCCTGCGGATAAGATTGGCGCGAGTCGATCACGTTGTAAACAGTCACGCCGCCGCCGAATGGTGGACGATCGGTTCCCGCGGCTTCTGTTTCGGTTTGAGTGGACCAGAGAACGTGTCCGTCGTCGTAGTTGCGGAAGATACGGTAATGGAAATCGAGTCCGAGCTTGCCGAGTTTCCAGAGTTGATAAGCAATGTCTTTGCCGGTGTAAGTGACGGTGCCGTTCGAACGCACGATGATCTTGTCTGACTCGTGTTCGTCAGTGCCGGTGTGCGACTCAAAGGGCATAACCCAGCAACCTGCGTGACGGCCTTCGGTCTCCTTGCGGATCACACCTGCTTCCTGCATCAACGTGAAAGCACGCTCCCAAAAATGCAGGTGCAGAATGTCTGACTCGCGCGCAAGCAGATCGTAACGAATGCCGAGGCGTTCCATCGTGTCGAGAATGCATTCGACATTGCGCGTGGCGACGTAGTCGGCGAGTTGAGCAATCGGGTTCGTGCCGCCTTCCTCGAGCGCGTGCAACACTTCGTTGCGCAGCTTGACCTTCTCGGGATTCATCGCGCCGGCGGCGATACCATCGCGGTAATAGAGACCGACCTTGGTGTAGAGATCCCAACAGTAGTAGTCGAATGTGTAGTCTTTGCTGAGTGAGGCGTCAAGCGCTTTGATCTGGTCGAGATCCATCTGCTCCAGGTGCAGAAAGCCAACGACGACATCGGCGACCTGGACGCCGGTGTTGTCGATGTAGTTTTGCACTTCGATCCGATCGCCGGCAGCTTTCAGGATCCGCACAAACGTGTCGCCGAGGACGGCATTGCGCACGTGACCGATGTGGGCGGCCTTATTTGGATTGATACTCGTGTGCTCGACCATCTTCTTCGGTCGATCGAGAGTTTCTTGATCCGGTTGAGTTGGACCCGCAAACATGCCGAGCAGCTTTGCGCGATCGTAGAAGACGTTGATATAGCCGGCGCCGGCGATCTCGACGCGCGAGACTTCTTCGATGTCTTCGAGCTGAGTCTTGAGCTTCTCCGCGATGTTGCGCGGGTTCTGCTTTTCGCCTGTGGCTTGTTTGATCAGTTTTGCGAGTTCGAACGAGACGGGAAAGGCGAGGTCGCCGAGCTCAGCACGCGGCGGCATTTCGGCATTGACCTGTTGCAGCTCGACACCGAACGTCTCACGCGCGGCGACGCGTATTTGCTCTCGCAGCTTCTGTTGCAGTTCAGTTAGGGTCATAGGACAAAAGCGCAGAGTATAGCAAACTTTGGAGTGCGGTTCTTATCCACAGATTACACAGATTCTATTTAATCAATCTGTGTAATCTGTCGATGAGGCGTCAGTTTGGACGATCTGCTAACATCGCACGGCAATGCGGATTACGACAGAATTCCGGCGGCGCTTTGCTGAAGCGCGGCGCGTCGTTGTGCTTACCGGCGCTGGTGTTTCGGCGGAATCGGGTGTGCCGACGTTCCGCGGCGGCGGCAATTCGGCTGTTTGGAAGGGAATTCCTTTTGACGTTATCTCGTCTGCCGAGATGCTCGAACGAAATCTTCCGGCCGTCTGGGAATGGTTTGACTACCGCCGAGATTTCATGGACAGCCTGACGCCGAACGCCGCTCATTACGAGATTGCGCGCTGGCAAGAGCAGTTTCCGGAATTCACGGTGGTCACGCAGAATATTGACGGGCTGCATCAGAAAGCCGGCTCACGTGAAGTGATCGAGCTTCACGGCAACATCTGGCGAGCACGCTGCGTTACCTGTCGCACGACACACGATCTATCTGGCGCGAAACGTCCTGAAGCGTGTCTCGATTGTGGAGACTCACTGCGACCAGACGTGGTCCTGTTTGGTGAACTCCTCCCGCCGGGCGCATTTGAGCTTGCAGCCGAACGCGCGGCACGATGTGATCTGTGTGTTGTGATCGGAACGTCAGGTCTCGTTTATCCTGCTGCCGGACTACCTGAGATTGCTCGATCCGCAGGTGCATATCTCTGCGAGGTGAATCCGGAGCCGACTCCGTTATCAAGATTGTGCAATGAAATGCTGATGGGCAAAGCCGGCGAGGTTTTGCCGTTGTTGCGAACATGAAGACTCTTTACTTCGATTGTTTTGCCGGCGCGTCCGGCGACATGATACTCGGCGCGATGGTTGCCGCAGGAGTTGATCCAAACTTTCTGCGCACGCAGCTATCGTCGCTTCCGGTCAGCGGTTTTGACATCAAATTCGATACTGTCAATCGATCGGGTTTGAGTGCGACGTATGCTCGCGTCGAAACGGCTCACGAGCACAAGCACCGACACCTGTCGGATATCACACAGATCATCGAAGGCTCCGGTCTTTCCGAATCGGTGAAACAACGCGCGGTAGCGATCTTCACGCGACTTGCCGAGGCGGAAGCGCGTGTTCACAACGAACCGGTCGATCACGTTCACTTCCACGAAGTGGGTGCACTTGATGCGATCGTCGACGTCGTCGGTGCTGCAATCTGCTTCGACGCTCTGAAGATCGATCGGTTTCTTTGTTCGCCGCTACACGTAGGCAGCGGGATGGTTAAGATGGCCCACGGGCAGTTTCCGATTCCACCGCCGGCCGTCACTGAGCTGCTCAAAGGCGTGCCGTTTTATGCGACCGATATCAAAGGCGAACTGCTGACGCCGACAGGCGCTGCGATTATCACTACAGTCTGTAGCGAGTACGGACCGATCCCACAAATGTCGACTGAGGCGACGGGCTACGGCGCCGGCACGCGCGAGTACCAGGACTTCCCCAACGTGCTCCGGGTGATGATTGGTGAAACTAACGCCGCGAGCGCAACTGACGAACGCTTGTGGATGCTCGAGACAAATCTCGACGACGCCTCGCCACAGATCATCGGACACGTAATGGATCGCGTGCTCGATCTCGGCGCACTCGACTGTTTCTTCACGCCCGTGCAGATGAAGAAGAATCGTCCCGGCGTTCTGCTATCCGTACTTTGCGACCGCAAACTAAAAGAAGCAGTGATGAAATTGTTGTTTACGGAAACGACAACGCTCGGCGTGCGCAGTTATGAAGTTTCGCGTCGCGCACTCGAACGGAGCGTCGTACGGGTCGAAACGCAGTATGGACCGATCGATGTTAAAGTAGCGCATCTGGACGGACGCGTCGTAAACGAGATGCCGGAGTTTGAGCAGTGCCGCGAAGCTGCAGCAAAGGCTAACGTGCCTCTGAAGCTCGTGGAAGAAGCTGCTCGACTGGCGTCTGCAAGAATTCGCCACGGGTAACACGGATGACAAACAAAGTCGATTTAGAACAGATCAAACAAGGGGTGCGCTTGATTCTCGAAGGCATCGGGGAGGATCTCGAACGCCCGGGTTTGCAGGAAACGCCGCAGCGCGTTGCCGAGATGTACGTGGAGTTGACGTCAGGCATGCGGGAGGATCCGACGCAACACGTTGTGCCGCTGCCCGGCGACAAGCACGATGAGATGGTGATCGTGAAAGACATCAGCATCGCGTCGTTGTGCGAGCATCACCTCGCGCCGTTTGTCGGTCGTTGTCACATCGCCTACATTCCGAAGGGTGGTCGCATTCTCGGGATCTCGAAGCTGGCACGGCTGGCCGAAACTTTCTCGCGTCGTTTGCAACTCCAGGAGAGGTTGACGACCGACATCGCCAACACGTTGTACGAAGGTCTCAAGCCAATCGGCGTGATGGTTGTGATCGAAGCCGAGCACACTTGCATGACCCTCCGCGGCGTCAGAAAGGCCGGCGCGAAGACAGTGACTTCGGCATTGCTCGGCGGCTTCCGTTCCGACCCGCGCACACGCGCTGAAGCGATGGCTTTGATTAAAGGAAAGGACTAAGTTTTACATGTCGCGAATCATTCTCACGATCGTCGTTACCGCGCTGCTCCTGGGCAACGCCGTTTCTCAGCAGCCGAGCGGTGCGTCCGGGCTAAACGAGGCAACACTCAAAGCGCACATCAAGTTTCTTGCCGACGACATGCTCGAAGGCCGTGGCACGGGTGCTCGTGGTGGCGAGCTAGCGGCGAAGTACATTGCAGCACAACTTGAAGCTGTGGGTGCAAAAGGCGCGGGCGAGAATGGTAGTTTCTTTCAGCCGGTCTCGCTCGTCGGCGTGAAAGCGGATCCAGGCACGACACTCACGATTTCCGGCGCGAATGGTAGTGAGAGTTTCAAGTTTGCTGACGACTTCGTCGCGTTTACCGGCGCGCAAACGGAATCCGTTGACGTCGACGCCGATCTCGTTTTCGTCGGCTACGGCATCAACGCGCCCGAGCAGAAATGGAACGATTACAAAGGCGCCGAAACAGATTATCGCGGCAAGATCCTCGTAATGCTGGTGAACGATCCGCCCGCGACAACTGCTGAGCCAAATCTGTTTGGCGGCAAAGCACTCACGTACTACGGTCGCTGGACTTACAAATACGAAGAAGCCGCGCGTCGTGGCGCCGTTGGCGCAATCCTCTTGCACACCGATCAGTCCGCGGGTTATCCGTGGGGCGTGGTGCGCACGTCGAATGGTTCGTGGCGCTTTGATATCGCGCGCGGACAAAACGACTCGACGCCGTTTCTACAGTTTCGTTCGTGGGTTACTGACGATGCAGCCCGCCGTTTGATGAAGCTTGCGGGTCAGGATCTCGACGCACTGCGAGCAAAAGCCGCGACGCGAGACTTTCAACCCGTGAAGCTGGGCTTGAAAGGCAAGTTGAATTTGAAGAGCGAATTGAAGCGTGTGGCTGCGCCGAATGTCGTAGGAGTTCTCGAAGGCAGCGATCCGAATTTGAAGAACGAGTACGTCGTGTACTCAGCGCACTGGGACCACCTCGGTATTGGCGCGCCCAACAAGGACGGCGACACGATCTATAACGGAGCGCTCGATAATGCTTCCGGGGTCGCGGTTGTGCTCGCCATTGCCGAAACAATCGCACGCATGCCCGCAGCGCAACGACCAAAGCGTTCGAGTCTGTTCTTATTCCCGACCGCAGAAGAACAAGGCCTGCTTGGCGCTGAATGGTACGCGAAGCATCCGGTCGTCCCAATCGATAAAACTGCGGCGAACGTAAATCTCGACTCGATGAACGTGCTTGGACCAACGCAGGACTTCATTCCGCTGGGCGCCGAGCGTTCGACACTGAAGGGCGTGGTTGATGCGGTGGCGCGCAAAATGGGACTGCGAGTTTCTCCTGATGCACGACCAGAGCAGGGATCGTTCTTCCGTTCGGATCACTTTCCGTTTGCGAAAGCGGGAGTGCCCTCGATCAGTCTGAAGGAAGGTGACGATTACGTGGGCCGATCGAAGGAATGGGGTGAGCAACAGTTCAAAGCCTATAACACGGCACACTATCATCAGCCTTCCGATGAGATACGCGACACGTGGGATTATCGCGGCATGATCCAGGAAGGCGAAATTGCGCTTGCGATTGGGCGCATGATCTCTGACGCGCCTGAGAAGCCGCGTTTCAACCCCGGCGATGAGTTCGCGAAGAAGCCCTAAGAAAGAGTTAGCCACAAAAAGCACAAAACAGGGAATACATTGAACACTTTCTACGTTACTACACCGATTTATTACGCCAATAGTCTGCCGCACCTCGGGCATCTGTACACGATGATCGTGGGCGATACGATCGCGCGCGCCAAACGGCAGCGCGGGGTTGACACTTATTTTTTGACCGGCACCGACGAACACGGAATCAACATCGAGCGCGCGGCGCAGAAAGCTGGACGCACGCCGAAAGAGCAGGCAGATTACGTCGTCAGCTATTTCAAGAAGATGACGAGCGAGTTTGGTCTCGATACGGCCCACGGGGGCTACGACATCTTCATGCGCACCACGGAGCGCTTTCACTACGAAGGCGTGAGTGAGCTCTGGCGCAGAATTGCGAAGGCCAAGACCCCAAAAGGCAACGACGCGATTTATAAGGGTCATTACGAAGGCTGGTTCTGCGCGCCCTGCGCCGAGTACAAGACCGAAGACGAATATCAGAAGCCAAAGAACGAAGGCGATCCGCCGACTTGTTTGATTCACGACACGCCGCTCGATCGCGTCTCGGAGGAAAGCTATTTCTTCCGGCTCTCGGATTTTGATAAGGCTTTGTTGTCTGTGTTTGAGTCGCGGCCTGATTTCGTCCGGCCCGAAGCAAGACGAAACGAAGTAGTCAGTTTTGTTCGCGGCGGCCTCCAGGATCTTTCGGTGAGTCGTTTGAAGTCGTCGGTGAGTTGGGGCGTGCCGGTTCCGGACGATCCCGATCACACGATGTACGTTTGGTTCGACGCGCTCATCAACTACATCACCGCGATCGGTTTCGGAAACGAAGAGCGAGAGAAGGTCGCCGGATTCGAGAAATATTGGCCGGCGCTCCATCTCGTGGGCAAAGATATTCTGCGCTTTCACGCCGTTTACTGGCCGTCGTTCCTGCTCGCCGCCGGAGTCGAACTGCCGCGCGCGATTGTGGCGCATGGAATGTGGCTCGATCCGAACGGTCGCAAGATGTCAAAGACCCTCGGTAACGTGATCGAGCTCGACATTTTGCAAAAACATTTTTCGATCGATGCGATCCGGTATTTTTGTCTGCGTGAGATGGTGTTCGGACAGGACGGACGTTTCGGATACGAAGGACTGATCGATCGCGCGAACAGTGATCTCGCGAGTGGTTTGGGAAATCTTTCGAGCCGCACGCTGACGATGATTTCGCGCTACACCGATTCGGTTATTCCTGCCGGACGCAGCTCGGAAGACGAAACGATCGCCGGTTTCATCGCGCAAGCACGGGACCAGTTCTTATCGCACTTCGAGAACCTTGCCTTTAGTCGAGCGCTCGAGTCGGCGTGGACCGTTGTCGCGCATGTCGACAAAATGATCTCGGACGCGAAACCGTGGGACCTCGCGAAAGATGGGAGCCAGCACCAGAAACTCGCAGAGGTGCTGTATCGCGGTGCAGAGTCGCTGCGGTGGTTGAGTGTGTTGCTGTATCCGGTGATGCCTGAGGCGAGCCAGGCGATCTGGAATCAGTTAGGACTCGAAGGCTCGCCGGCGAAGCTCAATCCAGTGGAGCTGAAGTGGGGGGACCTCAAGGAAGGCGCAAAGATTGGCGGGATTCAGCCGGTGTTTCCGCGTCTTGATAAGGGAAAGATTATGTCTGAAATTAACGCGCCGGCCCAACCAGAGCCACCCGAGGCACCCCAACCGCCCGAGGCATCGACGCCACACGCCACTGAAGCGGACGCAGTTATTGGCGTGACGAACTTCATCGAGATTGATGATTTCGCAAAGGTGGACCTGCGCGTGGGCCAGGTGTTGTCTGCGGAACGAATTCCGAAGGCGGACAAGCTCTTATTACTCAAAGTCGATCTCGCTGAAGAACAGCCACGGACGATTCTGGCGGGGATCGCGCAGTACTACGAACCCGAAAAACTCGTCGGCCGCAAGGTTGTGATCGTTGCGAACCTCAAGCCACGCAAGCTGCGCGGTTACGAGTCGCAGGGTATGGTCGTCGCCGCCTCTTACGGCGAAGAGGGGCGCCCGGTGATCGCTACCTTCACCGAAGACGTCCCCAACGGCGCACGATTAAAATAGGCCACAAAAGGCACATAAGACACAAAAAGCACAAAACTTCTTCTTGTGCCTTTTGTGCCTTTTGTGCTTTTTTGTGGCTATGTTTGTTGACTCACATGCGCATATTGACGGTCAGGAATTTGACGCTGATCGCGAGAAGGTAATTGAGCGGGCACGGGCTGCCGGAGTTTCAATAATCCTTAACGTTGGAACTGGTGATCCGCACAGTGGCGCACTTGAACGGGCGGTTAAGTTAGGCGCACGTCACGAAAATATCTACACCGCCATCGGCACACATCCTCACGATGCACGCCTCTATGACGACACGGCTGAAGAGAGAATTGAGACGCTGCTAACCTCCGAGCACGTTATCGCCTGGGGCGAGATTGGCTTAGACTTCCACTACGACAACTCACCACGCGACGTCCAGGTCGCCGTCTTCAAACGTCAACTCAATGCCGCACGCGAATGCGATCTGCCGGTGGTGATCCACACTCGCGAAGCCGAATCCGAAACGATTGAGATCCTGAAGAGCGATTACGCCGAAGCCAAACACCGCGGTGTGTTTCACTGCTTCAGTGGCAGCATGGATCTCGCGCAACGAGCGATCGAGCTCGGCTTCATGATCTCATTCTCGGGTATCGTCACCTTTAAAAAGGCAGACGAACTCCGCGCGGTGGTAAAAGAGGTTCCGCTCGATCGTTTGCTCATCGAAACCGACTGTCCCTACCTGACTCCGATTCCTTATCGCGGCAAACGCAACGAACCTGCTTACGTCGTCGAAGTGGCTCGCTGTCTTGCTGGTCTACACGGCGTCGACCTCGAAGAGATGGCCCGCATCACGACTGAGAACTTCCAGCGCTTCTTTCTCCACTAATTCGCAAAGTAATTTGCGCTTTTCGGACTTTTGTGGCTCTTGTGGCAACTTTCACATGCTGGCCCTTTGATGGTATTCTCCAGTCAAATGGCTCAGCAGAACTCCTTTGATATCGTCTCTCAAGTTGACTCAGCCGAGATAGCAAACGCTCTCAATCAAACCATCAAGGAAGTGCGACAACGATTCGACTTCAAAGGGAGCTCCGCGAATGTCGTCCACGAGAAGAACGAGCTCGTGCTCAGCGCCGAAGACGAAACTCGGCTGCGCAACATGAACGACATCCTGCAGCAGAAACTCGTGCGACGCGGCGTCCCGCTAAAAGCATTCAACTACGGCAAGATCGAGCCGGCGTCAGGCGGCACCGTCCGGCAGCGCGCACAAATTCAGGAAGGCATTCCTCAAGAGAAGGCGAAAGAAGTCGTCAAGTTCATCAAAGACAGCAAAGCAAAGGTTCAGGCTTCGATTCAGGGCGACATCGTGCGAGTCTCAGGTCGCGACCGCGACACCTTGCAGGACATTATCGCGAAGCTGAAGGACAAAGACTTCGGCATTCACATGCAGTTTACGAACTATCGTTCAAACTAAAGCATGACCACATCAGGCCACATCATTGCGCTCGACGAAGAAGCACAGATATCCGCGCGCCGGATCTTCAGCGTGATTGCAAACGATCTCGTGCAGGTCGAGCTGGAGTTTGAGCGTCAGGCACGGTCGAACGTGCAGGTGATCGAATATCTCGGCGAATACCTGCGCGCATCGGGCGGCAAACGTGTGCGCCCCGCGCTGACGATTCTTTCGAACTACGCGGTCGGCGGTGACGGCGCTCGTCATAACTCCATTCGCATGGCCACCGTGATGGAGTTTCTGCACACAGCGACTCTGGTCCATGACGACATCATCGACAAAGCTGACACGCGCCGAAAACGTCCGACCGTGAATGCGCTTTATGGAAACGAGACTGCGGTGTTGATGGGCGACTGGCTGTACATGTCGGCATTCGAGACCAGTCTCACTGAGAGGTCTCTGCCGATACTGGACATTCTCACACACGTCACGCGCAAGATGACCGAGGGCGAACTGTTGCAGCTAACGTTGCTGAGCGATGCGAATGTGACCGAAACGCAGTACTTCGATGTTCTCAAACGAAAGACGGCGTATCTCTTTAGCGCGAGTTGTGAGATCGGCGCGATCCTTGGCGGTGCAAATGAAAGTCAGCAAGCGGCGCTGCGCGATTACGGGCTCAGTCTCGGAACGGCGTTTCAATTGATTGACGACGTGCTTGATTTCACTTCGAGTGAGGAAGCACTGGGCAAGGCTGCGGGCGCTGATCTGCTCGGAGGAAAGGTGACGTTGCCGCTAATCTACTTGCGCGACGCCGAACCCGAAACGCGCGAGATGATCCAGACCGTTTTGCGCGAAGGCAGCTACAACACAGTCCGGCCGGAGGATTTACTCGAAGCCATCACGCGTACCGGCGCCCTGGACCAAGCGCGTGCACGAGCATACGAATTCGCCGAGGATGCCCGCTCGGCGCTCGAGATCCTGCCCGAATCGGATTACAGCGAATCTCTGCGGGCGCTCCCAACCTACATCCTGGACCGCGATCGGTAGTTTTTAGCCACAGATAAGACGGATAAAAATCGGATCTGTCCATCTGTGTCAATCTGTGGCAAAATCTTGCGCTGATGAGCGAGAACCTTCTCTCCCGCCTCGAACAGAGCCTGCGCCAATCGCGCGCGGCGCGTATGCATTTGGCGGCGCGTCTGCGGGAACTGGAAGCAGAGGCTGACAGTGTGCGGGCCGAGCTCGCGGAGATGGATACCCTCGCCAGCCAAACTGAGGCCGCGATTTACCGGCTGCTCTCATCAGTGCTCGCTTCCGGAAATATCAATCTCGGGCTGCCATCCGACGCTGAGCTCGAGGCCGCTATGAGGTCACAGGCGACTCCAGTCGAACGTCGGCAGCAGATTCCAACCGTTCGCAACAACGTCGAAGTGCTAAGCGATCGTTTTGGCGATCGAACCATCCCGCAGGCCGTCACGCTTCTGCTTCGTGAAGAGGGTGGACCACTACACGTCAACGAACTCTACAACCGTCTGCTCGAAGGTGGCTTCAAGTTTACCGGTCAAAATCCGACGATCAGCGTAGCGGTTTCACTCAATCGCAACACCCGCTTCCGCAAAGTTGCCCCCGGAACATTCGACCTCGTAATGCGCGACGCCTCAAAGGCTTCCTGATCCGGACGGCTGATGCGCGCCATCGTTCTTTCTGCCGGATACGGCACACGCCTTTGGCCACTCACTGAAGACCGCACCAAACCCGCGATTCCAATACTCGGAAAACCGCTCGTCGGCTATGTCGCCGAATATCTCGCCGGCCACGGTATCGACGAGATAGTAGTTAACCTGCATCATCGGCCCGAGTCAGTGCGGAGAGCGCTCGGCGACGGCAGTCGCTTTGGTGTGAAGCTTCATTACGTCGAAGAACCGATAATACTCGGCACCAGTGGTGCGCTAGATAACACGCGCAGTTTCTTCGAGCATGAGACGTTTGTTGTCGTCAATGGAAAGATCATTACTGACATCGATCTAAGTGCGGCGCTCGAGACTCACCGCAAGTCAAACGCACTTGCTACGCTCGTTCTGCTTCCCAATGCTCGTCGCGAACGATTCAGTGTCATCGAAACTGAGGACGGTCGAATCAAAGGTTTCGGCGGTATGCCGGTCGACAGCGGTTCAGATACTGCGCCGTTGATGTTCACCGGGATCCACATCATGGAGCCGCGCATCCTCGAATACGTACCGCGCGGAGTTTTTTCTGACTCGGTGATCGATGTCTATCCGAAAGCGATTGCGAACGGCGAGATTCTCGCGGCACATGTGGCTTCCGGAAAGTGGCGCGAGCTCTCGACCCTCAAACGATACCTCGACATCAGCGTCGAATTGCTGGGCGAAGCAGGGAAGACTTTCGTGAGTGGGACGAATAGCAACATCAGCCCCACGGCGACTGTTTCCGATTCGATCCTTTGGGACAATGTTGAGGTTGGAGCAGGCGCGCGAATAACTCGCGCGGTGCTCGCCGATAACGTAAAGATCGGCGCTGGTGAGTCAGTTGAGAACGCTGTGGTGGTTCCGCGCAGCCTCGTCGAGGGCAAAAAGCCGCCGGAAAAGGCGCTTCCCGGCCATTTTCAGGGTGAAAGCTTTATCGTGCCCCTGTGATACAATCGCGCCGCATCTCGGCGATTGCCAATTTCAACAAATTAACTAATGAGTGCTCCAAAACCTGTGATTTCTAACGCATTTGAATCCTCGGCGTCAGATCGACTTGCCAGATTCATCACAGAACAAGGAATTGCCGGCAAGGAAGTCATCCCGCTCACGCCAGATGCCTCCACGCGCAAGTATTACCGCATCGGCTGGAAGAAGCGCTCGGCAATAGCCGCAGTCTACGCTGAACCGTTCGATCCCGAATTTCATCCCTATCTAGATGTGACTCGTCTGTTCCTCGACTGCGATATTCCGGTTCCGGAGATCTACGCAGTGGACGGCGCTGCGGGAATTATCGTTCAGGAAGATCTTGGTGACCGGCAGTTGTTTCAGGTCTATGAGGATGAACCGGACGAGCAGTGCGATCAGTACAAAGAAGAAGCAATTCAACTGATCGCCAGGATCCAGAAAGCGACTGCCCACGCCTACGAAACGCACTCAATTTCGAGTCGTCTTGCGTTTGACGAAGCAAAACTCTCGTGGGAGCTCGACTTCTTCTTCGACCACTATTTCGGCAGTCTGCGCGGCGAGAAGCTGCGTCATGCAGAAGTAGCTGAACTCAAAGCCGAACTCAACGATATTTCCGCCGAACTTTCAGCCGCGCCGCGCGTGCTCTGCCATCGTGATTACCACGCTTCGAACCTGATGATCGACAAACGCAATCAAATCAGAATCGTCGACCACCAGGACGCGCGCATGGGCCCGGCGAGTTATGACCTCGTTTCGTTTCTGCTGGATCGCCAGCCATGTCCTCCGTCACTGGCTGAATTGCGCGACCATCGTCTCTACTTCCTCGAAGAACGACGACTGCTTGGTCTCAGTGCGATCGACCCGGACGACTTCGCGCTCGAGTTCAGACTGATGACGATTCAACGCGGCTTGAAAGCCACGGGAACCTTTTCATACCAGTCGGCAGTTTCCGGAAGAGCCGCCGTTTACCAGCACTTCATTAACCCCACACTCGAAATTGTTTTGCAGGCCGCTGAATGGCTTGAAAGATTCCCCACACTACGTCGCATGATAAAGGAACGTATCAACTAATTACTTACACGCTCGGTTTCTCGATGACAACGCAATCAAACGCAATCGCTACAGATAACCACACCTACATCAACCAACTCTCAAAGCACGTCGGCGCTGAAGTAGTACTTAAAGGATGGCTCTACAACATGCGCTCGAGCGGCAAGATCCTGTTTCCGCAGCTTCGCGACGGCACGGGTGTCGTGCAGTGCGTTGTTTTGAAGAATGCGATCTCTCCGGAATTGTTTGACGAGTTGAAGCAACTCGGCCAGGAGTCGGCGCTCACGATCAAAGGGACTGTGCGCGCTGACGAACGCGCGCCCGGCGGCTTCGAGATCGACGTGATCGATGCGAAAGTTTTGCAGCAGGTACACGATTACCCGATTACTCCGAAAGAACACGGCACAGAGTTCCTCATGGACCACAGGCATCTCTGGCTGCGATCGCGGCGCCAGCATGCTGTCTTGAAAGTTCGGCACACGGTGGTTCAGGCGGTGCGGAACTTCCTCGACAACGATGGCTTCACGCTTTGTGATTCGCCGATCTTTACGCCCGCGGCTTGTGAGGGAACGACGACGCTCTTCGAAGTTGATTACTTTGACGGTGAGAAGGCGTATCTGACGCAGTCGGGCCAACTTTATAACGAAGCGACCGCTGCCGCGTTTGGGAAAGCCTACTGTTTTGGTCCGACGTTCAGGGCGGAGAAGTCAAAAACCCGCCGGCATCTGACAGAGTTTTGGATGGTTGAGCCCGAGATGGCTTATGCGACGCTCGACGACGTGATGAACTTGTCCGAGCGGATGCTTTCGTACATTGCGGCGCGTGTCCTGGAGCAGAGAAGTGAAGAGTTGAAAGTGCTCGAACGCGACACGGCGAAACTCGAAGCGATCGTGCCGCCGTTTCCGCGCGTGCATTATGACGACGCCGTGAAGATGCTTCAGGAAGGTTTTGAAAAGGGCGCGATGGAGGCGAAGTTTGAATGGGGTGGAGACTTTGGCGCCCCGGATGAGACCTACATTTCGAGCCAGTTTGATAAGCCGGTGATGGTCCATCACTATCCTGCCGCGGTAAAGGCGTTTTACATGGCACGCGATCCGGAGCGATCGGAGCTTGCGCTTGGTGTCGACGTGCTGGCGCCGGAAGGATATGGCGAAGTGATTGGTGGTGGTGAGCGCGCCACGTCGCTCGAGTTTCTGAAGGAGCAGATTGCGTTGCATGAGCTGCCCGAGGAAGCGTTTCAGTGGTATCTCGATCTGCGGCGTTACGGCAGCGTTCCACATGGTGGATTCGGGATGGGCATCGAACGATGTACGGCGTGGATGTGCGGGATCGAGCACATTCGCGAGACGATACCGTTTCCGAGAATGTTGTATCGGATTAGGCCGTAGAACCATCCACAGATTACACAGATTCGGAGTGCAGTAATGACTTGTCCAAAGTGCGGAGCTCAGTTACTCGAAGGATCGACTTTTTGCGGAGCGTGCGGTAATCGTCTCAGTCCGACCGCCACACAGCCGATGAATCAACGGGGCGCGCCGGGAATTCAGATCGATGAAGACTCTCGTGGTCGGGGCAGAGGCTACGACTATGAGGTATTACATCAACCCTCATTCTCACTCGCAGTGCTTCAACTCCAGGCCGAACAATCAATCCAGGCTGAATCCGGTGCCATGGTTTCGATGTCGGCTAATATTGAACTTCAATCACAGATGAAGGGCGGTCTCTTCGGCGCCATCAAACGCGCTGCGGGCGGTGAGTCGGCGTTTATCTCGACTTTCACTGCGCGCGGTGGTCCAGGTGAAGTAACACTTGCGCCGGGCGCGCCGGGCGACATCGCTGCCATCGAGTTGTCGGGGACGCCATTCTTTGTTCAATCGAGCTCGTACCTTGCGGGTGATGCGAGTCTCACAGTCGACACGAAGTGGGGCGGAGCGAAATCATTCTTTTCCGGTGAAGGTTTGTTCGTCTTGATGGTCCAGGGACAGGGATTGTTGCTGGTGTCGTCATTCGGCGCGATTCATCGCAAACGACTTCAGGCCGGCGAACGATATGTAGTCGACACCGGCCATCTCGTTGCGTGGGAAGGCACAACGCAATACACGCTTCGTAAAGCGGCATCCGGTTTCTTCCGCAGTATGATGAGCGGCGAAGGAATCGTCGCGGAGTTTAGCGGACCTGGGGAGTTACTGATTCAAACGCGAAATCTTGCTGCGCTCGCAGGTCTGCTCAAACCATTCTTCCCGACACAGGGCAGTGGCGGCGGAGGTTTTAATTTAAACCTCGGCGGGTAAGTATCCTGTGTAGATATGCCTACAGAATCAAAGAAATCTCTAAGCATTCTCGGTGTGCCGCTGGGTTACGGCGCGAGCATGGCGGGAGTTGATATCGGTCCAGCCGCGCTACGCGTCGCGCGTCTGAATCAACGCATCGCAAAACTCGGCTACTCAGTTCACGACCTCGGTGACCTGCGACTCGAACGCCCGCAGTACCTACCCGAAGTCGATGACAAACTGAAATATGTGCGGGAGATCACTAACGCCTGTGAGCAGCTCGCGACTGAAGTCGAAGAAATCCTGAACTCCGATCAACTGCCTTTGATTCTCGGCGGCGATCACTCAATCGCGATCGGTTCTTTCGCTGGTGTCGCGTCGTACTACAAGAAGAAACAACAGACACTTGGCCTGATCTGGTTTGACGCTCATGCCGACATGAACACGCCCGAATCAACACCATCCGGCAACATTCACGGAATGCCGCTCGCAGCGCTGCTCGGATACGGCACTCCGGAGCTCACGAACATCGCCGGCTTTGGTCCAAAACTCGATCCGAAGCTATGCGCGCACGTCGGTGCACGCGACATCGATCCCGGTGAAAGGGATCTAATTAAACAGCTTGGAATGCGCTTTTTCACGATGCGAGAAGTCGACGAGCGCGGCATGAAAGCGTGTATGGACGACGCGATTCAGATCGCTTCCGCTGGTACTGGGGGTTATGCAGTAACGTTCGACGTCGACGTTCTCGATCCCGGCGACGCTCCTGGGTCGGGCACACTCGTTCGCGGCGGACTGACGTATCGTGAAGCACACCTCGGGATGGAAAAGATTGCGGAGGCGGGCGGCATGCGTTCGCTCGAGATCGTCGAGATCAATACGGCGCTCGACGTAAACAACAAAACTGCTGAGTTGGGCGTGGAACTGATTCTGTCGGCGTTGGGCAAGACAATTCTTTAAAGGCTGGTGGACTAAAAGAGTGCCTAAAAAGCTTCGGGTCGGAGTGATCTTTGGCGGTCGATCGGGTGAACACGAAGTTTCAGTGCGTTCGGCGCGCGCGATCGTTGAAGCGATCGATCGAAAAAAGTTTGAGGTGGTTCCGATCGCGATCACGAAGGAAGGGAAGTGGCTCGCTCCGGCGCACTCGGCTCAACTCCTGCCGGCCTCGGTTCACTCGTTGTTACCTTCAAAGACTCACGAAGCAACTGCGGACGTCGCACTCTTAGGCGATCCTTCGCGCAAGGGTCTGCTTGCACTCGAAGGCGATGCTCACGCGTTATCAGGCGAGAAGCTCGATGTAGTGTTTCCCGCGCTGCATGGTCCATTTGGTGAAGACGGCACACTTCAAGGATTACTTGAGATGGCTGACGTGCCTTACGTCGGATGCGGAGTGCTGGCGTCGTCGTGCGGCATGGATAAAGTGACGATGAAGTCACTGTTCGTCCAAGCCGGTTTGCCGATCTGCAAACATATCTGGTTTCTCAGATCTCAATGGCGAAAGGATCCGGCTAAAGTCATACGTAAGGTAACCGTTGAGATCGGTCTGCCGTGTTTTGTTAAGCCTGCGAATCTCGGATCGTCGGTTGGTGTGTCGCGTGCGACGGACAAGAAGTCGTTGACTAAAGCGATAGACCTGGCGGCGGAATACGATCGGAAGATCATTATCGAGGAAGAGCTTGTTGCGCGTGAGATTGAATGCGCGGTGCTCGGGAATGATGAACCGAAGGCGAGTTTGCCGGGCGAGTATGTCGTGTACGACGAGAAGGCAAGGTTCCTCGACTACACGGAGAAATATGCAAACACCGGGAATGTGAGTTTTGTTGTGCCGGCGCCGTTGTCGAAAGCGATGACGACGAAGATTCAGCGGATGGCGATTCAGGCTTTTCAGTCGATTGACGGCGCTGGATTGGCGCGCGTCGATTTCTTCCTAACACGCAACGGTGGGGAACTGGTTATCAACGAACTGAACACAATGCCTGGACTGACTGAGGTGTCGGGTTATCCGAAGATGTGGGCGGCGTCAGGACTGTCGTTTTCGAAACTGCTCGAGGTGCTGATCGAGTTAGCGTTTGAACGTCATAAAGAAAAGTCACTCACCAAGACTTCAAGATGAAATCCCGCCCACGGCAGTGGGCGGATTGTTCAAGTCATTTCTACTTTCAACAATTAATATCCAGTTCCGAATCCCGCCGACAGCAGTCGGCGGATTGTTCAGGTCCGCACTAAAGTGTGGACTTGAAGGATCCGCCCACTCCCGTGGGCGGGATTAGAAACTGGTTTTAGGGATGTGGATTGTAGAAAGGATCT
Source organism: Pyrinomonadaceae bacterium (assembly GCA_036401595.1). GTDB lineage: Bacteria > Acidobacteriota > Blastocatellia > Pyrinomonadales > Pyrinomonadaceae > PSRF01. Next base: position 60,284 of record DASWUM010000003.1, read on the forward strand.
GAACGATCCGCCGACTACTGTCGGCGGGATTTGACGAAGAAATCCATAAATCACTTCGGGCCGCGGTAGCCTTTGCGTGTTCTCACTTCCAACTCTTCACGTTTAACTTTAACTTCAAGCGACCGCCACTTGCCGTCGCGTTTCTTATTCAGCGGGTGATAAGAGATCGTGTACTGGTGCCCGAGTTCATCGGCAATGCCTGAAAACGCATCGCGTAACGCTGGTCCACCGGGAGTCGCGACGAATCGTCCGCCAGTCTTCTCCGCAAACCCCTTCAACGATGTCGCGCTCTGCCTTGCCCCTGATCCACCAACTTCCACACTCGACATATCCACCGCGTAAATACTTGCCCCGATCGCTAACGCACTCTCTACCGCTTTATCGCTCGATGCTTTACTAAACGTGTCCATTCCATCCGACAAAACCACTATCGCCTTGCGCACCTCAGGCCGATCGGCCAACGTCTTCGTGGCCTCAACGATCGCGTCATTGAGCGTCGTCATTCCTTTCGCGCGAATCGCATAGGCTATCGGCGCCAGATCGCGGCCGCCAGAGAAATCCTGAACCCGCTCTACTTTTGAATCAAATCGGTAAACTGCCGCGACGTCCTCAGGTCGCAAGCCATCGAGAAATCTGATCGCGGCCGATCGTGCCAGCGAGAACCGTGCTTCCATACTGCCGGAACTATCAAGCAACACAACCGCTGCATAAGGTGATTCATGAACTGAAAAACCAGCCATGCTTTCCGTCTTCACCTCAACGCCATCTTCAAACACCTTGAAGTCAGACGCCTTCAATCCTTTTACATACTGACCGGCTTTATCAGTGACAGTAACGTTGAGCACGACGAGATCGGTATTCGTGCGAATCACATCGTCGTCCTGTGCAACGACTGCGACGACGTTAGCGAACAAGAGCGCGACGAGGAAGAGAATTGTCCTAAACATGAATTATGGTTGTGCGGGTTGCGGTGACTGAGAGCGGCCAAACGTGCGAGTGATTCTGATCAGTTCAAGTAAAAGATTAGCACTACTAATCACCGAGGCCGAGACGACCTGACGCGGAGTGTTTTGAACTCCCTTCGATAGCTCCTCTGTTTTTTCAGCAATCTGGCAGGCAGCAGTCGGCAGGTCCTTCGGTGGATTTAGAATACTGATTTCTTCGCCTTCGCCTCCAGCTTCACCACGCACTTTCTTCGTAAGCTTCTCCAAGCGATCGACCTTTTTCAGGTTATCGCGATCGAGAACAGATTTACTTTGAAGAGTTTCCTTAAGTTCTTTTCCGAGTTGCTGGATTTCACGGGCGCGATCGAGATTCTCCTGATGTTCCTTCTCTGCCATCTTGATCAAACGTTTCGCGCGAATCTCTTCTTCGAAGGTTGTGAGAGGAGTTTGGTCGTCGTCGGGATTTTTCTTTCCGCCTTCAGATGGGAGTGTTTGAGGACTTGAATTCTTGGGTGAGATAGTTTGCGCAATGGCAACAGCGCGAGTGAAAGCGATCAACGCCAGGAGAATGCACGCGGTGTAGGCGATCTTCTTCATTCGACTCTCAGAGTTCACCTTAACAATCGGCACGCCGACCCCTAAACAAAAACTTCAGCGTAAAGTGGGAGACTACGGAATGCGGCCGGGGTTATCCGGCGAGTTAATAAACTCTCCAGGCTTACCGCCGCGCTTAACCACGATCGTTCTCGGTTCGATTCGTTCCGGTGTTCGCTTCTTACCCTGTGATGAAGTGTAGGCGATCAAAGCTGACTGTGGATCCGCTTTCAAACCTGCCAGGCGAATCGAAGCAAAATCCTGAGCCGGTATTTTCAGTGCGTACGAACCTTCCTGCTCGGGTTGTAGTTGACCCGGTGTCACCGGCAACGCGCTTTGTTCGAGACCGCCGTCTTTTCGCCGTCGCAGTTCAAGAACTACTGAAAGTCCGGATAGCTCTTGTTTCGAGATATTTCGCACTACGCCGCCAATCGTTGTTACTCCCTTTTCGAGTGTCGGTTCATCAACAACGATGTGCGCGACTGCTGGACCTTTTGGACCAGCATCGGCAACTGGCGGAGGAGTGCTGTTCGCAAGAACTCGCTCTGCGTGATACTTCCGAATGTAGCCGTAACCGACAAGCAGAACCGCCGTAATGCCGACGGCACAAACTACAGCGAGCAGTTTTCGTTTAGTTGATTCTTGCTCTCGTGCGAGGGCTTTTTCGGCGTGCAATGGGTCGTTAATCATTGAATACTTAGCTTACCTAAAACCTTAACTCAGGGCTGGACGGTCCGACCTGCGGGCGGCGTACCTGTCACAGCCAAAATCAAACTCTCAAGAAATTGATCTTCGGCGAGACCGCTGCTGCGTAACGTGGTCCACTCTGCACCAGTCGCTCCGTCGGTACGACCTTCAACCTTTGCATTAACTGCGATGTTCGACGCATTGCCGTCGATGGGTTGAATCTCAACTGTCAGCGTGTACCGACCACGCGTCCATGCGCGCGCGCTTTCGGAAGTGACGTCCGAGTATCTGCTCAAATCAGCCTGCGCAACAACTGCGCCCTTCGTGAAAGTAAACGGCTGACTGACGATGATCCCATCGGCAAGTCTCGAAGCCGATTCATCGACGACGAGTTTTCGATCGCGCATCAGATCCTGGACCGCAGTGATGATCACATCGCGCCGACCGCTCAGGCGATATGGGTTCGGCAGTGGCGGCGCTTCAGATGACTTGCCGCGCCCGAAGTCGATGCCGCGACCAGCGCCGACATCTGTCTTGTTTCCGTTGTTAGCGGGAGTTCGATCCGAACCAGCATCTCGGACGCGCTCGTTTTGTTTATCAACACCTTTTGCAGCCTGTGCGAATGCTGGAACTGAACAGGCAATCAACACCAGTAGACCAGTAATTATGCGCAACATAGCCAATGCCTTTTGTTATCAAATCGCGTGTACTTCAACGGGGACTCGAATCCGAGAATAGAGTAACGTTCACTCAAAGACAAGCTACACTTTGAATGATAGAACTCACAATTCTGTTGCCTGACAAAAAGGAGGTTTTAGCCGCAAATAAGCACTATCGGTTCTTTTGTGCATCTGCCGCGTCGCGTTCGCGTTCCCATTTACGCAGAGCTGCGACGCCTGTCTCGAAGTCAGCGCCGTTGCTGTAGAAATTGTGTGCGCCGTCATCACGATCGGGATTGCGAACGTAGTAAAGATAGTCTGACGTGGCTGGATTCAAAGCCGCGTTCAACGAACTCTCGCCGGGCGACGCAACTGGCCCGGGCGGCAACCCGGCATAAATCCTCGTGTTGTAAGGCGAGCGCCGTTGAATGTCGCTGAGATAGACCTTTCCGTCGTAACGCCACTTACCTTCAAGTTTCGAGGCATAGATTACGCTCGAGTCGACGGCGAGTGGAATGTCCTTCTTAAGTCGGTTGTAAATGACAGAGGCCACGAGCGGTCGCTCCGACGCGAGCTTGGCTTCGGTTTCGATGATTGAGGCGACGGTAACGATCTCGCGCGGTGTGAAGCCGAGACTTCGCGCTCGGTCAGTCCAATCCGGTCGCCAAACGCCGCGGAACCGGCCCGTCATCGTGTTGAGCATCTCTTTGGGACTAGTTTCCGGCGAAAACTCATACGTGTCAGGGAACAAATAACCTTCCAGATTTTTGGCCGCGGGATCGAGATCCTTAATCTGGGTCACGTCATTCATTAACTCTAATGCTTGAGCCTCGCTTTGAAGCTTAAACTCAGGCACCTGCACCATCGCACGGGCGATGTCCCAACGCGTCCAGCCTTCGATAATGGTTAGCCGATTGAGTCGTCGTTCGCCCTGTTGAAGCTTTGCCAGGACGCCGAGTGGGGAGATCGGCGAGGAGAAATCGTATTCCCCGGCTCTCAACGTGGCTCCTTTGCCGGTTAACTTCAAGTAAAGCTTTAAGGGCCACTCGTGCTGGATGACACCTTCAGTGGCCAGTCGGTTGATGATGGCGCTTGGGGACGTACCTTTGGGGATGTCGATGTACTGTCCGTTTTTGGAGTGTGTGATCGGTTTGTGGAGGTTGGAGTAGGTCCACGCTGCGAACCCGCCTGCTGCCAGCACACCAACCACGATTATCAAAAGTATCAGCCGCTTCATTCGTTATCTTGTTTTTCGGTTTGTTTAGGGTCCACGCGGATTCGGGTCTGGTCTGTCGCCATAAAGTCTCGCAGGATCAGTGCTGCCGCTTCTCCATCCACGAGCGAGGGAATCTCATCTGCCGCGACACCCTCTGCCTTTAAATTCTCTATCGCAGCGAGGGAAGTCAAGCGCTCGTCCTGCAGGTAGACCGGCTGAGCGACGGATTTGGTCAGGTTCAAAGCCAGCCGGCGGATGTTTCTCGCCGCATCTCCTTCGCTTCCGTCCATGTTCAACGGCAAACCAACGACTATCATTTGGGCGTCAAAGCCTTCCAGCAGGTGCTGCACGTCCTGAAGTAGTTTTTTCCAGTTTGAGCGTTTGATTGGTGCCAGACGTTTGGTAGTGACCAATCTTTCGTCTGAAACGGCGGCGCCCACCAGTTTTTCGCCGATGTCGAGCGCGAGAACTGGTCCGATGAGTTGATCGTCGAGTGGTTTCATGACGTTCTTATCCACAGGTTACACGGATTCAATTATTCAATCTGTGGATTTGCTTGCGCCCTATAAATACCGCCTGTATCATACGTTTCGACCGCAAAATGTGCGATCTTTTGTTGATTCGGGCTCTAACGTAATCCACGAGGTAGGTAAATGTCATTTCGTACTAAGTTCATCCTGACGCTGCTGTCGGCGACGCTAACTCTCTATACCGCTGTTGGTGGCTGGATTTCCACTCGCGCACAACAGCCGGCAAACGATCCAAATGCACAGTTAAGAATTTTTGAGAGTGTGCTGCAGCACATTCAGAACGACTACGTCGATGAACCAAACATGGAGAAGGTTCGAGCCGGCGCTCTGCGCGGTCTGGCTTATGGACTCGATCCCTACTCGACTTACCTGACGCCCGACCAAGTAAAAGAATATAACGCCGGCAACAAGGACAATCTCGTCGGCATTGGCGCAGAGATGTCCCAGGTTGCGTCTTACCTTTACGTAATCGCTCCGATGAAGGGCTCGCCGGCCGATCAGGCTGGAGTCAAACCGGGCGATATCATCGAGTACATCGACAATAAAGCAACTCGTGACATTTCACTCTACGACGCCAAGCAATTGCTGAATGGCCCCGCCGGCTCGGAAGTTAAGCTCAGAGTTTTGAGAGCGAACACGAGCCCGCTCACGGTGACCGTGAAGCGTGGCAGCAGTCGCGCTGCGGCTGCCGAAGGTCGGATGGATGCCGGCCGCGTCGGTGTTCTAAGAATCAACAGTCTCAACGACGGCGAATCAAACGAAGCGAAGGCACGTCTTCAGGATCTTCTCAAACAGGGTGCACAGAAGATTGTGCTCGATCTGCGCGACACTGCCGGCGGTTCACTGAATGAAGCGGTGTCACTGGCAAACTTCTTCATCAAAGACGGCGTCATCGCTCAGACGATCGGTCGTGAAGGAAAAGCTCTGAAGACATATACCGCGGACTCAAAAGTGAATCTCTTTACCGGACCTGTCGTGGCGATGATCGACACCGGCACGGCGGGCGCAGCCGAAGTAGTCGCTTCTGCTTTGATCGAACGAAATCGCGGTCAGGTAGTCGGCGAAAAGAGTTTTGGCGCCGGCACCGAACAGCAGCTCTTCTCACTGCGCGGTGGCGATGGTCTCCTGCTCACGACGGTTAAGTGGGCGAGCGCGAATGGCAAGACTTTCCTGGGTGAAGATCGTGCCCATTCAGGTGTAGCGCCTTCCGTTGAAGTTAAGGGTCAGGAAGTTTCCGAGTCGGTCGATCCGGACGATCTGACTGGCAACGACGACGACTCGATCAAACAGCCAGAACAGGGAAATGACAAGCGCGACACGGCGCCCACCCCGGCTGCAAAGCCAGCTCCGGCTGAGGACCTTCAACTCAAGAAAGCGCTCGAACTGCTGAAAGACAAGCCAGCGCAGCGTGCTGCGTAACGTTACGAGCCAGTTCACAACGCGGATGATTTCGGATCAGATCCGGCTTCATCCGCGTTTTTGTATGGCCGATATCGGATATCGTGATTCGATATCGGGTACGCTGGTTTTCCTCGAATAAAACAGAACGATTGGAATTAGTTTGTGAATTTCTTGCAAGCTGCATTTTTCCGCCATTAATTGATAGAATCAGCCCCGTTACCACTCTTCTTCAAATCACCCGACATTGAAGGAATGGCTCTTGCAGCATGCCCGACTTGAGTTGGGAAGTACTGGATCTTTTGCAAGGAGAAGCAGAGCGATGATTTTCACAAACAAATTACTTCCAGTGGCGTTGATTGCGGCCCTTATCGGTGGTTCCGTTGGCGCGCTGGTGATGCATAAGAGTCAGCCGGCAGCGGCTGAAACCACAACCGCAGCACAGACAGCTTCTAACGCTGCACCGACTGCCCAGCCGGTTTCGTACAATGAAATGGTTCCGGCAGAGTTCACTACTACAGGTGAGCAGACTGCTTACAAAACGGGCTTTGCGGATGGATTCGCCGCAGCGACCGAACAACGGAGTGTTCCGACTGCAAGTCGTACTACTTCGCGAGTCGTGTATCGCAACGGTAGCCGCGCGTCATCGAATCGTGTCTATTACAACTACGAACCGCGTAAGCGCAGTTTCTGGGACAAGCACCGCGATAAACTGACGGTGGCAATGGGTGCCGGCGCAGGCGCGGCGATCGGTGGCCTGGCTGGAGGCAAGAAAGGCGCTGCGATTGGCGCGTTGGCAGGTGGCGGCGGTTCAGCCCTCTGGACATACAAGCTGCGCAACCGAAACCGGAACTACTAATTTAATTACTTAGAGGTCCGGAGTAGTGAGCAAAGCTAAACTTGCTATCGCTCTAAGTACTCTCAGTGTTGCAATAGTTGCATGGGCGGTTCCTCTTAAGGGAATCGCCCATCAACGTGTTGAGCCACTGAGAGCCGCAGACGTCGTCGCGCCGATTCGCTTGCGAGACGAGCGCGACCGCGGTTTGTTGGCGCAGGGATGGATCAATGGCGCCGGGCCGTTCGTCTTCGTGATTGATACTGGAGCCGGTGTCTCGCTGATCAGTCGCAATGTCGTCGATCGGGCGCGGTTGTCAGTTGTGAAGTCTCGGCGCTCACTGGTTGGTGGATTCAGCACGTCGCCGATATCTTCCGATCAGGAATCGCGTATCGCCGGGCTCGCACTGGGCAGGGCAGAGAACAGTGTTCCCGGGAGTTTTACTGCGGCAATCGTAAGCAACTTGCCGGGTGCAATTGATGGAGTCCTCGATCCCACGGACATGTTTAAGCCGTATGGTTACTCGGTAGATTTGCCTAATAAGGAATTGAGAGTGTTTGATACGGCTGCGTATCGCGTGAATGTATCCGACGTGCCGAAGGATGGCGCCGTTGTTCGCTGGATGCGTGAGGCCGGCAGCAGTCGACCGTTTGTCAAACTCAGCGACGGCAGGCTCGCATTGGTTGATACAGGATCGGCTTTAGGACTTGCAGTTAATCAGAGTGGCCGTGCGGAGAGCGCCAAAATCACACACGATCTTGGTGGTGGAACATTTCAGTCTCGACGCATCGCGCCACAGACGGTGAGTATCGGCGCGCTCGTTCTCAATCGTGTACCAACAGATTTATTGACCGGAGTCGCGCCCGGAACACCTATCATCCTCGGTCGTGGTGCACTCTTTCCATTTAAGATCACCTTCGATCCCGCCTCAAAGCTAATTGCCTTCGAGCCTACAGAGAATTAGCCACGGATGACACGGATTTACAGTGGAATGTTGCCGTGCTTGCGTGGTGGGTTTGTGTCGCGTTTGTTTTCGAGTAGAGATAGGGCGCGGATGAGTTTGGGACGTGTTTGAGCTGGCTCGATGACTTCGTCGACAAAGCCACGTTCGGCGGCGATGTAGGGACTCGCAAACTTGTCCTGTAGCTCGGCGATCTTCGAGTTGCGCGCGGACTCTTTATCCTTGGCCTCGTTGAGCTCGCGGCGATAGAGAATACCGACCGCACCTTCAGCGCCCATCACGGCGATTTCCGCTGACGGCCAGGCGAAGTTGACGTCGGTGCGAATGTGTTTTGAGGCCATCACGCAATACGCGCCGCCGTAAGCTTTCCGCGTGATAACTGTGACCTTCGGCACGGTCGCTTCGGCGAACGCATAAAGAAGCTTCGCGCCGTGAGTGATGATGCCGCCGTGCTCCTGCGATACGCCCGGCAAGAATCCAGGCACGTCCTCGAAAGTAATCAGCGGAATATTGAAGCAGTCGCAGAAGCGAACGAACCGCGCACCCTTCACTGAAGCCGCGATATCCAACACGCCTGCGAGAAACGCCGGCTGATTTGCAACGATCCCGACAGACCGCCCACCCAAGCGCGCAAAGCCCACACAAATATTCGGCGCAAACATCTGCTGCACTTCGAAGAAGTAGCCGTCGTCAACAACTGAATTGATAACGTCGCGAATGTCGTAAGGCTGATTCGAGGCCTCGGGCACGATCTCGTTCAGCTTTTGGTCGATGCGATCGATCGGATCGCTCACCTCGAGCCGCGGCGGATCGTCGACATTGTTCGACGGAATAAATGAGAAGAGCTCGCGCACGATTCGGAGCGCATGCTCGTCTGAATCAGCAGCGAAATGTGCGACGCCGGAAACGCTGTTGTGAGTGATTGCTCCGCCCAGTTCTTCCTTCGAAACTTCTTCATGCGTCACGGTCTTGATGACGTCGGGTCCGGTAATAAACATGTATGACGTGTCTTTGACCATGATGTTGAAATCAGTGATCGCCGGACTGTAAACGGCGCCACCGGCACACGGTCCCATGATGCAACTAATCTGCGGCACGACTCCGCTCGCCAGCGTGTTGCGCAGAAAAATGTCCGCGTAGCCGCCGAGACTGACAACGCCCTCCTGAATGCGCGCGCCGCCGGAATCATTCAAACCAATGATCGGAGCACCGACCTTCATTGCGAGATCCATCACCTTGCAGATCTTTTCCGCGTGAGTCTCGGAGAGGGAACCGCCAAAGACGGTGAAGTCCTGCGCAAACACAAACACGTTTCGGCCGTCGATCAAACCGTGACCTGTGACAACTCCGTCTCCGGGATACAGTTGCTTGTCCAATCCGAAATCCCTCGAGCGATGGACCACCAGCTTGTCAAACTCTTCAAACGAACCTTCGTCAAGCAGAAACTCGACTCGCTCGCGCGCCGTCATCTTTCCTGCTTCGTGCTGTTTCTCGACACGAGCGGCGCCGCCACCCTCTTCGGCCTCGAGGCTTCGCTCGCGGAGCGTCTCCAGTTTCGACTTGGTTTGTTTCGGTTGTTGTTTTGAGGCCATAAGTTATTCGTTGAAGGGAAACGATCGCGCTTCGATCAGTTCGATCAATTCCGTTACGGCTCGGCGCGCATTTAGCTGGACGTCTTTCGGATAACGATACGTTGCCGCATTCTCTTCAAAGTCTTCGACGTCCAGAATCTTGTAAGTGAGGTCGGGAGCAACCAACACGTCAATATCCAGATCGATGTAACTCAGCACACGCCCGTCAAAGGCCGGTGGTTGATTGACGTTGCAATAAAAGTTCTTCAGCGTTCCTGCCGGATCGCTAAAACGAAATACGTTGTACCAGCGATCCAGCCAGTAATACTCGGTGCTGATCGTTCCCGATGAAATGGTTCCCAGCAGATCGTGTTCGATCTCTTCGTCGAAGACCGCGTCCAGCACGAGTAGCGGTCCTTCGAACCTTGCTATTTTTGCCGGCCAGCGACGATGCTCAACACCATCGTATTTGCTCACGCTGACAACGATTGATTCCGCGATCGCTCGCTTCCTCCCGCGCTATTTTCGCTTGGCCCAGTCAGCCAGAAACTGCGCCTGTCCCTTGTCGGTCAGTGGATGATTGAAGAGCTGATCGATCACTTTGAAGGGCATCGTGGCGATGTCTGCGCCGATGCGTGCGGCCTCGATTACGTGAATCGGATTACGCAAACTCGCCGCAAGCACTTCCGTCTTCCAACTGTAGTTCTGATAAATCTCCACGATGTTCTGCAACAGGATGAGTCCGTTTTCGCCGATGTCGTCGAGACGTCCGAGAAACGGACTGATGAACGATGCGCCAGCTTTCGCCGCCAGAATTGCCTGCGCTGCGGAGAAACAAAGCGTGACGTTCACTTTGATTCCTTCATCCGAAAGCTCACGCGTGGCTTTGAGACCATCGCGTGTCAGCGGACATTTGATAACGACATTCGGCGCGATCTTCGAATACTCGCGTCCCTCACGAACCATGCCGTCTTTATCCTGGCTCGTTACTTCAGCCGAGACCGGTCCCTGAACGATTTCACAAATCGCGCCGATGTGCTGCTTGAAATCAACGTCGCCCTCTTTTGAGATGAGCGTTGGGTTCGTCGTCACGCCGTCGGCAAGACCTAATGCTGCTCCTTCGCGAATCTCATTGAGATTGGCGGTATCAAGAAAGAATTTCATAAACAATAACTCCTATCGGTGCCACAAAGAGGCACAAAATGCACTTTGAAGAAGGAACTAGGAAATTTGGTTCACAAGAATTCCTATTCCACTCACTTCAACTTCTACTGTATCGCCGTGGTTCATGCGCGAGACGCCCGCGGGCGTTCCAGTAGCAATCAGGTCACCGGGATACAATGTCATGATCTCAGAGATGTACCTTATAAGAAAGGCGACAGGAAACGCCATGTCAGCCGTGTTGCCTTTTTGTTTCACTGCGCCGTTGAGACGCGTTTGGACGTCAACGCTGTTTGGATCGATCTCCGTTTCAATCCACGGACCGACGGGGCAAAACGAGTCAAACGACTTGCCGCGCGTGAATTGCACATCCTTACGTTGCAGATCGCGCGCTGTGACGTCGTTGACGCACGTGTAGCCAAAGACGTAGCTCAATGGGTCGTCGCTCTCGGAAATTTTGTGAGCAAGACGCCCGATTACGACGCCGAGTTCGCCTTCGTGCTCGACCTGTTGCGACGCAGGCGGCAGTTCGATTGCATCACCTGAAGCAATCACTGCCGATGGAGCTTTCAAGAACAGCAGTGGCTCGTCTGGCATTTTGTTGCCCAACTCAGCCGCGTGCTCGCGATAGTTCCGGCCGACACAGACGATCTTTGAAGGGGCAACGGGCGCGAGCAGTTTGACTTCAGCGAGGTCGAGCGCTGCCGCTTCGTTGAAACGTTGGATATGCTCGAAGCTGTAATCGGCAGGCAGCGGCGAAACTTTGGAGTCTTTCAGAACCGCAAACCGAGGTTTCGCCAGACTCTCATGTGCAACGCGACAAAGTTTCATTGTGTATCTAACCCCGTTCACCGAACTGTAGGGGCGGCCCTCCGTGGCCGCCCTCGCGTGGAATTCAAACAAGGGCGGCCACGGAGGG
>DASWUM010000004.1:0-47729 GCA_036401595.1 Pyrinomonadaceae bacterium
CTCCGTGGCCGCCCGTGGTTCGATCATATGAGTTTCGAATCACGCCCTTACCAAACCACGGGCGGCCACGGAGGGCCGCCCCTACAGTACGTTCTCTGATATGTTTTTTCAGCATAGGGGGCGATGCTCAGATCAACCACTGACCGGAATAGACTACTTCAGCCGTTCCGGTGATCACAACCTGTCCGTCGGCTCGCCACTTGATCCGAACTTCGCCGCCTTCCATCACCACGCGCACGTCGCGATCGGCTCGTTCGTTCACCATCGCGGCGACAGCGCCGGCACACGAGCACGTCCCCGAGGCGGTCGTCTCGCCAACACCACGCTCCCAGATGCGCAGCTCGATTAGGTCTCTCTCCATCGGCCGCACAAACACGACGTTCGTTCGATCCGGAAACTGCGGATGCACCTCGATTGCCTTGCCAATCGCGCGCCAGTTCAACGCCTCGAAATCATCGACAAAGATGCAGCAATTAGGATTTCCCATCTGCATCGCCGTGATTGGAAAACTCTCGCCGTTCACCGGCAATGGATAACCAACAACCTTCTCGAGCGGTGGCGTGATCGACATCGGTATGGATTGGGTATCGAACTTCGGCTGGCCCAGTTCTGATTCGAACAGAAACTTCCCCGGCGCTGGTCGACCGCGAAGGAAGTATCGCTTCAAACCGGTTTTGGTACTCAGCCGCAATTCACCGTTGGACCAGATGTCTTTGTAGTAGAGATACGCAACCGCGCAACGCGTTCCGTTTCCGGAAAGACCTGCCTCGCTGCCGTCGGGATTGAAGATGCGGCAATTGAAATCCGCTTCTTCCGTCTGCGAGCGCGCGATGATCGCAATGCCGTCGCCGCCGGCTCCGTAATGCCGGTTACAGATGCGCCGCGCAAACTCGCCGAGATCGTTGACCTCGCTCAGTTGCTCGGCTTCGAGCACGAGATAGTCGTTTCCCAGACCGTGGAATTTAGTGAACTGTGGTTGCATTTAATCTGTGTAATCTGTGGACTATTCCGGTTTGCCGGCGAACGAAGCAAGGAGGATTGCGATTGGATCTATACATAATGAACGCGGCTCGACATCGCGCGGATAGTTGTTGACCATGATAGAAAACGCGAGTTTCTCGCCGGCCGCCGTCCTGACGTAGCCACCAAGACTCGCCGCAGAGCTCAACGAACCCGTCTTCGCGCGCACGTTATTCTCGGCAGGCGTGCCCTTAAAACGATTTCTCAGTGTTCCATCCACTCCGCCAATAGGAAGTGCATCGCGAAACACACTCGCGTGACGATGCTTGCTCATGAACGTCAACAACTGCACCGACGCCTCGGCCGTGATCATATCGTTGCGCGAAAGCCCTGAGCCGTCATCGAGATTGAGCGCTTCGGGCCGGATGCCGGCTGTCTTTAGAAAGTCCTTCACTGCTTCGATTCCGAGCTCTTCCGATGTTTGCCCATTGACGGTGGTCATTGCCGGCGCCGGCGCAACTTTTCCTAATGTTCTCAAGATGAGTTCGGTGTAAAGATTCTGACTCGGCTTTAGAGTCTGCGCCGCAACGACACTGAACGGCGGTGATTGGAGAGTAGCGATCTCATCTCGAAATGGTCTTGTTGCTACAGACTCAGCAATGGCGATTCCCGTCATCAGCGTCGGCATAGCCGGCTCGTAAATGGTTCGCGATTTACCCTTAATCACCACGCCCTTTTGAGCCAGCGACGTGCGCAGCAGGTAGACAAAAAGCATCCCCGGATGTGAGATGCCGATGCCGCCGGTGTAACCTCTATCTTCGAGTGGAATCGTTCCGGTAATTCTGATCTCGTCTTCACCCAAACCGCGATGGATTGTGATCTCCCGTCGCAGACCTTTTGCAGACGTGATGACGTTGTTGACGATCTTGAGCAGTGGATCCGGAGGCCCGGTTGTGATGACGGCCCGTTGGCCCACCGCCGTTCCGGGCTTGATAAACAGATCGAGCGCGTTGTCGTTGACGGTTAGCGGCGTAACTTCAGCGCCGTAGTACCACGTTAGATCTTCCCAGTTCCAACCAGCCCCGTACTTTGGTCCAATAAAGTAACTCTCGTCGCCGATGAGATCTCCCTCGACGCGCTTCACACCCGCGGCGACGATGCGCGCCGCAAGATCGTCGATACCTTTGAAGTAATCGCCGTTGTTGAAACGAGCCGCGATCGAAGGATCGCCGCGTCCATAAATCGTCAGGTCACCACGCACCACGCCTGCCGTATCAGGACGCGCGGATGCATACACCGAAGTGGAAAACTTGTAATCAGGAGACAAGCGATCGAGCGCGGCAGCGACCGTGTAGAGTTTCATGTTCGAAGCCGGCCGCAAGAGTTTCGCGGCGTTTTCTTCAAACAAGACGCGTCCATTGTCGAGCGAAACGACTTTGATCCCGACCATCGCCGACGACAACTCCGGTTTCGCGAGCACTTCCGAGATCTTCGCTCGCAACTCCGGCAACGTCCTCGGCCCGGGCGCAGGCGACGGCGCCGGCTGCTGTGCAACCGCAGCCGAGATGCAAAAAAGTAGAAACGCAGCGATTGTCGAAGCTCTTCGTTTATACATACAAATCCGTCTCTAAGATCCGTGTCATCCGTGGCTAATTCTTTGTTTCAATTCCTCGAATCTCGGGTCCTTACGCACCGAAACCAAATTCGGGTCATTCTCGAAACACGGCCGGTTCGCGTTACCCAACGATATCGAACGCTCGAGCCACTCGAACGCATCACCGTGCAATCCCTCTAGCGAATAAACTGAACCGATCGAATAGCTGATGTCGGCGTCAACTTCGCCATTGCGCTTTACATCCGGTGTGATTTGCGCGAGTGCCTCATCATGCTTACCTTGCCCGCTCAGAAACATCGCCATGAACGGTCGGATGCCGTGCATGTTCGGATGCTTCTCGACGACGTCCTTCATCAACTCCGCCGCTGCGTCCGTCTGCCCAGTGTAATACAAACCGAGCGCGCGAAACGTTCGCACGAGCGCGTTATCCGGATCGCCCGAAGTGTCGAGCTCACGGAACGTCTCGTCGAAGTGACCCATGTACATGTGGACGAGCGCACGGCTGTAACTCGCAACGACGTGCGCCGCCGGATCGAGCCGGACTAACCGATCGTAACTCCGCAGCGCCCGACCATACTCACCGTCAAGACGGTGCAGGAGTGCCTTCACAAAATGAACCACCGGCTCATTCGGCGCTTCACGCCGCGCGCGATTCACTTCTTCACGCGCCTTCTCCTTGTTTCCACGCCAGAGGTAAACAAACACCATCAACATACGCGCTTCGAAGATGTTCGGATCGATCGCGAGTGCCTTGGTGAACGCCACTTCCGCTTTTTCGTAATCTTCCGAACCGCCAAAACCCTTGAACACGCGGTTCACGTGACATGCGCCGAGTCCGTCATGCGCCAACGCGAAGTTCGGATCGAGCTGGATCGCGCGCTCGAAATGCGCCATCGCCTCGTCGCAATCGTCCCGAGACAAAGTCCGAAATATGAAACGAGCAAACAAATCGCGGCCGCGCAGGTACTGCTCGTAAGCGAGGGGATTCTTCGTCGATGCTTTGCCAGTACCGACCTGCTCCGCGGGACTCAACTCCACGCTCAAACCCTCGACGATGCGTTGTGCGATCGTGTCCTGGAGCACGATGATGTCTGACGCGGCCGTGTCGATGCGATCGCTCCACAACAACTCGCCCGATGCGACGTCGATCAGTTGCGCGGTCACTCGGAAACGCTCACCGGAATGAATGAAGCCCGCCGTCAGCACCGCACTAACATTAAGCTCCTGACCAATTTCACGCGGATCGCGCTGCTGGCCCTGGTAACGGGCAATCACAGACGACGGTCTGACAACCAGCGATCTCACCCGCGCGAGTTCCGTAATTACGGCGTCGGCGAGTGAAAACTCGTAAAAACTCGCGGCCGGATCGTTGCTGAGATTGCGGAAACACAGAATCGCCAGACTCTTCTTTTCCTGATCGGCGACGGTGGTGAACGGAGTTTCGTGTATGCCTGACTTCGACGGCGTGACATTCGGCGCGGAAGTAGGTGAGTCAGTTCTCGTGATCGATTTCAGCCAGCGCACCGCGCGTGAAACAGGATTCGCGCCGGATAGATGTCGCGGCGGCTCAGGAATAACACTTTGATAACCGGTGACTCCTGCGTCGAGCTCATGCAAAACCTGGCGCAACTCGTTGCGAAAGTCTTCCATATTCTGGAAACGATCTCTCGGCTCTTTGGCGAGTGCCTTCTCGATGATCTGTTCGAGACGCGGCGGAATCGGGCTCGAACGCAACTCTGCGATCGGTCGCGGCGGATCGTGTAGCACAGCGTGACGCACGTCGATCGTCGTCTTGCCGCGAAACGGCCAGGTGCCGGTCAGCATTTCGTAAAGCAACACGCCGGTAGAAAAAATGTCGGCACGTTTGTCGACGCGATCTCCACGCGCCTGTTCGGGTGCGGCGTAAGTCGCGGTGCCGTACGGGACGCCAACTTCGGTGAGCTCAGTGCGATGAATACCGGCAGTAGCGGCTTCGGTGTCATCGAGCAGCTTGGCGAGACCAAAGTCGAGCACTTTCACCTGGCCCGTTGACGTCACCATCACGTTGCCCGACTTGATGTCGCGATGAATGATGCCGCGACTGTGTGCGGCGGCGAGAGCGTCCGCGACCTGCAAACCGACCAGCAACGTAGTTTTCAATTCGAGCGGACGGCCGGCGACGAGCTGGCGCACGTTCTTGCCCTCAACGAACTGCATTGCAATGAAGTGAACGCCGTCAACTTCGTCGAGATCGTAGATCGTGCAGATGTTCGGATGGTCCAGCGACGACGCCAGCTTTGCTTCGCGTTCGAATCGCTTGAGGTTCGCTTCTTTCGCGCTCAGCTCTGGAGGGATGACTTTGATTACAACTGTGCGATCGAGTTTGGTATCGATGGCTTTATAAACGGCGCCCTGCCCGCCCACACCGAGCTTGTCAGTGATACGAAAGTTGCGGAGGTTTTTGCCGATCATCTGCGTCACCCGCGTTAATCCGCGGCAAAAGATCTCAATAACTCGTCAGCACTGGCGGTTGCGGTGCCGACTTTGCCGACTACGATGCCGGCCGCGTGATTGGCCAGGGTCGCGGCCTCGAACATGGTTGCGCCGGAAGCGAGTGCAGCAGCGAGGGTGGCGATTACTGTGTCTCCGGCGCCGGTGACATCATAAACCTCGCGAGCCGCGGTTTCGACAAAAACGGGACGGTCGTTTGACTCGAGCAACATCATTCCACGATCGCCGCGCGTTATTAAAACCGCATCACACCCGAGTTTCTCGCGAATTACTTTCGCGGCGTGAAGCGAGCCGTCGTCAGAAGTGTCTTCAGAGTCACTCATGCGCAGTGCTTCGAGGTGGTTTGGCGTCACCAGCGTTGCCGGGCGATACGAATTAAAGTTGCGCAGCTTCGGATCAACCAGCACCGGCACCTGCTCGTACGCGAGCGGCAGGATCTCGCGCAATATCGCCGGCGTGACGACTCCTTTGTCATAGTCTGAAACAACAAGAGCGTCTGCTTTCTTTAGCGCCTCTTTCAGACACGAAATTATCACCTCTTCGGTCTTCGGCAGCACCGGCGCACGCGACTCGCGATCGGCACGGACCACCAGTTGGTTGTGCGCAATGATGCGCGTCTTTGTGGTCGTCGGTCGCGACGAATCAGAGATCAAACACTTGTCAGCTTCCATCTCATGCAAGCCGGATCGCACGCGCTCGCCCGCAGCATCGTTTCCGACGACACCGACAACCGACCCGTGCGCGCCAAGCGCGACAAGGTTCGCAAGCACGTTTGCGGCGCCGCCGAGATGTATCGACTCACGACGAACATCGACGACTGGCACCGGCGCTTCAGGGGAAATACGCGTCACGTCGCCCCAAACAAATTCGTCGAGCATCACGTCGCCGAGCACGAGCACGTTACGTTCGCGAAAGGATCGGATTATTTCCGAAGCACGCGTTTTGGTTAGTTGAGACATTTACGACAATAGACGATCGATCGCGGCCGTGACTCTCGCTACCGGCACGCGCAGGATACATTCAGGTTGCGCAAACTGCGCGCAAAAATATCCGTGGCAAGGCTGGCACGGCATCTCTTCAAACACGACCTCGGCCGGCGCCGAGTTCCACGGACGCCAGTGTGCGATGTTCGAAGAACCAAAGACGACAACTGACGGCGTTCCGACTGCCGCTGCAATGTGTGCGATGCCACTGTCGTTGCCGACAAACAATTGCGAACGGGCGGCGAGTGCGGTCACTTCCGGCAGCGACAACGCAAGCGTCACGAGCTTTCCGGATGTTTGCGAACGCAACTGGTCCAACAGTACAGCTTCGTTTGGCGCCGCAATGGCGACTGAAGTAAAGCCACGCTCAGTTAAGAACTCAACCACACGCGCGAAGTTGTCTACTGCCCATTGCTTGGTTGCGAACGCCGCCGCCGGATGAATCACAGCGACGTTCTGTTCGCTAAGTCCAGCCTCGTTCAGCAATCGATCGACTTTCTCAGCGGCTGCCTGCGATATTCCGAGACTGGTTCGTGGTCTATCCGTGATCGGAACCCCGGTCCAGCCCAGCAAAGCGAGTTGTTGCTCGACCGAGTGTGTCTTCTGCTGCTGCCAGAGCTCTAAAGGCGACGGCGCCTGGTGGTTATGAAGCTGTCCGTACTGATACGACTTGAAGCCGACGCGATGACGCGCGCCGGTCGCGCGCGTCAGGAATGTCGCCGTAGTTCCGCCGTGAAGGTTGTAGACCACGTCGTAGTTCGTCGCTCGCAGCTCGCGTGCAACGCGTGCGCGCGCCACGAAGCCACCACGCTCGAGCGTGATCACGTTGTCGACGTGTGGATGATTCGCGAGAACAGGGGCGACCCAATCCTCGACGAGGATATCGACACGCGCGGTTGGCAGAAATCGTTTCAACGCGAATAGCGAAGGCGTAGCCAAAACCGTATCGCCGATCGATCGGAGGCGAACGACCAGCACTTTGCGCACGTCGCTCCAGTCCCAGCGCGCCGGCGCCAGCGACTGGGCTGCGTCCTGACCCTGCAATCCGTACATTGCCTGTGTTTCGATGACGCGTAACTGAGGAGAAAGCTCAACAATGTCGCGCAGGCTGTTCATCGCCTTACTCTTCGATGGTTGCCTCGTCGATCAGCATTACCGGGATGTCGTCGCGGATAGGGTAAACGCGTTTACATTCGACGCACTTCAGCGCGTTTCCATCGGGCTTGAGTTCAACTTTCGCTTTGCAAGCCGGACACGCGAGTATTTCCAAGAGTTCCTGACTAACTGCCATGGCTAGACCTTTCTAAGGCACTGCTGCGGGAATGCAGAAAGCTTACCACAAGAAAGACAAGGCCACTAAAAGGCTCAAGATGCTTTTTGTGCTTCATTGTGGCTAATATACTTCGCTTATGTCGCTGGAATTTGCACTCCAATACACCTGCCCCCTTCGCGCCACTTATTCCGAGCGTCATCTGCGCGAATGGGGACGCCTGAGCAGTCTGCACGCAAAGCTCACCACCGGCGACGCAAGCGCGCCCTCGATCGACAAGCTGCAGTGGGTGGAAAACGCGAGCGCGGAAATCGAGCGCATGCAGGAAGCCACCGTCATCTGCACTCATTGCCCGGCGTCTTTGCCGATGGATACTGCCGGCGACGGTGAGTCAGTCGGCTGTCTCGGCCGTATCAATTACCCGGTTGAGGCGCAGTTTGAGAAGTTTCTCGCCGATCGCGTCCAGCTCTCGCTCGACACGCTGGACAAAGAAGATCAACCACGACTGCTTCGTATTCTGATCGATCCGGAGTCGCCGTTTGATGGTGAAGCGACGAAGGAGCTGCGGCGCGTGGTTACCGAAGACGGTCTCCGATTCTTTGAACTGCGGGTTCCGATCGTGCTGACACGCGATGCCGCACGGCTCACCACCGACAACATCTTCGATCTGCTGGCGGGCTTTAGATCGGAAGACAGCGAAACTACGACCTACACTCGAGAGTTTCCTTTCGAAGCAGCCGCTGATTACTACGATTTTCTCGATCTGATTTTGCGCAGTGAGTTGAGCCAGTCGGAAGTTGCTCGTCTGACGTCACGCAGTCGTAACTACAATCAGTATCTTCGTCTGCTCACCGCGATTGAAAAAGCCGAAGCGCTCAATGCGCGAGTTCTGATTGACTGACGACCGGCGGCGGACACTGGCTACACGCGCCGCACATGATACAAACCGTTGGTTGGTGACAAGTCTCACAGTCAGCCATGCAAAACTCGCACAACGCATGTCCCGCAGTACAACGAGTCAACGTCTCCGACTTTCCACCACAGTTGCTACACACTGACGGACCACACTGGCTGCACGCACTGCATACCAGACAAACTCGCCCCTGGTGACATTTTTCGCATTCAATAAAACAATACTCACACAACGCATGACCCGCATCGCAGCGAGTTAACTGCTCTGTCGCACCGCCGCAGTTGCTGCACACCGTCGCTGTCGTCGCAGTCGTATCCGGGGTCTGGTCCAGGTCGAGGAAAAACTCACGCTTGTCAGTCGGCACTTCTTTGATATTTTGCGCCACCCATTGCGCGGCTTCTCCGTTCAGCGGGCTCTTGATGTTGTAACTCTGAAACGCCAGCATCTCGCAGACCCGCATGATCACACTGCTGAGTGACTCCGCAGCGCTCCAGTTGTCGGTGATGCAAACGGCGTGAGGCGCGATGTTTGGATGAAAGACCGGCGTCAACATGCGGCAGATCGGCGCGTCGCGTGGATAACCGCGCGGCAAGCTGATCTCCAGCCGATGTCGATCGACGAAGAAGAGTTCCTCTCCTCGTTGCTGCAATGATCGCACTGTCAGAAAGAAGCGATAAACTTCGGGCGGATTTCCTGAGACGCCCTCTGTCTCGACGAGCGGATGCACGCGTACGAGCCTGCGGATCGTGTCGTAGTCTGATTGAAGGCGTAGTAGTCGTACGTTGCTCATGGTTTTACTCCTTGATTAACTTTTCGATCCCGTTACAGTCTCCAGCACTGACGCCGTCGCCGAGTCGATAATCACAAACTGACTCTCGCCACTGTTTGGATCGACTCCAACCATGAAGCCCAGCAACCTGCCGTTTTCATCGTACATCGCACTGCCGACGTCAGTCGGACCGAGACGCGAGCTGGCTTTCACAACCGTGTTCCAGCCAACGTTTGTACGCCGACTGGCACGAGTGAGAACCGTTCCTTTAGCCAGCATCCAGCCCTGCAGAGGATTTGGAATTACAAGCACCGAGTGCCCGGGAATCACTCCTTCCGCCGCCGGATGAAATTGAATCTGACCCGGAGACTGATCAGTTTCCACGGAAACTATCGCGAGATAAATCGGATCGCCCTGTGCCCAGCGAATCTTTCCCGGCAACGTCTGGCCGTTGCTGAGGTTCACCCACATCTCGGTCGGCCGCACCGGATTTCCCTTTCCGTCGAGAAACGGCACCGTGAGAATCCACGCATG
This sequence comes from Pyrinomonadaceae bacterium, assembly GCA_036401595.1. Classification (GTDB taxonomy): domain Bacteria; phylum Acidobacteriota; class Blastocatellia; order Pyrinomonadales; family Pyrinomonadaceae; genus PSRF01. Next base: position 9,535 of record DASWUM010000004.1, read on the forward strand.
GCCCGGCTCGTTGGCGATAATCACTCCCTCTCTTTTAGTGGATTGGTAGCGATTCAATAGCGGCTCGTGCGCCTGAATCACAACTGTCGCGTTATGCAATCGCTGGAGCAACTCATTTCCGCCTGCCTGCGGATACGATAGCGACGTCGCTCTTTCAGTTCTGGACCAGCAGAACACCGCCGTTCCGAAAACACCGATCGCCAGAATGATCGAAACCACACCGAGCACACGAGACGAAGGCGCCAGATCGCTGTTCTTCAGTCGCGCCAGGTAGAAAACGCTCGCTCCGACTATCACACCGAGCGCTGCCAGCAACACAGCCATGATTCCGATATTCGCAAATCGATTCATCATTAGCTGGCCGGGCAGCCGCGCCGGATCTTGTTTGAAGAAATAGACCAGCAGTCCAATCACTGCCGCACTCAAAACGACCGAAGCAATAGGCAACACACGGAAGAGAGGACTTGTTTTTGCGCGTTGAGTCTTAACCGCCGGTTTTTGATCGTGAGTAGCGACGGCCTCTGGAGTGATCGTTACCACTTGATCGCCAGCACCACCCCACGCCCACTTCGACATACAGCTCGAGCAGAGCTGGTTGGCCTTCAATAAGACCGGCCCCTTGGTACCGCAGCGAGGACAAACGTACGAGCTCATGTGCGTCAGAAACCGATCAGCAAAAGTAGAAACACGATTGTGTAAACCAGGCCAATTACGGCCGCTCCATATCCCAAAGCAAGATATGTCCCGACTTCGCCGACGAGTAAATTGCGCGAGCGATACGCCTGAACCCCGGCAACAGCTCCAGTAAGCGGGGCCAGCAAACCGAAGATGGTGATTACAAACAAGACGATTAACTCGATGCGTCTCTGGTTGCGAAGCTTATCTTCCTCAGCCCATTCGTTGTATTCGTCCTTGGTCATAGGATCGGCCCACGGAAAGCGCGCGCCGCAACCGCATCCCAACACGCTCGACGGAATTTTGCTCGAACAACTGGGACACGTCTTCTCATCACCCCAACCGCGCGCTGTCGACGTCGGCGGTGGTGGCTTCTCTGCGACGGCCGCCGCTTTGCACCCGTACGTCGCACAACCACCCATCTCTTTCCAACAGATCTCGTGGTAAGGCGAATCGCACTCGGTACAGGTGAAGAAGAGATCGAAATCAGAAATCTGGGTGTTGCATATCGAACAGCGTTTCACGTGGACCTCCCGGACCGTCGCATCAGAATCTATCTGCCTCCCGATGCTATTCCACTGATCAGAACAATCAGGTTAATTACATAAATCAGGCAAACGATGCCACCGATTATCTGCGCCGCGGTCGCCATTCCCTCACCTTCGTAGCGTGGGTCCATAGCGATTTGTTTTTTTGCTGACGCACCTTTTGCAATCGCCATCGGACCGAGGATGATGCCGAAACAAAAGATGCCGATGATTGCGTACTTCAGCGCTTCTTTTGCTTCGGGCAAAGTTTCTTTAGGACCGGTGTAGTCACCAGCCGCAAGGTTCCGGCAGCGGAAACAATAACTGCCGGAAACAACGTCGCCGCAGGTGGGACAAACCATCTCGCCCGGCGACAACGGTCGCGTCGGCATTGCGGTAGTTGCGCCAACCGGCGGCACGTCTTTGAGTTGTTGCAGGGGACGATTCACACAACCGGGGTTGTTGCATCCGTTCTCTTTGTCCCAGCAACGCGCGTGATACGGACTTTCGCAGGCTGCGCAGATCGCTCCATCGTCGCCGAGCAACAAAAGGTCTCCACACCACTTACAGGGGGAGCCCTCGTAGCGCTTGTTGATCTTCAATCGTCGTACTGTTTCCGACATACAGTTTTCCTCCGCAGTTTTGGTGTGGCGTTAGATCTCTACTTTTGCTTCCTTTATTCGCTGATCTGCCGTGGTTCGTTTCTTCGCGCGTTCTTCGAAGAGCATTATCGTGTCGCCGATCATGATTTGATCTCCCGACACGAGCCGCCGTCGATGAACCGGCAGATTGTTGACCATGACGGGAGCATCGCTCTTGCGCTGGACGAGCTCGTATCCATTTCCCGCACGTTGCAGCGCGACGTGCTCCGGCGCGATCTTCGCATCCTTGAACAGGTAAATGTTTGCAGTTGGCGAAGCGCCGATGATGGTCGGATTGTGATAGAGAATGAATGCTTTGCCTCGCAACGGACCAGTCAGCACGCGTATCCAGCCGTCACGTCCCAGCCGCTCACTCATGGCCACAAAGATGCCGACGCACAAGCCAACCACGCTCAGACCGACAAGTCGAAGGATGTCGCCTTGTTCTGCTGCAGGAATCAGGAAGCGGTTGATTGGATCGAATAACAATCCGCCGAGCACACCGCCCACCAGCCCGCCCATCAAAGAAGCGCGTCGTTGTCCGCTTGTGCTTTTGATCAGATTCATGCCGAGCCCAAGAGCCCCTCCGAGTACGGCCCATGCCAAACTTCGGAGAATGATGAATCCGATGAAGAAAGGAGCCGGCCATTGAGTGAGTTCGGCGTGTGCAATATCAGGCCTGCTCGGCAAAACCGTAATCAGCGAAAGGATGATACTGACTGGAATAAAAGCGATACAGGAAAACAAGAGAGTGAAACCGAGTCCTCGAGCCCAGCGTCCTACGTTACTGATAAATCTGCGACTGGTGATTGCGTCCGCAAGGAAGATAAAGAGCACGACGAGCAACGCCGTCATTGGGAAGACCAGGAGAAACGGTCCAGTGCTTTCGCTCAGATCGTCGAGCCACGGTTCCATTATCAGCCAGGTTGTGAAGCCTCCAAGAAACCCCGCTAACGGTGTAACGAAGAGATGCGACAACAAAAACCGGCGGACCGGCGAAACATGTTCTTCCACGATCGGCTGGGCATGTTGCAGTATCGCTTTTGCCTGGGCCAGCGACGAATCAACACTCGGCTGGTAGAGATCGTCACGTGAGATGTGAAGTACTTCGTCCATCATTCACCTCGATTAATAGTTCTACAGCGCCAACGGCGCGAAATATGAAAGCCAGGGGCAAGCACCGAGCGGAGCGAGGCGCGTCGCCCCTGGTATCGAAACAAAAATTTGAACCGAGCCCTGAATGGGCGTAATACGACCACGGTCATTTCGGCCCTTCAGGCCTTGGCGAACCTTCCGGTACTTAACCAGGGGCGACGTGCCTCGCTTTGCTCGGCACTTGCCCCTGGCTATCATATTTCGCACCGTTGGCGCTCCCGGAATCAAGGAACGACCCCTTGTTCCTCAAAACCCTTGAGTTGCTGTTCGTACCCGGCTTTGCCGGGCGGATTGACGCTGGCCGCCCTTTTCAAGAGATCGGCGACTCGTGCTGAGTCTTTGTTTCGCGCCGCCTCGCGCGCTAACTCGACGTACATGTCTCCGAGGACAACGCGTTGGCCGGCGAGATCGCGGGAGACAAACTCCGGCGTGCGGTTGGTTTTTATTACTTCATCGAGTTGCTGCAACATTTCACGCGCGACGACGCGATCGCGTTGCACGCGCTTCAATGCTTCCTGCGCCTCGGTGACTGCTTGTGCCGCGGATTTCGCCGCCGGATCGCCCAGTGGCTTGAGTGATTGGCTCGCCTGATCGAGCCGAGCAATGCTGTCGTCAACAGTCTTTCCTGCTTCGTCACCTACACTCCCGCGAATCACCGCCAGTAAGTCGGTGTTCAGACTCGCCACTGCGTCCTTGGCAACTTCCGCGTTCTGGTCACTGGAATTCCGGTTCCACCAAAAGCCCATCATGAAACCAAAAAGAACTCCGACGAGGGCGATCGCCAGAAACCACGTATTACTGACCGCCTCTCCGGTAACCGGTGGCGGCAAATCAGCAGCAACTGCTTTTTTTGGCTTCGCGTCGCTTGCGTCGGCGTTAGGCGGCGTGGGTTTCTCGCGCGGCTCATCCCACGTGTGCTGGCGATTGCCGATCCAGTATTGCCTGACGCGCCACGGCTTGCTGTCGCGCCAGCTAAACACGCCATGAACTTTGCGCACCGGGTCGTAGACGAGCGCGACCTGAAACGCCAGATTAAAAAAGCTCTGCTGAATAAACTGGTCCTGGTCGGATAGGAAAATGCCGAAGTTTGGATGAGTGTGATACCAGCCGAGGATTCGTTTGCCCGCGTGAGTCTTGTCCATCTGCTCGTGGATGTGATTCCACGTTTCGTGAGTAATGGTCAGCTCGGTGCCTTTCTCCTCTGCGTGCAGAGCTTCAATCACGTGTTCAACTTTTATGTATGGGCCATTCTTGTCACGCAGCACATCTCCGACGAGAATACCGCCAACCTCGCGCGTCGTTTCGGCGTTGTTGCAGATGCGATCGAAAGCGCTCTCAGCGATAAAGATGCGAAAGTCGTACTGAACTTCGGGGAACGGTTGCTTCGCCAGCTCCATCTGAGATAAGGCTCTATAGTCCATAGCTGCTCACGCTTCTTTCGGAACTGAAGTCGATAACTGGTCCATAACAAAGGAAGGTGCGAGTGGACCGAGACACGCATCCGCATCACTATCAAACAGCCAGGCTTCCTGTTTCTCGATCCCGCAGCGCGCCACGATGATGTCGAACGGCGGAACGCCGATCTCCGCGGGTGTGAGTGAAAGATCGATCTCTCCGTCCCTCACCACGATGCCGGTGAAATCGACCACGCGATGCGTTCCACAAACACTGCAAGCTGCGTCCGTTTCGCGCAGAGCTCCGAGTACAATGCCAACCCGCTCGGTTTTGTTGCATACCGGGCAGGTGAGTCGTGTCACAACGTCACGACTCAGTTCCAGTGTTGCGCCCGTGCCGAGTCTGGTTTCCGCGCGATCGAGCAGTTCAGCGAGAGTCACGTCCTTTACACCGCTTCCCAACGGCAAAACTTGTTCGAACGAGTCGTGACCGACGCAGTCGTCGCGACGCTTGTACTGAACGCGGTTGAAGTCGTTCCACATTCCGTTGACGTGTATTCCTTCACCGTGGAGTGTTGGCTGTCCGTGCAGGTATTTGATCGTCTCCTGCACTTCGAGTGCGGCGATAAATGACGCTGCGACACTGGTCGTCGGAACGTGGCCCTGCTGAATCGCGTCGCGCGCCAGCATCGCGCATGAAAGTCGTTCTCGCACCAGCTTCCGATCGGTTTCGTTCATCGTGCATTCGTAACAGGCAGTTTGCGCCGGATCGAAAACGCGTACGATTCCGGAAAGCCCTTCGATGGCGCCGTCAATCCACGTTCGTTTCGTCCGAGCACACGATGAATTCACAAACATTCGCGCGAGGCGATTGTCGAGACCGCAAATGACAACATCGGCCCACAGAAAAACACCAAGACCAAGTTCGTGAATGATGTTCTGTGCGCGCCCGACAGCAATCGTCTGCGGATTCAGCTCTGTCACTCTTTCGGCTGCCACTTCAGCCTTGAGTGCTCCGGCGTCGCTCTCCTTGAACAGCACGGTCCGGCTCAGATTGCTGACTTCAATCCGGTCCATGTCAAAAATCATGATATGGCCCACGCCACTGAGAGCCAGAAGTTTGAGAATCTCGTTTCCCAACGCTCCCGCGCCGATCACGAGGACGCGCGCGGCAGCCAAACGTTCCTGCTCCCACCACGGAATCAAACGCTGGCGGTCGTAACGGTCCTCAGGCAAAACCCGGATCGTTTCCACCGAAGGATCGAGCGCGCTCATTTACCTTCCGCTTCCCGCTGTTATCTCGGGCTGAATGCGCAGCACATCGCCGTCAACAACCTGCTGTTGACTCAATGTTTGATCGTCGAAGAGTTGAACGCCGAGCCGCCGGTGGTGAAACTTGTAGCTCATGAAGTCGCCCTGCGGGCTGTACTTTGGCAGCATCAATCGCTCCACCAGCACAACCATGATGCGCTCGACGGCCACGTCTTCGGGCACTTCTACTGTTACGCGTTTGTTTCCGGTTACGTCCCAGACTTCAAGACTCAACATGTCAATCAATTCCCCCAGGTGAGACTCTGGTCCTCAGAATGAGATAGCCTTGTCAATGGCTCCAAAGTGGCAGCTAATCACATGAATAAAGAGCGGCGTCTAAGTGACGTGAGAACTTTGGAAACTTATGTATTACCTTAGAAGAATACTGTCAAGAGTTTTACTGCTTGCGTTCGTCAAGCATACGCAAAGTGTCGAGGATCAGGTTGGTATTGCTGGCTGCTTGTATGCGAGCCGGGAATTGCTCGTCGGTCTTCTGAAACTCAAATGTTCCGCTGTTGATTTCGACAACCTGTTGAAAGCCTGAGTCGCCGACCTCACCACCGCACGCCGCATCGACGATACGACCGTCGTTGAACTTCACCTGGCCCTCAGTTTTTTCGTTACTGAGAGTCAGAACGCCGTTCAGACGCGCGTTTTCGATTACCTGAATCGCGTCAAAAACGCTGACAGCGCTCAGATCTCCGGCGAGCGTGAAATGTTTGCGTTCAAAATTCGGCTCCGGAGCCGGTGTAGGTTTCAGGTCAGGACGCCGGGCGCGGCGAATCGCTTCGAGTCCGGCTGCAATGTTTATCCGACCATCGAACTGTTTGGCTTCAAGCAGGCGATCGTGGGCGTTTTCGAAATCTTCCCGCTCGATGTAAAGGCTCGCGAGAGCCAGACATTGGCGGGCAGCTTCCTCAGTCTGCTTGTGAGTGACGCAAATCTCGCGGAGTCGTTCGCGCAATTTGATTGAACGACTGTTCACTTCCAGGGCAGTGCGGAGGCGTTTTATCGCCCTTTCCGGGGCCTGATACTTCATAAAGAGCTCGGCATCGAGCAAAGCTGCTTCGATCTCGCTGACGTGCTCAGTTTGGGAGTCAGTTACAGGCATCGCGGGAAGTTTATCATGCGGGACGGTCCTTTTCCGGCGGAAAATCCGCGTTACAAGCAGGGAATTACATTGGCATGCAACCTGCGAGGCAACCCAATCGTACGGCCCTTTATCAGAATGAATAGGCAGGAAATAACAATGAACAGATGGATGAAAAGACGGATTGAGCGCTCAAGGGCGAGATGTCGTAGCCACAGATTAAACGGATTTTTGACGGATTAATGACTGCGCTTTTTGAGGTTGTCAAAAATAAGTCTATTGAACTCAGGTTTCTCACCGAAATTCAGTAATAATCCAACCTCTATCTCCGTAGCCCTTAAATAGTTCAAAAGTTGCGCTCGGTGGGCAGAGTCAAGAGTGCGTGCTGCCTTTAGCTCCAACAGTACGCAGTTCTCGACCAGTACGTCTGCCTCAAAGTGTCCGATTTTAGTCCCTCGGAACCATACCGGAATATGCACCCGACTACAGACATTCAGCCCCACCGATTGCAACGCCATCACCAACGCCCGGTGATACACAGACTCCAGGAACCCGTGCCCTAACTCGTTATAAACCTCATAGAACACCTTTAGGATCTGATCTGTAATCAATCCGTGCTTTAGATCCGTTTTCATCCGTGGCTGATTTTTATCCCGACCCTGATCTGCCGAGGCCGCATCGTGCGTTTTGGAACCAAGTCTGAGGCATTGATGAATTCTGATCCAAAACTGAAGACCGTCTTATTCAGCACATTATCGAACTCGACCGACGGCCTCAGAACTAACCGCCCGAGATGAATCTCACGCGTCACATTTAAGTCGAAAACAAACAGTTTCGGTCCTCGACCGGCATTACGTGGTAAGTTCCCCACCTGCCCGATCGGCGGCACGCTGAAGTCCAAGTTGGGTCGATCATTCGAAACGTCGTCGAGATTTCGATCCACGCCTCCGATCGAAATATTGAATGGCGCTCCGGACGCCACTCTCCAGATCGGCGACAACTGCAATACACGCAAGTCGAACACTCCTGAAAACACAAACCGGTGCCTCCGATCGAGCAAACTCCGCGCGCGTTCAGCACGAAAGTCTCCGGGCACGATCGCATCCGAAGTATTAACAACTCCATCATCGATCAAACTCGAAAGCGTATATCCCGCACGAAACGTGAATCGCGAATCAAAGCGTTTCCGGAGTTCCACCGTCATTCCGCGATAGAAACTGTTGCCGGCCGAGATCAGTTGCTCGAGCTCACCACGCGCAGGATCCGGACGCAGGTTATTGATCGCCGCCAGTGCGACTTCGAGCATCGTCGTCGACGATGGACTGTTCAGATTCATCACCGAAACGGGAACGCCAAACTCGATCACTCGATTGATCGTATTCGTGTTTCCGAAACTAAACCTGACCAACTCGCCGGCAGTCGAAGCGTTGTAAAGCGAACGCGTCTGTGTCGCCGGATTCATAAAGTTTGCAAAATCGCGCGACGCGAGAAACTCAGTGAAGTTGCGATAACCCGCCGGAAGCACGGGCGCGTTTGCGTTGAACTCGCGCCACAGATGTATCCCGCGTGTGTAAGAGAAGTTTGCCTCGACAGAAAAGCCGCGACCGAGATCGCGTTCGACACCTGCGTTGAGTTGATAACTTTCAGGAATTCGCAACGCCGGATCGAGTCGACGAGAGAAATCCGTGTTGAGCACGCCAAACCCGCGCACCAACGCTGAGTCGGCACGCAACGTCTGCGGAAAACGAAGATGCTCGGCGATAAACGCACGCCTCTGATCCGCGCTCATGAGTTTGTCGGTCGACGGATCGCGCAGCAGGTTCGTATCGAAGAAGAGTTGCTGCTTGCCGAGCGTGAAGTCATCGATCGTGCGCAGCAACGGTCGATTGAAAAAGATGCCGCCGCCGAGACGCAACACCAGCTTGCCTGATTCGCCCGGACTATAAGCGAGTGAAAAGCGCGGTCCGAAGTTGTTCAGATCGCGAAGAATCGTTTCGTATTCGTAACGCAGCCCATAGCTCAACAGGAGTTGCGGCAGAATCTGCCACTCGTCCTGCACAAAGATGCCTGTGTAAAGATTTTTCTGCGTTGAAGAACTCTGGAAGTTCTGTCGGAAGCGACTGGGAACACCGGCAAGAAAGTCGCCGGCGCTCGCAAAGTTGTAAGTGCCGGTAACGTCAGACAAGTCGATAAACGTCGAGCGCACGCGATGTAAATCGACTCCAAACTTAAACGAATGATTTCCATTAACGAGCGAAAGCACGTTCTGCACTTGCCAACGTTCTTCGTGACGATCGCTACCGCCGGAAGTCGACGACCCCGCGACCAGAGTCCCGGTGCGTCTTTCCGGATCGCCGGTAGGCAACGGATCATTGAGCGTGATCAGCACCACCGGCGCGTCGCCGCCGCTGGCTTCAAAAGCAGGTGCGAGTCGCGAATATTGAAATCGTGCCTGGTTAACTAATCTCTCCGAGAACACAAACGTGTCGGAGTAAGAGATCGCATCCGAATTGCGTCTTCTACCTTGAAACGCTTCCGCCAGTCGATTACCGCCGCCAAACTGTCGCAGGTTAATAAACCGTCCGGCCTGATAAACGAACGCAGCGTTGTGCATTGGACCAAACTGGCGATCGGCGCGAACGGTGATGCTCGTGTTGTTGCTTGGCGTGCTAATCGACGAGACAAACGGCGCGACTTCCGCCGCCAGTCGCGGCGCTTCTGCATCCTCGAGCCTGATGCGATCGAGACGCGTCGGCGCAGGAAGTTGAAACACTGTACTTTTCTGGACCGGCACCAGGGTGTCGATGAGGGCGCTATCCAAAACCTTGTTCAGCTCGTAAGACGCAAAGAACACGGTTTCCTTCAAGCCCTTGAATGGTCCACCAAACGTGAATCCACCGGTATGCTCCTGCAACGGCAGACGCGGGATGCCGAGTGAGTTGTTTCTGAAAGTGTTTGCGTCGAGCGCCTCGTCGCGGAAGAAGTAGAACGCTCGGCCATGAAAATCCTTGGAGCCACTGCGCGTGCGCAGGTTGACGCGACCGCCGGACGCGCGTCCGTACTCGGCTGAGAACTGGTTCGTTGTCACCTGCACTTCGGCAATGGCTTCGAGCGATGGTTGAAAACGTTCGCGAGCCGCCCGATCGTCGTTGTTGTCGAGACCGTCGATGGTCAGGTTGTTTGAGTAAGCCGGCGCGCCCGCAAGCGAGAATGTGCCCGCTTCTTCAGGCGTGCTGGCATGATTGGTGTTGCGATCTTCGGCGAGATCGCGCGTCGAGAGTGGTTCTTCAGTGACGCCCGGAAGAGTAAACAGCAGATCGAGAATCGAGCGGGTTGTGATTGGCAACAGCTCCGTTTCGCGGGTTGTGAGTGTGGCGCCGACGACGGTGCGCTTGGTGTCGACGATCGGAATGTCGGTATCAGTGATAACCACCGGTTCGACTACAACATCTGAAGGAATCAACGTCGCGTCGAACGATAAACTCTGTCCGGAGATGGTTGTAAGTCCCGTGGTTTCCTGCGGTGCAAAACCGGAGACCGACACACGAATCGTGTAAGCACCGGGTTCGAGTTGGATCAGACGATAACGGCCTTCGGCGTCGGATGTTGTCGTGCGCGTGAGTCCGGTCTTGATCAATTTCGCCTGGATCTCTGCACCCGGAATCACAGCGCCGTTCTGGTCCATGATGCGACCCGCGATCGTGACCGTGTCGAGATCTTGAGCATTGATGAGTTGAAGGTTGAAAGTGAACAGAAAAATAGTGAGAAACGTGAGACGTGAGGTCATATTTTGTAACTCCTTGTGAGGTTTTTACTGCGGGGGAAACTTTACCACAGATTTACCGGATCGAAGCAGGATGTACGCTGATTATTGGCGAGTCGAGCGGCGTCGCAGAGCAGCGGCGCGAGTCATCGTCACGAGTGCATCGCTGCCCTCGGGCGCTGCGTCGAAATTGGTGAGCTCTTCGGCGTGCGACTGCAGGTATTGGAAGAATCGCTCAAACTCCTGCTGCATCGCGTCCATCTTTTCACGCATGTTGAGAATGATCTCGACACCCGCGAGATTCACTCCGAGGTCGCGCGTCAAAGAAAGTATCAGCTCCAATCGTTCCAGATCGGGATCGGTGTACAGCCTCGTATTGCCTTCCGACCGCGACGGCTTCAACAACCCTTCGCGCTCATACAGGCGAAGCGTTTGCGGATGTATCCCATACTGCTCCGCTACCGCGCTGATCGTATATGTCTTCGGCTTTCTGCTCACTCCAGCCCCATCTCTACTCGCGGGTTTGTCGCATTCAGCTTTGCATACTCGCGCAACAATTCCTTCGTCTCTTCCGAAACTACTTTCGGCAACGTCACTTGCACTTCGACAAACTGATGTCCCTTTGCACCGGGATTTCGCAGCGACGGCGCACCACGGTCGCGCAAGCGAAACTTCTGTCCCGACTGTGTACCCGGCGGAATGCGTAACTGCGTCTTTCCGTCGACCGTCGGCACTTCAATCTTAGCGCCCAGCGCTGCTTCGGGAACCGTGATCGGCACCGTCACATAAATATTGTCACCCTTGCGCGTGAAGTATTTGTGCTGGCCAACATTCGTGATGATGTGTAGGTCGCCCGCGGGCGCACCCATGCGACCGCCTTCACCTTTGCCCGGAATCCTCACGCGCGAACCAGTTTCGACACCGGCCGGAATGCGGACCTTCACGGTCTCCGTTTTCGGCGTTGTTCCTTTGCCGTGACACAGCGTACAAGGCGCACGCCGACGTCCAGTACCACCGCAATCCGGACACTCCTGCGCAAACCGCAACCTGCCGCCGGCGCGTTGAACTTGTCCCGAGCCTTTGCACGTCGAACAAACAACAACTGGTCCACCGATGTCGCCGGCGCCATTACACCGCGAACACTGCTCCGAACGATTGACCGTGATGTTTGTCGTCAGTCCTTTGATTGCTTCCTCAAACGAGAGGCTCAAAGGCATCTCGATGTCAGCGCCTCTTTGCGGCTGTGGTCGCGGCGGCTCTTTTTCTTTCGCCGCACCGCCGCCAAACAAGTCGGCAAAGATGTCGCGAAAACTGCTGCCTGCGCCGCCGCCTGACGAAGTTGAAGTGTTGCCCCAGTCAAAACCTGTGAAATCAAAACCTGGCGCGGTACGACCACCGCTCGATGGTCCAGCACCACGTGCCGCCGCATCTGCAAGGTTTTCAGAGTACTGCCCAAAGCGATCGTAAACACTTCGCTTCTTCGGATCGGAAAGCACGTCGTGCGCTTCAGACATCGCTTTGAAGCGTTCCTCGGCAGCTTTGTCACCCGGATTTACATCCGGATGATACTTGCGCGCCAAACGCCGGTAAGCCTTCTTGATTTCCTCCGGCTTGGCGTCGCGCTTGATGCCGAGTGTTTCGTAATAGTCCTGCTTGTTTGCCATTTAGTTATGACGATTAACTGTTTCCAATTGCCGATCTGAAGAAAAGGCGGAGCGAGCACTTCTTCTCCGCCTCTTCATCGGCAATCGGCAATTGGAAATACCTTACTTGTTCTCGTCTACGTCCACGTACTCGGCGTCGATGACGTTGTCGTCACCGGTGCTGCCACCTGACGATGCGCCTGCCGCCGAAGCCTGATCACTGCTCGCCTCAGCTCCTGGCGGTGGGGCCTGCTGGTACAGCGCCTCTGCCAGTTTATGCGACGCAGTCTGAAGCTGATTGAAAGCGTCGTTCAGTTTCTCGACTCCGCCTTCGGCCAGAGCCTTCTTCGCCTCAGCAATTGCAGTATCAAGGTCGGAAGCGACCGAGCCGACTTTATCGCGATTCTCGGCAAGCGTCTTCTCCATCTGATAGACGAGCCCATCGAGACGGTTGCGAGCTTCGATCTCTTCGCGTTTGCGAGCATCGTCGGCAGAGTGCGACTCAGCGTCGCGCATCATCTTGTCGATCTCGTCTTTCGAGAGACCCGAAGATGCCGTGATCGTGATCTTCTGCTCGCGACCCGTTCCCATGTCTTTCGCGGAAACGTTCACGATGCCGTTGGCGTCGAGGTCGAAAGTAACTTCCACCTGCGGCATACCACGCGGTGCGGGTGGAATTCCAACGAGATGGAACTTGCCGAGGGTGCGATTGTCCGAAGCCATCTGTCGCTCGCCCTGAAGCACGTGAACTTCCACCGACGTTTGATTGTCAGAAGCCGTCGAGAAGATCTCCGACTTGCGCGTCGGGATCGTCGTGTTTCTTTCAATCAACTTGGTGAACACCCCACCGAGGGTTTCGATACCGAGACTCAGCGGTGTGACGTCGAGCAACAGGATGTCAGTCTTCTCACCGGAAAGAACGCCGGCCTGAACGGCTGCACCAATCGCAACGACTTCGTCAGGGTTAACACTCTTGTTTGGCTCCTTGCCAAACATTTCCTTGACGATTTCCTGAACCTTCGGAATACGAGTCGAACCGCCGACGAGCACGACCTCATCGATCTTCTTCGCATCGAGGCCGGCATCCTTCAAAGCCGTTTCAACCGGACCTCGGAGTCGCGAAAGGATCGGTTCCACGAGCTGCTCGAAACGTGCGCGCGTGAGTTTCATCGCCAGGTGTTTTGGACCTGACTGATCAGCGGTCACGAACGGCAGATTGACTTCCGTTTCCATCGTGCTGGAAAGCTCAATCTTTGCCTTCTCGGCAGCTTCCTTCAAACGCTGCAACGCCATCTTGTCGTTCGAGAGATCGATACCCTGATCTTTCTTGAACTCGTCGATGATCCATTCGATCAGGCGCTCGTCAATGTCGTCACCACCAAGGTGTGTGTCGCCATTGGTCGACTTCACTTCGACCACGCCTTCACCGACTTCAAGGATCGAAACGTCAAACGTGCCGCCGCCGAAATCGAATACAGCAATCGTCTCGTCTTTCTTCTTGTCGAGACCGTAAGCAAGCGCTGCTGCCGTAGGCTCGTTGACGATACGCATCACTTCGAGTCCGGCAATCTTGCCTGCATCTTTAGTAGCCTGGCGCTGCGAGTCGTTGAAGTAAGCGGGAACTGTGATAACGGCCTTTTCAACTTTCTGGCCCAAATAGTCTTCCGCCGACTGCTTCATCTTTTGAAGAATGATCGCGGAGATCTCAGGTGGACTCCATTCCTTGCCGCCTGCTGCGATACGCACATCGCCGCTGCCCGCGCCTTGAACCTTGTAGGGAACCTGTTTGATTTCTTCGCCGACTTCGTTATAGCGACGTCCCATAAATCGCTTAATCGAATAGACAGTATTTTCCGGGTTGGTTACCGCCTGCCGTTTGGCCACCTGACCAACCAGGCGGCTTCCATCTTTGGTGAAGGCCACGACCGATGGGGTGGTGCGACCACCTTCGGAGTTAGTGATTACGGTTGGCTCGCCCCCTTCCATCACCGCCACGACCGAGTTGGTTGTTCCTAAGTCAATTCCAATAATCTTGCTCATCTTTTAGTCTCCAAAAACCTTCCTTGGGTAAAACATTCCCACTCGCTGTTCATTTGGAAAATGGAAGCTCTTGCCGCGGGCCCGAACGGTTATCTATCCCCAGCAACGACACTTACCCTTGAACGCTCGGACAATATAATACCTGAGTGCGTCCTTGTCAACTTTATCTGAGTGTGGGTTATTTCAGCGTATCGGGGTCGGAGCGGCGGTCCTCGTTGACGAGTCTTGAGACGAAAAAGACGTAATGGGCGCCGGAGAGGACGGAGAAGGCGAAAACGGTGGTGTAAATCGTTGGGAGATAGTAGCCAGTGCCGTATGGGACGCTAGCCGCGAAAATAATGGCGGCGATCGCGAAGATCTGGACGCTCGTGTTGATTTTGCCCAGCATTGAGGGTCGAAAACCGCGAAAGCCGGTGACGATGTTGATAGCGGCGGCTCCGACAAGGATAAAGACGTCACGGCTGATGACGGCGACAGTGACCCAGAACGGAACCGGAAGATGCGACGGCAGCGGCTGTGGAAAAACCGACCTCATCGACAATACAACGAACGAGGTCACAAGCATCAGTTTGTCAGCGATTGGGTCGAGGATCGTTCCGAGCTGCGATTTCTGGTTGAAGCGACGAGCCAGCAGGCCGTCGAGGCCGTCAGTGATTCCTGCCAGAACGAAGATTCCGAGTGCGAGGATAAACCGCTGGTAGAAAAGCAGCGAGACGAATACCGGAATCAAAACCATTCGGAAAACGGTTAGCAGATTCGGTACGGTAATAATGCGGGAGGACATTCAAGCGGCCACAAAACGCAGAAAGCAAAACAATAGGAAATTAAAGAGCGCTTCTCAGTTCCAGTAAAGATATCTCAGGTGGGCATCCATAGCGAATCGGCAAGACGACGGTTCCCAAACCGCGATTGACGTAGATCTGTGTGTTCCCGAGTTTTCCAAGCCCTTTTAGCAATCGTTTTCGAGCACCTTTTATGGTGCCGCGCTCACCTCTGATAGCGACCTGGCCGCCGTGGGTATGGCCGCTCAACACCAAATCAACTGAAGCTCGCGCGGCGCGTCGCAGAAGAATCGGATTGTGTGCGAGCAAAAGCTTCATCTCGTCTTCGCGGGCACCTGCCAACGCCAGCGAGATGTCCTCAAGGCCGACCATGGTGTCGTCAACACCCGCAAGCCAGAAAGCCTGACCGTCTTTCTCAAAACGCATGCCTTCGTTGATCAGTACGGTTATTCCTTCAGCGCGGAAGAGGTCGGTAATCAGCGGCGCATCAACCCAATGATCGTGATTGCCGAGCACGGCGTAAACGCCGTATTTCGCTTTCAAGCGGCCCATCATCTCGGCGCAAGGCGCGGCGTACTGGCGTTCCTTTGAAATGTAATCGCCGGTGAGCGCGATGATGTCAGGCTGGAGCCTGTTTGCCGTGTCAACGGCGCGCTCGATCTGTTCTGGTGTCGAAAAAGGTCCGTGATGAACGTCCGAAAGCTGCACGACGCGAAAGCCGTCGAAAACCTTCGGCAAGCGGCTCAGATGAATTCGTTCGTGTTCGATGCTGAGCATGTAGGGCTCCGTGAGGGCAGCACGGGCAACATGCGTCAAGCTAACGGCAAGTGAACGTAACGGAGTGTCGCTTCGCTTGGAACCGCCAACAGGCGCGACACGTCTACGTTGGTTCCATCTAATCGGAGTCGCCATATTTTAGGTTTGTTTGGCGCCAACCTGCCGGGGAAGCGCCTTGTAAGTGGGGCGCATTATAGATACGTCAAACCTGAGGTGCAACCTCTGAAACACCAATCAAACCATCCCTTGTTCGAAGACCTGTGTCATAATCGGCCCAAATTCGGCCAAAAATCGAATGAAACGAGCAACCGTCGCCATTTTTGCCGTCACCTGCGCCCTGTTTTTTATTTTCGCCAAACAGGTCGCGGCTGCTGGGGCTGCTACGGGTACTGAGTCACATGGCTTGGATCCAGCAGTTCTGATCGGCGTTGCCATCATGTTGCTGGTTGCAAAATTCGGCGGGGAATTGTTCGAGCGGATTGGGCAGCCGGCAGTCCTTGGTGAACTCTGCGCTGGCATCTTTTTAGGAAATCTCGTGCTGTTTGGTTTCTATCGTGCCGAGACACTGAAGACGAATGAAACGATTGCCGCGCTCGCGGAACTCGGCGTGATCATTCTCCTGTTTGAGGTCGGACTAGAGTCGGACCTGCGCGAGATGATGGAGGTCGGCTGGTCGTCGCTGCTTGTCGCCGTTCTCGGTGTGATTGCCCCGTTTCTTCTCGGATGGGGCGTGTCGGCTTATTTCATTCCCGATGAACCTCGACTGGCGCACATCTTCATCGGAGCTACTTTGTGCGCGACGAGTGTCGGCATCACGGCGCGCGTGTTCAAAGACCTCGGTAAGCTTGGCACACGCGAAGCACGCATCATCCTCGGAGCGGCAGTTATCGACGACGTTCTTGGCCTGCTGATTCTTGCGGTGGTTGCCGGAGCCATCCGGGCTGCAAACACCGGTGGGGCGCTGTCGATGCTTGACGTCTCGCTCATCGCACTCAAATCAGTCGCATTCTTGATCGGATCGATCGTAATTGGTCATCTACTCGTACCGAAAATTCTACGCGGCGCAGGACGACTTGAGTCGCGTGGAGTTTTGCTCACGATGGCGATCACGCTGTGTCTGATGTTGGCGTGGGCAGCGGCAAAGGTCGGACTTGCACCGATCGTCGGCGCGTTTGCTGCAGGACTGATTCTTGACGAAGTGCACTACAAACCGGCCGAAGCTCGACAAGAACGCGATCTTCACGATCTGCTTCAGCCGGTGAGCACTGTTCTCGTGCCAATCTTTTTTGTCTTGATGGGATTGAAGGTTGACCTGCGACTCTTCGCGCGTCTCGACATACTCGGATTAGCCGCAGCCTTAACCGCAGCAGCGATCATCGGCAAACAAGTCTGCGCGCTCGGCGTGATCGAACGTGGGATCAATCGTCTTGCAGTGGGACTCGGCATGATTCCACGTGGTGAAGTTGGACTGATCTTCGCGGGAATCGGAGCGACGTTGATGTTGCCGTCAACGAGGGGAGTAAACGAGCCGGTCATCAGTTCGGCTATTTTTGGCGCAGTTGTTATCATGGTCATCATCACAACATTAATCACCCCCATCGCGTTGAAGTGGTCACTGGGTCGCAAGGCGACGAACAAACGGGAGGGTTGAAATGGCAAAGAAAGACCAGCACAAGGCGGGCATTCCTCCAAAACCGCGCGGGCAGCAGACTGGGTTTGCAGGCAATCCGGATCAGAATCGTGAAGAAATGAAGAACACGCCGGTTGTGCGCGGACGAATGAAACGCACGAACAAAATGTTTGGCGATGCGTCCGAGCAACACACCGGGGGAAATGCAGTAACTCCGAGCACGAATTCGCCTTCGACGCCCGGAATGAAGCAGTAATTTTGCCAGGGATGAACGCGGATTTTTTCTGATCAGTGCCATCCGTGAAAATCCGTGGCTAAGACAATGCCAACCAATTAGCCAGACTTGTGTCTGTATCAGTGATGACCGACCGCGATACCGATGCAAACAGCGATATCGATCTAATCAAACGCGCCCAGGCAGAGGATCTTGACGCCTTCTGTTTGCTGGCTGAGCGCTACGCGCGTCGCATCCATTTACTCGCCTCTCATTATTGTCGCAACAAACAGGATGCCGAAGACCTGTCGCAGGAAGTCTGGCTGAAAGCTTACCAGGCTGTCGGAACGTTTCGCTTTGATTCCTCCTTCTACACATGGCTGCGTCGTATCACGATCAACTCGTTTCTGAATCATCGCCGGACGAGTTTCTTCCGACGGCATGGTCAAACAACCACTGTCGAACTGCTTCAGATCGATTTTGAAGAACCGCAACTGAGCTCAGGGTCGCAGGAAAATATTTACAACAAGTTGTTATTTGAAAGCGTCGTTAACGCGCTCGCCGAGTTGACACCGGGTCAGCGACTCGCGTTTCTGCTGCGTCACTACGAAGGAATGTCATACGACGAAATCGCAAACGCGATGAACTGTTCATCCGGAACAGTGAAGAAGGGAGTGTGGCGCGCAATTGGAAAACTGCGCGCTCGGCTTTCGCCCGAGTCAGACACGCCGGAGACGCTAACGAGTTTCGCGAGTGAGTATTGAGTGGAGTTTTGTAATGCACAACTGCAAAGCAACAAGAGAATTTTTCACTGAACTTCTTTTAGACGGAGTTGATTTCCGGTCAGACGAAGCTATCTCGGCAGAGTTGAACCGATGCCCGGAATGCCGCGCCGAATTTGAAACGCTCAGTGCAACACTGCGCATGACTAGTCGTGTCACTGACGCAGCAGCTCCGACCGATGACTATTGGACTGGGTACCACTCAAAACTCCGCCAAAGATTGGTGCACGCACAAATGGAAACAACGACTTCTCGCGCAAAGGCGCAAAGGCACAAGGAAGAACTCGGGCCTCTCTTTGAGCCTTTGCGACCTGGCGCGGGAACAAGCTGGTTCTCCAGGTTCCTGAAAACTTCTGTGCCCGTGCCGCTGCCACTCGCGCTGGCAATCGTTGTCGCCGCCGCTCTGTTATTGTCGTTCGCCGTTCGCGCCTCGCGTAAATATGTTCAGCCTTCGAACACTACCACGATCGTTCGTGTTCCGGTTGAAGTGCCGGTTGTCCACGAGAAGGTCGTTACCCAAGTTGTTTATCGTGACCGGCACACTGTCTCTCGAATTACGAAACGCACCAATGACGCTATGCAGACCGAAAGTACTTTCGCGAAATCGCGAACCGAACTCGTGCCCGCGAGTCTTTCCGGTTTCAAACCACCGGAAGAGATCAAGCTCACCGTTATCAAGGGAGGTGTCCCGAATGAGAGATAAGTTCTGGATCCTTCTTCTGGCAATTCACTTTCTCGCGCTCACGGCGTCTGCACAAAATCCCGCGAAGCACCAGATTGTGCTTCAGCTTTCGACCGGAGGTTTCGTTGCTTTCCGCAGCGAAACGCCGGGCAGCAAAAGCGCACCCGATAGCAAATCGCTCGCATCGCTGCTGTATTCGCAGGCTTTCGCCGGCGAGAATCGAATCATTCACCGCGTACTGACGGATGCGCAGCAAAACGTTGTCTTCGGCTACGACCTTTGGATAAGTGCTGATCCGCTCACGAGGAAATTTAGTCTCGCAGTTTTGCCGGCCGACGAAGCATTCCGGCGAACGTTCTTGAAAGACTCCGCCCCACTGCGACCAACGTTTGCGACGTTTCCCAAATCGACGACGCCGCAAACGCTCGATGACGGTGACGCTGTGTCGCTCGAGCTACTCGTCAATAACGAGTCGGGTGTGAAAATCGTCGACGTCGTTAGTGTCACTTTCGATCGCTCAACTCTGCGCGAGAGTACTCTGGAATCAGCTCCGAAAGACTTCACGCTCGACGCCGTTTCACTCGGAGTGAAGAACTACAGTTTGCTGATCAATGGCACACTCGTAGGTAAGAGCAAGTCGACGATCGGCTTCACTGGCGCGCTGCTCTGGTTTTACGTTCCGGATCGCGGTCGCTTTATTTTTTCTCTTGTACCGCGTGAAGGCTACGAGTTCGCCAAGGTTGCAGTTCTCGACGACAACAAGATCGAATTCACGATGAATAACGAAAGATACGAATGGTTTTCAAGTGAATCGATCCTTCCGAACGGTGGCACCTGGAACCTCTGGGTGTTGCACGACACCAACTACACACCGCTCTTTGGTGCTGAAAGTTCTGCGCCGGCCCCAACTCCAAAACTCCCAAAAGTCTTCGACAAGATTGAGGGCGTGCTAAACAGTCAAGGTGCATCACTAAACCTCGACCTGCCCGGCCGATCACGCGAGACCAAAAGCGGACCAATCGTGCCGCAACGCGTGATGGTTGGCGGCGCCGACAGTATGGATAACCTTCTTCCCAAGGCTCCTGGCTCCCCGTAGTTTAACTCTCAGTTAAGTCTCCCAATTAGTGCTGACTTAGCGAGCCGTATTCGCTCGCGTAGGGACACGTGTGTCCGGAATCAAACTCAAGGAGATCGAAATGAACAAAACGCTAATCGCATTCATCGGGTTGTTGCTGGTCCAATCGGCGGTGCTCGCGCAAACTAACGAGGTACCGAAGTACGAAGTCGCCGTTGAGTTCACTTCCATGGACCGAAACAACTTTAGTGGCGGAATGGAAGCGGGAGTGGGCGCCAGGTTTACTTACAATCTGAACAAGACCTTTAGTCTTGAAACTGCGGCCTACCACTTTCCGCGAACCTGTTTCAGTTGCGAGCACGACGGAACAGTCACGGAGGTTGTTGGTGGGTTAAAAGTCGGTAAGCGGTTTGAGAAGTGGGGTATCTTCGCGAAGGGACGCCCAGGCTTAGTCAGTTTCAGTCGCGGGGCGTTCAACGTCGTGCCGGCACCGGGACCGCCGTTTTTCCCGTTTGAGATCCAAAACCATCGCGTGAACAGTTTTGCGGTTGATGCTGGAGGCGTGGTGGAGTTTTATCCTTCAAAGCGCATTGTGACGCGGTTCGACGCCGGCGACACGATGATTCACTTCACTCGTCGCACGTTCAACACCGTAATATCAGACGCTACCGGGACAACATTTATTCCTTTTTCGTTCACGAGGCCCGCCAAAACCACACACAACTTTCAGTTCATGGCGAGTGTAGGTTTTCGTTTCTGATCTAGCCACAAAGAGGCACAAAAAACACATAACAGAAATTCCTTTATCAGAATCTGTTATGTGCTTCTTGTGCCTTTTTTGGCTGGTTCTTACTCGACGAGCCAGGTGTCGCCGCTGTTGATCAGCTTCTCCAGACTGCCGGGACCGGCTTTTGCGATCGAAGCGTCGATCTGGTCGATCATCATGTCTTCGTAAGTCGGACGTTCGATCGCCCTGAAGATACCGACTGGCTGCGGAAATTCCGGCTGCTCCATACGCGCCAGCATGAACGCCACTGACGGATCTTTGAGATCGATATTGTGGACCAGCAGGTCGTTCTCGGTGATGCCGTTTTCACCAATGGTCACCACTTCCGGAAGGGCGCCATTCATTCTGATGCCCTTGTCGCGATTCTTGCCGAACACCATTGGTTTGCCGTGTTCGAGGTAGAGCACGCGATCGGAACGGACCGTACGTTCTGCGAAGTAATCAAAGGCGTGATCGTTGAAGATGTTGCAGTTCTGATAGACCTCGATGAATGAAATTCCCTTGTGTTTCGCAGCAGCTTCGACCATCGCGCCGAGATGTTTGACGTCGATGTCGATCGAACGCGCAACGAACGTGGCTTCACTCGCGATCGCGAGTGACAACGGATTGATTGGATAATCAATCGTGCCTGACGGCGTCGACTTGGTTCGCTTGCCAAACTCGGAAGTCGGGCTGTACTGGCCTTTCGTCAAACCGTAGATGCGGTTGTTGAAGAGAATGTAGTTCAAGTCGAGATTGCGGCGGATAGCGTGAATGAAGTGATTGCCGCCAATCGACAGCGCGTCGCCGTCGCCGGTGATCACCCACACGCTGAGATCCGGATTCGCGCACTTGATGCCGGTGGCAATTGCCGGCGCGCGGCCGTGAATGCTGTGGAAACCGTAAGTGTTCATGTAGTAAGGGAAACGCGACGAGCACCCGATACCGGACACGAAAACGATCTTCTCGCGTGGAATGCCGAGCTCAGGCATTACTTTTTGCACGTTATTGAGAATGGCGTAGTCACCGCAACCCGGGCACCAACGCACTTCCTGATCGGAAACAAAATCGGCCTTCTTCAACTGTCCCGGCGGTGGCGCAACACGTCCCGAGACTGCCGAGCCCGTATCGCTCTCAGCAGAAACCGCTTCAGTGAACGGTTTGTTTCCATTTCCATTCCCACTATGTCCGTTGCTCTGTGTACTCATTATTTCTCCTGACTTGATTCACTCTTTCTCACGGCCTTTTCGAGTTCGAGATACTTTTCTCTTACGTAGGGATCGAGTTTGGCTGCGAAATCCGCATCGAGTCCTCGGATTTTGATTAATTCCTGGACGTCTGCGAGGTCCTTCAATCTATCGGAAGCTGAAATCCCCGATGCGAGTTTCAACTCGATCAGTTTTTCAAGCGTGACGAACTTGATTCCGTCAATTTCAATCGAAGCGTCAGACGGACGCGGCATGCTAACCGATTTCGGCTTACCGTCACCGGGGAATTCGCCGGTAGTCATTACTTCGATGCTGATCCCGTCTGTCGTTGAACGCAGACGCTTCCGCGCACCCGGGAATGCCGCCGCATAGCCCAGCCCAATCAATTCGTCATGGAATTTCTGAAGCCCTTCGGAGGTCATCACAAGATCGATATCTTCAGTGAAGCGGGGAAAGCCATGTGCCAGCAAAGCGATCGCACCGATGACGATGTAATCGATTCCACGCTGCTCAAGATCATTTGCAAGACGTGTCAAAGTTTTGTTGATCGTACCTTCACCCATAAAGTAGCGCAGCCCTTCGGCGTAAACCTCCGGCACTGACCTTTCTCGCTCCAGATTTGTTGGGTGGGTAACCATCAACTAACTTTCTTTCACGATCCCGGCGTCCTACAAATACTCTTCCACCTTCCTGATGATTTCGCGGATCTGGAACGGGCGGCCTTTGACTTTCGAGAAAGCGACCGCGTCGATCAAGTACTTCGCGCGGATCATCGTGCAAAGTTGGCCCAGGTTCATCTCGGGGATGATCACGGTTTCAAATCCAGCGAGCACTTCACCAAGATTGCGCGGGAATGGATTCAGGTGGCGAAGATGCGCCGCTGAAACACTCTTTCCTTCATTCTGCATCTTCTCGACTGCCGATGTGATCGAACCGTAAGTCGAACCCCAGCCGAGCACCAGAACCTTGCCGGTCTTCTCGCCCATCACTTCAACCGGCGGCACATCCGCGACTGCGCGATCGACTTTCTCCTGACGGAGCTTGACCATGAAATGATGGTTCTCAGGATCGTAATTCACGTTGCCGGTGATGTGCTGCTTCTCGATACCGCCGACACGATGCTCGAGCCCGGGGGTGCCAGGAAGCGCAAACGGACGCGCCAGGGTTTCAGGATCGCGAGCGTAAGGCATGAACGTCGCCGGATCATTCGCGAAGTTAACTTCAATCTTCGGCAGCGACTCGATCGACGGAATCGCCCACGGCTCAGCGCCGTTCGCGAGATAACCGTCAGAGAGATAAAACACCGGCGACATGTACTTGAACGCAAGCCGCACAGCTTCGATCGCCATGTGGAAACAGTCACCCGGCGTCGCCGGAGCTACCACGATCGCGGGACACTCCCCGTTTCGTCCCCAGACAGCCTGGAACAGATCCGCCTGTTCGGTTTTTGTCGGCAATCCGGTTGATGGGCCGCCGCGCTGAACGTTGATTATCACGAGCGGCAACTCAGTCATCACCGCCAAACCAATAGCTTCCTGCTTCAGCGCCACGCCCGGTCCGGACGTCCCGGTCAATCCGATCTGTCCGGCGAAGCTCGCGCCGATCGCAGCGCAGACCGCGGCAATCTCGTCTTCAGCCTGGAACGTCTTCACGCCAAAACTCTTGTGACGCGAAAGCTCGTGCAGAATGTCTGACGCGGGTGTGATCGGATACGAACCGTAAAACAACGGTCGGCCTGAAAGCTGAGAGGCCGCGACAAAACCGATCGCGGTCGCTTCATTGCCGGTCATTTTTCGATACTTGCCGGGAGCGATCTTCGCTTTCTTGACGGTGTAATGCGTGGTGAAAACTTCGGTCGTATCGGCAAAGTTGTAACCGGTCTTGAGCGCGATCTCGTTCGCCTTCGCAAGCTCAGGACTCTTGGCAAACTTGCTCCGGATCCAATTGAGCGTGTTCTCCATCGGCCGGTCGTAAAGCCAGTAGAGCACGCCGAGCGCGAAGAAGTTCTTGGAGCGATCGATCTCTTTGCGCGAGAGCTCGACGTTGCCCTTGAGGGCATTCATGTTGAGCGTGGAGATCGGCAGTTTGTGAACGCGATAACCTGCGAGCGAATTGTCGTCGAGCGGGTTGGTCGCGTAGTTAGCGTACTTCAGATTCTCAGCCGTGAAACCGTCGGTGTTGACGATGAGCGTGCCGCCTTCTTCCAGGTCGGCGAGATTGACTTTCAGCGCGGCCGGATTCATCGCCACCAGCACGTTCGGCTGGTCGCCCGGGGTCTTGATGTCCGTGCTGGAAAAGTTCAACTGAAATCCGCTGACGCCCGGCAAGCTTCCGGCCGGGGCGCGAATCTCGGCCGGGAAGTCCGGCAGCGTTGAAATATCGTTGCCGACAACAGCCGATGTGTTGGTGAACTGGGTGCCCGTCAACTGCATGCCGTCGCCGGAGTCACCGGCGAAGCGGATGGTTACAGTCTCAACTTCTTCGAGGTTCTTCCCCACCTGCGTGACAGGAGGCTCTATAACAGTGCTCATTTGATTGTCGTCAAACCCTTTCCAAAATAATTATTGCTGTTCAACTGGCGAGCTACCTTCCGTCGAGGCCCGCAGGCCCCGTGTGCCTTGCTAAGTTGCGGGATTGTACGCAACGGAGTGGCAGCGGAGAGGAATTCCTCGCAATAACTTCTTCACGCGTGGCAACAAACACCGCATGAATTCTAACAGCAAAGCTAAGACCACAAAAGCAGGAAATGATGCACCACTTTGGAGTGCGCCAACTTGTTGGCGCTTTGGTACGTTTACCAAAGCGGTGCCAAGGCACCGCACTCCAGGAAGCCGCCCACTCATCCCATGGCGCTCAGTTCCTTATCATACGGTGACATTGCAGCCAGCTTCTCAATGATGCTCGGGAGCAGGCTCAAAATCGTCTCAATTTCCTCGTCCATGTTGTAGCGCCCTAGCGAAAATCGGATCGAACCCTGGGCGACCGGGTACGGCACGTTCATCGCCTTCAGCGTCGGTGAGGATTCGTGCGTTGTTGAATGACAAGCCGATCCCGTCGAAACACAGATGCCGGCCTGATCGAGATGCATCAGAATGCTCTGACCGTCGACGTAAGCAAACGAGATGTTTGACGTGTTCGGCAAACGCTTCGAACGGTCCGTAGCGCCGTTGAGACGAGCGTTGGGAATCGTCTTCAGAATCTCATCTTCGAGACGATTGCGAAGCAGCTCGATTCGCGCGTGATCATTATCCTCGAGCGCGAGCCTGCACGCCGCGCCGAGCCCGACGATGTTTGGAACCGCAGACGTTCCCGCACGACGACCCTGTTCCTGTCCACCGCCGACGATCCACGACGGCAGTGAAACTCCGTTGCGCATATAAAGCGCTCCGACACCCTGCGGCGCGTGTAGCTTGTGTCCTGAAAGCGCAAACAGATCGACCGCCGTCTTCTTCAAGTCGATCGGAATCTTCCCCACGGCCTGTACACCGTCGACATGAAACAGCGCTTCCGACCGCTCACGCACAATGCGTCCAATCTCCTCGATCGGAAACAACACACCTGTTTCGTTGTTCGCCAACATCGTCGACACGAGCGCCGTATCAGACCGGAGGGCCGCACGCAGTTCATCGAGATCGAGTTCACCGTCGTGGTCCACGCCCAGCCATGTGACTTCGTAGCCTTCATTTTCGAGCAGTTGGCAAAGATTGCGAACTGCTTCATGCTCGACGAGCGTCGTGACGATGTGCTTCTTATCAGGCCGCGTCGCCAGCACGCCGCGTATGGCCCAGTTGTCCGACTCCGATCCGCACGACGTGAACACGATCTCATTCACATCCGCAGCGCCGATCAAACTCGCAACCTGCTCGCGCGACTGCTCAACGGCGCGTTTCATCTCGCGTCCTAACGCATGCGCCGACGAAGGATTGCCAAACAACTGGCCGAGATACGGCTGCATCGCGTCGAGCACTTCAGGCGCAACGCGTGTGGTGGCGTTGTTATCGAGGTAAATCATTTGTTTCAAGAATCTCCTGAATGAGTTGATGGCACGATCCACATCCGCCACCGGCATTACAAACGCGCGTCACTTCTGCGACTGTCGTGAGTCCACGCGTCTGTATCTCTTGTTCAATCGTACGCTCCGAAACGAAGAAACAGGTACAGATTAACGCTTCATCGCCCGCCCACTCTTCACGCGCGGCATCGCTGTATTCGCGTATCGCATCGAGTAGTGCGTTGCACGCGAGGTCAACACACTGCACCTTCTCGGTTTCCAACCGTTCGCTGAGCGCGGCTGCATCTTGTCCAATCGCCGCGGCTTCGGCGGTAGTCTTACCGTCAACCTGTTCACTCAACAACGACGCCGCAGCGATCAGTAGATCGCAGCCGGCAGCCCGGAATCTTGCCTGCGAAATCGCGTGCGCTTCGTCAACCTGGATCGAGAATCGTACCAGCGCTCCACACACCAACGAAGCAGACCGCCCACGAAAGCTCGGTTCCCCAGCATCACCCACGTTTCTGGGATTCAGAAAATGATCCACGGCATATCCGTTCATAATTCGTCTGATCTGTGGCCAAAGACCCTTAGCCACGGATTACACGGAAGAATACGGAGTTGCACAGATATTTCCAATCAGCTACGCTTTTTCGCTTATGACAACACTTAATGAACAACTCATCCTCGACAGCCTGCGACAAATCAAAGATCCGGACTTACACAAAGATATCGTCACGCTCGGCTTTATCAGAGACTTGAAAATCGACGGCGGCAACGTATCGTTCCGTATCGTACTAACCACGCCGGCCTGCCCGGTAAAAGCTGAAATGGAAAGCGCCGCGAAAGAGATCGTCAGCGCGCTGCCAGGCGTTTCGAGCGTCGCCGTGACGATGGACGCTGAGGTTCCCAAAGGCCGCGGTCTCGGCGAGAAACTCGTGATCGAAGGCGTGCGGAACATCATCGCCGTGTCGTCAGGAAAAGGCGGCGTCGGCAAGTCGACTGTCGCCGTAAATCTGGCCGTTTCGCTCGCCCTCGACGGCGCGCGAGTCGGTTTGATGGATGCCGACGTCTACGGTCCAAACGTTCCCATGATGCTCGGCGCGAGCGAAGCACGTCCGGAAGTTGATGTTAACAAGCTGATTCCGATCGAAGCGTTTGGCGTGAAGTTTATGTCGATGGCACTGCTCCAGCCGGGCGATAAGCCCATGATCGTGCGTGGTCCAATCCTGCACGGTCTCGTGAAGCAGTTCTTGTCAGACGTGAAGTGGGGCGAACTCGATTATCTAATCGTAGATATGCCGCCGGGAACCGGAGACGTGCAGTTGTCGCTCGCTCAACTCGTTCCGGTACAGGGCGCAGTGCTCGTCACCACTCCGCAAAACGTCGCCGTCGCCGACGTCCGTCGCGCGTTGCGGATGTTTGAGACAGTCGCCATACCCGTTTTGGGCATCGTAGAAAACATGAGTTACTTCATCGCTCCCGACACGGGCAACCGCTACAACATCTTCGGCGAAGGCGGCGGTGAAAGGCTCGCCGAGGCGTATCACGTGCCGTTTCTCGGCGCGGTTCCGCTCGGAATCGAGGTGCGCGAAGGCGGCGACAAGGGCGTTCCCGTGGTCGTCAGCCATCCCGATTCGCCGCAGGCAAAGGCATTCCGGAAGGTCACCGAGGAAGTGGCCCGCCAGGTGTCGATCGAGGCGATGAAACCTGAACTTGTCGTTTTAGGAAAAGGGCATTAGGATAAGGACGGGTCGAAGGAATTTTACTTAAGAAACCCTACTAAGAAGGAAGAGGATTTAGAGAAGATGTCAGCAACTACAGCGCCTACCGTGACACTCAATGTCACCGAATCGGCCGCAACCGAGATTAGGAAGTTTATGGCCAGCGAAGAGGGCTTGCCCGAAACTTCAGGACTCCGCGTGAGAGTTGTACCCGGAGGGTGCTCTGGTTTTCAGTACAGCTTGAACATTGAAGAACAGTCGCGCGAAGGCGATTTTATTCTCGACGAAAGAGGCGTGCGAATGTTCGTAGACATGTTCAGCGCGCAGTATCTCAACGGTGTCGAGATCGATTACGTGAGTGGAGTGATGGGTTCAGGCTTCACGTTCAAGAACCCGAATGCCACGGGCAGTTGCGGATGTGGTACTTCGTTCACCGCGTAACGGACTGCAACTAAAGATTTGACAGGAGACTGGAGCGATCCTGTCTCCTGTTTGTTTGTAGACAGGGTTTACACGATTTTTCAGGGTTTATCTTGAAACATCCTTTAAATCCTGTGAGACAACTCTTCCAAGCCACGACCGACGAGCATATCAACAGTGCTCGGACTCTCTTCCAGGAATACGAAGCGGGCCTCGGCATCAGTCTCTGCTTTCAGAACTTCGAACAGGAACTGAAAAACCTGCCGGGCGATTACGCGTCACCAGATGGCCGCCTGCTGCTCGTCGTCGAAGACGACGAACTGGCCGGCTGCATCGCGATGCGCAAGCTCAGCGACGGCGTTTGCGAAATGAAACGGCTATTTGTTCGTCCTGTATGTCGCGCGTCGGGACTTGGTCGCTTTCTGGCCGAGTCGATCATTGACGAAGCGCGTAAGCTTGGTTACACACACATGCGTCTCGACACGATACCGGGAAAAATGGACAAAGCCATCGCGCTCTACCAGTCGCTTGGTTTTGTCGAAATCGAACCGTACCGTGAAAATCCGGTCGAAGGCGCAAAGTTCATGGAATTAAAACTAGCTACCAATCAGGAGTAACCGTAAATGCCAAACATTCAAGCAGAGACCGCGAACGGCCTCGTCGAAATTGACGCACCGGAGGGAAAGAAACTGGTGCTCGTCATCGAAGACGCCGGTATCGACATCCTTCACCGTTGCGGTGGTAACGCCCGATGTACGACCTGTCGAGTTGAAGTCCTCGCGGGCGAGCCCGGCGAAATGGGTGAGCTCGAACGAAACCGTCTCGCAGTTGAAGCAGAGCTCGCGCCCAACGTGCGTCTCTCATGCCAGATTCATGTTCATAACGATTTGAATGTTCGCGTGATCAACCAGGCAAGTGTGCGCGGTATGGATCCTGGACCGCGTCCACTTGATGAGTGATTTGCGCAGCGGCTTGGTCTAGGTGTAATCTTCGCCCGTAATCCCAGGCTTTCAACACGGAGGACCTATGCTAATTGAGTCAACTGCTCATCTTCCCATCAGTCTGGCTATGTTTGACGGAGTGTTCAATTCGCCCGATGGCGCTGCGCTCGGTCGGATAATCCTGCGCTGGTCTCACTTCGTGGCTGGAGTCACGTGGATCGGCCTTCTCTACTTTTTCAATCTCGTAAACGTTCCGGTTCAGAAACTACTCGACGCCGACACGAAGAAGAAGGTCAACCCGGAACTACTCGGGCGCGCGCTCTGGTATTTCCGCTGGGGCGCGGTGGTGACGGTGCTCGTGGGTTTGATGTATTACGCGATGTACATCCTCGCCGCTGACGTTAGAAACGCCAACGCGATTGCGAACGCCAACATTAACGTCTGGTATGTGCTGTTTGCCTGGCTTGGTTACCCGGTGGTGCTGTTCGTGATTGAGTTTTTGATCATCAAGAAAGTGCCGGCGCTGATCAAAGACGGGCGCGTGTTTGCGATCGTCATGTTTATTCTGGTGGCTATCTTTACCTACGGGTTGGTCAGATATTTCAGCTCCGTGCTGACGATAGGAACTGAGAGCTTCGCCAGTAACAAGGCCTATTCAATCGGCATCGGTGGAACTTATGGCATCGTGATGATGTTGAATGTTTGGGGAATCATTTGGCCGGCCAACAAGCGAATTCTGGCCGGACTTTCCGGCGGTCCCGCTGCGGCCCCCGAGCTCGCACGTCACGCTTTCATCGCGTCGCGCACAAACACATGGCTTTCGCTGCCGATGTTGTTCTTCATGGCCACATCGCACGGCGACTGGGTAATCTTCGGGAAATAGAGAGTAGTAAACCGCGGATTTACGCGGATGAACGCAGATCATCGTTTATTTGCGTTCATCCGCGGCTTCTTCACACTAAATCACCAGCCTCTCAACGTATTTGCCATACAACTCATCATAATCTCCAGGTAAAGGGGGTTTTTGTATGAGTTCAACTGGCTCTTATAAGGCGCGGCAGTTCAATCTCAGTGGACTAAAAGGGATTTCGGATCAAACACTCGAGATGCACTTCAAGTTGTATGAAGGCTACGTCAAGGAAACAAACAATCTAACAGACAGAATCACGGAGTTCATCAAGGACGGGAACGTGGATCAGGAAGAGATGCCTGCTTACTCCGAGCTTACTCGCAGGCTCGGGTTCGAGTACAACGGCATGGTCCTGCACGAATATTACTTCGACAATCTACAGAGCGGTGGCGGTATTGGCGACCCGGGTAAGTCGGCGCAGTTTGTGAAATCCGCTGAAGCCAGCTTTGGTAGTTACGACATTTGGAAGGCTGACTTTGTCGGCATTGGAAAAATGCGTGGTGTCGGTTGGGCCATCTGCTCTCAGAATCCTGCGAATGGCAGACTTTCAAACCACTGGATCACTTTGCATGAAACCGGCAACGTCGCCGGCTTCACGCCGATCCTCGTGATGGACGTTTGGGAGCATGCGTTTCTGCTCGACTACAAACCAGCCGAGCGACCGAAATACATCGAGGCGTTCTTCTCCAACATCGCTTGGAACGCGGTTGAGGATCGTTTGAAGAAACTAACGGGCGTGCAAACGGCACGAGCGTAAAGAGTTTCTCCCGCAACGGCGCAAAGGCGCAAAGTAAGACCTTCGGAAGCCAGAGGTCTTGCTTTGCGCCTTTGCGCCGTTGCGGGAGAAATCTTACTTCTGCGGTAAGGGCGGCTTCGTGATCTTACAATCCACGCTCAAACTCCGCAGGAAATTCAGAATATCCTCACGCTGCTCTGGCAAAACTTTGTGCGCCTGAAGGTTCTTCTTGTCCAGATGCGGATTGTCTTTTCCACCAGCCAGCATAATGTCGACAGCTTCCTCCAGCGTCTTCGCACTTCCGTCATGAAAGTACGGCGCTGATCGCGCGATGTCTCGCAACGTCGGCGTCATGAACGCGCCGGTGTCTTCCGGCTTATTCGTCACCTTGAATCGACCAACGTCCGGTTCCTTCTGGTCCAGGCCGATTCCGATGTTGTGATACTGCTGATCGGTAAACAGCACGCCGTCGTGGCAGTTGTTGCACTTGATCGCCTGGAAAATATTCCAGCCGCGAAACGCGCTCATGCTGATCGCCGTATTGTCGCCGGCCTTCCAGCGATCCCATGCTGTGTCGCCGCTGATGATCGTGCGCTCAAACGACGCGATAGCTTTCATGATGTTTTCAGGCGTTGCGTCGCTCTGAAACACTTTCTGAAACTGTGCTTTGTATCCTTGCAGCGCATTTATTTTAGCGACGATGTCGCCGGTCTTTTCACCGACGCCCATGTTGCCGCCTTTCCATGCAGCCATCGCCTGCGCTTCGAGCGAGCCGCTGCGGCCGTCCCAATAAAATTCTTTGTGATAACCAATGTTCCAGAGCGTCGGGCTGCTTCGTGTTAGCTGTTTGTTTCCGGCGCCAATCGCCTTCGGTAGACCGTCAGTCAAGCCGTGCTCGCAGACGTGACATGAGTAACACGACTTCGAACCGTCGATGCTCAGTCGTTCGTCGAAGAATAACTGCCGGCCGAGCGCAACTTTTTCCGGTGTCATCGGATTGTCTGGCGGAATCGCCATCGGCTCGTAGGTTGCGAGTTGTGCCGGAAGTGGTTGAATCTCAGGAATAAAAGCGTCGGCAGAAGGAGCGTTGGTGTTGCTGCCGCGACAACCGATGAAAACTGTGATGGCAAAAAGAGAGAGACAAAGAATAAGCAGGAAGAGACGTAGTTTTCTCATAGACTTCTACGCACGATGAAAAGCATTGCCCTCCGTTTTTGGGGATTTGTTGGCCGGCAATTTGCTGGTCCAGCGCGGATTCTTACATAATCCGTGTAATCTGTGAACTGCTTATGAAGACAATCAAAGCACTGCTATGGATCATCGCGCTCGTATCATTCGGCTGTTCCGGCAACAGCGACAATGCACACACAACTGCTACGACTGTTGTTGCACCGCCTCCGCGACAGGTCCTGCACATCGAGACGAGACCGTCACCAAAATTACCGGTGAACCTTGAGGCAGTAAAACAAATAGCTGACACGACGAAGCCGTTAATGATCTGGAACTACGCTTCTGTTGGCGACGTGATTCTTACTCAAGGTACGCCAATCGTGATCGACTTTTCACTCGCAAACGCGCAATTGAAAGGCGATGGCGGCCAATTTCGTGTTCGGTACATCGTCGACGATGAAGACATGCGATGGATAGACACTCACGAGCAGATCGTGCTAACTGGCTTTACGCCGGGTGAGCACACCATCCGGCTGGAACTGATTGGTCCAGATGGCTGGCCTTATGTGAATGGCAGTCGCAACATCCAGACAAACAGGTTTGATTTTTCAAATCGATGACTTCTCGAACTGCAATTTTTCGAGAATTAGCCAACGAAGCAGCCGCCTGCACGCGCTGTCCGGCGATGTGTGGCCGCAGCGCTGTGCTGAGTGAACTGAACGGCTCGCCCGACGCTCGCATCATGTTCATCGGCGAAGCGCCCGGACGAAAGGGCGCCGATCGAACGCGTGTGCCGTTTTCAGGAGATCAGTCGGGCGCGAATTTCGATCGGTTTCTGAGTTCGATCGAGCTCACACGTAAAGAGATCTTCATCACGAGCGCCGCGTTGTGTAATCCCCGCGCCGAGTCAGGAGCAAATCGTAAACCGTCGCAAAAGGAGCTCGCTAACTGTTCTGTCTTTCTTCAGCGCACGATCGATCTCGTCGATCCACGCGTGATCGTGACGTTGGGTTCGGTTGCGCTCGAGTCGCTAAAGCGCATTCAGTCGCATGACTTGAGTTTGAAATCGTCGGCTGCTCAAATACACTCATGGAACAACCGCGTGCTCGTGCCGATTTATCACCCGAGCCCGCAGGTGCTCGCGTCGCATCGACGCGAAGCGGAACAATTGAAGGATTATCAAGTGGTAAGAAAAGCTTGCCACGGATTGTACGGATCTTAAAACGCGATGATCACAGATTATGAAGCAGTAAGAGATGGGGGCGCGGGGCTGATCGATTTGTCGGCGGCGCGCGGACGTATCAGGGTGAGCGGGTCGGAAGCGACGATGTTTCTCAACGGCCTGGTCACCAACGACATGAAGTCGCTGGCGGCGAACCGTTGGATGCCGGCGGTGTTTCCGACTGTGCAAGGTCGCTTGATTGGCGCGGTGCGGGTGATTCGCGGGAGCGACTCTTCGTTTCTGATCGACACGGAAACTGCGTCGCACGACGCTGTGGTGAAGACTGTCTCGCGGTTCACGGTGGCTGGCGATTTCAAAGTGACGGATGTCAGCGCTGAAACTGCGTTGTTAACTGTTCAGGGGCAACTCGCTCGTGAAGTGATTGAGAAGGTGTTTGAAACAAGCGCTTCAGAGCTGCCGGCAAACGGCGTTTCCGAAATGAAGTGGCAAAACCATCAGGTGACAATTCTTAACGCGACTCAAACTGGTGAGAAAGGTTTCGATATCTTTATCGACTCATCTGCAAAGGCTGAGATCCTCAAAGCCCTCGAAACAGCAGGCGCGCAACCAGTCAGTGACGACACGTTCGAGATCCTTCGCGTCGAGGCCGGTATCGCTCGCTTTGGACCCGACATGGATGATACGAGTGTTGTTCCCGAGACAAATCTCGACGACGCGGTGAGCTTCACGAAGGGCTGCTACGTTGGACAGGAGATCATCGTGCGGATCAAGCACCGTGGTCATCCGGCTAAGAAACTCACCGGACTACGTTTCGAAACAGACGCGCAGGTTGAATCGGGTGCGGTCGTAAAGTCGACAGAGAACCAGGAGATTGGTCGCGTCACGTCAGCCGTTATTTCACCGCGATTAGGAAGCATCGGACTCGGTTACGTTCGTTACGAACAACTCGCCGAAGGAACGCGCGTGGTGGTTGGTGACGGGATCGAAGCAACCGTGACAGCGCTGCCTTTTGTGAATCATGGCTGAAGATCTCGATTACGCACAGGCAAAGCTCGCCTACTCGATCATCCAGAATCTGATCGAACACACACGCGTCGTCAGCGACCTCGTCGCGGTGATGGCCCAGGTGCTCGACGAAGATACGACCAAAGCCCTCACGCAAACGCCGACGTGGACCGCTTATCTTGATAGTCGTCGAGCGTTGGAAAAAACAAGAGCAGATGTCGAGAAGTTTGCGGAGATACTGAAAGAATTATCCGCTGATGACACGGATAGTTAACGGATTACCATTATCACCTGGCGCTCGCGTCCACCATCAAACTCGCAAAGAAAAATTCCCTGCCAGCGTCCGAGCAGTAGTTGTCCATCCTGAAAAGGAATCGTGACTGAGGAACCGGTGAGACTGGCCTTGATGTGCGCGTCGGAGTTCTCCTCGCCGTGACGAAAGCCCATTCCATGTTGCGGGATCAACGTGCGGAGTGCGTGCAGCATGTCGCGCGGCACGTCTGGATCCGCGTTCTCGTTAACAGTAAGACCAGCGGTGGTGTGTTGTACGTAAAGCACAACCACACCTTCACGCTGGCCTGACTCCTTGAGTTTTTCTCGAACGAGGTCGGTGAACTCAACCAACTCTTCGCGGTTACGCGACTTTACTTTCAGAACATACATCGCTAACGCGAACCCGAAGCTTTACGCTTGAGCAACGCCCAACCCGTCGGCAGCACCGCCGCGCCAAGCGCGATCTTGATTACGTCGCCGGCGAGATATGGCAACACCGCCAACTTGAAGGCTGTCACTGGCGGCGTGTTTGTCAGAATCGAATAGAAACCCCAGCCACCGAGAAGAATTATTGCTGAACCGACCGCCATTGCCGCAACAGCCGTTGGATAGCGTTTGTCCCAACCGTTTTCGGCGAACGCACCTGTTATAAACGCCGCCGCCGGAAATGCAATGAGATACCCGGCCGTTGGTCCAAAAAATCGCAAAATACCCGGCGCTCCACCCGGCGCAAAGAACGGCAAGCCAACGGCGCCTTCAATCAGATAAGCAATCACCGCAATGGCGCCCAAACGCGAACCGAGCAACGCGCCCGTCAACAACACCGCAAAGCTCTGCCCTGTGATTGGTATCGGTCCGATGTGAATTGAAAACTGCGCCGACGCCGCGATGAATAAACTAAACACAATCACCAGCCCGGCAGAACGGACTGAATCGAGCGGCGCCAGCGCCGCCCCCATCAATGTGTCAGCTTTAACGTATGTACTCATATTCGATCCGTTCTGCTCATTCTTTAATATGCTTTTTGTGCCTTTTTGTCGCTAATCTCCTACGGCAGACTTGACCGCCGGTTCTTCAGTTGCGCGTGGCTCGATCGACGTGGTGCCGATACGCATCCGGTGGAAAGAGCGCCACACGAAGTAGACCGAGACGAGGAAGAACACTGCCGCAAGGATGTGTGTCAACGTCGTATCGCCGTTGTTGCGCGCCGTCAAACTGACAGCAAGCTCAACTGCGAGCAAGCCAAAGAGCGTCGTGAACTTGATCACCGGATTCAGCGCTACTGACGAAGTGTCTTTGAAAGGATCGCCAACCGTATCGCCCACAACTGTCGCATCGTGCAGCGGCGTGCCCTTCATCTTCAGATCGACTTCGACAACTTTCTTCGCATTGTCCCAGGCGCCGCCGGCATTCGCCATGAAGATCGCCTGATACAAACCAAACACCGCGATCGAAATCAGGTAGCCGATGAAGAAGAACGGCTCGACAAACGCAAACGCAAGTGTCGAGAAGAAAACCGTCAGGAAGATATTGAACATGCCCTTCTGTGCGTACTGCGTGCAGATCTGGACGACTTTCTTACTGTCTTCAACAGAAGCTTTCTCGACGCCGTCGAGCCGGATGTTGGCCTTAATGAACTCCACCGCGCGATACGCGCCCGTTGTCACGGCCTGTATGGAGGCGCCGGTGAACCAGTAGATCACCGCGCCGCCCGTGATCAGTCCGAGTACGAACGGAGCGTGAAGCAGCGACAAACCTGCGGTGTCGGTACGCAGACCGTCCGTGAGCGTCATGATGATCGAGAAGATCATCGTCGTCGCTCCCACGACTGCGGTTCCGATAAGCACCGGTTTGGCTGTGGCTTTGAAGGTGTTACCGGCGCCATCGTTCTCTTCGAGAAGGTGCTTGGCGCGCGAGAAGTTGATGTCGATGTTGAAGTCTTTCTTGACCTCGGCTTCAACGTTCGGCACCTGCTCAATCAGCGACAGCTCGTAAACCGATTGCGCGTTATCTGTAACCGGACCATACGAGTCGACCGCGATGGTCACCGGTCCCATGCCAAGAAATCCGAAGGCCACAAGTCCGAAACCAAACACCGGCGCAACCACCGGATCGACCATCAACGCGCCTAAACCTAACCCCGCAGCAGCTCCCAGACTTGTGAAATAGTATGCGACTGCCATCAGGCCGACGATGCTGATGCCAAGCCAATAAGCTGAGAAATTGCCCGCCACCAGGCCGGAAAGAATATTCAACGAAGGCCCGCCCTCTTTTGAAGACGTGACCACTTCGGCAACGTGACGCGACTCGGTGGAGGTAAACACCTTCACGAGCTCAGGTATCAACGCGCCTGCAATCGTGCCGCAGGAAATGATGATCGCGAGTTTCCACCAGAGCGTCGGGTTGCCGCTGAGCGCTGGAATCGTCAATTTAGAAACGATGAACGTAATCACGACCGAAACGATCGAAGTGATCCAGACGAGCGACGTTAACGGCGCCTCGAAGTTCATCGTGTCAGCGTGCTTGTAACGCGCTTTCGCGATTGCATCGTTGATGAAGTAAGAGAGTCCGCTAGCGACGATCATCATCACGCGCATGACGAAGATCCACACCAACAATTGCACCTGGACGCGTGGATTTGAAACGCCGACGAGGATAAACGTGATCAGCGCCACGCCCGTGACACCGTAAGTTTCAAAACCGTCCGCGCTGGGTCCGACTGAGTCGCCCGCGTTGTCGCCGGTGCAGTCTGCAATCACGCCCGGATTGCGTGCATCGTCTTCCTTGATCTTGAAGACGATCTTCATCAGGTCGGAACCGATGTCGGCGATCTTCGTGAAAATGCCGCCGGCGATACGCAGAGCAGCGGCGCCGAGTGATTCACCGATTGCAAAACCGATGAAGCATGGTCCCGCATAACTCCCAGGAATGAACAACAGAATGCACAGCATGATCAGCAACTCGACGCTGATCAGCATCATGCCGATGCTCATGCCTGCCTTTAACGGAATTGCGTAAAGCGGAAAGGGTTTGCCTTCGAGACTCGCGAAAGCAGTGCGCGAGTTAGCGAATGTGTTGACGCGAATGCCGAACCAAGCCACGCCGTAACTGCCCGCGATGCCAACGAGGCTGAACGCCAGGATGATGACGACGCGAAACGGCTCCATACCCGACAGCACGCCGAAGTACAGCACAATCACGACGGCGATGAACGCTTCGAGAATGAGAATGAACTTGCCCTGGGTTGTCAGGTACGTCTTACACGTCGCGTAGATCAGCTCGGAGATTTCGCGCATGGCGCGGTGCACCGGCAGTTTCTGCAGGTTCATGTAAATGGCCATGCCGAAGCCAAGACCGAGTACACAAATGACGATACCAAACAGCAGCAGGTTATGACCTGAGATACCGTTCAGGAAGGTAACCTGGGTGAGGTCTGGGAGTTCTAAGCTTGCTTCACCACCAACGTGCGATTGAGCGTACGTTGGTAAGGCAAAGGCTAAAGTCGTTACGGTAGCCGCAATAATAATTGCTACCCGCCGCAGTGTCAGCGATAGTTCCACTTGGGCAAATTCCTTTCGATTTATCTAGATAATGGCGAGTCGCTCTAACGAAAACGCGTATTATCCACAGATTACACAGATTTTTCAAAGAGAGGCTCTTTGGAGTGGGGGGGGGGGGGGGGGGGGG
>DASWUM010000005.1:0-2324 GCA_036401595.1 Pyrinomonadaceae bacterium
GTGTTTGATCGGCATCAGACATCGGTCGACGTGGTCACTACGTCTGAGGTGTCGGTTTCGATGACGCTGGACAACACCGATCGACTCGAGCTGATCAAGAGGGACTTGAGCGGGATCGGTGAGGTGACTATCGAACGGGAGAAAGCGATCGTTTGCGTGGTGGGAGACAACTTGAAGTTCAAGTCTGGCGTTGCAAGTCGGCTGTTTCAGGCGGTAGGGAACGCCAACGTGAATATGATAAGCCAGGGAGCGTCTGAGATTAATCTTACATTTGTGATTGATGAGTCGCAGGTTGATGCAGTGGTGCGATCTCTGCACGATGAGTTTTTTAAGGAAGTTGATTCGCAGGTGTTTGATTAATACAGGGGTCAGGGGTCGGGGATCAGGCGTCGGGGGTCAGGGGTTCTCGCAACCGCCCATCGGGCGGTCGCTCGCTGACCCCTCTCCAGAAACTCCCCATCCTGGAATATGTCTGTTAAAAATTAGGCAGCGATTTCCCGCACCTGGTAACCTAAGCGTGCTGCGTTGCGCTTAAGTGAGTTGATCTGTCGTGTTCGTTGTTTCGCTTCGTAGGTCTCTGCGCCTTTGTCAACAAACTGCATCCCGTAACGGAGCATCCGATAGACCAGTCGTGCCAGTTTTGCAGCCATAGCCTTGATCGCGATCGGACTGCCGAGCTTAGCTTTCAATCGGCGGAACTGTGCACCTAGATACGTATTACTGAGACGTAGGGTGCTAGCAGCCATCTTAAAAGCGACGGTTAGGCGGTTGTTAGTCCGTAGCCGACCTTTACTTATTATCTTGCCTCCGCTGATTCGATTGTCTGGGCACAGTCGCAACCAGGAAACGAAATGGTTCTCTGTGGCCCATTTGCTCATATCCCATCCTGCTTCGCTGACAATTGTTGTCGCGGTTATTACGTCGATTCCATCAATCCGTGTTAGGTCAGTACCAGTCATTCGGAACAAGCCTTCACGTAGATCGAATGTTGGCGCATTTCCTTTCTTCTTCTTGAGCCTTCCTTTCCGCTTCTCTTCGGGCAAACTCGCTCCACCGCTCCGGTCTTCGCGCTGCTTGAGGTACTCCTCAATTCGCTTGTCGCACTCGGCAATCTGTTTTTGGCAGAAATCGTAGCCGTCCTGCTCTTGCTGCAACACAAATAGCAGATCGTCCTGCCAATTTCCCTCCAGACTGCGCGCGATCTCCTCTTCACTTGCTTTCACTCGAGGGTCGCGATAGGCGGCCAGTTTGTGCGGGTCGCGCTCGCCTGCCAAGATCTCTTTCACGATTGCCTGCCCAGTTACTCCGCTCAGATCGCTAATCACAGTCGCCAACTGCACATTCATTTGTGTCAGCACCTTCTGCATTCGTTGGATGTGACGGCCAGCGCTTTGTACGAGATCGTTGCGCTGCCGCCAATAATTCCTCATCATCCGAATCTCTTGCATCGGGCGAAATGAATTTCGTAACAACCCATACGTGTGCAGCTTCATCAGCCATTGACTCTCCTGCACATCTGTCTTTTTCCCTGGTAGATTCTTGGTGTCCCTAGCATTCACCAGGTACACCTCAAAACCAGCCGCCTCCAGAATGTCGTATACCGGAATCCAGTACACTCCGGTGGACTGCATCGCCACTGTTTTTACACCACACGTTTTTAACCACGCTGCCAACGCATTCAATTCCGCAGTCGTACACCCGAAATGTCGTACCGGCTCGGGATCTCGCTTTGGCGGTACGGCCACATAGTGTATTTCGTTGCCTATGTCGATCCCCGCCGCATCCGGATGAATTACTTCTAAGCTGATATCGTCGGATTGAACCTTGCGTGCCAGCTCTCTTCGTGCCTTGCGGTTCATTGCTTGGTGTCCACCTGCTTTTCTTTGCTTATGTTGCCCATTCTGATTCACGGTATTAACCTCGGTGATTGATAAACGCGTATCGACCCGGTCGGCGAAATTTACACAATCTCTCCAACGGGGTCCTGCTCTCCCTTTTCAGGGATAGAGCTTGCCACCATACACGCAATCGCCAATACCGGAGCCACGCTGACCCTCGGGCAGAAACGCTCCAAAGAAATAACGGCCTTAGCTGTCGATCCGCGTTGTCGACAAACATTACAATTTGCTCTTGGACTAGAGCTAGTACCGATGACCAAGGAGTTTCCGGTTCTCGCAACCGCCCCCCGGCGGTTCCTCGCTGACCCCTGACCACTGCTTTCTGGTTCGTCGTTGAGGACAGATGCTAACATCGAACTCCCCAGAAAACTCCAACATTGACAACTCGAGAATGAACAATCTGCACCCCGAGACATACGAAGATTT
>DASWUM010000006.1:0-17971 GCA_036401595.1 Pyrinomonadaceae bacterium
CGGCCCTCCGTGGCCGCCCGCGGTTTTATATGTGTTCGCCAAAGTCGAGATTGTTCTTGCTTGAATCCGTGAGTGTCATCCAAGGGCGGCCACGGAGGGCCGCCCCTACAGTACGTTCCGGGATTAGATTTTTTCTTTGAGAGCTTTGATCACGAAGAAAGTGACGTCGTCAGTTGCTCCGGCGTTGGCGGTCCACTCCAAAACCGCCATCTCCAGACTCGCAATCAACTCGCGCGCGGGTCGATCGTAGTTCTCTTTTACCGCGTCCGCAAGACGATCGCGTCCAAATTCAACACCCTCCGGGTTCGTCGCTTCGGTTACACCGTCAGTATAAAGGACCAGCACGTCGCCTGGTTTGAGCGATAGGTGATGCATGTGATATCGCGTGTCCGGAAACATTCCCAGCGGCTGCTCGCCATACTCGATAAAACGGCCTTCGCGGTTGGCATTCATGAGTAGCGGTGGATTATGACCGGCATTGGAATACGACAAGAGCCCGTTCGAAGCGTCCAGAATTCCATGGAACGCAGTAATAAACTGGTTTCGCTCGATTGACTCCCACAGCAGGTAATTCACTTTCGCCATGGAAATGTTTGGTGCATATCCGATGTGTGTCGCAGCTCTCAAACTGGACCGCAGAAACGCCATCAGGATTGCCGCGGGCACACCCTTGCCAGAAACGTCCGCGATAACGATCCCGATCTCGTCGTCGTAGATTTTGACCCAGTCGTAGTAGTCGCCCGAGACTTCCTCGGTGGGAAAGTTGTATGCGCTGATGTCATAGCCCGGAAAGTCCGGATCTCTAGCGGGCAGGAGCTCGAGTTGAACCTGGCGAGCCACTTCCAACTGCCCCTGAAGTCGCTTCTTCTCGATCAACTGCTCGTGCAGCATCACTTTCTCGATGATGATCGCGACTTGCGAAGCAAGTAACAGCAACACTTCCAGGTCGTCATTCGAATAAGCGTTGAGCTCGTCGCTTTCGAGATCGAAGACGCCAATCACTTCGTCATTCGAAATAATCGGCGCCACCATTT
Organism: Pyrinomonadaceae bacterium; assembly: GCA_036401595.1. GTDB lineage: Bacteria > Acidobacteriota > Blastocatellia > Pyrinomonadales > Pyrinomonadaceae > PSRF01. Next base: position 1,035 of record DASWUM010000006.1, read on the forward strand.
CGGAGCGCGTTCGATCGCGTGCGTTTATGTAAACCGGATCATTCCGGACGTCGTGAGAAATAATCGGCGCGCCGCTGACCGCCACGCTGCCGATGAAGCCCTCGCCTAGTTTCAGGTGCAGATCGGAAAGCTCGTCAATGTCGTAACCGCGCACTGCCTCGGATTTGAACGTGCAGGGTTCTTCACCTTCGGGAACAAGCTCCGGATCGAGACACTGCAACACAAAGATGCCCGCGGCATCGTAAGGAATCAGTGAATCGAGCGTGTCCATCACCAGGTTGAGCACTTCCTGGAGGTCCAGCGAACGGCTGATCTTCTTCGTAATGTCCAATAGCATGCGGAGCTTGTCGGTAGTCGACAGTCCCAGCTCTGCTTTTAATCGTTCACTCATCAGTCAACTTTTGCATCCTTGAACTCGCGCCAGAGACGCGTCACTTTCATACGATATTCCACCAACTCCCGGCTAACACGAAAGTGCGATCCTATCTCCTGCGAAGTCTTGCCCTGCAACAACATCCTCTTAAGTGATGCGTAAGGAACTAAACCTGCTGCACCAACGCCGTAAGCCTCCTCTTCGTCGGCCTTACGGTAGTCGCGGTTCATTACCTTACCACGTTCGTCCCTGGTTACGATCGACAGCCGATTGGCCTGGTGGCCCAAAAACACGTGGCAAATCTCTTCCATCAGAGTCGCATTCGTGCGCGAACGACCGTGGTTGGGATTAAGTATCACCAATTTCATGCCGTTAGGCAGTGTACAAGCACCACCAGACCAGCTCTCAGACGCGCTTCCGAGCAGGTGTTCTCGCGCGGTTTCGCTCAGGCCCTCAATCTGATCGAACCGGATCACAATCAGATTTGCAAAGCGGGCTAGGTCGAAAGGATTTAGTGGTTGATCGATGCGGGCGCGGGCGAAGTCACGCAGGCCGAGAGCTTTCAACTCGAAATTTCGCCACTTTTCACCTGGAGGTAGATCGCCAAGCAGCACAAAGGGAGTATAACGGATTCAGCGAGCTGGGCTAATGTCGCTTAGCGTCGCTTCTTCGAGCCGCTCTTACTGAACTGAGTGTAAGCGACGCGAAACAGCTCCGACAGCGCTGCAGCGGTTTCGGGTGTGAGATTCCGATCGGCGCGCAAGTGAGCTTCGACAATCTCGGGAGTAGGCTCCTGAGGGTAGTAAACGACGGCTTGCGATTCTTCCGCTTTTGGATCGCGACCACTCAGAATTCTTTCCATCGGCACGTCGAGCCAGGAAGTGAGACGGGCGATATTATCTGCATCAGGTTTACCAGTGCCGTTTTCGATACGTGAAAGAGTTGAAGCAGAGACAGATGTTTCCACCGCAACATCGCGCAGGCTCATTCCAAGCTCCTCGCGTCTGCGCTTGACGGCGCGCCCGAGCTCCTCAGTATTGACGAGGCCTTTGATGGGACGTACGTTACGTTTCATGCAGTTGAACTTAGCACAGGAAGGGTTTTAGACGCAAGACTTTGTGTTACGCCTGAAACAGTAACGCGGGGACACGGATTACCGCGGATGCTACGCAAACGGATTTGCGACTACTGGGCGCGACTCTGTGAGCCCATCGCGAGGTCGCGGGCCTTTGGCAGAACGTCCACTGCTTTGGCTACCTGAGGATCGTCCATGGTGATGAATACTCTGTCGCCAATCACCCGGCCGTAAGCAGCAGTGACGAGATTGAAGCGCAACTCGAGTTCGATGAACCCGCGATAACGATCGATGTTTGCGGCTGTAACTTTGAAGCCAGGATCGGCAATCGCGTAATCGCGAAATGCCTTGAACATCGCGTCAGTAACTTTGAACTCTTCCGGTTTCAGGTCGTGACGGAAATTGATCCCACCCGGAATACGACTCGCTTCAAAACCACGAATACGACCGTTCACGAGATCGCGTGAAAACGCAAACGTGGGACTCAATAGACGACGCTGAGCCAAGTTGACCGTGCGCGGGTTCACGTTCTCATCCGGTGAAATTCCACCACCGCCATAAACCGCACGACCAGTGTCAGTCTTCGTTTCCGGTCCGACTGGTTTGGCCGGTTCAGCTTTAGGATCGCGTGCGACGCCGCCGCCGTGAGTGTAGTAATCGTAAAAACCGCCGTTCGAATAATCGCGCTGAATGAGCCGGCCTGAAGGCGTGTAGTACTTGGCCGAGGTCAACGTCAATCCGGCGCCGTATTCGAGCGGAATGATGCTCTGCACCAGGCCCTTGCCGAAGCTGGTCTGGCCGACGATCAACGCCCGATCGTGGTCCTGCATTGCACCCGCTACGATTTCTGACGCCGACGCAGTGTTCTCATTGATCAGAATCACGAGCGGCGTCACGTCTGGAGCGTTGTTTCGCGACTCATACGTGTTGTCGCGATAACCGTTGCGACCTTTTTGCGTCAGTATCACCTGGCCGTTTCGCAGGAATACTTCCGCGACGTGAATCGCCTGGTCTAAAAATCCGCCTGGATTATTACGCAAGTCGAGCACGAGCGAAGTCATTCCCTTCGCGTGCAGCCGATCCAGCGCATCGAGCAGTTCGTCGGTAGTTGTGTAATTGAAGCCGCGCGTCATGTCGATGTAGCCGACACCGGGTTTCAACATGTACGCGTCAGGAATCGAAGGTTGCGGAACCGCGTCACGAATAATGTCGACTTTCTCGATGCGGTTATCCGAGGCGCGTTCCAGCGTCAACCTGACGGTTGAGCCACGCGGGCCGCGAATCTTGTCACGCACTTCCAGCGACGTCTTGCCGGTCATCTTCACGCCGTCGACTTCGACGATGCGGTCGCCGTAGCGCAGATTGGAACGAGCAGCAGGAGAACCATCGAACGTGGCGGTGATGTACGTATCAGCCTGATCGCCACGAACGTAATTCTGAATCGAGGCACCGATGCCGAAGTATTCGGAACGCTGGTCCGTTTTCAGCTCGTCAAATTCGTCGCGGTCGTAGTAGTTGGAATGCGGATCGAGCGACCGCAGCATGCCGATGATTGACGACTTGAATGCGTCGTTGTAATTCAGCTTTTTGCCGTCGACATATTGCTCTTCGATCACCTTCAGAGCTTCGCTGAAATCTCGCTCGACGGCTTGAGTCTGAGCCGTCGGACCTCCACGCGCAGGCCGCCGTCCGGCCGGGTTCGCGGGATTGGTAGTTTGAGCAAATACAAAGCCGGGGAGAACCAGAGCAAAAATGAGCAGGACGAGAGCGACGTGAGCTGGAATTCTTTTCACTGCGAACCTCGAGTTTTCTTACAGACTTCAGCGGCGCAACTACAGTTGACGTCGCACTTGCAATATAACGGATGCCAACCACGCGGGCAAGGTTGTGTTCGGATGCATCGCCACAGATTTCATAGATTTAATAAATAGAATCTCTGTAATCTGTGGATGCCTTGACCGTGTTTCCCGGGCTCCGTAGAATGAACTTACAAAGGCAAACAATCGTAAAAGACGGACAGTTAGAATTCGGTAGTTTGCAAAAGGAGTCTCTTAAATGAGCAGTCCGTATCACAAGGAAGAACACCCGACGCCGGAAAGAGTCGACGATTTGATGCTTCGTGACGACGACCTCGATTCCGGTGCGGAAGAGCATAATCGAACCGCTTCGTCAGTCCGCGATATTGCCTCGCGTATTCCGGAATCACTGAGTGCAATCGGACGCGATATCAGCCGGACCATCGAGAAGGCGATCTCGGCCAAGGATGATTACGTTGTCGCCGTGAAGATCTCGCCTGAAGCGCAGGAGAAGCTCGAAGCGCTGGTCCAGGCCGGCGTTTTTCGCAGCCGCGCAGAAGCGGCCGGGTTTCTGATCGACGAGGGCATCAAAACCCAATCGGCATTGTTTGAGCGTGTCAGACAAAAGCTTGCTGAAATCGAACGACTACGCGCAGAACTTCGCGGCATGATCGCCGACAAGACCGTCTGATGAAGCTGGCGCTTTTAAGTTCGCGCCTGTCTAACAATCTTCCCCCCAAAGCAGTGCTTTACCTTCCTCGCGAACGGTAAAGCACGCCTTTGTTTCTGCAGAGAAAACTTTTCGTGACAGAACGATTTCAACTACCGCCAACTCCAATCGAGGAATTTACTCTGGCTAACGGTCTGCGCGTCGTGTTGAGTCCTGACCGTGCCATCCCAGTTGTTTCAATTGCTGTTTACTACGACGTCGGCTCGCGTAACGAAAAAGAGGGCCGCACCGGATTTGCGCACCTGTTCGAACACATGATGTTTCAGGGTTCGGAGAACGTTCCCAAAGCCGCGCACTTTCAATACATCTTCAACGCCGGTGGAACGATGAACGGCACCACCTCCACCGAGCGCACAAATTACTTTGAAACGTTGCCGTCGAATTACCTACCGCTCGCCTTGTGGTTGGAGAGCGATCGGATGCGTTCGCTGAAAGTGACGCAGGAGAATCTAGACAATCAACGCAACGCCGTGCAGGAAGAAAAAAGGCTTCGTTACGACAACCAGCCTTACGTCAACGCCTTCCTGCGCATGAATGAACTGATCTTCACGAACCCGGCAAACGCGCATTCGACGATCGGTTCGATGGAAGATCTCGATGCTGCCACGATCGACGACGTTAAGAACTTCTTCCGGATTTACTACGCGCCAAACAACGCGGTGATCACGGTCGTGGGTGATTTTGACAACGCTGAAGCGCGCGCACTTGTCGAAAAGTATTTCAGCAATATTCCGGCGCAACCTGTTCCACCATCCGTGGATGTTTCAGAGCCGGAAGCCGTTACTATTCGCGAGGAGACGTTTCACGATCCATTAGCACCTGCGCCGGCTTTTGTTCTCGGCTGGAAAATACCCGCCAGACGCGGGCCTGAGTTCTATGCCCTGTCTCTGGCAGGCACACTTCTTTTCGAAGGCGACAGTTCGCGTCTGTATCAAAACCTCGTCAAAGGCGATGAATCGGTGGTTTCGATCGAGGGTGGTGTAGACGAACGGCGTGGGCCATCGGCGCTATACATCTTCGCGCTGCCGAAACCCGGTGAAGACGTTAAGAAAATTCGCGAGCAGATTTTTGACGAGATCAAGCGAATCTCAGCGTCTGGTCCGACCGCAGAGGAAATGGAGAAACTGCGCAATTCCCTCTGCAACGACGCCGTGCGCGGCCGTCAATCAACTATGTACCGCGCGCAACGGCTGGCTGAGTTTGCGTTGTACGATTCGGATCCACGACTGGTGGACTCCGAGTTGGACCACTATCTCAGCGTCACTGCCGACGACATCAAGAACGCACTTGCGCGTTACATCGATGTCGATAATCGCGTCGTCCTCGACATCATCCCGGCTGCTGCTGAAAAGACTGAAGAAGAAGTAACGGCTTCTGCATCGCCTCAAACTCCCGGCGAACCTCTGCAACCTGCCGCACCACCGGCACAAGTCCCGGAAAAACCGGCGACCGAACCCGAATCGCCGGTGCACGCAGAAGTTGTAAAACCATCAGCCTCCGAACGACCAAAAGATCCGGCGGATGCTCCGCCACAAACAAAGCCAGGTTCTGGCCCGCTGCACGTCTAAACATGAGTCAACCAGAAATGTTTCGTAGCCAGGCGCCCGCGCCGCTACCACCTCGACCAATCTCGATCCCAATGCCACGGGAAACAACTCTGTCAAATGGGTTGTCGCTCGTGGTCGTTGAAGATAACCGCCTGCCATTGATCAGTTACCGGCTGGCGTTTCGTGTCGGCGGAGCTTTCGATCCGCCAGACCTTCCCGGGCTGACCGATCTCCTTGCGGGTCTTTTGCCCGAAGGTACTGAATCAAAAACCAGTAGACAGATCGCCGACGAGATTGCGCGCATGGGAGCGAGTCTCTCGGCAGGTGCGACTTCCGACTACACGATCGTGGCGGCGTCGACGCTCTCGCAATTCAACGAAGCAGTTCTTGCACTCTTGGCGGAAGTAGCATTGGAACCTTCATTTCCGGAGAATGAAGTTTCGCTTGCCAAACAAAATACGAAAGAGAGTTTGCGACAACAGCGCGCACAGCCATCGTTTCTCGCGAGCGAGATGGTTGCGCGAGTGATGTTTGGCAATCATCCGTATTCCGTTGTTGCACCGACACCGGAGTCGATCGATCGTTCTTCGCGCGACGAGTTCGTCAAATTTCATCGCAGCAAGCTGGTTCCGAATAACGCTGTCCTGATTGTCGTAGGTGACGTTCGTTACGATGAGGTCCTGAAGCAAGCCGAATCACTGTTTTCGACGTGGCAGCGAGGCGAAGAGTTTGTCTCGAATTTTCCGGCGCCGCCGGTTCGTACCACCCGGCAGGCTTACCTCATAGATCGACCCGGTTCAGCGCAGTCGAACATCGTGATCGCCAACAGCGGCATCACGAGAACGAGTCCTGACTATTTTCCGATGATGCTGATGCACACGGTGCTTGGCGCCAACGCGTCGTCGCGCCTGTTCATGAATCTGCGTGAAGACAAGGGCTACACGTATGGCGCGTATTCAACTCTGGACGCGCGCCGCACCGCCGGCACTTTTCGCGTCACCGCGGAAGTGAGAACACCGGTTACCGGCGACTCGCTTAAAGAATTTTTCTACGAGTTGAATCGTATTCGCAGCGAACCGGTTGCGGAGAAGGAACTCGCGGATGCGAAGTCGTATCTCACCGGTGTTTTTCCGATTCGACTCGAAACGCAGGAAGGACTGACGGATCAGCTCGTGCAGATCAAGATGTTGAACCTGCCGAACGATTATCTTCAGATGTATCGCGACCGGGTTCAGGCAGTGACGACCGAAGAGATTCAACGCGTTGCTCTCGAATACGTCAAACCGGACGAAGCAGCGTTGATCGTGGTTGGCGACGGCGCTCAGGTGCTCGATCAGATGAAACCGTATTGCGAGGACATCGAGGTTTACAACACCGCCGGGAGGCGAAAATCTGCTGAAGCTTCAAGCGCAACGGATCCGGTCGGTTCCTGGTCAATCGAGGTCGAAACACCGCTCGGCCAAACGATTCCGGCCACGTTGACGGTCGCACGCGCTGACGGCGGTCACACCGCGGTAATTCATTCCGAAATGGGCGACGCCGATCTCGGAGCGGTCGAGATCAGTAACAATTCGTTCCACGCTAAAACATCTATTGAAATGGATGGACACGCTGTTGAAGCCGAGGTTTCCGCGAGGTTTGACGGCGAACAGGTCGAGGGAACGCTAAAGCTACAGAACTCACCGGAACTCCCGTTCAGGGGCACGAAGGATTAATCCGAAAATAAAAGCGCCCGGCATGGCCGACATGCCGGGCGAATCACAGGAGGAACCGAGTGTTATGGTCGTCGCTATTCCGTTGCGACGATCCGATTAACCTCACTGCCTGAGATGTCTTCAGCGCCTGCGGGCGTTGCCCGCAACCCTCAATCACGCTCGTAACGCAGCGCCATTCCCGCGCCGCCGACTATCCATCCAACCTTCTTGTTGAAAATGAGCGAGTAAAGGTTTTGCTTCGTTGTTGATTCTTGTTGCACCCAGGTTCTGCCTCCGTCGCTGCTCCTCAGAATCGTGCCTGAGCGACCAATCGCCCAACCTTCCTCGTCACTCAAGAACTGAACACTCAACAGCGTGACGTTGGTGTTCGTGGCAACTTTCGACCACGTTTCGCCGCCGTCTGTCGTACGCAACAACGTGCCGCGTTCGCCGACCACCCACCCGTCTTTATCATTCCGAAAATCCACATGGTAGAGCGTTCCGGTCGCGTTGACGTTTTGCTTTGTCCAACTCGCTCCGGCGTCGCGCGTAAACAGAATCGTGCCTCCGTCACCCACGATCCAACCGCGTTTGTCGCTGACAAAATCGATGTGTATCAACTCGAGCTTGCTCGGAGCACGCTGGCGACGCCAGCTCTGACCCTCATCGTCGGTGTAGACGAGAATGCTATCGACGACGCGATCCCGCTTGCTGATCGAGCCAACTACCCAGCCCTTCTTCTTGCTCGAAAAACGCACGCTGTACAACTCGACGTCAGCGCCTTCGAACTCTTCGGGAAGAAAGATGCGCGATTGCGTCCAGGTCACACCGTCGCGAGTGGAGAAGATCGAGTTTCCTGCCAGCAGAAAGCCCTTTTCTTCGTCGCGGAAGTAGATGTCGTTGATTGCGGATTTTGTGCCGACGTTCTGCGGCGCCCATGTTCGGCCGCCGTCCTCAGTGTGACTTAGAAAGCCGTCGTCGCCGCCAGCCCAACCACGTTTGCTGTCGAGGAAATAGACCGTATTGAGGTCTTTTCCACCCGTGTTGAGCTTGATCTGCGACCAGCCCTGGGCATGCACTGAGCCGTTCAGAATCAGCAACACAATGAGAACCGCAGAAAAGCGGATGTGCTTCATTGTTCTGGTACTCATACTGATTGTTTTCAGCTTTGTACCCTAAACTCAAGACTCAAGACAAGAGTTAGCCACAAAGAAGCACAAAAAGCACAGAATTGATTATTTAGCACTGACCCTGTAAACACGTCCCTCCAGGACCACAACTACTCGTTCGCCCAATGAAAAATAGCTTCCCAGTTTTGGATTCTGATTGAGCAAGGCGAAGTATTCATCGCTGCCAAACACGAGGGCCGTTTCCGATAAACGCGATTCCGCTTTGAATTCAGAGTCAGTCCAAACGCCGTCGATGAGATAGAAAGTCTTTCCAGCGACGCGTTTGACTGCATCCGTGCGTGTGTCCTTGTCTTCCAGCACGACGCGTTCCTGCTGCTCGCGTGCCTTCTTGCTCAATTGCACTGCATCTGCACCGGTCACCGGTTGCGCCACGGTCTTAGCCGGACGCGACGCACCAGGCGCCATCAAGCCACTGAAACCACCACCAGTGGCAGCACCTGTCGCGGCACGATTCGCTGGAGCGATAACGAAGTTGTTTGTATCACGTCTCGACACCGCGCCTTCTTCCAGGGCCAGATACGAAGTGTACGGAGTAACGATGCCGTAGCGAGTTCCGAGGTCCACGATCTCGTCGCGCAACTCCTTCTGCTCGCCGTTTGAACGTACCTGTTCCATCAGCCAGCCGACGCGACGCGTCGCCCACAAACGCGGCAAGTAATCGTTCGCGTCAGTGCGTAGCGGGAAGCTCAGATTTGCATAGCTATAACTACGAGCTGCACCGCCAGATTTGCCGCTCAGTTTCAACTGCACTGAACGCAGATCCGAGTCATTGCTGTAACGCCCGATAAGCGTCACTTGCGATCCGCGAAACACGTCCTGGATTCCGCGCGGATAAACCAGGTCAGTTTGTGCTCCACCCATGTCAATCTGGAGATCGGTGAGCACTGGATAATTCACCTTGGAAAAGAAGTTCGAAACTTTGACTTCGAGATCCTCTTTCGGTTCGACGTAATCGGCAACACCGCCGTTTTCAGCCGCGAGCTTATCCAGCAACGCGGTGTTCACATCGTAACCAACACCAAACGTAAAAAGTCGCACGCCCGGTCTCGACGCCTTGTGAACATTGTCGATGATTCGTGTCACATTCGTTTCGTCGACTGTCGGCAAACCGTCAGTCATAAACACGAGCATCTTGGGACATTCTCGATCTGTTTCAGTGAATTGACGGAGTGCAGCCAGCAGCGACTGGTTGATGTTCGTTCCACCGACCGGTTTGAGCGCTTTGACGAATGCCTCGCCGCGTGCGCGGCCTTTCTCGTCCGCGGCAATCGGCCATGCTTCCATCAGGTGCTCTTCACCGGCGAAGGAGATGATGTTGAAGCGATCCTGCGGGCGCAGAATTCGCACGCCGTACAACAAAGCAGCGCGCGCTTTCTCCATCTTTCCTTCCTCAGCCATCGAGCCTGAGGTATCGACAACAAAGACGACGTCCTTAGCCGAGTATTCCTGATCCGTCCAATCGTCTTTCGGCGAAATCATCAGCAGGAAGTAGCCCTGTTTGCCGGGTTCGCGATGTGTGAGCAGAGTCAGTCCAAAGTCTTCTTTCGAGATCGTGTAGAACAACTGAAAGTCCTGAGGATCTTTACCACTCTCGCTTTCGAACGAAACCACCGAACGCCGGTCTGTGCTGCGCTTGACGTCGATCGCATGCGTTGGTGAGTAGACATTTCGCACCGGCTCTTTGCTTTCGACTTCAACACGTCCGGCAACCGAACCGATTTGCGCGAGCTGACGGCCAGTGCCGAGCGGATAGCGATACGAAACGGTGCCGCCTTCGGCGCGAACAACCTGCGTGTAAGTAATCTCGAGTTTCTTGTCGGAGTGCGGCAGGATGGGAAAGATACTCGCCTGAAACAGATCCTTGCCTGCATATTCGAGCAAGCCGGGGTCGCGCTGGCGTCTCACAATCTCGTCGTAAATGCGTCGCGCTTCTTCACGACCTCTGACTTCGCCGACGAGTCGTCGATCGCCGTCCCAAATCGCGAACTCAGCAATCGAGGCCGACTCTGGAATCGGAAAGAGATACGTTCCTTCGAGTGTCGCGCCGGTGTCGTTGCGAAATACCTGTTCCACGTGAGTGGTAGCGACTTGTGAACTGATCTTCGTGTCGATCTTGATTGACTTAATCGGGAGGGCGCGCGGGAGCGGGTCGGGTCGGGGGTCGGGACAACGCCGGCATGGGCCCGGGACGATGACGCCCTGCGCGCTGGCGACCGCCGCCAGGGCTGAACAGATCGAAAATATCAACAAAAGCCGCATTATCGTGGTTCGCAATCGCATAAAAGTCTCCAGAAATTGGCATTAACCCGCTGACTGGTAGATAGAACGGCGCGGTTTTAGAGTTCTTGCGGTCAATAGAGTTCCCGCAGACGCTTGTTGAAAATCGCGACGCTGGTGGCCACCACCGTCACAATCAGACCGCCGGACGCCAAAGTGATCTGCGGGCCGAAATGGTCGGACGCAGTCCCGGCCACGATGTTTCCAATCGGAATCGTGCCCATAAACGACAAAATGAACATGCTCATCACGCGGCCACGCATTTCATCAGTAACGAGCTTTTGCAGCAACGTGTTGGTGAGCGCAACCGAGACGACGAGGGCAAAACCCAGCCCGAAAAGAAAAATCAGGGAAACCAACAGCCGGTTCGACAAAGCAAAAACTGTGATGCACGAACCAAACAGGATCGCACCACCTAAAACAAACCAACCTTTTCTTCTAAAATCGCCGAGGTAGGCCACCAGCAACGCGCCGAAAAAAGCACCGCCACCGGCCGTACCCATCATCAGCGCAAAGCCTGTTTCACCCAGGCGAAAGATGTCGCGCGCATAGATTGGCACGAGTGTGAAGTAAGGCGCACCAAACAAACTATTAACTGCCGCGAGCAACAACAACGACGACACTCTCGGACGGTTTCGAACGTAATGCAAGCCCTCGGCAATGTCCCGCCAGATGGCAGACTTTTCCTTTACCACCGGAACCGCCGAGTCCGACCGGCGATCCATACGCACCATCCAAAGCGCTACCACCACTGCGATGAACGAAATCCCGTTGGCGAAAAAACAACCAGCTAATCCAAGAACGCCAAACGCGATGCCGGCCAGCGTTGGTCCAACCACCCGCGACAACTGAAACTGTGTTGAGTTTAAAGCGATGGCGTTAGCGAGGTCTTCGCGACCCACGAGATCGTAAGTCAACGCCAGATAAGAAGGACTCGCGAGCGACATACAACAACCCGTCACAAACGAGAAACCCAAAACCATCCAGCGATCCACCACGTTTGTGGCCACCAGTACGGCCAGTGCCAGAGCTGCAATTCCGGCTACAACCTGCGTGTAGAGAAGCAGACGGCGTCGATCGATTCGATCGGCAAACACACCACCTACGAGCGTAAAAACAAATGCGGGGGCGGTTGCCATAAATCCGTCGAGCCCTAGCCAAAAGGATGAGTTGGTCAGATGCAATACCAGCCACGCTTGCGCGACGGCCTGCATCCACGTGCCGACGTTTGAGAGAAAGGCGCCAATCCAGAAGAGACGATAATTGCGATGTGAGAGCGCGCGGAACATTCCGCTGCGACGACTGATAGGTTGTTTGGGAGTGATTACAATCTCACTGGGCATTAAACTTACTTTTGTGCTTTGTGTGCCTTCTTGTGGCTTAACGGCGTACCGGTGCCACCGCGGCGTTCGGCGACGATCTCAGCCATGATGGCGAGCGCCACTTCTTCCGGAGTTACAGCACCGATATCGAGGCCAATCGGCGCATGAATATTATTGAGTTGCTCTTCAGAAACTCCGGATTCGCGCAGTCGATCGATCACGATCGACGTGCGTCGCTTGCTTCCAATCAAACCGACGTAATCAGGACTGGCGCGCACTACCACCCGAAGACACTCTTCGTCTTCGTTGTGCCCCCGCGTGACCACTGCCACCGACACACCGCGTCCATTGCCAATCGCTTCAAGCAACGCGGCGTTCCAGTCGTTAGCCACAACCAGATCGATCTGTTCCTCAGGGAAGCGTTCGCGGTTTAAGAACATGGCACGGTCATCGATCAACGTCGTGTGATAACCGGCAAAGGCGGCCAGTCGCGCCAGCGACGCTCCAACGTGTCCGGCACCACAAACTACGAGACGCGGCGCGGGTTGCAGTCGTTCAAACAACAGATTCGTTTCGCGAGCAGCAGGAAAGTTCGGATCAAACTCGGCCACGCTGATCATCCGTGTGTCGTCACGTGAAGCGAGAAACTGCGACGCGTGATTCCTGACCAGCGAATCCAGCGCCGCATCTCCGAGACTTCCGAGTGCGACGCCACTCTCGCGCACCAGTAGCTTGCCGCCCACTATGGCGGGGCCACTCACTTTGGTAACGACGAGCGCAACTTCCCCGCGTTCGAGTACGTCCTCGATCATCTTCGTAATCGAAGATGTTTGGTCGCTTCCTTCAGTCATCGATGTTGCTTCAAACCCGGAAGGAACTTACTTCGACACTCGTTGTTTGTCGAATCCAAACATCGACGCGGCCCGGCGCAGGACCCAAAGCGGTCCAACCAGGAGATAGACTGGGTTCTTGAAAAAGGCAGGTTGATTCCCCTCGATCGCGTGTCCCACAAACTGCAAAATCCAACCGACGATAAACAGCAACAACGCCCAACGCCAGTTGAAAAAGAACAGCGGCAGTGAAACGACAATCATCGGTATGCCGATGCTGTGCGTGAGCCGGTTCAGCGGATGCTGATGTTTCGCTTTGTAATTAGCTAAGAGATCTTGAGCCATCGAATCGCTACGAATTCATGACCTCGATAAAAATGTCCATCGTTCCACCACAAACCATTCCTTCTTCACTCGCTTCATCGGCCGTGAGAGAAAAGTGGTGTAACTCGGATTTGCCCGAGCGCATGGCGTCTTTTGCTTCGGCCCAGACTTCAGCCTCGATGCAACCGCCGCCGACAGTTCCTGCAACTGCGCCGTTTTGAAAGAAAAGCATCTTGGCGCCACGTTGTTGTGGAGTCGAGCCACGCGTGTGCGCGACGGTGGCGACCACGACACGTTCACCGCGGCCGGCAGCTTCATTGATCATGCGATAGAGATCGCGTTGTGGAATGGTCGACATTGAGCTTGTGTTTGGAACTTTGCGCTTTGTATTACGTGTTGTCTGGGTAAGTCTACGACACGAAGATCAAACTACCAAGCACATCTTTTCTCTTGCGGTAAACTACTTTGTAATGTAAAGTCTCCGGCAATTGAAAACTCAGGAGGGGGCGATGGAGGAACAGGAGTACCGGCCTAAATCCCATTGGTTTCTGTTGATTCTGGGCGTGATCATGCCCGCGATCTCAATCACCGTCGAGGCGACCACGCATATTTGCGCCCTCGTGTTCTTTGATCCACTCCCCTCGATCTGGCATCTCCTGCTCGTTGTCTTCGTGCCCCTCGCACAACTCCAGGTTTGGTTTGTAATCCGGCGCGGTACGTCTGACCGGCTCAAACTCGCTGGGTTCCTCAATGCCATCGTCATCGGTATCTCGATCTTCTATTCGATCGTTTACCTGTCACTTGTACCGCTCGCTCTGCTCGCAATTCTCTTTGGCATCGGCTTCCTGCCATTGGTGCCGTACTTCTCACTAATCGCGGCGCTGGTGATGCGACATAAGCTGAATCAAATCGCCGCTACGTCTCCGCCAAAGAGCTTTACGGTGAAGAATCGCGGTTTGCTCGCAGGTGTCGGACTCGCGTTCGCAGCACTTGGAATGCTTCAGCTTCCTGCGACTCTAACGAGAATCGGATTGCAAAAAGCAGTCTCCGCGTCGCCGCAAACGCAGGCTGAAGGCATTCGCTTTCTGCGCGCGTACGGAAGCAAAGATGTACTGCTGCGCAGTTGCTACAACCGGACCGGCGTGGCCACAGATCTCATCGGCTACGTCTTATCACTTAAGGATCCTGTAACTCCGGAGCAAGCGCAGAAGATCTATTACCGCGTCACTGGAGAAACATTCGACATTGAAGTACCCCCCGAGCGAGTTGCCGGACGCCTTGTTCCGCAAGACACATTTGATTTCGACAGCGATCAGGGTGGCAGAAAAATCAACGGTAAATTGAGAGGACTCTCACTGGCAGAATCCAGAATCGAAGGAACTGTCGATCCAAATGGCGGCGTCGGTTACATGGAGTGGACGCTCGTCTTTCGAAACGTATCGGAAGATCAGAGAGAGGCACGCGCGGAGGTTCAATTACCGCCCGGAGGTGTTGTGTCGCGTCTGTCGTTATGGGTAAACGGTGAACCACGTGAAGCGGCATTCGCCGGTCGTAACAAGGTCACATCGGCTTACCAGCAAGTCGCGATTCGGCAACGACGAGATCCGGTTCTGGTAACTACCGCCGGCCGCGACCGCATTCTGGTCCAATGCTTTCCTGTCCCCGTCAACGGCGAGATGAAGATTCGTTTCGGTATCTCTCTGCCGTTGCTGCTGGAAGACCGCGGTCACGTGAGATTGTTGATGCCACACTTTGCGAATAGAAACTTCCGCATACCTGACGACGTCAAGCATTCGGTGTCGATCAAATCCGATCAGGAACTGATGTGGGGCGCCATGTACGATCCAGACAGTTCGGCCCTCGGAGTTACTGCCCTTAAAGGCAAGATCCCGGACACGGAACTGGCGAAGCCGGGGAGTTCGATAAGAATGGTGCGTCAGAATTTCGATCAAATGTGGAGCAGGGATCCGTTTGATCAGAAATTTCTGGTTCGGCAAACGATCGAAGAACGCTCACCCGTTCACCTGCAACGAATAGTTGTCGTGGTCGATACGTCAGAAGCGATGCAGAATTCGATTCCGGAAGTAACGTCAGCAATCAAGTCGTTGCCTGCCGATTTCGACGTCAAACTAGTCTTCACCGAGAGTGATACCCATGTTGTCGAGCGAGGAGAAATCTCGAGCAGACTGGAGTCGGCAACGTTCGCAGGCGGCGCAGATAACGTGCCTGCACTTCGCAAAGCGTGGGATCTGGCGGCTGAAAAACCCGGCAACAACGCCATCGTCTGGATTCATCAACCACAACGCCTCCTGCTTGATTCTGTAGATGAGCTCAAACAACGCTGGGAAAAGCGTCCGTATGGGCCAATGCTCTATTCCGTCGCAGCGTCGAGCGGCCCTGACGAAATCGAGCGAGAGCTTGACCGGATTAACGAAGTGAAGTCGGTCGCGCGCACCGCTGAACTCGCGACAGATCTGAAGACACTCTTTGCACGATTAACCGGAAGTGAGAAGACGTTGGAATTTGTGCGTTCGAGTAAGAAGGTCGAAGATCAAACGGGCCTGGCAAAGGCAGTCATGACGTCTGATCACCTCGCGCGATTATGGGCCAACGACGAGGTCGCACGAATTCTTGCTCCGCGAGACGCTTCACTGGAAGATGAAGCAATCACGCTCGCCGCGCAATATCAACTCGTAACTCCGGTGAGCGGCGCCGTCGTGCTGGAAACAGAACAACAGTATCGCGCTAACGACCTGAAGCCTGTCGACGCGGGTACGGTACCAACGATTCCGGAACCGGAGATGATAGTGCTCTTGATAGTTGCAGGCTTGTTTTGGATCTGGATCGCATTCATGAAGTATCGCAAATCGGGTTCGGGCCGGTGCACTGTATGAAGCGATTGTTCTTTATTCTCGGTGTTCAATTGCTCGCGTTTTGGCATGTGTGGCACTGGTACGTCACCCGGGCGGTCTATTCGTGGGATCAACCGTGGGGAGTGCTGGCGCTGATTGCGGCGATAGGGTTTCTCATCGTCTCACGCCAACCGCTGCCGCGGAACGAACGATCACTGCTCTTTCCGGCAATACTGATCCTCGTCTACGCAGCGACCTACTTCGTGCTGCCTCCACTTCTGCGAGCGACAATTGCATTCACGGCGGTAGCAGCGACGTTGAGTCTACTGCGTTTCGGAAAGGCTTTTCACGCCGGCTGGTTTGGACTCGTCTATCTTTCCCTGCCTACGATTCCGACGCTGCAATTCTTCGGCGGGTATCCGTTGCGCATTGTCGTGGCAGAGTTAACCGCTCCGATTCTGCGAGGCGCGGGCTTTGCAGTCGTTGCCGAGGGCACGTGTCTGAACTGGGCGGGACACCTGATCTGGATCGACGCGCCGTGCAGTGGTATCAAAATGCTTTGGGTTGGTTTGTTCTTAACGTTTGCGGTTTTGTGTTTCTATGAACTCCCACTCCGTAAGACGCTCTTGCTGATGCCCCTCGTCGGCATCGTGATCATGGGCGCGAATGTGTTTCGCGCCGTGGCTCTGTTCTACATCGAAGCGGGCATTCTGGATTTACCGGCCTGGAGTCACGACTACGCCGGCGTGATCGCGTTTGTGTTGGAAGCAACAGGGATCATTTTCACCGTTTTCATGATGCGACGCGGCTTTATCACGTCCGCAGAGGTTCAACTGTAGGGGCGGCCCTCCGTGGCCGCCCGTGTGTCGAATCGTGTTCGCCAAAATCAAACATCGTCGCGTTTTGAATCTGATGAGTTCCACACAA
>DASWUM010000007.1:0-33615 GCA_036401595.1 Pyrinomonadaceae bacterium
AATGGCGGTTTGAGCAAAGCCGCACCTGCAATGCGTCGGGCGCGAGCATGGCACTCGACAACGATGCTGCCGGATGGCCGTCTACTCATCTTTGGCGGTATCGGAACTGACGGAAATGTTCTGAGAGACGGTGAGCTGTTGGATCCCGCGACCGGTGTGATCGAGGAGTTGAGCCCAGCGGGCTTAACGGCACGAGCAAGACATACTGCGACGTTGCTTACAGACGGAAGGGTTTTGATTGCCGGAGGAATTTCGGACAAAACTCGCTTCGTCTCAAGAGCCCAGCTCTGGGACTCGCAAACGCAGAAGGTGCGGTCCACATCATCGATATCCATCTCTCGTCAGAATCATCAGGCAACTCTTCTTCCCGATGGCAATGTTTTGATCGAAGGCGGATCGGATTCAACAAAAAACAAGATTACAACGGCTGAGCTATTTAATGTCGAAGCGGAGAGTTTTAGCGTAACAACGATCACCGGCCAGGATGACGGCCAGACCCCTTTCCTTACCGGGTCGATCCCAGTGGATGGTGCTGCCGGCGTGCCGGTAGACAGACGCATAGCATTGCGTTTCTCAAAAAGAGTTCCGGTCGATGCAATCAAATCGGCAACCATCAAGCTTCAGGGGCCTGGTGATACGGTAGCAGTCAGGATCGTTCCTGCAGAAGATGGAAGACTCTCTTTCGTTTCGCCTCTGCAGCGCCTAATGAAAGGCGCTACTTATACCGTCGTAATCAGTGGCCCTAAAGATGGCTCAGTCGGAGTCACGCCGGGCTCAGTTTCGTTCACCACAGAAATCGACAATCTCAACAACTCATTAGCCGGCGATCTCGACTGGAATCCGACTGATGCCAATATGCATGGTAACTGGCGCACAAACTATGGGAGATCCAAATGGCAGGATGAGCTTCCTCTGCAAGCTGGACCAGGCGAGACCGCCTTGTCGGGACAGGTTCTGACTTTAACAGGTGAGCCTTTACCAAACGTGACCATCTCGGTGCCGGAAAGATCAACTCGTACGGACAGTTCGGGCAGATTCCTGCTTTCAGCCGTCAAAGGACATCACGTGATGTTAATAGACGGCCGCACTGCCAGGCAGCCGGGGCGAACCTTCGGCATTTTTAGAGTCGGCGTAGACATCACTGAGGGCCTGACAAACGTACTGCCATATACGATCTGGATGCCGAAGCTCGACATGGCCCATGCAGTTTCGATTCCATCTCCCACTAATAGAGACATGGTAATCACGAATCCACGTGTACCCGGATTGGAACTACGTCTACCAGCCGGCACCGTGATTAGAGGTCTCGATGGACAGCCGGTAACTCAAATTTCTATCACGCCTGTACCAACGGATCGGCCACCGTTCCCAATACCAGCTAAGTTTAACGTTCCGGTGTTCGCGACAATTCAGCCGGGCGGTGCATTCGTTATTCCACCCCGAGCTACACTCATCTATCCCAATTTCATAGGAGCACCACCAGGCCGGCGGATCAGTTTTTGGACCTATGAGCCTGAAGGTCGGGGTTGGTATTCCTACGGTAAGGGCACAGTGTCTCCGAATGGCAAGCAGATCGTCCCGGATCCCGGGGTAGTCATCTACCAATTTAACGGGATCATGCATGCAGACAATGATGATGACGTCGCAGATAAAGCGCCGAATACTTCTGGCGGAGGTGACCCATGCAAGACGTCCACAATTGGATGTGGTGGTGGTCGCAGAGGTGGAGGCGGTGGAGGCAATAATGCTAATCCGGGCGGTTCCAAGAATCCCGGCGGCAATAATCCCAACGGGGGTGGACCAGGCGCCGGAAATCCTGGCGGTTCGCCCGGTGGAGACCCTGTAGATCTGGCCACGGGCATATTCGTAGATACCGAAACGGATATTTATCTGCCTGACACGATTCCAATCTCCGTCACACGGACATATCGTACACTCGATACAATTCCCCGTCCGTTCGGCATTGGCTCAACTCTGCCTTACGAGATGTTTCTAACCTCCACCAACAACTACAACGAAGTAGATCTGATCCTGCCTGATAGCAATCGAATCCACTATGTACGAATTTCTCCTGGAACCGGCTTTACTGATGCCGTATATGAGCACACTGAAACTCCAACGGTGTTCTACAAGTCGCGTATCTCATGGAACGGCGCAGGCGGCTGGGATGTAGCTCTTACCGATGGAACGGTGCTTGTTTTTCCTGAGCTCTTGCCGCTCCAGGCAATCAGGGATCGTTACGGGAATCAAGTTACGATCACCAGAGCAATTTCGGGAGTATCCGGAAACATAACCCAGGTAACCTCACCCAACGGTAAGTGGCTGAAGTTTACGTACGATGGAAGCAATCGCATTACTCAGGTCCAGGACAACATGGGTCGCACCGTTGGTTATACGTACGACGGCAGTGGGCGCTTGTGGAAAAAGACCGATCAAAACGGAGGGATCACTGAGTACACGTATGACACGTCACATCGCATGCTCACTATCGAAGACCCAGGCGGAAATGTTTATCTCACCAACGAGTACGATGCGAATGGAAGAGTTTCCGAGCAAACTCTCGCAGACTCGAGCACCTACGAATTTGATTACACGCTGAATGGCAGCGGCGAGGTTGCGAGCGTGGAGATCACTGATCCCCGCGGTAATGTCCGCAGCGTGACTTTTAATGGAGACGGACACGAGATCTCAGCTTCATATGGCGTCGGCACCGCAGACGAACAAACTTACACATATGAGCGAAGTTCCGGCTCGAATATCGTCACCACTATTACCGATGCCCTCGACCGTGAAACTGAATTCACTCGCGATGCTCAGGGCTTCTTAACCGAAGTCACGTTGCTGCCGGGAACGGCTGACGAGGTCTCGTGGCAGTACACCTATGAACCAAACTATCACATGCTGGCGAGCGTCACCGATCCACTGAATCACACCACTACCTATACTTACGACGCCAAAGGAAGCGTCACTTCAGTCACCGATCCTTTAAATCATTCGACGACGTTTACCTATGACGTTGCCGGACAGCTAAAAACGGTGACTGATGCACTGAATCACACAACGGAGTTCTTTTACGACGGTGGAGATCTGGTCGCCGTCGAAGATCCGTTAGGCCGCACCGTTAACATGATTGTTGACAGTGTCGGGCGAACTCTGCGCGCAACTGAT
This sequence comes from Pyrinomonadaceae bacterium, assembly GCA_036401595.1. GTDB lineage: Bacteria > Acidobacteriota > Blastocatellia > Pyrinomonadales > Pyrinomonadaceae > PSRF01. The sequence continues at coordinate 3,169 of DASWUM010000007.1, forward strand.
CCTCTGGGTCAAAGTGTGGCTTACGCATACGACGTCCTCGATCGTGTGACCCAGGTCACTGATCCGCTATCGGGTACTGTCGCGTTTACATATGACGCGAACAATAACCTCACCACCGTTACTGACCCTAGTTCAGGAGTCCTCACCTATACCTACGACAACATGGAGCGGATCATTAATCGCGAAGATCAGCTCAATAACGACACTGTTTACGCATACAACTCTGACGGCACGGTCGAAAGCATCACCGATCGGAAGGGACAGGTAACGAGCTACACCTATGATGCGCTCGACCGACTCACAGAGGTCACTTACGACGACAGTTCGACCACGACTTACACCTATGATGACGCTAACCGCATCACCGAGATTGTTGATTCAATTTCGGGAACGACAGAGATGTCTTACGATAACTTCGATCAATTCGAGGAAATCACGACACCTCAGGGCACTATAGCCTACACCTATGACGATGCGGGCCGGCGAACAAGCATGACCGTTTCCGGCCAAAGCGCCGTCAACTACACCTACGATAACGCCAACCGGCTAACGCAGATAACTAAAGGATCATCGACTGCGACTTTCACGTATGACAACGCTAACAGGAGAACGAGTCTCACGCCTCCCGGCGGAGCCACCACCGAATACACTTACGACGACGCATCCCAAGTCACAGAACTCACGTATAAGTTCGGCGCTACCACGCTGGGAAATCTCACCTACACGTACGATGCGGGCGGTAGACGAACAGCGATCGGAGGTTCGTACGCACGCACGGGCCAGCCTGCGGCTGTCACGTCGACGACCTACAACGATGCGAACCAGGCAACTGCATTCGCCGGTCAGACCCTGACCTACGATTCAAACGGAAATATGACGGGTGACGGTACTTACACCTACACCTGGAATGCTCGGAATAAACTTGCATCGATAAGTGGAACGAGTTTCTCAGCCAGTTTTACTTATGACGTTTTCGGCAGGCGAACCAGTAAAACAGTCAACGGTACAACGACTTCTTACCTTTACGACGGCTCGAACCTTGTGCAAGAGCAGTCGGGTGGCTCCGCAACCGCAAACATGGTCATGGGTGGGTTGGATGAAGTTCTGGCGCGCACGGATTCCACCACTAGCTGGAGTCTATTAACTGATGCCCTGGGGAGCACTCTTGCGTTAGTTAATTCCAGCGGCAGTGTTCAAACTGAGTACACCTATGAGCCGTTCGGGAAGACTACAACGAGCGGCAGTTCCAATGCCAATCCCTCGCAATTTACAGGTCGTGAAAACGACGTTGCGGGCCTGTATTTTTATCGCAACCGTTACTATTCACCGTACTTACATCGCTTCATCAGTGAGGATCCTGCGGGGCTGAGGGGAGGCATAAACTCTTATGCTTACGTAGGAAACAATCCACTCAGCTTCTCGGATCCTTACGGATTAAAGCCCAAAAAACCCGATACGTGTGACAGCGATGGCGGTGATATTGCTCAAGCATTAAGAGAATTTGTTGAGGCCGGAAAAGGAAATCTAGATCGAGTAGTCTTTGTGGCCGGCTTTGAGGGCGGAGGAGCCATAGCCGCTGAGCGCATGGCAGCGCGACAATTGCTAACGGGTTTGGTTGGACCTCTTAGCCAGGCTGAAAAGGATGCGGTAAGCCAGATTCCTAGAGGGCTGCTGCCCGACATTCTAAACGGACTAGAAGATCACACAGCTCTTTCACCGCTCCAACAACAAGGTATGGCAAAGAAATATCTGGATGCCGCTCTTAACCCTAAAGGAGGGCTTAACCCAGCAGGTGTTCGAGAGTTTAATATCGCTCGTGCTAACTGCGTCATTAATGGAATAGGTGCGCCAGGCTCCGACGCGGTAAAATACATGTTACAACATGGTATTAAACCTAAACTGTAGACGGAGTTCCAATAGGTGAAAATACTTGTCCGTAACCGGGAATGCCAATCAAGTTCACACCCTTCCGAGGTAAAGAGGGACAGGGACTATGAAGTCGACCTTGATTTCATTGAGGCAGTCTCGTTATTCCGCCGTTTGCGTTCATCGCGGATCTCTATTCATCTCGGAGCACAGAACTACGCGATAGATTTCCTCATCGGTCCTGACGATCCGATCCAGGTCGAGATCATGAGTTTCGTCGATGATTTTTGGGGCATGTCTGAGATAAGTGACAGCGACGCTGAATCAATTCTCGAAATGGCTTACCGTGGCGAGAGATTCACTGGAGTCATTCCAGGCTCGGGAACGGAATGGGACGCATGGAGCGATGGCTCAGGGCTTCCCTGGAAGCCGCAATCCTGACTGCAACGCGATAGAAATGAGGTTAGCGCGACGAAAAATCGTAAGCCTGTTTCTCTGTGGTCTAACGATCTGTTCGTTTCGCGGTTACACAGTTTGTAATCCGTCTCTTCCCTCCGCCAAACCTGCGCCTAAAACAACAAGCATTAAGGTCCCGAGCGGTATCAGTGAATCGCTCTGGCGGTTACGGACGCCGCCAGATAATCCTTTATCACCTGAAAAAGTGGAGCTTGGGCGCGCGCTCTTTTTCGACAAACGTCTCTCGAGCGACGGAACCGTGAGTTGTGGTCTTTGTCACGATCCTGCGTTTGCCTTTACTGATGCGAATCGTCTGGCGACAGGCGTGCGAGACAGAAAAGGTACTCGCAACACTCCCACCATTCTCAATGCGATGTTTAGTGAGCGGTTCTTTTGGGACGGTCGCGCAGCGTCACTCGAAGAGCAGGTGCTCCACCCGATCTCAAGTCCTTTCGAAATGGGAATGGAAAGTAAACAGCATCTCATTGATCGCGTCTCGTCAATTACGGAATACCGGCGACAGTTCAAACGGGTGTTCAAAACAGAAGGCATTACTCTCGAAACCATTGCCAAGGCGATAGCCGCATACGAACGAACAATACTTTCAGGCAATTCTGCGTTCGACCTCTTTATCGCCGGAAACCAGAGTGCCATTTCCGAGACCCAACGACGTGGCTGGGAATTGTTCAAAGGCAAAGCGAGATGTATCGAGTGTCACACGTATTCGCAAAGCACTCCATTCTTTACGGATTTCAAATTTCACAACACCGGGATTGCGGCTACAGACTCGCTCTTTGCTGTCCTCATAGAAAATCTTCCACGATCTTCTCTCGCCAAGCGCCCAACAATTATGGCCCACTCTGACGGCTTCTCCGAGCTGGGGCGTTACGCGATCACGTACCAGCTAAACGACATTGGCGCATTCAAGACTCCGACGTTACGAGACGTGGAACTTACCTCGCCATTTATGCACAACGGCTCGCTAGGAACGCTTTTGGATGTCGTCAACTTTTATAATCGCGGAGGGAATGCGAACCCTTATCTCGACGAGAGGATGCGGCCGCTCGGCTTAGCCGACGGTGAGGTTAACGACCTGGTGGAATTTATGCGATCGTTGACCAGCAAAGACGTGCTCAAACAGTGTCAGACTGCGAAACCTCAAAAGCGCGCAGCGCGGTCATAAGAGATCGATACTTCGGCTTCCAAACCACAGATAAGAGAGATTGTACCTTTGCGCCTTTGGTCGAAAATTACTAAGATTCGTGCTAGTAACATTTCAGAGGCGTGAGAGGGTGGATGTCGGAGATAAAGGAAAGTTCATTTGCAGAGATTGAGCGCGAGCGTTGGGACGAAGAAACTCTCAAACCGGCGCTCAATAAGCACCCCGAACGAAAAAAGAGTTTTCAGAGCGTTTCGCTCGATGACGTAGAACGGCTTTACACTCCTTCCGACATCGCAGATCTCGACTTTGCACGCGACATTTCTTTTCCCGGTGAGTTTCCTTATACACGCGGAATCCATCCGACCGGCTATCGCGGGAAGCTTTGGACCATGCGACAGTTCGCCGGGTTCAGTACGCCTGAAGAGACCAACAACAGATTCAAATACCTGCTCGAACAAGGTCAGACGGGTCTCTCCGTAGCTTACGACCTGCCCACTCTAATGGGCTACGACGCTGATTCCCTTCTCTCCGAAGGTGAAGTAGGTAAGTGCGGCGTGGCGGTATCGTCGCTGGCTGACATGGAAGTGCTGTTTGACGGCATTCCACTCGAGCAAGTCACCGTCTCTCAAACAATCAATGCGCCCGCATCGGTCCTTCTCGCGATGTATCTCGTAGTGGCGGAAAAACAAGGAGCGCGTTGGGACAAGATCTCGGGCACGCTGCAAAACGACATTCTCAAGGAATACATCGCGCAGAAGGAATGGATCTATCCGATCAAACCGGCCATGAAGCTGGTGATCGATACCTTCGCATTCTGCACCGATCATGTACCTCGTTATAACCCTGTTTCAGTCAGCGGATATCACATCCGCGAAGCGGGCGCGACGGCAGTCCAGGAGCTTGCGTTCACATTGCGAGACGGGATCGACTACGTGGCGTGGGGCGTGGAAGCGGGTTTGGACGTCGACCGCTTTGTGCCGCGGATGTCCTTCTTCTTTAACGCCCACAACGATTTCTTCGAAGAGATTGCGAAGTACCGGGCGGCCCGTCGCATCTGGGCTCGCGAGATGAAACAACGTTTCGGCAGTAATTACGAGCGCACACTGCAAATGCGTTTCCACACGCAGACCGCCGGCGTCTCGCTGACAGTGCAACAGCCGCTCAACAACATCGTCCGCGTCGCAATTCAAGCACTCGCCGGTGTTCTCGGCGGCACCAACAGCTTGCACACGGATGCTTACGATGAAGCCCTCGCGCTACCGACCGATCGCGCCGCACTGATAGCGCTCCGTACGCAACAGATCATTGCCGAGGAAACTGGCGTCGCAAATACCGTCGATCCACTCGGCGGCTCTTATTTCCTCGAGTCGTTAACCGAGAAGATGGAGCAGGAAGCACTCGAGTATTTCCGCAAGATCGATGCGATGGGTGGAATGGTTTCGGCAATCGAAAAAGGATTTCCGCAACGCGAGATACAGGATTCCGCTTACCAATATCAAAAAGCTGTGGAACGACGCGAGCAGGTAATCGTCGGCGTCAACAAATACACGATGACTGACGAACCTTCCGAAGTTCCGATCCTGGTAATCGACGAATCCGTGCGCACGCATCAGCTTGAGCGCCTCGAAGAAACTCGCACGCGCCGCGATGCCGGCGCCGTCGCAAATGCGCTCGACAAACTCAGAGTCGTGGCCCAGAAGAATGAAAACACGATGCCGGCGACGATTGAAGCAGTAAGAGCCTACGCGACGCTCGGCGAGATCTGCTCAGCACTGAGAGACGTCTACGGAGTTTACGAAGAGCCCGCGTTCTAACCCGCACCTATGTCCAGTCGAAAGATCAGAGTTCTTGTCGCCAAGCCCGGACTCGACGGCCACGATCGTGGCGCGAAGGTCATTGCTCGTGCTCTCCGCGATGCAGGAATGGAAGTGATTTACACCGGCCTCCGACAAACACCGGAAATGATCGCGGCTGCTGCACTTCAGGAAGACGTCGATGCCGTCGGCGTTTCAATATTGAGCGGCGCACACAACACTCTCTGCCCGCGCATCGTTCAGTTGCTTCGCGAGAAAGGAATGGACAACGTTCTGGTCCTCGTCGGCGGCATCGTTCCGCAGGAAGATCTTCCGAAGCTTAAGCAGCAAGGAGTCGCCGAAGTTTTCCTACCGGGCACCTCAACCGAGGACATCGTCAAGTTTCTCCAAGCCAACGTAAAGCCTCGCGACTAAAGGAACTAGAGGACAGAAAGAAGTCTAGGACCTCCTGTTCCGTCCATCTTTCCACACCCCTCAAGCTCCGAATTTGTGGACCGTCTCCCGTTTTTTGGATGCTTCTTAAGCGCTTTAATCCTCAACTAGTAAAAAACGGGCGGATTTTGCTGGTTTCGTTGCCTTAGACATATGAGGCATGTCGGTTGCGATGGACCTTTTCGTTAGCGATTTACGAACTCTGTCGGCAACGACTCCCCCCGACATCCCGCCTTTTACAGGAGACTATTACTATGAAGACTAGCTATTCAGATCGATGGCTTTTCTCGGCATTACTGACGATGTTTCTCATGTTGTCGTCAGCCATGTCGGTTAGCGTATCTGCACAAACCTCCAACACAGGTACGGTCACCGGTGTAGTGAAAGATGAGAAAGGGGGCCTCGTTCCCGGTGCCTCTGTAAAGTTGGTTAACGTCGGTACCAATGCTGAACGCTCCACGACAACCAGCAGCGATGGTGTTTATGAAGTTACACAATTGGTGCCTGGCAACTACCGTCTGGAAGTGGAAGCAAAAGGGTTCTCGAAGTACGTTCAGGAACCGGTCGTAATCCAGGTCTTGCAACGAACCACGGTGAATCCTGATTTGAAGGTTGGTGGCATCGGAGAAACGGTTACCGTCACTGGCGAAAGCACCGCCCTTGTCGAAACCACTAAGACAGACGTCAGCGGAGTTATCGATCAGCGACGACTGGAGAATCTTCCAGTAAACGGCCGCTCGTTCGCATCGCTGGCGATTCTTATTCCCGGCGCCACGTTGCAGCCATCATTCGATCCGACGAAAGCGCGCGTAGGCACGTTCTCAGTCGGTGGATCAACCGGTCGTAACCTCAACATCACGATTGACGGCGGCGACAACAAAGACAATGCCGTCGGCGGCATACTCCAGAACTTTTCGATGGAAGGTATTCAGGAGTTCGCACTTTCGACGCAACGATTTTCCGCGGCGAATGGCCGTTCGGGTGGCGCATTGTTGTCAGTGGTCTCGAAGAGTGGAAGCAACGCTTTCCACGGTTCAGTATTCGGATTCTTCAGAGACGACGCGCTGAACGCGAATGCTCCAAAGCTTTTGTCTGAAGCCAATACGGATCTGTTTCCAGATCCGGCAGACGCAGTAAAACCACCATTCAGCCGCCAGCAGTTTGGCGGATCTATCGGTGGTCCAATCAAACAGGACAAAGCCTTCTTCTTCGGCACCGTTGAACGCACGCGCGAACGCGGCAACTCAATCGTTCCCGGCGTCGACGTCGATAAGATCGCATTCCTCGAACCGTTTGGCTACGGAGCAGTTCAATTTCTGCCACAGCCGTTCAACGATTGGCAGTACACCGTGAAAGGCGACTTTAATCTGTCGTCGAAGCACACTCTCGTAACTCGTTTCGCCGGTCAAAACAATAACGCTCTTAACGATCAAGCTGGTTTCCTGATCGTGCGTACTGACCTTTCCGGCGGCAATGAGAGTCTCAATACCCTCTACAACTTCCTCGCTTCGTTGACTTCGACGTTGACCAGTTCAACAGTCAACCAGCTCACCTACCAGTTTCAGACTTTTGATAACCGCATCAACGCCACCACTGATCTGAACCTGCTTGTCTTTCCAGACGGTTTAGCAGTAGGTCGCAATGGCAACGTCCCGCAACAGACTCTTCAAAAGAAGCATCAGTTCCGCGATGACTTAACCTGGAATCGCGGCAATCACGGCTTCAAGTTCGGCGGAGACGTTACTTTCGTCCCAACACTGGGTGGACTGTTTGCCTTCAACTCGGCGCCGGAGTACGACTTCAATTTCAACGCCGACGAGATCGCAGCGAACCCAGGGCAGTTCCCGCAGGGATTTCGCACGACACAAATCCTGCCAGGACCTGTTACCTGTCCCGCGATCGCCGGCACAGCGACTTGCACCGCTGCTGATCTCGCAGGAGTCGGTGTGGTTGGCGCTGTAATACTTTCGGGCGGCGACCCCAGCTTCAACCTGCGCGAAGGCGCCAAGCAATTTGCCGTGTATGCACAGGACGACTGGAAAATCACGCCCCGCTTCACATTCAATATTGGAGTCCGTTATGACGTGGACTTCGGTTTCGTCGATCACGCCCACGCTGCCGAGAATCGCACCTTCCAGGCGTTGCAGATCATCGGCAGTCCATTTGCTCGCAAAGTAGTCGAGGACGACAAAAACAACATCAGCCCACGAATCGGTTTCGCCTGGGACTTTCGTGGAGATGGCCGATCAGTTCTCAGAGGTGGATACGGAGTTTACTTCGACCAGTCGTTTCTGAATGTGCCTCTGTTCGCAGTGCAACAGGCAAATCCGGAAATCTACGCCACCTTCCTGAACGATGGGGCAAATCTGAGTATCGATTCACCACCGCCGGCAATTCCTCGTCCGCTGAGCCAACCGCTGTCGGGCACGCGCGGCCGAATGTTGGATCCGGATTTTGAATCACCGTACACGCAGCAGTGGAACCTCGGTTACGCTCAGGAAATTGGAAAGGACATGGCCCTGGAATTTGACTATGTTCATATCCTCGGTCTTCATGAGTTTACCGGTCTCGATATCAACCCGCGCATTGGACCACTAATCAACTCGCAACGAAGCTCTCCGAACCCCGGACGTGTATTGACCGCGGCGTTCGCTGCGCACGCAGCAGAACTGACGGCTAAGTTCGGTACGCCGACGCCGTTTGGCCGGATCACGGTGGCCCAGTCTGATAGCCGTTCGCGTTACGACGCGTTCACGGTTGCATTCAAGAAACGCTACTCGAACAAGTTTCAGCTGAACGCGCATTACACGCTGGCAAAGTCTCAAGCGTGGTTCGGTGCAACAGCTGACTTCGGTCTCCAGCCGCAGAACTTGTTCGCTAAGTTCGATCCGATCAACTTTGGTCCAACTGGCGAAGACGAACGTCATCGGTTTGTTGTTTCCGGTATCTTTGACTTGCCCTGGGGCTTCCAGCTAGCGCCAATCTTTCAGATGGCGTCTGCTCGTCCCTACAGCATCTTTCCTGCTTGCCTTTGCGACATCAATCGCGACGGCGTCAACAATGACCGCGAGTCGGTCAATCCGGGAATAGATGATCAGCACAAGTTGCCAATCAACAACCACCGCGGCGACAGGTTTTCACAGTTGAACGTGCGCGCTTCGAAGTTCTTCAAGTGGGGCGAGAATTACAAGCTCGGTCTCTTCTTCGAGGCATTCAATGTATTTAACACGGGAAACTTTGGTAACCAGTTCCAGAACGTGACGGGCGAACCGGATTTCGGTAAGCCAATCAACTTCTTTGGCGCCACGGGTTTCTCTGAGCCACTCGGAATTCCGTTCCAGGCTCAGTTAGGTGTTCGCTTCAGCTTCTAAACTGAAGCAACAACTTGGGGGCATTTCCGGAAACAAGGTATATTTGTTTCCGCGAAATGCCCCCTTTCTCATAGGCTCGAATTGGCAACAAGATCTTCAATGACCCTACCAAGGCTCTCAATTCTTGTGCTTTTGCTTTTCGTTTGCGCATCGACAACGCTTGCACAAGGCGCCAATGTGCTCCAGGGAAAGGTCGTGACACCTGCGGGAAGTCAACCAACCAATCCGGTTCGCGTGAAACTGACCTTTAACGGCCGGGCAATTCATGAGACTTTTACAGATCTCAGCGGACGTTTTTCCTTTCCGGGACTCTCGCGTGGAACGTACCAAGTCACGGCCGATGGTGATGGGATTAGCTTTGAAACAACGTCGGTTTCCGCCGACATCTCGGCATTCGGTCCAGCGCCGCAGATCTTTACTCAAGACATCCAACTGCGCCCACTCGCCCGTAAACCAAATTCACAACCGGGTGTTGTCAACGCATTCACACAGGAAATTCCAATCGCTGCAAAACAGGCGCTTGACGCAGGTATCAAACTCGCCGAGGAAGGAAAGGTTGAAGCAGCCGTAGACAGTATGCGGAAAGCTACCACAATCTTTCCGAATTATTTCGATGCTCATCTTCAGCTCGGCAACGTGTTTCTAAAGAGAGATCAATTTAACGAAGCCATCGCCGAGCTCGATCTGGCACGAACGATCAATCCCAACGACGAACGCGCCTACCAGTCGTTTGGGTTGTTACTCATGAAGCAAAGAAATTATGCGGTGGCGGTAGCGATATTTGCTGAAGCAGCGCGATTGAATCCGTCAAATCCAATGAATCCTGTGATGCGTGCGACAGCTTTGATTCATCAGGCTGCCACGATCGATGAATCGTCGCCTTCGACCGAGGATCGAAACTCTCTGCTCTCTCGTGCTGAAGTCGCTATCTCGCAAGCTGCCAATCTCAGTGAGAATAAATTCAAGCCGGACGCAATGACGCTCGCTCTATTTTTTGAGCTCAAGGGTGATCCCGATCGCGCCGCAGTCGAACTGGAGGCATACCTGCGAAAGACGCCCCAAATCAAAGACTCGACCGCAATCCAAAACGAGATCAAGCGACTAAGAGACAAAGCACGCGCCGCCAAACCTTAACTTAGAAATTTTGTGCTTTTTGTGGCCTAGGTTTTCTGAAGGAATTTAGCGATGCTCTGCTGGCAGTCGTCCGTCAATCTGGCAATGACGTTGACGTCGGCGCCCGTCTCCAGTGCTTCCGGAAACGAGAGTCCATCCATCTGATACAGCAGCGTCTTTGTGAGGGCGATGGCTGATGCACTCATCTTCTCAAACTCACTCACGTAGGAGTTCACATCTGCTTCGAAAGTCTCGTCGGCGAAAACCTGATTCACAAGACCAAACTCTTTCGCCTGCTCGGCGCCAATCTCTGCTCCGCGCGTAATCAACTCGAAGGCACGTTTCTCCGAGACGTTGCGTCTCAGGATTGCCATCACCATCGCGGGTACAAACCCAATCTTGACTTCCGGATATCCAAAACGTGCCGAAGCAGACGCGAGTACAAGATCACAAGCAGTTGCTAATCCACATCCACCCGCGAGTGCTCTTCCAGTCACAGCAGCCACGACCGGAACCTTGATCTGTCGGATCAACTGAAACAACTCCAATAGCGAGCGCGCATCTTCGGCGTTTTCGGCAACCGAGGCACCGGCGATCGTCTGGAGGGCCGAAAGATCTGCGCCGGAGCAGAAATCCTTCCCTGCCCCAGAGATCACTACAACTCTGACCTCTTTATCCGCCGCAGCACTCTTCAGTGCGCGTTTGAGCCCGTCGATAACGGCATCATTCAACGCATTTCTCTTTTCCGGTCGGTTGAGAGTAACGCGCGCGATACCGCCATCTACGGAATACAACACCACGCTTTCAAAATCCGTACTCATCCGTGCAAATCCGCGGCTTCCTGTTCGGAAACTTCGATCTCCATTCGCAGCAACGCTGTCGAAAACGTCTTTCCCTGCGCATCCGTCATCAACGATAGCGTACCGCCGCCGCCGAGACTCTCGTGCAACAGGAAATTCAGCGCGCCAAGATTCGGCAGCTCGAATCGTTCGACTTCTCCATGACAGATACCTTTGAAGTGTTGCTTCACACGTTCAGCAGTAACCTCGCGAACAAGGATCGGATACAACTCATCCTGTAGAGCAATCAAACCGATGTTCGCCGTGTCACCTTTATCACCCGAACGCGCATGGGCCAGTTTTGTCAGTTGTACTTTCACGCTTCGAGCACCTCAACCTTGGGCGTAATCTCTTCTTTCGGAATCAGCGCCGGCCAGTAAGCGACGATCTCCTCAACTTTTGGACGGCCTCCTGCAAAGCCTGTTACAGCCGGCGGGCCGGTAAGAATCAGTGGCGCAATTTCTTTCGTAAATCTCTCGACCGCACTCCGGTCCTGACCGCGCACGCCAACTCGCAGTTGGACCTCCGGAATGTCCGGACCCGGCTTTCCTGCAAGTGGTCCATGCGTAGCACTGACGCCCACAAATTCCGTCAACACCTGCTCAAACTTGAGCCCCAGCCGATCGAGTCGAGCACGCAGAATGCGATCGGCAGCCTGCGCTTTGTCGTAAGCATCAGGCCAGGCATAGACCAGCGTTCCGACAGCTTTGAAACCGGCGGAATAACTGATCGAAACCTTCAGGAACTCGGTCGCTGGCCGTCCTTCGATACCAAACACGCGAACCCGATCGCGGCCCTCGTATTCCAAATTAATCGTGGTGAAATCGGCAACACAGTCGGGCGTGATGTACTCGTGCGGATCACCCATCTCGTAAACCAGTTGCTCTTTGATTCCCGGAATGACGATCCAGCCACCGGTTCGTTCATGTTTCGTGATGACAAATGTTCCGTCCGGAAACGCCTCGGCAATCGGAAATCCAACATCGGCGAGATTCGGAATGCTGCGCCACTCGTACTGGCAGTTTCCACCCGATGCCTGCGCCCCGCATTCGATAATGTGTCCCGCGATCGTGCCCGCGGCAAGACGGTTCCAGTCGTTGCTGGCCCACCCGAATTCGTGAATGAGCGGCGCGAGTGTCAGGCCTGTATCCGTTGCGCGACCGGTAATCACGATCTGTGCACCTTGATTAAGTGCGTCAACAATCGGCGCTGCGCCCAGGTATGCATTTGCACTCTGAATTTTGTCGCGAACAATAGACAACGGTTCGCCAGTGTCCATGTTACGCAACTCGATCCCGCGCCCGAGCAGATCATCGATTCGCGACATGATGTCGTCGCCAGTAACGATGCCAACGCGAAGCTTGCCGGCTAAACCGAGTTCACGCGCCACCTCGATCACTGCATCCGCACAACCGCGAACGTTGACGCCTCCGGCATTCGCAGTGACCTTAATCCCGCGTTCGACACAAGCCGGCAGGATCTTCCGCATCAGCGGTACAAAGTCTTTCGCATAACCCGCATTCGGATCGCGAGCTTTCTGTTTCTGCATGATCGACATCGTCACTTCAGCGAGATAGTCGAGCATCAGATAATCAATTGGTCCACCTTCAACCTGGCGCACTGGCGCGTCAGGTAGATCTCCCCAAAAGCCCTGCCCGGCAGCAATTCGTATCTTCTGTTTCATTCGGATTGAAGATGCCATAAAAAGGCACAAAAGTCACAAAGGCATTTCGCGGACTCGGACTGGGGCTCGGCAGTGGACTCGGAGTTGGCGTTGGTTCACCGGGACTTGGAGTTGGCGTCGGACTGACGCTCGGAGTTGGACTCGGACTCGGTGTCGGGCTTGGACTCACAGTCGGACTTGGACTTGGTGGCGGGATCGGCCCCGGAGTCTGAATTGGCACAGCCGGCGTTGAGTTCGGTTGCGTCCTCTGTACCCAGAAACTCGACGCTAACAATGAAAAACCTAACATTATCAACAACAACTTCATTGCCATGATGCTCTCCTCCCGTGCTCGTTTTTGCGCGCCGACACCTTCGCCACGCGCTCTCAACTACTCATATTCGGGGGTTTTTGGCTGACAACAAGGAGGGAACACTGATCTTGTACCATTCGAAGCGCCAGTTCTCAACCATTCCGAGTTGGCAACGCCACAAAAAGTGCAGGAATAAGGGGTTAATAACGCTTTGTGTCTCGGAGCCTTTGTGGTAAACATCTTTTGCGAACAACCCAAACTAAGTATCGAGGAACCCAATGCGACCTGAAAAATCCATTCGACTGATCTCCGCGTTTGTGTGCACGCTGCTGCTCACAGTGCTGTTTGTAAGCTGCCAACCGTCCCCTTCGGGCACGAATAAGGGCGACGCGGGAACAAAACACAAGCTCGCCTTTGTCACCAACAACGCGTCAGAGTTCTGGACCATCGCGCGCAAAGGGACCGAGAAGGCCGCGAAAGAAATACCGGACATTCAGGTCGATTTCCGAATTCCTGCTGACGGCACTGCCGCCGAGCAACAGCGCATCATCGACGACCTACTTGCTAACGGCGTCAAGGGCATCGCCATCAGCCCAGTTGACCCAAAGAACCAGACCGAGATGCTCAATCGCGTGGCCGGCCAAACGTTGGTCGTGACGCAGGACAGCGATGCGCCTGACAGCAATCGCACCTGTTACATCGGCACTGACAACGTTGCCGCCGGACGCCAGGCTGGTCAACTCCTCAAAGAAGCTTTGCCGCAGGGTGGTAAGATTATGGTCTTCGTCGGCGTACTCGATGCCTCCAATGCTCAGCAACGTTTTCAAGGACTGAAGGAAGCGCTCCAGGGCTCGAACATCTCGATTATCGACACCCGCACTGACAACACGGATCGTGTGCGGGCGAAATCAAATGCCGCCGACACGATCGTTAACAATCCTGACATTGCCGGAATGGTTGGCTTGTGGTCATACAACGGCCCGGCGATTCTCGCCGCAGTCAAAGAAGCGAACAAAGTCGACAAGATCAAGATCGTCGCGTTTGACGAAGAAGACGAAACGCTAAGTGGCGTGAAAGACGGAGCGATTTACGCGACAGTCGTGCAGCAACCATTTGAGTTTGGTTATCGCTCGATGGAACTGATGTCGAAAGTTCTGAACGGAGACAAATCGCTGATTCCTGCAAGCAAACAGATCTTCGTTCCCACGCTCGCGATTAAGAAAGCGGACGTCGAGGAATTCACCAGGAAGATCAACCAACTCCGCGGCCGCAGCTAGTATTCGGGTCGCAGAGAATACAGAAACTAAGTGACCGCTAACACACCAATCCTCGAGATGGAGGGAATCAGCAAACGATTCCCAGGGGTTGTTGCGCTCGACAACGTCAGCCTGGCAGTCGGCACAGGCGAGATCGTTGCGTTGATTGGAGAAAACGGCGCCGGCAAATCGACGTTGATGAAGATTCTCGGCGGCGCGATTTCGCGCGATACCGGCACGGTCAAAATCAATGGTCAGGCGGTGGAAATACGTTCGCCAAGTGAAGCCAGCGCGCTCGGCATCGAGTTTATCCACCAGGAACTCAGCGTTCTCGATAACCTCGACGTGGGCGCGAATATTTTTCTGCGTCGTGAGCCGACTTTCGGCGGTTTCCTCAAGCTGATCGATCGGAAACGGATCTACCGGGAGTCGGACGAGATCTTGAAGCGACTCGGCGTGGAAGTTTCCAGCCGCACACCGCTGGGCCAACTATCAATCGCGCAGCAACAACTCGTCGAAATCGCCCGAGCACTAAGCGCGGGGGCACGCATCATCATCATGGACGAGCCGACGTCGAGTCTTACCCTCACGGAAACACGACGCCTGCTCGAGATCGTCAAAGATCTCAAGGCTCATAACGTCAGCATCATTTACATTTCGCATCGCATGCATGAAGTCGAAGAGATCGCGGATCGAGCGGTCGTACTGCGCGATGGGAAGAATGCTGGAGAGATCCAGGGAGCGGACATCACTCACGAACGAATGGTTCGCATGATGGTCGGACGCGATCTGAAAGAGTTTTTCAAAGCCGCCGGAAATGGATCGGCAACGCGCGACGGCGGTTTTGAAGTCCGGCGGTTACGGACGGTCAGGTATCCGAATCATACGATCACTTTCAACGTCGGGAAAGGTGAAGTGCTCGGCTTTGCCGGCCTCGTTGGCGCTGGACGTTCGGAAGTAGCGCGAGCAATCTTCGGCGTCGAAGAGTCACTTGATACCGAAGTCGCACTCAACGGCCAGACCTTGAGAATACAAGGACCACAGGACGCCATCACGCATGGTATTTACCTCGTGCCGGAAGACCGCCGGCTCACCGGACTGATCGTCGATTTCAATGTGCGTGAAAACATCTCGCTGCCAAACCTGGATCACTACTCGTCGGCAAAGATCATCAATTTTAAAAAGGAAGCGACCGCGGCCCGAGAGGCGGTCAAAGCAATCAACATCAAGACACCCTCGCCCGAGATGCGCGCCGCAAATCTCAGTGGCGGCAACCAGCAGAAGGTGGTGCTGGCAAAGTGGCTGACGTTCTCGCCACGAGTACTGATTTTTGATGAACCGACACGCGGTATCGACGTCGGCGCGAAGTCGGAGATTTATGAACTCATCCGCAAGCTGGCAAGCGAAGGCGTCTCAGTGATCGTCATCAGCAGTGAGATGGAAGAGGTGCTCGGCATCAGCGATCGCATCGCAGTCATGCACGAAGGACGGCTAACCGGAATTCTCGATCGCGCTCAATTCAGCGAGGAAGCCGTCATGCGCCTCGCCACCGGCACCGAAGGATAGCCACAAAAGGCACAGAATGTTTTGTGCTTTTTTGTGGCTAATGAGGGCTTCTTATGAAAAAAGAGCTTGGCATTTTTGTACTGCTAATTGTTCTCTGCATTATCGTCTCCGTCATCAACCCTAACTTTCTGCTCGCGATTAATCTTCAGAACCTGGCGCGGCAGATCGGTGCGTTTGGCATCTTCAGTATCGGATTGGGTCTGGTGATCATCACCGGCGGCATCGAACTCTCCGTGGGTTCGATGATGGCGCTGCTCGGTGTCCTGCTATCGATGATGCTCACCGAAGGGAACATGGGCGTGGCGTTAGCGGTGCTGGCGTGTATCGCAATCGCGATGGCGTTGACGTTGGGCCACGGGTTGCTCATCACTCGATTGAACATGCAACCGTTCATCGTCACGCTGTGCGGTCTCCTTTTCTATCGCGGCCTCGCACGCTTCATTACCAATGATGAAACAAAAGGATTCGGAACGGTTGCAGGACTCGATTTCCTCCGTTCTCTCGCCAATGGAAATATCTTCGGTATTCCCAGGCCGTTTGTGCTGCTGCTGATCATCGCCGCGATTACGTGGGTGGTATTACATCGATCAGTTTACGGCCGCTATCTGTTCGCAACCGGCCGCAACGCCGAAGCAGCACGCTACGCAGGCATCAACACCAAATGGATCGTCACTTTCACCTACGTGATCGCCGGAGCATTAACGGCGATCTCCGGCGTAATCTTCGCCTTTTACACAAACTCAGTCTCGCCGGCGAATCACGGCAACGCGTATGAGCTTTATGGAATCGCCGCAGCAGTGCTCGGTGGCTGTTCGTTGCGCGGCGGTGAAGGATCTGTAGTCGGGATCCTTATCGGCACGGCGCTTCTGCAAGTGTTGCGTAATCTCGTGAACCTGCTCGGCATTCCCAGTTCGCTGGACTTCGCGGTGATGGGTGCGGTGATTTTGATCGGCGTGATGGCGGATCAGATCTTCACCGAGCGCCGCAATCGACGACAAATCGCATTGATGCGTGAGAGCGAGTCCCATTAACGAAAATGGAGAAACGAATGAGACTACACGGCAAGACTTCGAGAATCCTGGTTGCCACACTGTGGTTGTTGGCGATCGTACTGGTCGCACAAGCACAGGCAACGGTCAGCAAACAGAGTTTTGGTAAAACTGAAGCAGGCGAGAACGTCGACCTCTACACGCTTCGCAACACTCACGGCGTCGAAGCGACGATCACCAACTTCGGCGGCATCGTAGTCTCATTGAAAGTTCCCGATCGCAACGGAAAGTTTGACGACGTGGTGCTTGGCTTTAAGGATCTCGACAGCTATCTCAAACCAGGTCCCTACTTCGGCGCACTCATCGGGCGCTACGGCAATCGCATCGCCAAGGGACGTTTCACTCTGAATGGTGTCGAGTACAAGCTCGCGGTAAACAACGGCGAGAACCATCTGCATGGCGGCATAAAGGGCTTCGACAAAGTCGTCTGGACCGGCAAAGAAATGAAAACGAAAGCGGGTCCGGCTGTCGTGCTGACGTATCTGAGCAAAGACGGCGAAGAAGGATACCCGGGAAATCTCAACGTCAGAGTGGTCTACACGCTCACCAACAACAACGAGCTCAAGATCGATTATTCAGCGACCACCGATAAAGACACCGTCACAAACCTGACGCACCACTCATATTTCAATCTCGCCGGCGAAGGTAATGGCGACATTCTCAACACGCGCGTCACAATCAACGGCGACCGTTTTGTGCCGACTGATGCTGGTTCGATCCCGCTTGGTGAATTGAGAAAAGTTGCAGGCACACCATTCGACTTCCTCACCCCGCACACAATCGGCGAGCGGATCAACCAGAATGACGAACAAATCAAGTTCGGTGGCGGATACGATCACACGTGGGTAATCAATGGCCGCCAGGGCGTGATGCGATTTGCGGCAACGGCCTACGATTCGACGAGCGGTCGCGTCATGCAAGTGTGGACCACCGAACCCGGCATGCAGTTTTATACGGGAAACTTTCTTGATGGGACGCTGACCGGTAAGGCCGGGAAGGTCTATCCCCGACGCTCAGGTTTCTGCTTCGAGACGCAACACTATCCTGACTCCCCAAACCAGCCTTCGTTTCCAACGACGACGTTGAAGAAGGGCGCGACGTACAGATCGACGACGATATACAGGTTCAGTAGTAAGCGTTAGACGCACTTTACAAAGGCAATCTTAGCCGCGCTTCGCACCCGTGAAGCTGTTGCCGGTTCTCGAGTGTTAACGTCCCACCGTGCGCTTCGGCGATCTGCCTCGATAACACCAATCCGATACCCGACCCCTGCGCTTTCGTCGTAAAAAACGGCACGAACAGATTCGCCGTGCTCGCCAGTCCCGGCCCTTCATCACGCACCCACACTTCCACCTGCCCGTTCTTCTGCTGCCAACCGACGTCAACACCACCACGCGTCTCCATCGACGCATCCACCGCATTACGAACAAGATTGATCAATAACTGTTCCAGTTGCACATCGTCGCCGCGGACCACCAGGTCGGGACCAGCGACGATATTTACGTGCAACCGCGTCTCTAAATTCGCCACTCGCGACACGAGAGCGCCAATCTTCAACGGCTCGAGCCGCGGCGGCGGCAGACGCGCGAGTTTTGAATACGACTCAACGAAACGCGCAAGCGAATCGGCACGCGACGAAATCACCGCGAGCCCGCGATGCATGTCGTCGCGCCAATCCGGTGGCTCCGGTTCCCTTCCCATCAAATCCGCGAGACTTCCCGCCACAGACTTAATCGGCGCGAGCGAGTTGTTCAGTTCATGGCCCAGGACACGCAACAGACGCTGCCATGCAGTGCGCTCTTCTTCGCGAAGTGTTTGGCTCAAGTCAGTAAGCACGAGCAATTGGTGTTGTTGTCCGCCCTCACGAAATGTGCTGCGACGAATGTCCCAACGTCCGACGCCGCCCGGAAAAACCATCTGCATCGTTTGCGGCGCAGCACCCGCGGACGAATTGAGACACGCAGAAAGTCCGAGTTGTTCAGCCGTACGGCCGAGCAAACGTGCCGACGGTTGGGCCAACAACCTCTCACCCGCTCGATTCACAAGTTGCAAACGCTGTTCTCCATCGAAAGCAAAGACTGCGACGTCGATCTCCGCCATCACCGTGCGCAGGAGCGCCGTGGCTTCCATCGCACCGAGTCTCTGCTCGCGCAGCGTCTGGCCCAGGTCGTTGACTTCCAACATCACTTCGCCGAGCGCATCACCAGAGTGCGCACGACGACCGCGAATGGAATAGTCGCCTTCACGAATCGCAGCAAGGATGTTTGAGAGTGTTTGCAGCGGACGGACGATGCGAGTCTTGAGATTGAAAGCAATACCGAGCCACAGCAGCACGAGCAGCAAATCGACGGTCCACTGGACCTGAGCTGAGTAGCCGTCGTACCAGAGCAAGAGTGCAGATAAGGCGACGGCGGGAAAACCGGCGAGGAGCGCAAGGATCGTTATCCGTCTTTCAAATTTCAGACGGCCGCGTTTGAGTTCAGGATCGAGCGGCGAGAACGATGGCTGCTTAACAGGCGTACTCACAACCACAGATTACACAGATTTATGATCCGAGGCCATATTTCTGCAATCTACGATATAACGCGCTGCGACTGAGGCCCAGCGCTTCGGCCGCACGGTTGGCGTTGCCTTCGAAGCGCGCGAGAGCTTTCTTAATCAACAGCCGTTCGGCATCTTCGAGACTCATCTCTTCGAGTCGCGCCGACAAGCGCGCGTCGGGCGTGGCTTCGAGCGCCAGATCGAACGCCGTCACGACGCTTCCCGGACTCATCAACACCGCACGTTCAATCACGTGGTCCAGTTCGCGCACATTGCCGGGCCAGAGATGATGGCGCAACGCATCGAGCGCTTCCGGCGTGAAGCCCATGATCGGACGCCGGTAACGCTCGCGATGCAGTTTCAGAAAGTGCTCGGCAAGAAACGGAATATCTTCGAGACGATCGCGTAACGGCGGTAAACGAATCTCGACCGTGTTGAGCCTGAAAAGCAGATCCTGACGAAAGCGTCCCTGTGCCACTTCGGCATGCAGATCCGCATTCGTGGCCGATAGCAAACGCACGTTGACCTTCTGCGTCTTCGAAGACCCGACGCGTTCAAACTCACCGGTTTCGAGCACGCGCAACAACTTCGCCTGTAGATTCAGCGGCACGTTGCCAATCTCGTCCAGAAAGAGCGTGCCACCGTCTGCCAGCTCGAAGCGACCGACACGATCGCTCTTCGCGTCGGTGAATGCTCCGCGCACGTGCCCAAACAACTCACTCTCAAAAACGCCTTCAGCAAGTGCTCCAGCATTCAAAGAAATCAGCGGCTTGGCACGACGCGACGAGATCGAATGAAGCAAACGCGTGATCACTTCTTTGCCGGTGCCGTTCTCACCGGTGATCAGCACGTTTGCATCCGCAGGACCGATACGCTCGACCAGATTGAGCACCGACTTCATCGAGGGTGAGTCAGCGACGATCTGTGGCAAGTCATTCGTTTCTGCCACACTATCGCGCAACGCCATGTTCTCAGCTTCCAGGCGGCGTCCGCGTCGGAGGGCCTCGCCGAGTTCGACTTGCGTTCGCAAAACCGCCAGCAGACGCGCGTTGTCCCAGGGCTTTTGAATAAAGTCACGTGCGCCGCGTCGCATCGCTTCAACGGCGAGATCGACACTGCCCCACGCGGTCATGACAACAACCGGCAGCGTCGGATCCACCGCGCGTATCCGCGACAGTAAATCCAACCCTTCACTACCCGAGGTCGTATCACGAGCATAGTTCAGGTCGATCAAAACCACGTCGAGCTCATGCACGTCGATAGCTTTGAGCACGCCTTCGGGCGACGACGCACTCTCGATCTGAAAGCGCTCACCCTTCAACAGAAGACTCAACGCCGCGAGGACGTCAGCCTGATCGTCAGCAATTAGAATGCGAGGCATAGATTGGAGATAATGCCACGAATCGATCCGTTAATAAATCGGCGTCATCCGTGGTTCATTCATTTCGAAGTGCCACGAGCGGATCGACCCGCGTTGCTCGCCGCGCCGGAATCGAACACGCCAGCAACGACGCACCGAGCGATACCACCAACACAAGCACATAAGTCAGCGGATCTGAAGCCGTGACGCCAAACAACATGCTCGACATCCACCGCGTCAGCGCAAACGCAACTGCCAATCCGATCGCCGTCCCTATCAATGTGAGCAACATTCCCTTGCGCATCACCATCAGCAAAATGCCACGCCGGCGCGCACCCAGCGCCATGCGGATCCCGATTTCCTGCGTTCTTAACGCAATCGAATACGAGATCACGCTGTAAATCCCGAGCGCCGCCAGCAACAGCGCGATCGCTGCAAACACTCCAAGAAGCAACGCATTGAAACGACGAGGCGCGGTGGTTGTGCCGATCACTTCCTCCATCGTTTTCACGCTTGTCAGCGGCTGATGCGGATCGATGCTCGCCATCTCTTTGCGAATCGCACTCGTTAACACTACCGCCGGCTGCGCACTACGCACAAAGAGAAAACGATGTCGCTGTGGTGAAACTACTCTCGACGTGTACCAGTCAGGCTCGGCATTCGAACCGAGTGCACGATGCGGAACGTTCTGCGCGACTCCGATAATCGTGATCCATGGATTGCCCGGACGCGGTAGTCCGAGAGTGATGCGTCGCCCGATCGGATCCTCATTCGGAAAATACCGCGCAACCAGTCTCTCGTTAACGACAGCGACCGGAGTTGCGCCCGGTTGCGTATCCTCTTGCGTAAAATCGCGGCCTTTGATGATTGAGATACCGAGCGTCTCGAGATAGTTAGGACCAACCACCTGCCAGCCGGCCGAGGTTAGATTCGAAGGGTCTAGTTGGCGACCTTCGATTGCAAACGGATCGCTGTTGCCGCTTCCGCTCAACGGTTGTCTGGTACTGAACGTCGCCGATTGCACGCCCGGCAACGACTCAACATTGGTCACCAGTTGCCGGTAATAATCAGACTCACGCTCGGGTTGCGAATAAGTTGTCGACGACAGATCGATCTCAACGCTCGTTAGCTGAGTGGCTACTATACCGGGATTCGTCTGTTGCAAACGCAATAGACTCTTTACCAGCAATCCCGAACCAACCAGCAGCAACACCGCGAGCGAGACTTCAGCAACAACCAATACATTGTTCCAGCGTCCACGTTGCACTCCGATTGTCTGGCGAGTATTCCGCAGCGCTTCTTGCAAATCGAGTTTCGAAACCGGCCGTACTGCCACGAGGCCAAAACCGACGCTCACGACTGCTACCGCGAGCGCCATGAAGCCAAACACCCGCGCGTCGATGCTGACTTCGTGAGCACGCGGCACAATCGCCGGTCCAAGTGTCGCGAGAAGCTCGATACCCCAGTTCACAAAAACCAGCCCCAGCGCTGCCGCAAGCACTGAGAGCAACAATCCTTCGACAATCAGCTGTCGCGCGATCTGCCAACGGCTGGCTCCGAGCGCCGCGCGAATGGCAAGCTCACGGTGACGCCGCGCCGAACGCATCAACAACAGATTGGCGACGTTCCCACACGCAATCAGCAGCAACAGCCCTACTGAAAACAGCAATACCAGTAACGCGCGCCGGCTGCCGCCAACGATTTCTTCCTGCAACGGCGTGACCGTTATGCGCCAACCACCGTCTTCGCCCTTTGGACCACGATAACCGGGCAGCTCGCGCTCAAATCGTTGCGCGAGCGCGGTCATGTGTGTGCGCGCCTGTTCGAGTGTGACGCCGGGTGCAAGACGGGCCAGAATGTTCAGGTAATAAGGGCCGCGACGGCCCGCTTGATCCGCATCGCGAACGTTCAAAGGCACCCAAACGTCTGCCGGCTCAGCCCAGGAAAAACTGGCGTGCGGAAATTGAAACGCGGCAGGCATCACACCGACGACAGTGTAGCTCTCGCCGTCAAGCTCAATCCTTTGATTAACGACCGCGCGATCGCCGCCAAAGCGTCGCTGCCAGAACGCGTCATTCAAAACCACTTCGTGCTCGTCATCACTTGAAAACAACCGTCCAATCGCCGGCTGCATTTCGAGCATTTGAAACAGATTGTCCGTGACGATCGTGCCGCGAATGCGTTCGGACTCACCGCCGGCTGAGAGATTGAAACTGTGTTCTGAGTACGCCGCCACTGAATCAAACACCTGTTTCTGATCGGCGTAATCGAGATACTCACCGGTTTTGACAGGCAGGCGTTCGATGTTGAGCGCGCGGAAATTTCCCCAAACGACGGTTAATCGATCGGAGTGTTTCAGTGGGACCGGACGCAGCAGAACAGCGTTGACGACACTGAAGATCGCCGTGCTCGCGCCAATGCCGAGGGCAAGTGTGATTATAACCACGGCTGCGAAGCCCGGTTGTTTTACCAAAGTGCGTACTGCGTATCGTAAGTTAGCCACAGATTTTACGGATCCTTAAGAACGATTTGCACGGATTCTATTCGTATCTAAGGGCGTCGATCGGGTTGACCTTCGTTGCCCTGCGTGCGGGTACAAAACAGGCGACGAGGGCTACGAGGGCCAGCACGAATGTAACGATCACAAACGTCAGCGGATCGGTTGCGCTGACCGGCAACGGCAGATCAAGTTCTAATAACGAGCTCGTCAACAGTCGCGTTAACGCAATTGACAGCAGTAGCCCGATACCCAAACCAACGATCACTAACATCATTCCCTGCCCGATCACCATTCGCAGAATGTCGCGCTGCAACGCTCCGAGCGCCATCCGAATGCCGAGCTCACGCGTGCGTTGCGCAACCGAGTAAGAAATAATTCCGTAGATGCCGAGTGTTGCCAGCAACAAAGCCATCACACCGCAACCGCCCATGACGGCTGCCAGTATTCGAAACGGGAAGAGGCCAAAGCTGAAGTAATCGTTCAACGTTTGAATATCGGCGAGGGGAATCTTTGGATCGAGTTCGCGAATCACGTTACGCACGGCGCCTATCAAACTCGCCGGATCAGCGCCGGCACTGCTGACAACAACGGTAAATTGCTTTCGTTCAGTCTGCTGCAACGCGAGCGCGTAGAATGGGTGAACTTGCCTCTCAAGAGATTGCCACGCGTTGTCGCGTATCACGCCGACGATTTCGCACGGCTCTTTCGGCGCATTTGGTTTTCCGCCGTATTTAAAGAGGTGTTTGCCGAGCGAATTGCCTCCGCCGAAGTATTTGTCGCCGAAAGGCTCATTCACCACGGCTACGCACGGTGTACCTTCACGATCGCGCTCATCGAAGTCACGGCCCTGCACGAACGGAACTCTCATGTTCGTGAAATACTGCGGGCCCGCCAGGACGGCACTGATCTGCATGTCCTCATTCGCGCCCGGCTGATAGCCTTCGATATCAATGCTGCTTCGTCTCCCGCCCATGAAGGTTACCGGCATCTCGTCGACCAGACTCGCCGATTGCACCCCGGGCAATGAAACCAAACGCTCCGATAGCTGGCGATAAAACTCTTGTGTCTTAACGCGATCGTATTTTGTTTCTTCAAGTCTCACTTGTCCGACGACGAGGCTCTCAGTGCTGAAGCCCAAACGTGTTGGTCTAATCCTTTCGAGACTCCGCATCACAAGTCCGGCGCCAATCAGAAGCACCAACGAAAATGCGACCTGGACCACCACGAGCGCCATGCGCGCGCGCGACTTGCGATAGAAACCGGTAAACAGGCTCGAATCATCTTTCAACACCGTGGAGACGTCGGCTTTCGAACTCGCGAGTGCGGGTGCAAGTCCAAAGAAAATTCCCGTAATTGTTGAAAATGCGATCGTGTAAATCACGACGCGCCAGTCGAGATGGAGATCAAGCGCGACGCGTATGCCCTCCGGTAGCGGCGGCATAAACACGACAATTAAATTAAGCAGCCACACAGCCACCACTATCCCGGCGGCGCCTGCGATCAACGACAAGAGCACGCTTTCTGTAAGTAACTGTCGCACGATTCGGACGCGACTGGCGCCGATTGCGAGTCGCACTGCCATCTCTCTTCGTCGTGATACGGCCCGCGCCAGCAACATACTCGCGAGATTTATGCAGGCGATCAGCAACACGAGATTGACGATTACGAAAACGAGCGCCACCACGCCATACGCGGCTGTTTGCATACCAGGATGGATTCGCGTTTCACTCTCCGGCAGGACCGTGATAGCCGAGACGCGCACACGTCCCGACTCATTCTTAGATAGCCACTCGTCTGGATGCGCGGCCTGCATGTCGCGCGTGAGCAAGTCGAAACGCGCTCGCGCCTGAGCAAGAGTCGTCTCGGGCTTAAGTCGACCAACCATGATCATCCAGCGGTTACCACGACTCGTTAAACCGCGCTCACCCAGTTGTTTGTCCACCGCGGGTAACATCGCAGTCGGGATCCAGATCTCAGACGCAAGACCACGAATCATTCCGGTGTATTGTGCAGGCGCGATTCCAATCACGGTGAGCGATTGGTCGTTAAGAGTGATTGTCTTGCCGATCAGATCGGGATCTGAATTGAAACGGCGTTGCCACAGACCCTGGCTTATGACCGCGACGGGATTGCGGCCCGGCACGAGATCTTCGTCTGGTGAAAAGGTACGGCCCTTCTGTGCGGCGACTCCCAGGACGTCGAAATAATTTCCCGAAACTGCCTCGCCCCAAATCTGTTCGACGTCAGTCTCGCCAAACTTAAATTGCCGGATACCGTAGGCGGCCAGTCCACTCAGAACGTCGTTGTGATCGCGCAGGTCGAGATAGCTCGGGTATGAGGTGCTCGAATAAGGCTGCTGCTCACCTTCACTGACGTAGAGTTCAACGATTTCTTCGGGCCGCGAAATCGCACGCGGGCGCAGGAAGATGGAGTTGACGAGACTGAAGATGGCGGAGTTGGCGCCAATACCAACCGCGAGCGATATCACCGCTACGACGGTGATGCCCTTACTCTTCCAGAGCATCTTCGCTCCGTAGCGTAGATCGTTGAGCAACGTCTGCATTTGTAACTTCCTATTCTATCCACAGATTACACAGATTCAATCTGTGTAATCTGTGGATATGAAGCCGATCATTCATACCGCAGAGCAACGAGCGGATCGACTTTCGTTGCGCGGCGTGCCGGAACGTAACAAGCCAATAGCGCCACGACCGCTAGCACGCCTGCGACAACAACAAACGTCGTCGCATCGTTCGGGGTCACACCAAACAACAATCCGCGCATCAGACGTGTTAAGGCAAACGCGCCCACGAGGCCAATCACCTCGCCAGCAACGACCAGCACCATTCCCTGTCGCAGCACAAGCTTCAGCACGTCGCCAACCTGCGCGCCGAGCGCCATGCGAATTCCCATCTCCTGCGTCCGCTGAGTGACCGCGTGCGACAACAATCCGTAAATGCCGACGGCGGAAAGCAACAGCGCGAGCCCACCGAACACTCCCATCAGCAGCATGTTGAGACGTCGCTGCGCAATACTGTCGTCCACGACTTTCTCGAGCGTGTTGACATTCGAAATCGGTTGATTCGGATCGATCGAGAGCACTGCGCCACGTACAGCGCCAACAATCGAGAGCGGATCAGTGGTGGTGCGGACCAGGATCATCATGTCCTCGAGCGGTGCTTGTGATGCCGGAAGGTAATACGCCGGTTCCGACGGTGCTTCGAGACCGGCAAGCTTGACGTCGCGCACAATACCGACGATCTCAAAAGTAGTCAGCTTCTGGCCCCGCCAGATTCTTCCGGGCGGTCCAGGCTTCATCCGTTGACCGAGAGCTTTTTCGCCGTTGAAGTAATGCCTCACGAACGACTCGTTGACCAACGCAACGCCGGGATGATCCTGATCGTCCTGCGGCGTGAATGTTCTTCCGCTCAGGAGTTGCACGCCAACAGTGTCGAAATACTCTGGTCCAACCGGAATGAAATTGGCAGTCTGCGATTTACTGTCAGCCGGCACAACTCGGCCTTCAATCTCGAACGAATCGAGCCAGTTCGACGCCAACGGATTGTCGTAAGCAATAGTCGCACTCTTCACTCCCGGGAGAGCAGAAATGCGCTCGAGCAATTGCTTGTGAAAAACGTTGATCTGTTCGCGTGAATACTTATTCCCCGGTAGGGTGAGCTCCGCCGACAACACTCCTTCCGATCGAAAGCCCGGATCGACCTGATGCAGTAACCAAAAGCTCTTAATCAAGAGGCCGGCGCCAATCACGAGCATCACTGCAATGCTCACCTGAAACACCACCAGCCCTTGCCGGAACCTTAACTTGTTTACTCCCGGTCCCGACGTCCGCCCGCTTCGTTCGAGCGTATTGTGCAAGTCAGTCTTCGAAGCCTGCCAGGCCGGCGCCAGTCCAAAAACCAAACAGGTGCCGAATGAAATCAACATCGTGAAGCCAAGCACCTGCCAGTTAAGACTCACTTGCGCGAGACGTGGAACTCCTGCAGGCACAAACTGCAGCAACACCTTCGTGCCGGCCGAAGCGATTGCGAGTCCAAGCGCAGTGCTGAAGACTGACAGCAACAAACCTTCGATAAAAAACTGTCGTGCGAGTCGCACGCGGCCGGCGCCCAATGCCGCGCGAATTGCGATCTCCTTACTACGCCCGGCATGTTGGGCCAACAACAAACCGGCGACGTTCGCACACGCAATCAACAATACAAGACCAACGGCGCCAAGCAGCGTAAACAGAGCGGGCCTGACATTCCCGACGACCTCGCTCATGAACGGAGTGACGATGATTCCCTCGCCGCGGTTCGCTGTATATTCCTGTTCGAGTCGCGCACCGATCGTGTTCATGTCGGTCGTCGCCTGCTCCATCGTAACGCCCGGTTTGAGCCGGGCCACGATGCCGAGCACGTGGGCCGATCGTACGGCAGCCCAGTTAGCCGTGAACGACATCGGTATCCAGAAGTTCTGTTGCTGCTCATCGAAGACAAGACGTCCGGCGGTCAATGGTGAAACGGGATAGATGCCCGGAGGCATCACACCAACGACGGTGTAACTCTTGCCGTCGAGCGTGATGTTTCTATTGACGATGGTTCGGTCGCCGCCGAAGCGTCGCTGCCAAAACGAGTAGCCGAGTATAACGACCTGTCCTTTTTCGGGCTCATACTCTTCTGCCGCGAAAGAGCGGCCCAGGAGCGGCTCAACACCTACGACGCCAAAGTAACCCGCGCTCACACGCGCTCCGGTGAGTTGCTCCGGTTCGCCATTGCCGGTGAATGCCGCCGAGCCTTGACCGAACGCGACGACGTCTTCAAAGACTGTGTTCTGTTTCTTCCAGTCGAAAAAGTTTGCAGGTGAAGCGCGCCAGCGACCGTGGCCCGGCACGTTTTCCCAGAGAGCTACGAGTCGGTCGGGTTCGCGATAAGGCAGTGGATTCAGCAACACCGCATTCACGACGCTGAAGATCGCGGTGTTTGCGCCGATGCCGAGTGCAAGCGTCAACACGGCGATCGCGGTGACGCTCTTATGCTTCGCGAGCATTCGCAGGCCGTATTGAAGATCCTGGAAGAGTGTGTTCATGATTATCGATCCATCCACAGATTATCTGCGTAATCTGTTGATGGCCTTTCACTCGTATCGCAGCGCCACGAGCGGATCGACCTTCGTCGCGCGGCGCGCGGGGATGTAACAGGCAAGCAACGCGGCAATCGCTAGCAACACCGCATCGAACACAAAGATCAGCGGATCCCTGGCACTCACTTCAAAAAGCAAAGACGAAAGCACACGCGTGGCCGCGAAAGCAGCGACCAAACCAACTGCAATCCCAATTAGTGCCAGCTTGAAACCGTTTCGCATCACGAGCTTCAACACATCCTGCGTGCTTGCACCGAGCGCCATCCGCACGCCAATCTCGTGCGTTCGCTGAACGACGGAGAAAGCCATGATGCCGTAGATTCCAATCGCAGCAAGAATCACGGCGAGGAGTGCAAACAGACCAAGAATGAACATGTTGAAACGACGCGGCGCGATCGAATCCGAGATCCGCTGGTCCATCGACATCAAACTGTACACGGGCTGGTCGCGATCGAGCGCCGCCACTTCGCCGCGCATGGCAGGCCCAAGTTGCAACGGATCACTCGCCGTGCGCACTGCCAGATACAATGCGGGCACGTTGCCATCGGCAAACAACGGCTGAAACGCAGGAATGTAGATCTCGGGATTATCCTGAATATCCAGACCGCGATGCTTCACATTGCCAACCACACCGACAATCTCGTACCACTTCGGGTTCTTGTTCTGAAAAGAGATCCGCTTACCCAGTGCGTTACCATTGGGCCAAAACTTCCGAGCGAATGCGCTGTTAACAATTGCAACCGGCGGCTTGTCAGGTAGGTCGTACCGAGTGAAGTCGCGACCATTGAGCAATGGGATCGACATCGCGCCGAAGTAACCGGGCGTGACAAACCTGACTTGCTCGTCCGGTCGTGACTGGCCCGAAGGCGTGGGCTGATCCTGAATTGAGAAGCTGCGATCGCCGCCTCCGCCGCCAAACGGCAGTAAGTTGATCGCCCCAACCGACTTGATCTCCGGGCGTGCCGCCAATTGATCGAAAAGCTGCTGGAAAAACGCGTGACTCTTATCGAACGTTTCGTATTTGCTCGCCGGCAACGCAATCCGCATCGTCAGCAGGTTCGAAGAATCGAATCCCGGTTTGACGTCCTGGAGTCGGAACAAGCTCTTCACCATCAGGCCCGCACCGATCAGCAAGACGAGCGAAAGAGCAAACTCCGAAACAACGAGCAAGTTTCTGAGTCTGAGACGTCGCGAGCCGTCGCCACCACCGCGTCCTGCTTCCTTCAAGACGTCGTTGAGGTTGGTGCGCGCAGCCTGAAACGACGGCGCTAGTCCAAACACGATACCGGTTAACAGCGAAATGCCGAGCGTGAAAAGGACCACGCGATAGTCGAGTTTGATCTCTTCCAAACGCGGAGTGTCCTTCGGCATCAGGACGACAAGCGCTCGCACAACCCAAAATGCCAACGCCAATCCTGCCGCACCACCGAGGAACGAAAGCAACAGACTCTCTGTCAGAAACTGGCGCACCACGCGAGCGCGGTTTGCTCCCAGCGCAGACCGAATCGCAAACTCACGATAACGAGACGTCGCGCTCGCGAGTCGCAGATGGGCCACGTTTGCGCACGCGATTAACAACACGAGCCCAACGGCGCCAAGCAACACCAGCATTGCGCGTCGCATATCGCCGACTGTCACTTCGTGGAGCGAGCGAACACTCGCGCTAAAACCACCACGATAGGTTGAAGCGTGTTCACTCGAAAGTCGCGCTGTTACCGTGTCGAGATCCGCCTGCGCGATTGCGGGAGTGATGCCGGGTTTTAGACGTGCAATCACATTCAGGAAATGAGAACCTCGATTGTCTTCCTGCAGTAGATCGGGCGTGAACGCGAGTGGGATCCATGCTTCGGTGTCTTTATCGGGAAAATGAAAGCTTGCCGGCATCACGCCGACAACTGTGAGCGTGCGACCGTCGAGTTGAATTGTCCGGTTGATTACATTCGGATCGCCGCCCAAACGTCGCTGCCACAGCGAGTAACCGAGTATCACGCGCGTGGCGTGGCCAAG
>DASWUM010000008.1:0-14370 GCA_036401595.1 Pyrinomonadaceae bacterium
CGGCCACGGAGGGCCGCCCCTACAGTACGTTCTGAGAAATTTAAAGCAAATAAAAAGCGTGATGCCGAATTTGAATACCGATTGATTACGGAATGGTTGATTTCTCCTGTTGGATGCTCTCCAGATCTTTTTGACGGGTGCGACCTTCCTGAAGGAAGTTGTCGAGCTCGGCTGCTTTCGCGGCTTTGTTGTTGTCGCGAAGTAGCGTTTGATATTTCTCGACGACGTCCAGGTAGCTCTTGAGTTTTTTGGCGTCGAGGAAGTTTGTTGAGAGACGAACGAAGCTGAATACCTGCGTTAAGGTTGCTTCAGCGGTCGCCTTGTCCTGCTGCTTGAGATACAGGTCCGCGACCTCACCCGCCGTAGTCACGTATGTGTACATGAAGTGCTGATAATCAGGTGAACGATAGAGGTTGGTGAAGTCAATGCGGTCGCGCATGAACGCATTCAACTCTCGTATCTTAACCTGCCGAGTGTCTTTCTGTTGTTTCTGATACAGGCTGAGCAGGTCTTCGAAGACTACCAGCTCTTCCTCCCATGACAAACGCCCGTTGATTGGAGCGAGCGCAGCGACTGCCTGGTCCAAGAGAGTTTCCGCTTCGGCGGGCCTGTTCATCTCGTTGGCGTAAAGCGAGGCCAGAGTGCGTAATCCGACAACGTATTGCGACAACGGATCCGTCGGGCCCATGAGACTGCCCTTCAAGTTCTTGCGGCTGTCGATGAGTCGCTTGTAAAACTCTTCAGCCTTGTCATATTTCTTCAGTTCTTCGCGGTAGAGATTTCCGAGCTTTATGTAGCTGGTCCCGATCGAGCTGTTCTCCGATTTGATCTGTTCTCTGATGTTGAGCGCAGCTTCGTAAGCATTGGCAGCTTCCTGAAAACGACCGAGCTTGACGTAACTGTCGCCCATCACGTCGAGATCTTCATCCAAAGTGATAACGGCGAGCTTCTTGAGATCCGCAATCAGATCGCGTTGGTTTCGCAGCTTGAGCACAATCTGCTGGATCCTCTCGGCGAGTCGAAACGCTGCTTCGCTACGAGTCTCATCCTTCAGGACGTTATAGATCTGACTTACTTCGTTGTAGTTATCGGCGAGGGCACGAATGGTTTCAGGATCGCTCGTCGTATCAGTGATTTTTTCCTGAATATCAAGCAGCTCGTTGTAAGTGCGCAGCGAATCTTCGTACCGGCCTCGGCCTCGATAAAACTCAGCCAGCTCTTTGAGTGCACCGACTGTACCGTCGCCCGGTTCCTGTTCGACCTTCTTGTAAGTTGTCACCACATCCTTCAAACGCTGTTCTGCATCGTCGTACCGGCCGATGTCCAGGTAAAGCTGAACGAGGTTTTTCAGACTCGTAACCGCGGCGAGTGGATTTGCCGTCTTTAAGCTGGATTCCTGATAGCTGGCGGCTTTTTTGTAATAGTCTTCAGCCTTGGCCAACTGTTGCTCGGGCGTCAGAGTTATCGTAGTTGGACTAGCGTAAACGGCGACAGTGCGAAACTTTGCATTGTCGTGATAGGCGTGCGCGAGGCCGTGATAAGTCTCAAAAAGGATCGTGGCCGGCTCGTCTTTCAATACTTTCTCGAGAATTACGCGCCCGCTCTCGTAGTGCTCGATAGCTTTGTCGTACTCGCGCTGTTTGTGATAGGTGTCGCCGAGTCGCGATTGCGCCCAGCCGTAGTCGCGCGCAAATTGTTTCGACTGAACTGCCGTGAAATTGTTATCGCCAGATTGAAGGACTTCCAGTTTCTTTTCCAGTTTCTCGAATGCGTCCTGGGCCTTGTCAAACTCCTCGCGCCGGTACGCTTCAAGACCGCTGCGGATCAACTCGCCACGCTCGAGTGCGCCTGCGAGTCTTTGCGCGCTCTGTTGTGCGGCCGCCGTCGCCTCGTTTGCTTTTTGAGTCGCGGCCTGCGCTGCCTGCAGGTTCTGAAAGGCGATTGCTTTCTGGTCGTTGGCGGCTCGTGCCGACTCAACCGCTTTTTCCCGCGCTGCCTCAGTTTCTTTTTGCGCCTTCTGAGCTGCAAACTGACTAGCCTGGGCCTTGACTGCCTCACTCCGCGCTTCCAGTCTTAATCGTTCGGCCTCTGCTGCGAGATCCAGGGCCGCGCGCCTGTCGTGGTCGGCCACCCACCGGCTTTGAACTGCTGTGGCTCGTTGATTCCACGCGAATACAGCGGTGCCGAACGCAAACAACATGATTACGCCGAGTGCGACGATTAACCAACGCATCCGGCGCGCAGCCCGTGCTTGCAGCGCGACGAATCGCTTTGTCTTTTCGAGTTCGCGTTTATCGCGTTCGATCTCTTCATTACGGCGCTGCTCTTCAGCCGCGAGTTTTTCTTCACGCGCGAGACGGCTCTGCTCGAGATAACCCATCGCCGTTTCAAACTCGGGATGATAACGTTCGCCCCACGCCGCATTCGGATGTGACTTCTCGGCCCAGTCGAGTGCGAATGAAAGCGCGGGATCCTGCATCAGTCCTTCACTGCCTTCACGATGCAGCACCGCAGTCTCAGCCACACGCCGGTAGACACGCACCGACGTGCCCTCTTCGTTGACCCACTGCTTCAATCGCTGCCAGTTACGAATCAAACTCTCGTGTGAAATGTCGATCACGGAATCAGCATGTAGCTCAGTGCCGGCGGGAGGCATCAGAAACGACCGACCTCCAAGACGAAAGATGTCGATGACGGCGATAACTTCCGGCACGCTCGCTCCAGTGATCTTGCAGATTGTGTCGAGTCGTGTAGGGCGCCGGGTTTCACGATTGTCGGCGCCACGATCACTCAGCGCTTTGAAGAGTTTTTCCGCGATCTTGCGACTCTTTTCATCGGGCAACTCGTTGTACGCTTCGTCGGCGTGACGCGAGAGCGCGTCAGACATCGTGCCGATCGCTTCGTAGTGTTCCAACCCGATCGGCTCGCCGTCGCGACGATGGGCTTGCCAGTGTTCCCACGTACGCATCAACGCATGCTGGAGAATCGGCAGTTGATCGGGATTGTCGCCGACGTCGTTCAGCAATCGATTGATCAGCGGCTCACTGATTTTTCCTCGTGTAACACCGACTGGCCCGGTGACTGCAAAGCGTCGCTCGTCACGCGTCATGCGCGGAATCAAATACTGCCCGTCATTAATAGCTTCCGGCAGACCCTGGAACTGAGCACAGTCGCCAAGAAAATCGGAACGCATTGTGAGCACGATGTAGATCGACAGTTCGCGCTGCTGCGCAGCTTCAAGCAAGAGCTTGACGAAAGCGGACGCTATGTCGGCACTGCTGCTTTCCTGTGCCGCACGGAAGCGAAACAATTCTTCAAACTGGTCCACCACGACCAGTAGTTTTTCCTGGCTGCCGAGTCGCGCCTCGCGCGCGACATTCAGGATGCCCAGCGAACCACTCCTCAATGTTGCCTCAATCATTGCTTCAGCTTCTGATTCAGGTAAACCCGCGCCCGCTTCTGAAAGTACATCCTTCTTAACCAGTTCCGCCGCCAGATTTCCCATCGGGTCGCCACCCGGTCGCATCACCGCAATCCGCCATCCCGATCCTGCACCCTTCATCATTCCGCCACGCAGCGCCGGCATCAGTCCAGCGCGAATCAACGACGACTTGCCACTACCCGAGGTTCCGACGACTGCGAGAAAGCGTGAGCGTTGCAGCCGTGCCAGCAACTCATCTGCTTGTCCTTCGCGGCCGAAGAACAGGCGATATTCGTCGGTCTCAAAAGGACGCAGGCCGGGGAACGGGTTCTTAATCGGTTTCGATGAAATCATTGCTCGCCTCCTTCGGCGGCGTTGACGGCCTTTACGAAGTCTTGCAGGTCGTTAGGATCGAACGACGTATAATTCCGAATGACATAGGGCACGAGATGCGTAAGGAAGTCCTCTTTCTGATCGCTTTGCGGAGCTCCGACATAAACCGCGGCCGCACTCCAATCCTGCTCCCGACCGTAACCGTAAGCCTTCTCCAGGTCTTCCAGGTTTTTGCGCACCCACGGCTCATCGCCGTTGCCGAAATAGACAAGTGCCGCGTCACATTCGCGCAGGTTCTTGTGGTGATAGTCCATCAGCGTCGCTGCTGTATCACCGTCGAGCCAGGTAATCACTTCGAGATTTTGTTTGAAGAGATACTCTTTGATAGGTCGCACGAGGCTGCGATCGCGATTCTCACAGATCAGATAAATCTGCTTGAGTTTCGAGCGTCCGTTTTGTTTCCCTGTTACAACGGGAGCGGGTGGATTAAGCTTTTCGATAATGCGTGTCTTCAAGTCTTCGATGCTTGTCTGGAGTAGCTCGGCGCCGCCGCCGACGCGAGTTTGAACTGTGGTGATGAAGTTCTTTTGACGTTCATCCGTGACTTCGAGTGCGGGCGTCATGAGGCCCTGCGGCATCCAGAGCAGACGCGTGAACGTCGAGTCTTTCGCACAGCGCTGCGCAGCGACTTCTTCCTGAATCGCAACTATCGAACGCGGATCGTCTTCCGGCGTTGCACCGTAACGTTTGCCGATCAGGTGCACTGACAGAATCGAGCGCCCAAGTGCTTTGAGTATCGCGGCTTCGGTTTCCTGAAGCTCGGTCGCAGGCAACTTCTCTTCGGGCACTACGCCGTAACCACGTTGTCGCAGCTCGTCGCGTACTACTTCGCGTTCCTGAGTCAGATCAGAACTCGTCTCGGCGAGATAGATGTACTTTTGCGGACCTTCCGACGGCAGCTCCTTTGTCGTATTGCGTTTGTCCGGATCTTTCACCACGGCGAGGAGGGTTGAGATGTCCCATGCGAGCCGGCGCAGCGCGGTCCAATATCTCGGATCCTTGCCCGGAACAACATCGGGACTGAACTCAACCGGCATGTCGCCTTCCATTTCGTAGAACGAGTGACCGATCAGTTCCTGGAGTTGCGCCGGTTCCTTTTTGGCGAGATGAAACAGAAGGGGCGACTTGATCACTTTGAAGATTCGGGAGCGATGTGCGGGCGCGTTCGGAAGCGGAGGATTCTTGCTGAATGCTTCGAGCTCGCGCAGACACCAGTCTGACTGAACATAGCGTGGAGTGACTATCGGAATAAACAATATGGAATTAGAAATACCTTCTTCGATCGCTGCGCGCAGCAGTGCGTCACCAGTGAGACTACGCTGGTCGCGCCAGACTTTAGGCAGGTAACCAAGCGTGGCGCTGACGAGGCGCGGCAATCGCTCCACCAGGAGATCGACCCATCCTTTTACGTCGCCTGCCGGATCCTCGTCATCGAGGTGTCCATAGCTAATGAAGATGTCGTATTTCGAGGGCATGCACTTGTTCTCAGGAAACACGGGAAGAATGAAGTCAACCGAAGGCGTGCGCGACAAATGATGCCACAAAAAGGCACAAAAGGCACATAAAACTCAAAAAGTTTTATCGCCGTCTTGTGCCTTTTGGTGGCCGTTTACGGTGAACAGATCCGGCAGGGCTTGAAGCCGTGCTGCAGTGCGTCGGAGGTTGTTGCGAAGCCGACCCGATTCTTGTTCGAGATCCGGTTTACCCAGTGACAGGTTTCCTGGTGAAAGATTCCCAGCACCAGGTTTCCGACAAAAGGATCCGTGGTGGCCGGAACGACGGCAGTCGGCGGCGTTGGCAAGTTCACCTGCGGCTTCCACGACCTCGGAAAATGCGGCTGCGGATCGGGAGGCGGCGCCCCAGTGATCGAAGCCGGTTGCCACGGTGAACTCAAACTCGCGCGCTTGGCTTTCATCGATTCATCCAACGCGCGGACGAAACCGAAAGTCAGACAGCCAATCGCGAGACACACGAGGCCTGCAAACAACGACACCAGGAAATTGAATCCCATGAACTCCAGCAGGATGTACGCGCCCCAGTACCAGATTAGGAAATACTTGCGCACAAACTCCTTCGAGAACGTGATTGTGTTCGCCAAAATCGCGTGTGGATCTTTGATGAGCACAGACGGCCCGGGAGGCGCGCTACTGAAGAGTGTCTGCACTGTGGCCGAGCTTGGCGTTGACGGTACGGAAGGTCCATGAGCGCGATCCTGCCAGGGAACCCAGCGAATTGGTCTGGCTGCGGGAGGCAGATCTGATGAAGCAACCTCTCGAGTCTTCTGCGCGCTGTCGATGTCCGCCGGCGCCGTCATCCAGCCCGGTAATGAAGTTTTACTCTTGACCAGATCGAGGACAGACGGCGCCTCATCCGGAGATCCCGTCGCTGCCGTAGCGAGCGCGTCGGCAAGCCGCGCGTGTTCTGGTCCAAGTTCGCGGATCTTATTGAAGAGCTGCGACGACGCTGGATCGGCGAAGTCTGCTTTTGTGAAAAGCAGGTTTTCGTCGTGGTGCTCCTGCCAGAGACTCGGGCGCTCGGCGAGCGAAAGTAACGACAGATAGATCACGAGAGACGAGAAGTTGTCCAGGTTCTCATCGAAGTCGTTAGCAGTTCGGCGCGGGTGCTGGTAATGCTGGTGACCAACTTCGCTCGCGCTCCAACCCGCCATCTTCGTCACAAAGATTCCATCGTGATCGACGAGTCGTAGCTGCCCGTGTTCGACGATGATGTTGCCATGCTGTAGATCGCCATGGGCCATTCCGGAAGTTCGCAATGCATCGAGCAGTCGCAACCACTCTTCCGAGAGATGCAGCAACACATTGGGCCGGTTCAGCATTTCACCGATGTAGAGATCCAGGGTCGGGCCGTCGATCCACTGCATGAAGAGAATCGGAAATCTCTGGCCGGCGACGAGGATTCCTTCCGGCGCGTAAGTGAACTCAGAGAGATACGAGACTGGCGCATGCCGGAGATGTTCCTGAATGGCTCGATATCGCTGATCGCGATCCCCGAGATAGCCACGGAAGCATCGAACCGCGAAATCGTCGGCGCCGTTTTGTGAGTTAAGTTTGTAGACGTAGGCAAACTGACCCGACGTCACGAGAGGCATGCCGAGCCGATCGACTGCGGGCAGGGTTCTCCGCAACGATGGATGCGCAAAACAGATCGAGGGACACTGTATGGCCTCAGTGAAATACCTGGCTGAGGGCCAGTACCTCGTTCCGGTATGTGAGGGAGAAACAGCCACTAACTCTTACTCCGTTTGATCTCGATTTGGACGATGGCGATATCGTCATTCCTTATTCTGCCAGCCGTTCGCTCAGCGTCAAAGAATTGCCGGAGCTCTTCATCTGAATTGGAACTTAAAAACTGGACGACATCAAGATCCCCGGACTCGAATCGTTGCAAACACCAGGACGCCACCGCGTCAGACATTAACAGCAGCACGTCGCCGTTCTGACAAGTGCCCGAGCCGGTTACGACTGCCTGCATACTGCTTTCGTGCAATGATGAATCCGACGCAACCAGCATCGGCGCTGAAGTGAAGCTGTCCGAACGTTCGAGAGGCAAACTCTTCACGAGCTTCCCATTTCGGCAGTGAAGCAGACAAGAATCGCCGAGCGCTATCGCCTGCCACGAAGGTGATTCGCTCTTCAGTTCCAACTCAACTCCGACGAGTGCCGCAAACGAGCCCGCACGGGCTTTTTCTTCGGAATACCACGAGAGGGTTAGACTATTCCACGAGTCGTGAAGTTCCCGCCCCTCAGCAGCAACCCATTGACGAAATTCTTCGAGTGTCAGGGTGGATTTGCGTTGCACCCAGTGTTGGGCCAAGCGTTGTGCCCAGCTAAGTGCGTCGAAGGCTTCGGTGGCGCCATCGGCAACGGCGAACCGGGAGGTCTGCGTGTCGGTAGCAATGAAGTCCTCACATTCAGAGACTTCCTGACCCAGCTTCGGCAGCAACAACTGCCGCAGTTGCAGATCCCAGGTAGTGCTCTGTTTTGCAGAACTCAAGCCAGCTCCGTTCTATCATCCATCCATCGGTAGGGAGTCATGCCGGTAAGGCTGGTGCCGATCTCGTAAAACTGAACGATGGATGATGGATCTCCATTAAAAACAAAACCTCTGGAGCCTTCCACAGTGTTGACTCCGAGTTGGGCCGCGGCTGCAAGAAAGTTGGTCGGCAACCTGCTCGAGATTTCAAACAGTGTGCGTGCGAAGCCGTCGGGCAGAGACGTCTCTTCAGTTGGGTATTCGATCTTCGTCGATCGTCGTGAAGAGATATGACAGTTGAACATAAGCACTGCGCCGTCGTCAGTGTTGAGCGACATGATCTGGCGGCCAATCTCGTTTGGATCGCCGTCGCTCGATTCTCCGTCGGTTAAATGCAGAACTGTCGGCGGAAATCCGCGCGGGTGTTCGATCAGCCATCCTCTCAGGATTTCCTGAACGCGTGTCAGTGCTTCGCACATCGGCGTCTTTCCGTCAGCAGCCGGATGAATCCAAACAGGGTAACGAACGGGTATCTCGACCCAACCGCCGGCGCCGTCGGAAACACGCTTGTAACTGCTCTTTACTTGCAGCGGGTAGTCGGCCACCTGTGCGATCGGAACGATGGGCTGGCCACCGAGCTCACCGGAAAAACACGATCCCACAGTGCGTCCGTAACCGATCACAGAGACGTGATAGTAGTTCCTGACTTCCTCAGTCTTGGTGCAACGGATAACGAGGTCGTGCAGCGTGTGGTTAACGACTTCGGCGACAAAGTCTGCTTTCTTGCGTGCCGAGTCGCCGCTGAACGGATCCCCCATCGAGCCTGACTGATCGATCAGAAGGATGATGCAGGTTGGGTTTGCGCGAGTGATCTGGGCGGAATACATTGCGCCTATTCTATTACTGACCGGGGCGACTCCAAAGTGCGCAGGATGCCGAGATAGATGACGAGCGACAAAACCGTCGCTCCCTGGCTCATTATGTCTGAGATGATCGCCGCTAGGGCTTGAAACGGCCAGGAGTTGATGCCACTCAAGACCAGCCAGGTCACCAGAATGGTGGCGGGAGCGCTGGCAACTCCGATGAGGATGCTCATCAGAATTGATGCCCCCAGGATTTTTCCGAGGTGACCTTTAGTAAGTTTGTAACTCCGTTGCAGTACTTCTGTTGGCGAACCACCTTCGAGTACTGCCACTGGGTACACAACATGAAACGCAAGGAATAGGTAGATTCCGGGAACAATGCAGAGCGCGAGCCCGAACATCTCCAGCACTATCGCCATTAGAGTACAAACAAGAAGTTTGCCGAGCTTGCCCAGGCCCCACCGATACGCTTCATTGATTCCGGGAGCGACGCCGGTTTGCATCACTCGCATCAATGAGTAGATCAGTGCGGGAGCGATCAGAATACTGCAGAACGTCTGCAATGCCAGCGTGCCAATGGCTAACTGTATGTTGCCGTCGATCTCACGAATGCTAATGGCTTTGAAGATTTCGAACGGAGTCACGATGACGAGGACGAGTTTCGTGATGAGCCAGATATTTTTGGAGAACAGTGTGACTGCTGGGCCAAGTACATCGGCGACGCCGTTGAATGGTCCGATTGATGAGATCGATGGGGAACTGCTCCGGCGAGGGGGTTGCGGAGTGTCAGAATAGATCGGGCCTGAGATGGGCGCAGCCGAATTCAACTCCAGACCGCAAGCGCGGCAGATCTCGTTGGAGAGAACGTTTACGACACCACAACGGGTACATTTGACGTTGATCATGAGGCCCTTCGTGTTTCAAAGCTGACGTGTTTCGAGAGAATTTGTGCGAGGCGCTTCGCACAGGAAAATCTACCATAGAAGCGCCGGAAAGCAAGACTATTCATCCGTACCTGGTAGGGGTAATAGTGTGTTGCTCAAAACATTGCTTAGGTCCCGGAGGGACCACATGTCTATAGCCACGCGCCTCTAAGTTAATTACGGCTCCAGCGGAGCCGAATGTTGCTGCTGGGCGGATACATCGCGCTCCTATGGAGCGCATTGCCTGCGGCAGGGCGACAGCTATAAACATTTGGTCCCTTCGGGACCCAAGACGCGGTAAAAAGATAACTCTGAACCCTGAAAGGGTTCGCCAATTGCCAAACCCTTTCAGGGTTTAAAAGCTATCTTCATCGCATTCCCAGGGTTCTCGCTGCGCTCGAACCCTGGGCTGAAATTAGCGAACGCCTTCGGCGTTAATGCGGCGGGCGATCCAGCGCTGCTAAACAGGGAAACCGTTGCCATCAAAAACAAATTGTCCTCAGGAATCATAAGGTTCAGAGCATTTTCCTTGACTACGCGTCCGAATTGTATTTAAGTTCGCGATTGTTTGCTCATCAGCTCATCTGATTGATCTGCCCAGGGTCATCTTGACCGTCAGCTTGTTTCCGTTCTTAGAACTGAAGCGAGACCGTTACCCCAAAGGAGCCCCTCATGTCTGAGAAAGAAACGACCGTGGCCGTAAACCTATCCCCGTCTGAGGTCGCCGGAAACGGATCTCCCAAACCAGCCTACAACGACGGCAACAAGGCCACGCCTTACCAAACGGTCATCCCAACGCGAAAAAGCGCGAACATCGAGAAAGCCAAAATCATACTTCGCGGTGGTCAGGCTGATCCGCAAACAATCCTGGAACTCGCGAAGGAGCTCAAAGGTGAAAACAGGTTCACCTACGCCCGCCGTCTGTTGTTACGTGCCAGCAAACAGAAGGACACTGCGAGCAATAAGCCGTTGCGTTTGAAGATCTATCAGCAACTTGCACTCTGCACTTACAAAGACGAAGACCTCCCGGCCGACGAGCGACTCGATCGCGCCCTCGAAATCCTGCAGGAGATCGCGGATTTTGAAACAACGACCGATCAGGAAACACTCGGCCTGATCGCCGCCGTATTCAAGCGCAAATGGGAGGTCGACGATCAGCGCCAGAATCTCGAGCGCGCGCTTCAGTTCTACATGCGTGGTTACGAACAGGGCTGCCTGGGCGATCAGGGATACAACGGAATCAATGCAGCGTTCATTTTGGATCGCCTGGCGCACCTGGAAGAAAACGAAGCGGGAAAAGCCGGTCGTGCTTCCCTCGTAGCTGCCGGACGTCGTGAGCGCGCGCGTGAAATCAGACAAGACATCGTCGACAAAGTGGGCTCGATGATCAACGAACCGGCGCACAACTGGGTCGCCTCCAAATGGTGGTATTACGCGACCATGGCCGAAGCTTGTTTCGGACTGCAATGCTACAACGACGCCATCGACTGGATCGCGAAAGGCCAGGCTGCGGCGGAAAAAGTTTATGAATGGGAACTCGAAACTCTTGCACGCCAACTCGCTTCACTCGCACGCCTTCAGACCACTGACAATCTCCAGCCGGCGCGTGATGCTCTGCTGAAAGCATTCAAAACGGAAGCCATAACACGCACGGCATTCGCCGGCAAGGTCGGTCTGGCTTTGTCCGGCGGCGGGTTTCGTGCCTCGCTTTATCATCTCGGCGTGCTGGCACAACTCGCTGAAGTCGATGTTCTGCGCAACGTCGAAGTTCTTTCATGTGTGTCGGGTGGCGCGATCGTCGGCGCTTACTACTATCTGAAAGTCAGGCATCTGCTCCAGACCAAAGTCGACACTGATATAACTCGTCAGGACTACATCGACATCGTGCGCGAAATGATCGAGGAGTTTGTCTCGGGTGTGCAAAAGAACATTCGCACGCGTGTAGCGGTCAATCCGTTGAAAAACTTTCGCATGTTTTGGAGCGAGAATTATTCACGCACTGTCAGAGCGGCGGAGTTGTACGAACAGTATCTCTACGCACTCGTCAAAGATGGTCATGAATCGAAAAAGGATCGATATCTGAACGATTTGACGATCGCGCCGCTC
This sequence comes from Pyrinomonadaceae bacterium, assembly GCA_036401595.1. GTDB lineage: Bacteria > Acidobacteriota > Blastocatellia > Pyrinomonadales > Pyrinomonadaceae > PSRF01. The sequence continues at coordinate 11,700 of DASWUM010000008.1, forward strand.
ATAAAGAACGGCACAAGCGCTGAGAAGGACACTTCCTTCTCGCCGAAGTATCAAAACTGGCGACGCAGTGCGAAAGTCCCGATCCTCGTGCTGAACGCTGCGACACTCAATACCGGTCACACGTGGCAATTCACAGCGTCGTGGATGGGTGAAGCCCCGGCGGGCATCGATACCGACATCGACGGTAACGATCGACTACGCCGCATGTATTACGCCGAAGCTCCTGAAGGACATCAACGCATCAGGCTTGGTCAGGCAGTCGGTGCTTCCGCTGCCGTTCCGGGAGTGTTCGAGCCGCTCACCATGGACAATCTGTTTCCGGAGCGCATCGTGCGTTTGGCGGATGGCGGCGTTTGCGACAATCAGGGTGTCGGCACACTCCTCGAACAGGATTGCAAAGTCGTTCTGGTTAGCGATGCGAGCGGGCAAATGGAATCGCAGGCGGCCTCCAGCCGGCAGATCTTTGGCGTCTTGCTGCGCACGAACGACATCTTTCAGGCGCGAATTCGAGAGGCTGAGTATCAGGATCTAAAAGGTCGACGCCGATCCAATCTGCTGCGAGGTTTCATGTTTGTTCACTTGAAAGGCGATCTCGACGTGGATCCGGTTGACTGGATCGATTGCCTCGATCCGTACGATCCGTGTGAAGACGTCCGGCCGCAGTGGCGTCGCGATCGCTATACGCGCTATGGCATTGCCAAAGACGTTCAGCAGCTCCTTTCCGCCGTTCGCACCGACCTCGATTCATTCTCGGAAGCCGAGGCTTACGCGCTAATGACGAGCGGTTATCGCATGACCGAGTACCAGTTCAAGGAAGGAAACTGTGTTGAGGAGTTTTATCAACCGGAGCGCAATGAAGACTGGAAGTTTCTTGAAATCGAAGAGTTCATGAGAGGTTCGGGAAAGGGAAACCAATATCTGAAGTTTCTGCTCTCCGCTGGAAACAGTCTCGCGTTCAAAGTCTGGAAGATAGATCCTGTGTTAAAGAACATCGGGCGCGCAGTGTTGTTGGTTATCGCCGCCCTCATCGTTTGGGCTGTTTACAATTGGTGGACCGCGCCGTTGCCATTTGCGGATCGCGCTGCGGATTCTCTGCAAAATTTAGCGCAGACGTCTCGAAACGTCACCGTCGAACAGATTGGAAGGTGGGTCGCCAGGTTTGTCGCCACAGCAGTGGCATTCATGGTACTGACGAAAGTGCTCACCACGTTGTTTGGTACGTTTGTGTCGGAGAATGCCCTGCTTCTGATTCGTTGGAAAGACACTTTGCGGCGCATTGCAATCGCGGCATTCATCAGCACGTTTGGATGGGCCGCTGCGTTCATCCATCTTTACATCTTCGACAAACGGTTTTTGTCACTCAGCACACTCGAAAAGGTAAAACAAAAGAATGGCTAAGTCTGAGCAGATCAGAACTAGCTAATAACTTAAACGGAGGATCTATGTCTCTTTGGGGCCACCTGGAAAACAGATACAACACTGAACGTCCACGAAAACTTCTTACGCTCGACGGCGGCGGTATTCGTGGCGTCCTGTCGCTTCAAGTCCTGATCAGAATGGAAGAAATGCTCGCCGAGAAAAGCGGGCAGGGTGAAAACTTTCGTCTCTGCAACTACTTCGATTACATCGGCGGCACGAGCACGGGCGCGATCATCGCGGCCGGACTTGCTATCGGCAAGTCAGCCAAATTCCTTTCTGATTTTTATCAGGAAGTCGGCCCGGCGATGTTTGAGAAAGCATTCATTCTGAAGCGACTGAAACATCTTTATAAAAGCGAGCCGCTCACCGAAAAGCTCAAGGAAGTCTTTGGCGCGGACACGACGCTCAGCTCTGACAAGCTCAAGTGTCTGTTGCTCGTCGTCACTCGCAACGTCACCACTGACTCACCGTGGCCCATTAGCACGAATCCGTACGCGAAGTACAACGCGCCGGACAGACCAGACCGCAACACGCAGATTCCGCTCTGGCAACTGGTGCGTGCCAGCACTGCTGCGCCTGTGTTCTTTCCGCCGGAAGTTGTGCAGTGGGATCCGAATGATCCTTCCAAGGCTTTTCTGTTTGAAGATGGCGGCCTGACGCCTTACAACAATCCCGCCTTCCTGATCGCGCGTATGGCCACGCATCCGGCGTACAGACTTAGCTGGCCCACCGGTGAAAAGAAATTGCTCGTGATGTCGATTGGTACCGGATCGGCGCCGTCGGTTGATGCAGATGTTTACAGTGGCGGCAAGAACGCGTTCTCGAATCTCGTCAGTTTTCCTGGTGCGCTCATGTACGGTGCGGCCGTCGATCAGGACATCAACTGCCGTATCATCGGTCGTTGTATTCATGGTGGTGAGTACGACAAAGAGCTCAACCGTTGCGATACCGAGATCGATCGCGAGGTTGGCGATCTTGTATATCGCGACGACCCGGCTAAAGACGATCTGGGACGCCAGTTTACCTACGCGCGTTACAACGCCGAACTGTCGCGGAAGTGGCTTGATAAGCGTGGGTTGAAAGACGTCGACCCATCGAAAGTGGCCCAGCTCGATTCGGTTGAGCACATCCCTGATTTGATCAGGGTCGGACAGGCGCTGGCGAAGGAAGTGAAGATCGAACATTTCCGCCTCGACACCTTCAGCGACTTTTACTGAGTGGTACTTCTCGGAACGTGCTGTAGGGGCGGGCC
>DASWUM010000009.1:0-11789 GCA_036401595.1 Pyrinomonadaceae bacterium
TCGGTTTCGTTGGATCGAAATTCGGATTGGCGTGCGAGCTAAATGGGTTGTAGATCGTCGCTCCGCTCATCGTGAAGTCGCCGTTAATCTCGTCGAGGGTGGGCACCGTCGACACCATCGTTTGTGATCTGGTGTGTCGCAGTCCTTCGTAGTTAACAAAGAAAAAGCTCTTGTTGCGTACGATTGGACCACCAAACGAGCCGCCAAAATTGTTGCGTACGAGATGATTCGACTCGTCCATCTCGTTGAACGTGCGCGCGTCAAACACGTCGTTTCTTAAAAACTCGTAAACCGTCCCGTGAAACTCATTCGAACCAGTGCGCGTGACGATGTTGACCTGGCCACCGCCGGCGCCCCCCAGCTCGGCGGTGTAACTGCCTGTCTGCACTTTGAATTCCTGCACGGCATCAGGCGACGGACTGAAGTTGAGCGTGTTGAATGTCGGGTCTGTATTTGTGGCGCCGTCGAGCAGGAAGTAATTTGCGTTCGGACGATTGCCGCTGATGCTGATGGCGGAACGTTGGCCGGGACGCCAGTACAACGGACTCATGTCGCCCGTCTGCGCACCATGCCCTTCATGTGCGCCCGGAACTGTCAGCACGAGGTCGATCAACATACGCCCGTTGAGTGGCAGGTTCTGCACGGCGGTCGGCTCGACGACTTCACCGACAGACGCGTCGGTAGTCCGCAGGACGTTGATCGTGTCGGCGTTGACTTCGACGACCGTATTCAACGTAGCGACTTTCAAATTCAGATCGAGCGTCATCGATTGGCCCACTTCGAGAGTGATCTTCTGCGTAAGCGTCGCGAAGCCGCTGGCCTGCACAGAGATTTTGTAATCTCCCGGTAGCAAGCCAGTGATCTGAAAGCTGCCGAGTTCGTTGGTAACTGCCGAACGCGAGGCGCCGGTGTTCTCTGAGGTCACCTGGACCGAACTCCCGGCGAGAACTTTCTGTTGCGGATCGAAGACGGTGCCACTCAAACTCGCGTAGTTACTTTGCGAATAGACAGGGCTGGCAATTAACAAGCAGAAGACAACCAGAGAGAGACGCGTTGTACGCATAGACTCGACCTCCGCCTGACACTTTTAATGTTTTATCTACAGATTACGCAGATTCTGTGAAGTTACTGAGCAATCTGTAGATTAAGGACGGCTGAGTTTAGCGGCGTTTGTTCTGCCGAGCATCCACCAAAAGTTCTAGAGGAAGCCTAACTTTTAGGCGCAACGTAGCTCTTGCGAGCTTTCACGACGAGCTTACCTTCGGATTTCGCGGCGCCTTCGGCGAGATCCACTTTCAGTTTCCGAACAGTTCCGTCGTGATTCTTGTTAGTCGGTGCGAACGAGAAACTGTAACGCGTGCGCAGATGCGTGATTAGCGTGTCGAATGTTTGATGGAGTTCCTCAGGTTTGTCACGCAGCACTTCCCCGCCCGTCTCGTCTGCGAGCTTCTGAATATCCAGGTAGTTTAACCCTGCGAGCCGGCTCATTCGCGTCGCCCAACGCATCATGCCGTTCTCTGCGACTTGCTCCGGGGTTTTCGGAATGAGACCGCAAACAACACTACCCGACTCAAACACCGAATGCGTCGCCGCCGTGCGTGATGGGCCACCGTTACAATCCCAGTTACGTGTCACTCCAGTGAGGACGATAATAACGCGACGTCCGGTCGGATTAGCGGCCTTCGTCATGTAATTCGCCGCTTCATCAAAGGCAATGTTCAGACAGTGGTTGGCGCGTTCGTCATGTTCGGGAACGTAGTCGAGTGCAGATTCAAGCCGCCGCCGATCGCGCGTGAACCCCTGTCGCAGTTCCGCCGTGTCGTGATACGTCATCACAGCGACTTCATCAGTCGGTTTCAAACGTGACAGAGCATCCTTTGCTGCTCGTCTCACTTCCGTGCCGAATGGATCGAGACAACCACCGCGATCGATGAGCAGCAGAACTGATAGTGGCAACTGATCCTGACTGAAGTGTGTGATCGTTTGGCGCGTTCCGTCTTCGGAGACGAGAAAGTCTTCCTGCTTCAGACTGCCAACAACTCTCGAAGTATTTTTCCGCAGCACGAACGCGTCGATAGTGACGAGATCGACATCGGTCTTGATGATGTCGGCAACTTTGATGTTCGCTTCGGCGGTGCTGGGCGCAACTCTTCGTTCGCGAGTTTGAGTTAAGCCAGTGGGGATCAGGAAGCCGGCGGCGAGTAAGAACAATATGACTAGACAGAGAGAAAGCTTTGAGTGGGTCGGGTTGAACTTCATAGGCACACCTCCTCAGATTGAGACCGCAGCAAACCGTGGCGCAATACGGCGACAAAGGGAGAGTGTTATGAACTGTTCAGGGAGAGATTTGACTTGGGCGGAATAATAGATCCGTTTCGACAAATTGAATAGGAAATTTCTCCCGCAACGGCGCGACGGCGCAACGTTAGATCGAGTTCTTTAGTTCGTCGTGACGCCACCTTTACTAAAACCGCGATCCAAGCAGATTTGTTTTTTGTTTTCCGACGACACAGATTCGAAATACCCTGGTCTATCTGAAAGTCTGTTGAACTCTTACAAAGTTTTGGAATTATTCAGATTTCTGCATGAGGCCTTTAGGATATTTGGACCATCCCACACGTTACAGATCCAAAAATTTAGCAGCAAAACGCGTTTTTTCGATCAGCAGCGGCTGGAGGCTCGGCACTTGCTTAAAGTGAAGCCCTCCCCAGCTTCCTCGTTCTATCCTTGTACTTCAATCAGGAGGTCAAATAATGCGAAAACTGTTTATCTTGGCGTTTGCACTTGTCCTCGGGCTAGCTGCCAAGCAAGTTTACGCCCAGGGCAACGCCACCCTCACCGGCTCCGTAACGGACCCAGCAGGAGCAACCGTTGCCGGCGCCAACGTCAAGGCCACGAACATAGGAACTAATATCACCTATGACACGCAGTCTACAGATGCGGGCCTTTATCGATTTCCCACCTTACCTGTAGGCGTCTACAAGATTAATGTTGAAGCCACCGGCTTCAAATCGACTCAGGTTGATAACGTTACTCTCACCGTAGCTCAAACCGTCACGCAAGACGTAAAGCTTGAAGTCGGCGTGGCTACTGAGACCGTCACGGTCCAATCTGGCGGCGAACAATTGGCACAACCAAATGAATCAAGTGTGTCCACGCTGCTGAACCGAAATGTGTGGGAGAGCTTTCCGCTTGAAAATCGTGATACGAATGAGTTCATCAATATTCTGCCCGGCGCTGTGCCAGATGCGTTTGCAGGCAGCACGCGCGGAGCCGCAGTAAATGGCACACGCGGCGGCATGGGAAACTTTCTGGTTGAGGGTTATGACAATAATGACCAGGGCCAGGGAGGTCGTGGCGCACTCGTCGCAGGAGGAATCACCAGTATCTCTCCCGATGCAATCCAAGAGTATCGCGTCATTACAAATAACTACGCCGCACAATATGGTAAAGCGGGCGGCTTCGTGACTGACACAGTTTTGCGCTCAGGCTCAAACGACTGGCACGGCTCGCTCTTCGCCTATAACCGAGTCCAGGCGTTGGCCGCCAATGACTTCTTTTCAAATGCGGGCGGCGTCAAAGACTCGCTCGTGAGAAACCAATTCGGTGGCTCCTTTGGTGGTCCAATCAAGAAAGACAAAACGTTCGCCTTTGGTACCATTGAGTTTCACCGGCTCCGACAAGGTGCGCCATTAACCGCGACCAGCACGACTCAGCAGTTTATCGACTTCGTGCGAACCGGCGCCTTTGCGAACTTCATGGAAAACTCTCCCGACGGACTCTGTGGTGGAGCGTGCCCCGGTGCGTTCGCCAACTCGACGCACCTGGGAGCAAACTTCCTCGCGTTACAAGCCAACAATCCTTTACCGCTGGCCACAAGAGAATTCACTAATGTGGCCGCCGGCCTGTTCACGGATGGGATTGTTTATCCGGTTCCGGTTTATGGAAAGGTAACTGTAATCAACAGCAGTTTTCTGAATGCGAGCCGCTTCACGGGAAAAGTCGACCACATCATGAGTACACGTAACCGGTTTACGGGCACCTTCCTTTTGGAAGACTCCGATACCGGTGACAATCATGGTGGTGGCGACACAACTATCGGTCCCGCGTTCAGTTCACCCGGCCGATCGATTCTCACTGGACTCACGTGGGTTCACGACTTTAGTCCAACCGTGATCAATGAAGCTAAGGTCAGCTACCTTCGTCACGTACGAGACTTCGCTCAGTGTCCCGGTTCAGATGGATTACCCTCCGTGGTAACAGGTATCGATCCATTGGGTGTCGGTTTTGGCTGCAGCAGCGCGCTGCCGCAGTTCTTCACAGACAACCAGTTTCAATATCAGGACCACATTTCGTTCGCTCGCGGAAACCACAGTTTTCGCTCCGGCGTTGAATACCGCCGCATTCGCAATGGCTCAGCATTTGAAGCTACCAAGAATGGCTTCTTCCTTCCACACGGAGTCGAAGAGCTGTTGACCGATGGTTTCTTCGGCGATGAAGCTGACTTGGTCTTCTTTGGAGAGCCATTTTTTGGTGGTTTCACCTTTGCACAAGCTTCCATCAATCCACAAACGGGTACTCTGCCCGAATTCTACCGCGGCTACCGCGCGAACGAATGGGCCGCGTACGTCCAGGATGACTGGAAGTTTCGACGTACTCTCACCCTCAATCTTGGAGTGCGCTGGGAGTATTTTGGTCCACCGCATAACTTCCGGTCCGGTATCGATTCGAACTTCTATTTCGGATCGGGTGACACACCGGTGCCGAACCCGACTGTGAATCCGTTCTTCCCGACCACTAGCCCATTAGCAGCTAGTGTGGCGCGCGGCGGTTTCCAACAACGCGACAATGAGATCTGGAAGAAGGATTTCAATAACTTTGCGCCGCGCGTTGGTTTCGCGTGGGATGTGTGGGGCGATCAGAAACTGGTGGTCCGAGGAGGCGGTGCAATTTCTTACGACCGCATCTGGAATAACCTGTTTGAGAACATCCGTTTCAATGCTCCGTTCTTTTCGTTTGCGACAGTCGGTGCATTTGGGGGCGGCTCAGGTCTACCTGCAGGGCCATTGGCAACACCAGGATTGTTTAGCGTCCCGTTCACCGAGGCTAGCCGGAGCGAGTTCAACAACCCGCTTTTCAATCCGGTTCCTGCACCTCGACACATGGATGAGAATCTCGTCACCCCGTACGTCCAACAATTCAATCTGGGCGTGCAGTACGAATTCGCTCACGACTTCCTGTTCGAGGCCAACTACATCACTACGCAAGGCCGCGCTCTGACCGGCATCATTGATATCAACACTTTCAATGGCCGAACTAACATTGCAGGCCTGAGAAGCAACGGGAGCACCAGGCGTCCTAATCCGAGCATCGGCGGAGATAACTTCCGAACGAATGCTTTCAAGTCGATCTATCACGGCGGTCAATTCATCGTGAGAAATCGGACCTGGAACGGACTGCAATTCAACAGTCACTATACCTTTGCCAAAGCAATCGATGAATTTAGTGACGCATTCAACAACCGGGCTGGGGCAAGGCCTATCGATAATACCAACATCGGCCTTGATCGCGGCCGTGCGGACTTTGATATTCGTCACCGGTTTGTCACTGGCTTTACCTATGATCTTCCCTTCTTCAAGGGCAATCGTTGGTTAGGTGGATGGGTCGTCTCGGGTGTGGCTCAGTTTCAATCCGGCGTGCCGTTCTCGGTTTTCAACAGCAACGAAGACCCCAATGGCGATGGATATCTTACCGATCGAGCCAACTTCATTGGCAGTAGCCTGAGTGGTGTTTACACCAACAACTCAAGTCCTGCCGACGGCTTCTTTGATGCATCGCAGTTTGAAGGAGTGGTGACCCAGATTCAACGATTAATGGATGGTGGCGCCTCGCAACTGGCTGCTGTGCAAACTGCCTGCGGACCAAATAACGGCGTTATCCTCAGTGCCACGCGGTGGTGGTGCAATGGCCAAACTGGACGCAATATCCTAAGCGGTCCATCGTTTAGTAACGTTGACTTCGGTGTACACAAGAAGTTCAAGATAACCGAAGGGTCTTCAATCCAACTTCAGGCAAACGCGTTCAATATCTTCAACCACACTAACTTTGGATTGCCGGTAGGCAATCTGAATGACACCGTGAATGTCGGTAAGTCGATCACGACAGCTGGAACTCCCCGAGTTATCCAACTGGCGCTCAGATTTGACTTTTAGTTCGGAGAATAAGGTTGAACTTTCCGGGGGCGGTCATTAAAATGGCCGCCCTCGCATCTTTTTCCGGCTTCTCTACCCAGGAGGTTTTGGAAATGCTTCGACCAAAGTTGATCACATTAGGCGGCGTGTTGTTCGGTGCTCTTCTGGTTCCTCCGGCAACCGCATTAGGACAGCAACCGGGTGCACCCGGAGGGAAGGCGGGCGCGCAGCGCGACACGATGCTGAGTCGCGAAGCTGATATTCAGAATCGCAACACCCAGTTGGAGCTATTATCCGAACCCAACAAGGTAAAGGTGCTCACCACCGAGGATCGCAAGTTTATTGCCAACCAGATCTTTGAGGACTTCGAACGTGTTCAGATCATCAACCGGGAGATGATGCAGGCTACATCCAAGCTCGATGACAATTCCTACAAACGAATCTCCTCACTGGCAGATGAGATGAACAAGCGCGCGAAGCGACTTAAAACCAACCTAAATATTCCAGACCTGGAGCAGAACGAAAAGAAACCCGATAGCAAAGCTGAAATGGACGCGGCGCAATTAAAGGTTTCGGTTCTATCGCTCAACGTTTCCGTTAAGAGCTTCTGCTTGAGTCCTGTCTTCACGAATCCAAAAGTTACGACCGTTGGTCATCTGCAGAATCTGAGGAAAGATATTTCGGATGTGATCGATATGAGTCGTACCGTCAAAAAAGCAGCGTCAAAACTTCAAAACTAGCTACGGTTCTGCGAAGAGCGCGAGTTCAGAGATCGCGGGACAGACGGGCGATTGGGTGATGCGCAGGCGAACGCGCGGTGTCGTTATCGATTTGGTGCGCACGAGTTTGCAGTTGCCGATGCTAGTGCCGCGTGCGAACTCGTGCCATTCATTGTCCTGCCAAGAATCCAACGCAAACGCTTCGACTCGTTGACCCAGCGGTAGAAACTCGCGCAGCCGAACGACGTTGAAGGTTCGCATGCGACCGAGATTGAGAACTAGCTCTGGCGTTATTGCCTCATCTTCGGTAGTCCAATACGTCTCACGACTGCGATCGATAACGTTTTGTGGTGAGAATCGTCGATCGCGTGTGTTAGTTGCAGTGACGCGTGATCCTTGGGCGAAGTCTTCACGAAACGTTGCATCGAGACGCCGACGAAACTCGCGTAGTGAATTAACGTCGGGGCTGGGGATTTGTCCACGACGATCCGGCGCGAGGTTGAGCAGGAACGAACCGCCGCGACCGACCGAAGCGTAGTAAAGATCGATGAGTGTTGCCGGAGTCTTCACCTTGCTGTCTTCACTCGCGTGATAGAACCAACCAGGTCTGATCGAAACGTCACACTCGGCCGGAACCCAATGCGTTCCGGGACGGTCGCCGCGATTCAGTCGAGCTTCATCGGCTCTGCCGGGTGCGAAGTCGTCTTTGTTCAGTGTGTTCCACAATGGATCGCCGGCAACACCGCGTTCGTTGCCAACCCAGCGCACGTCTGGGCCAGCATCGCTGAAAAGACACGCGTCAGGTTGTAACTTGCGTACGAGGTTCCACGTCGTGGGCCAGTCGTAATAAGTATCGCGATCGATATGGCGTGTTTCACGAGCACCGCCGTAATATCCGTCACCACCATTCGCGCCGTCGAGAAAGATCTCGAAGACTGGACCGTACGAAGTCAGAAGTTCGCGCAATTGCGCGCGGAAGTAGGTCAGGTATTCAGATCGGCCGTAGTCTTTGTGGTTTCGATCCCAGGGAGAGAGATAGATGCCAAACTTCAAGCCATGTTTCCGACAGGCGGTGGAGATTTCTCTCACGACATCGCCGCGGCCATTTCGCCAGGGGCTGTTCTTTACCGAGTGTTCGGTGTACTTCGATGGCCAAAGGCAGAAGCCGTCGTGATGCTTGCAGGTAAGGATCAAGCCTCTCATTCCCGCGGCTGCTGCAGTACGGACGATCTGGTTGGCGTCGAAGTCAGTTGGGTTGAAGAGTGCGGGAGACTCGTCGCCGTAGCCCCACTCTTTGTCGGTGAAGGTGTTGACGGTGAAATGGATGAAGCCGTAGAACTCCATTTCGTGCCAGCGCAGTTGTCGCGCCGACGGCGTTGGACCGTAAGGCGCCGGTGATCCAATCCGCGCACTAATCACCGCGTGCGAAGAAATGGCTGCAACTTGAAGTAGAAAGAGACGACGTAGCATGTCTTGTAGGGGCGGCCCTCCGTGGCCGCCCTTGGGTTGAAATCGTGTTCGTCAAATTCGAGAACGCCGTAATTCGAGATATTGAGAGATCAATCAAGGGCGGCCACGGAGGGCCGCCCCTACAGTACGTTCGACATGATCCAACAATTCCGTAGCGCGCGATGTCTACGTCTGTGCACTGTGGTGTCCACAATCGGAGACATTCTACGATCTTCTCCAAGATCTCAAAGCCTCAATTGGCCCAGAAGCTCGCGGAATAGGGTTTGCACCTGCCGATGTCACTTCGCAGCGCATGCTCGCGTTGATGCTGGTGAGGCGAGCGCGTCTGTACATCAATTTATCCAACCAGCTACTCACGTGAAAGGGTCACGATGGCCCCCAACCTGATGACACCATCCCTGTCCAGGCCCGAGTAACGCGAGTTCCATTTTCCGGAGGCGATTCAGATCTTCATGTTGTTGCTGGTAAACCCGGCGATGCGCCTTGACGTGTCTTTCATCACGCTCCTAGTCGCGATATTGGCAGTCTGGCGTATCACTCACCTGTTCTCGAGCGAAGATGGTCCAGCCGACATCTTCCTTCGTTTGCGACGACTTGCCGGCAAGAGTTTCTTCGGCCAACTGCTCGACTGTTTCTACTGCCTGAGCCTTTGGTTCGCAGCTCCAGTTGGCTGGCTGCTCGGTGAAACATGGCTGGCGCGCGTATTTATCTGGCTGGCCGTTTCAGGCGGCGCCATCCTGCTCGAACGCATCACCGCACGCAACGACAACAAACCTCCTCCGGCAATCTGGCACGAATCACCAATCTCAAACAAATCAGTCGAGGAGGAATCAAAATAATGTCATGCTGCGGTAAAGGTCGTGCTGCCTACAGTCAAGCCAACATTGGCTCAACTCCACCACAGGAAACTCAATACTGGACTTCGACGCCAATCGAGTTTGAATACTCAGGTCAAGGCGAACTAACCGTCACCGGACCGCTCAGCGGAGTGGTCTATCGTTTCACCCCGAGTGTCCGGCGTGTCACCGTCCACGGCTCAGACGCACCTTCCCTGCTTTCAGTGCCGGGCCTTAGTCCCGTGCGCTGATCCTCTCAATTTCCTTTTGCGCGCTTCCCCCCGCTCGCCCGGAAGGAAAATCGCGGCTCGGCTCTGCCGTGCCGCACCCTCTCAATAGAAGGAGTATCCATGAGTAAACTCGTAATACCGATTGATGTATCGCAGGTTACCGACGCAGATCGTGGCCAGCAGAAAGTGAGAGTTGCCGCCAGAGTTGGCGAAAAAGTTGTCTCCCAAGTGGTGGCAGTCAAGAGTGGCAAAGCCGAAGTCACTCTCGACGTCGACGCCAAACAACCACTGACTCTCGCGATCGGTCCCGATAGTGTTTCAGATCAGGAAATATTCAATTTCCAAACTCTCACCACGACAGTCAATCCCGCGCAATGGGCCAACAAGGCCACGCTCAAGCTACCGCCTTTCATCGTGACTCCACCATGGTGGGATATCTGGCTTCGTTGGTGTCGCACCTTCACGATCCAGGGTCGGATTATTTGCCCCGATGGCAGTCCAGTTCCTGGCGCCGAAGTGCGTGCTTTTGACGTCGATTTCTTTTGGTGGTGGCTGTCGAGTTCGCAGGTTGGTCCAACAGTGATCACCGATGCGAACGGACATTTCTCTATGAGGTTCAGATGGTGTTGTGGTTGGTGGCCATGGTGGTGGTGGCAGTTACGGCGCTGGAGTCTTGAGCCGTTGCTGATCGATAAGATTCGTCCGGTGCTCAAGCTGCGGCCGGATTTGAAGTTCAAAGAACCGACACCCGAAGTGTCTTTCGATATCGCCGGCCTTCCCAACATCTTTCCACCGGTACCGATCATACCGCAACCGGGAGGACTGACACCGTCGATACCGATCCCACCGCCGATCAAAGCGATCACCAAAGTCGATCCAACTACCATCCCAGCTCTGCGTGACAGGCTCACCACGGTGCTTCCGCAAGTGCCCGAACTCGAGCGCCTGCGCATTTGGCCGTGGTGGCCGTGGACGCCGTGGCTCGACTGTGCACCGGACATCATCTTTAAGGTGACGCAGAACTGTGGCGGCGGCCAGGATAAAGTGATCGTCAATGAGAATCTCTTCCAGGCTCGCTGGGACATTCCCACTTCGCTCAACGTAACGCTGGTGGCGAATGATCAGGCGTGCTGTTTACCTCATAACGATCCCGATCCGGTTGGACCATGCGCGTTGATTACCGGAGTTTGTGGCGATCCGGGAATTATCTCCGGCAACATCGGCGGCAACTCGGCCCATCCGGCTGGACCTGACGGCTATGCCAACCCTGGTGGCAGGGACAATCCGTTCTCGGAAGGCATTTCGATCTGGGGACAACTGGGAACCGATCCGCAGTCGGCCTACTATGAAATCGAATTCAAGGATCACTCTGCTGGTCCAGGTGCGTGGGCTTCAATACCACCTGCTGCGTTGAGCGGCTTCACGCGCGGTTACTTCGATTCTAGTCCACCGCACGTGTGGCCCAATCAATGGTTCTATCCTGGATTTCCGCTCGTAGCGTCGGGCCCCAGGCTCTTGTACGAGAGTCGTCACCATTACGAACAGACTCACCCGCTGCCGGTCGGTTCAAGCTGGGGTAACGTGGCTAACGGGCGAGTGTGGTTCTTGAATGTGAACGAGCTCGCACAGATCCAGACTTCAGGAAACTTTGTCGACGGTACCTACGACTTCCGCGTCCGCGGTTACCGGGCGTTGCCTGCTGGTGGTCCGGATCCAGCCGATCCGGGAGTGGTGCTGGCAGGTTGTGGCGCTCACGCAGAGAACAACCTGATCGTTCTGCGTATCGACAACCGCATTGTTGGTCCAGGAGTGCCGGGGAATGTACACATCGACACAACTGAGCCGGATTGCGGCATCAACTTCGTCAAGCTCGGGAACAACTTTGTTCAGGCGTGCGGCTCAGAACACCTGTTGCCGCATCCGCCAAATCCAGCGACACCACTCGAGATCGACTACTTCTGTAGCGATCCGGATGGTCACCTCGATAGCTACGAACTGAAGCTACTCTGGGGCGCCGGAAACGAACGAAGTCTGTTTACCTTTGGCGCCTCGCCGGCGGGGGTCGGTGGTGTCCAACCTGGACCTGACTACTCGCAAGCACTCGCTCAGGGTGCTGTACGGCCAGTGTGGAGAGGTGGTCACATGAAGCTGATCATTCCCGACGCTTCGCAGGTGTTTCCAATCACCTGTTGTTACCTCCTGCAACTAACAGTGTGGAAGCGCAACATCGTAAGTTGCAGCAACCCGGTTTACTACAACCGAGTCCATCACTCGTTCACTGTAATCGTTGGACCGTAAGCCTCGGCTGTGGTCCTGCAAACAAGACGCCGCGCTTGCTCTCAG
>DASWUM010000010.1:0-9669 GCA_036401595.1 Pyrinomonadaceae bacterium
CGGCCCTCCGTGGCCGCCCTCGGCCTGGCACACAATATTTCTAAGAATGACGTTCTCGAGTTTGGCGAATACGATTTCAAACCAATGGCGGCCACGGAGGGCCGCCCCTACAGTACGTTCCGAGACGTAAGTCTGTTATAAGAATCTGCCAAACCGGTGCTATCGATTCAAGGAGAACCCTATGCCTAAAGCTCCCGCTCTATTTTCCCGTGTTGTAATCATAGCCGTACTTCTGTTGTCCTCGGTTTCGTTAGCCAGCGCACAGTCAGACTTGTCACCCGAGGTTCGTGAAAAGATCGATAAACTCGCCACGGATGCGTTAGCGCGGTCGGGTGTGCCAAGCGCGTCGATCGCGGTAGTGCGAGACGGAAAGATCGTCTACTTGAACGCTTACGGTTCGGCGCGACTCGAGCCCCAGACACCGGCAACTACCGCGATGCGATACAGCATTGGTTCGATCAGTAAACAGTTCACTGCCGTCGCTATGTTGCTCTTGCAGGAGCAGGGAAAGCTGTCGCTCGATGACAAAGTAGGGAAGTTCATTCCTGATCTTACGCGAGCGAATGATGTGACGATTCGGCAGTTGTTGTCGCACACGTCGGGCTATCAGGATTACTGGCCCCAGGACTACGTCATGCCGATGATGCTTCAACCTGTTACCGCAACGAAGATCCTCGACATGTGGGCGCGCAAGCCTCTCGATTTTGAACCGGGGTCAAAGTGGCAGTACAGCAACACAAACTACGTCATTGCCGGCGTGATAATCGAAAAGGTGAGCGGCAAACCACTCCTGCAGTTTCTGAAGGAAAAGGTATTCGCGCCACTCGGCATGACGAGCGTGGCCAACATCGACGAAAAGCGATTAGGCGACACGGATCCGACCGGTTACATGCGCTACGCGCTGGGGCCATTG
The DNA here is from genome assembly GCA_036401595.1 of Pyrinomonadaceae bacterium. Lineage (GTDB taxonomy): Bacteria > Acidobacteriota > Blastocatellia > Pyrinomonadales > Pyrinomonadaceae > PSRF01. The sequence goes on from DASWUM010000010.1 coordinate 914, forward strand.
CGAGTGGCGCCGAAAGAAGGCGCAGGCTGGCTGTTCGCAGCCGGCGAGCTGGCGATGACTGCTGAAGATCTGGCGAAGTGGAACATTTCCATCATGGACCGCAAGCTTCTGCGTCCAGTGTCATATCGAGAGTTGGAACGTGAAGCGCAACTCAACAACGGTTTGGGAACTCGATATGGACTCGGCGTGAGCCTGGCCACAGAAGCCGGACACCGCGCAGTCTCACATGGCGGTGAAGTGTCGGGATTCGTATCGGAGAGCGTTGTGTTTCCCGATGACCGAGTCTCGGTTGTAGCGCTAACAAATCAGGACGCCTCGTCTGCAGCCGGCGACATTGCCCACGGCGTCGTTCCAATGCTCTTCGACCAGAACGATCCGGCAACACCCGAGAAATTGGAACAGGCGAAAAAGATTTTTGACGGACTACAGCACGCAACGATTGACCGATCACTTTTCAGCGACAACGCAAACGCCTATTTCAGTGAGTCAGCATTAAAGGACTTCGCGAGTGGCTTGTCGCCACTCGGCACACCTCGATCGTTCACACAGGTTCGGCAAGGCTTGCGTGGCGGAATGACATTGCGAGTTTATTTAGTGCGTTTCGAAAAACAGACACTCCGCGCCTGGACCTACGAATTACCCAACGGCAAATTAGAGCAGTACCAGATCGCCGTTCAGAATTAGCGGCTGCTTCGAGGTAATTTGAGTCGACCTGATTACCAGATAGTCTGCACTAGTCCGCTCATGATGATGTCGCGATCGCGCGTAATTAGAGGTGCACTCAATAGACGTGCATCTGCAACAATCATTCGGTCATGCATTTCAAGGATGCTTCTACAAGCATCAAAATGCAGTGTGGTTGCCGGAAAAAAGGGCAATAGAACAAATTGTTGACTCTGCTCAAGTCGCTCGTATTTTGCAACGAAATCTAGCGGATGCTGTTTCTTCTCATTTAGGAAATAAAGCTCCGCAACGACTATGGCCGGAATATAGATCAAGGCGAGTCCGTTATCGGCTTCATCGAATGCTGAACCGGCCCCAGCACCCAGAGACGGTGAGCTGACCAAATACCAATACAATGCGTGCGTATCGGTTAGATAGAAATTCATGTCTAAAACGGCTCCTGAGGATCAAAACTGCCTGTCTTATCCAACCGTGAGATCGATAGACCAGGCTCGAGCAGTTTTGGTGACCAACTCAATTTGAAAGAGTTGGTCAGTTAATGAGTTTTAGTTACTACAGAATGTGAGGAAGAAGCCATCAGACAAGGCATTAGAGAGTTATCCTACAAAGTCGCCTGAGCGCCACTCCTTTTCCCAATCACCGCGAATTGATTTCAAATCGGCATCCAGATCTTCGTCTTCTGCAAATGCGGGATTCCAATCTCCACGCAGCGATTCGGGTTTCTGAGCAGTCGGCTTTGACTCAGATAAATAACCGGCGAGATCCAGTTTCTCCTGAGACGTTAAACCGACAACCAAATGCTTTATGTGTTCCAGGACAGTCATTATTGAACCCCCTGTGCAAGCATTCTACCACTTCAGTGCAAGCGACGGCACAATGTGAAGTACTCCGATAGTGCGGCTGCCTGCTACTCAAACTGCAGCTACGACTTTTTCATGTTCCTCCAGAAACTATTGGACTCAGTAGACGCACGTCGATAAATTAGCAAGACTCCCACACATGTTAAGAGCAAATAGTCGAACCAATCTTTTGGAGAATTGTGTTACTTTTCTTTTCCGTTTTGTCGATTAACCGTTGGATTGATGGTAATCTAGCACTCACTCAAACAACCTCACTAGTAGTAAGAGGAGAGTCTCGCCCTATAACTCTTCGCAGTTATTCTCACGCAAGTATCAAAATGGTGTGGCCTTAAACTGCGCCATCATCGTGCAAGGGACGTAGCATTAGCTTCATTCTTCGTGACCATCGGTCGAGTTGTGATCGTGCGTCTCGAGGCGACTTACAAACTAAAACTAAGGAGCTTTTGATGTCTTTACGTGACCCTCTCTCTACCAAAAAACTGATACCTATCGTATTGGTGGTAGCGATTGCACTCCTGTTAGCGGCTTCGCTTTCGCAGAAAGTAGAAAGCGCCGGCGACATGAAGCAATCTTCCACGCAATCTAAAGGTAAAGGTGGTGATATCAAAGTCCAGGAGGTGCAACCAGCGGCAGCAACTAAAGCGGCCCGACGCTTCCCAAACCTGGACGTTAGATCCACCGAACCAAAGACTATGGCGAAAATCGCTGCCGCCAACGCCAGTCTTATTACCAAGCGATTACAGGATCGCAAAACTTCAGTTGATGAGGCACTAATTCGCCTGCGAACGTTCACGCGCGGCGTACAGGCCAAGGGATCGCCGTTGACTGGTGGAGTGGAGATTCTAAGAAGCACCACCGGCGCTCTCACTGCACCAAACCCAGGCCGCAACGGCGGAGATATCGTGCGTGGCTTTATCTCTACCAACAGCGACCTTTATGGACTTTCGTCGAAGGACATCGCTGCTTTGAATATTGGTGGCGAGAGTCTTAGTGGTAGCGGAATGCGGATGGTGCGCGTCGAACAAGTCGTTAATGGACGTCCCGTCTTTCAGAGCGACACGCGCTTTATTCTCGACCCTCAAGGTCGTGTTTACCGTTCGACCGGTTTGTTGATTCCAAATGCCACAGCCGGCCAGATCGATTTCAGCGGACTGATTTCAGCGCAAGCAGCATTAGGCGCTGCGATGTATTCCGTCGATATTCAAACCGAGACTGACAAGGCCACGTTAACGAACGCAAACATCGATGGTACGGAAGTTGAAGTTGTTGCCAACAACCCTAACATCGCCGGAAACGTCGTCAGCAAACTGGTTTACTTCCCACTGGCTCCGGGCATCCTGGTCCCAGCCTGGTCGCAAGTAACTTTCACCAACGGTTCCGGAGACTGGTACACCATCGTTGACGCAAACTCCGGAAAGCTGCTTTGGAGAAAGAACATCCGCGCCAACGTCTCAACTCATGACGCTCGTTTCCGCGTCTATGTTCAGGCAGACGGAACGACACCGGCTGACAGTCCGGCGCCGCTTTCGCCGTCCAATGCAACGGTCGGAGGAAACGTTCAACCTCCCGGTATCTCGCCAACGATCGTCAGCATGTTTACCGCGATGAGTGCAGTGGCGAGTCCGAATGGTTGGATCGATGACTGTCCGGGTGGTGTTTGTACCAACGCGCAAACGCAAACCATCGGAAACAATGTCCACGCCTATATGGATCGTGTCGGTGGCGCTGGTGCAGGAGGAGCGAATCAACCTGACACCGCCGCGAGTTCGGTGCTTGATGGCGAAGGCAAACCGATGGGTAACCCTGATGTCAACGCTCGAAACCGCGATTTTCTGGGGACGACGCCGCGTGACTTTCAGACCAATTATCTACCGCCACCGCAGGGAGGAAATCCGGAGGCAGGCCAAACTCCGACGGGCAACGGCAACAACGGCACCCTCGCAGTGGACCAGTTCCGCCGCGGCATGATCACGCAACTGTTCTACGTCGCAAACTGGTATCACGATAAGTTGTTCCTGCTCGGTTTCGACGAAGCCGCAGGTAACTTCCAACAAACAAACTTCTCCGGCATGGGTCTTGGCAACGACCGTGTTCTGGCTGAAGGACAGGACAGCAGCAGCACGGACAACGCTAACTTCTCAACTCCGCCTGACGGTCAATCAGGCCGAGCGCAGATGTTTCGCTTCATTGGACCAACAGTGGACCGTGACGGATCGCTCGATTCCGAAGTTTTGATCCACGAATTTACTCACGGACTAAGCAATCGGTTGGTCGGCAATGCAGCCGGCCTGGTTTGGGATCCAGGTGCAGGTATGGGCGAAGGATGGAGCGATTTTTATGCCATGTCCCTGCTCAACAACACCAATGCAGATGATCCAAATGGAATGTATGCATTCGGTGCCTACACTGGGTACAAGATCTTCGGCATAACGACATTCACTGACAATTATGTTTATGGTGGACGTCGTTTCCCGTATTCAACCAACAACTCGATCAATCCGTTGACATGGGCGGACGTCGACGACTACACCAACAACTTGTCAGGCGGCATCGCTCCCGATCCAGTTGGCAACAACATCGGGGGCGCCGGTGAAGTACACAACATCGGTGAAGTTTGGTCGTTGACCTTGTGGGAAGTGCGGGCTCGAATCATTGCAGCCAATGGCGGCAGTGTTCCGACTGGTAACCAGATCATGCTGCAACTGGTGACCGACGCCCTCAAACTAACCCCGAACAACCCGACCTACATCGATGCGCGTGACGCTCTGATCGACGCTGACTGCGCCACGAATAGTTGCGCCAATGAGCAGTCGATCTGGGACGGTTTTGCGGATCGCGGTTTGGGCTACGGAGCACGCGTTTCCACGGCCTATGGTTTCGCTCCGGTCGCATCCCACCAGGGAATTGTTGAGTCGTTTACGGCTCCTGGATTGGATGTGCAGAATGTTGCCGTTGACGACAGTCTCGGTAACAACAATGGCTCGATCGATCAAGGCGAACCGATCAAGATCACCGTCACGCTCGCAAATCCATGGCACAGTGCTTCAAAGAATGTCGCTTCCGCGACTGCAACTCTGACCACTGCAACAGCAGGCATCAGCATCACCGACGGAACTTCTAACTACGGTGCGATTCCGGCTCAAGGTAGTGCGGCTGGTGATGTTTTCGCATTCAACGTTCCGCTGGCGGCGAGCTGCGGACAATCGATCAAGTTCACCATCACTTCCACCAGTTCGTTAGGTGTGAAGGCAGTGGACTTCCAATTCCGCGTCGGTGCTCCGAGTGGTACGGCGGCGCCGGTGACCTACACGCGTACGCCAGGTGCTCCGCTCGCAATTCAGGACAACAGGCCACGCGGCACAATCGACTCGCAAACTATCACGGACGACTTTGAGATCGCCGATCTCAACTTCCGCGTTGATAGTCTGCCACACACCTTCCCGGGTGACGTTACCGTCGGCTTCAAGGCGCCGAATGGTTACGGTGTGGATCTGATCTCGTTCATCGGCGGTGCTGTTGCCGGCGGTGGCGATGGCGACAACATTACCAACATGGTGGTCGACAATCAGGCTGCTGGCGATATCCTGCTTGCCACTAACGCGCAGGCACCATACACCGGCAATTGGTTGCCAATCGCCAATTCACCGAGCTGGCCTGTTCTTGGATTTGGTCCGCAGGAACCGGTTGGTGAACTAAACAAGATGAATGGCGCGAGTACTCAGGGTACATGGCGGATCCTGGCTTCGGATCAAGCTGCCGTAGATACTGGGACGCTCAATAGCTGGTCGTTAATCGTCACGCCGAGAGCGTTTGTTTGTACGCCATTCGCCGGGCCCGCAGCTACAGCGGGACAGTTGATCATCAGTGAATTCCGCGTACGTGGACCAAGTGGCGCGAACGACGAGTTCATCGAGATCTACAACAATAGCGGCGCCGATCACACCGTTAGCGACTCCGGCGCGGGCACTGGTTACGCTGTTGCTGCTTCGAATGGTGTGGCTCGCTGCGTCATTCCAAACGGCACAGTGATTCCGAACCGCGGCCATTACCTCTGTACTAACTCAGTCGCTTACTCGCTGTCAGGTAATGCCACGGGTAACGCGACTTACACCACTGACATTCCGGACAATGCCGGTATCGCGCTCTTCAATACGTCGGTAGCGGCGAACTTTACGCTCGCCAACCGCCTCGATGCTGTCGGATCGACTTCCGAAGCGAACACACTCTACAAGGAAGGCACCGGTTATCCGGCGCTGACACCTTTCTCGATCGACTATGCGTTCGTTCGTGACGAGTGTGGTAAGCAAGGTTCGATCACAAACTTCGGTGTCTGTTCTTCGGGCGGAAACTACGTCGACACTAACAACAACGCCGTGGACTTCTACTTCGTGGATACCAATGGCACGAGCGCAGGCGCAGGACAGCGTCTCGGTGCGCCTGGCCCACAAAACCTGGCGTCGCCGATCCAACGCAATTCGTCATTTGCGTTCTTGATGTTGGATCAGACGGTGTCTCCCGCTAATCCGCCAAATCGCGTTCGTGACTTCACGAGCGACCCGGCAAATAACTCGACCTTCGGCACGATCGATTTCCGTCGCCGCGTGATCAATAACACTGGTGCGCCTGTCACCAGGTTGCGCTATCGCATCATCGACGTCACTACCTTCCCGGCGCCGTCCGGAATCGCCGACCTGCGTTCACGCACGTCGACACTGTTAGTGGTTTCGGGGATCAACGATTCGGCAACCTGTCTGGCATCCAATGGAGTCGCAACAACGCCGTGTACGGTCAACGTGCAGGGCACCACGTTGGAACAACCACCATCGCAACCCAATGGTGGTGCGTTCAACTCCACCTGGTCGGCAGGTACGGTGACGCTGGGAACACCGCTGGCAAACGGAGCCTCCATCAACATCAGGATGCTCTTTGGCATTCAACAAACCGGCAACTTCAAGTTCTATTTGAATATCGAAGCCCTGCCGTAGTAGTTGTTTTAGAAGTAAGAAGCGAAGGAGCCGTCGGACATCCGGCGGCTTCTTCGTTTGTAGACTACTTGGTGATGAAATCTAAATTGTGCAGCTTCTCAGTTCTTCTCCCATGGATTGAAGACTGCTACGCCCACGGCTGGAATCTGTCCTGTGTCTCTGGTGACAAGGGTCAGGTTATGCTCCAAGGCAGTGGCCGCTAAAAGACCATCAATGACTGGCAACACAATTCCACTATTCCGCGCGATCGCAGTTAACAAACCCCAACGATCCGCCACTTGCTGATCAATAGCCAGGATCCGGTCCTCAAAGCGAGCGCTCAGTTCCTTATCAAGCCAAGCCTCCAGAGTCGCACGACGCCGTGATTGAGGAAGAGTCGCAATCCCACGACGAATCTCACCAATCGTCAGCACACTCAGATACAGCAACGACTCGTCAGTAGTCTCAATCCAGGCTGTAACACTTGCTTCCGGTCGAGGCTTAACCAGTTCGGAGATTACGTTTGTATCGAGGAGAAAGCCACTCACAGTTTGATCTCTCTCCCTGAATCCAGTTGCCGGCTAAGATCGAGCGTGACGTTCGTCAGTGGCGATTCGGCAAAGAATTTCACGAGGCTTTTTGGTTGACGAACTCGTTTAGTTAATAGCGCAAATTGTTCCACTGGCAACACGACAACCTGCTCTTTGCCTTGACGTGTCACGACCTGCGGACCCTCCGTGCGAGCACGACGAAACAGCTCACTAAATCGAGCCTTGGCTGTTTGCAGTTGCCACGGCTGACTCTTGGGTTTCCTGCCTGATTGACTGTGCTTTCTTGATCGCGGCATCGTCTATCTCCTTGCTGACCAGTCTGACTAGATTCACTATATGAAATACAATCCAACAGGGTCAACCTGAAAATCAATAGTCCAAATTCGAGTGTGACGTCATGCGAAGGTTCAGTAGGTGACGAACCATAGTATTGAAAGTAAGATTTAACGTAGCCCTCGAGCAATTGTTTCAGGTAGGTGAAAGGCAGGGAATGGTGATGGTTAATGAAATGATCGACGGTACGTATCGCCAAACTAATCTAACGAATGAGTCGGACGAATACCTGAAGAGTCGGGAGGAATTGCGACTGGCGGAAATTGAATTGATGCGACAGCGCGAACGCGTTGCCGAGCTGCGCCGCGGGCTGCCAAAGGGTGCGACGATTCAGGATTACGAGTTTCTTGAAGGCCCGACTTCGCTCGATGATGGTGACGAGCCAGTCAAAAAGGTTCGTCTGAGCCAATTGTTCACGGCACCCGATCGTTCGCTCGTGATCTATCACTTCATGTTTGGAAAGAAACAGACCAAGGCGTGCCCGATGTGCACTGCCTGGATCGATACTTTCAATGGCGTCGCTCATCATCTTGCTCAGAATGTTGATATGGCAATCGTCGCAGCGGCCGACCCGTCGACGTTGCGTGCGTTTGCGCGTGAGCGCGGTTGGGACAAATTGCGGTTGGTCAGCGCCGGCGACAGCACGTTCAAGTACGATCTTGGCAGCGAAGATCGCGACGGCGGTCAGGACTCAACGATTTCCGTCTTTACTCGCGATAACGACGGCACGATGCGTCACTTCTATAGTTGTCATCCACGGTTAGGCGAAGATATCAAAGAGCGCGGCATCGACGAGTACAATCCGATTTGGAATATTCTGGATTTGACGCCTCAGGGTAGAGGAACATTTTATACTTCGCTCGACTACGGCACGAAGGTCCAGGCGGCGAAGCAATAGCTCCAAGACTTCACTGGTAAGTATTCCCCTTATGCTTGAGCCAGCCGGGTGGATGTCGACCTTGAGGGTCGTGATGGGTCCAATGAACGACTCCTCCTTCGGGATTCCATTCGTACACTCCACGGAACTCCACTTCGTCGCCCTCTCTCAGATCCGATATTCGTGGTGCGATATCGATGTTGTGGGTAAGGAGCAACGTTTGCCCGGAGTCCAGCTGCAGGATGAAACGCTGATGCCGGCTTCCTTCATGGTCGTCAGAGAGTATTTTCTTGACCGTGCTTCGGCCTTCGACCGGAAGATTCCGAGAGTGCTGCTCGAAAGCCCGACGAAAGATCTCGTCTTGCTCGGATGAAGACACGCTCGGCTGCGTTGAACAACTCAGAACGCTAATCGCAAGCACGGCGAGGATGAGAATCAGAGGTCGCATACTGCTGCCGAGGATAGCACACTCTCAAATAGAAAAACG
>DASWUM010000011.1:0-3530 GCA_036401595.1 Pyrinomonadaceae bacterium
GCGGCCCTCCGTGGCCGCCCTTGGTTTAATTCGGGTTCACGAAACCTGAGGCTGTCGCTTCTTGAATCCGTGTAAAAAAACAAGGGCGGCCACGGAGGGCCGCCCCTACAGTACGTTCCGAGATTTTGGCTAAACCAGGACCAGTTTCAGTTCGCGTGCTTTCAACTCGTTTTGAATCTCTGTAGGAAGCCCGCGGTCTGTAACGATCACATCCACCTCGGAAAGTGGAATGATTCGCGAAAGACTCCTTTTGCCAAACTTGCTTGAGTCGGCGACCAGGATCTTTTCTCTTGCGATCTGCGCCATCGCCTGGTTGACCTGCGACTCTTCAAGATTCGGCGTGCTTAGACCGAAATCGAGATCGCAGGCATCAACCGCCAGGAAGAGTTTATCCGCCGAAAGCTGTGCCAGTATGTCTTCTGCAAAATGGCCCACAGCAGACAGAGAATTCTGGCGAATGACTCCACCCAAAAAGATCAATTGAATATCTTTGACACCAAAGAGCTCGGTGGCGATATTCAGTCCATTTGTAATGACCTTCAGATCTTTCTTGTGCTTGATCTGTCGAGCGATTTGCTGCGTGGTGGTACCGGAGTCGAGAATGATCGAGTCGCCATCGTTTATCATCGCGGCAGCAGCGGCGCCGATTCTGCGTTTTTCATCAGCATGAAGTTCTGCCTTTACCGTAAGCGAGGGGTCCATGCTTACGGTGCTGGCCTTGACTGCGCCGCCGTGAGCTCGCCGAATCAGGCCACGTTCGTGTAGTTCCTTCAAGTCGTTTCGAATCGTCACCTCAGACGTTTTGAACCGTCTGCTCAGATCCGGAACAGCAACCTGCCCGTGTTTCTCCAGCAGCTCGAGAATCTTTGTTCTTCGTTCAAGATTCAGCATCGCACGGAGATTACGAACGAAAGCAAACGAAAGTCAACATCGAAAGCTTGCGCCTACCCACGCGCTTCGAGAATTGCGTGATAGGCGGCGCCAATGGCTCCCGCCTTTTCACCCAGTGCTGCGGAGATAACGGGAACACGGTGGTCCATTGGTCGCCATTCAAAACGATCGAGGTTTTCGCGAAGGGGATCAAATAATGCCTCCCCTGCCAGAGCGATGCCACCTCCCATAATGACAATCTCCGGATCGAAACTGTTGATGAACGAAGCGACCGCTGCTCCCAGGTGAAAGATCGAACGAAGCCAGATCCTGGTGGCGTCCGTATCGCCGGCAAGATAGGCTTCGACGAGTTTGCGTGTAGACGTGAAGCGACCGCCGGAGCGCTCGGATAGATTGTAGTTTCCAATCATCTGTTCGAGGCTCCCTGGAGTGTTCACAATGTCCAATGAACCTTCGGAGTAGACGGAGACGTGGCCCAGATGACCGGCGCGTCCGATATGACCTTTGAACAGACGACCTTCAACAAGCACTGCACCTCCGACTCCGGTTCCGAGAGTGAGCAGAATCACGTTGCGGTAACCCTTTGCGGCACCCTGCCAGACTTCGCCTAACAAGGCCGCATGCGCATCGTTCAGCACAACCACCGCAGTAGCCACATCCAAAAAGTCCTGCCATACGAAGCCCTGCAGTCCTTTTAACCGTCCTTGCATGTAACCAATCGATCGACCGTCGCTAGCTGCCAGTCCGGGAGCAGCCAGACCGATGTGCGCAGGCGCCTGGCCGCGGCGGTTTTGAATTTGGTGGAGGCTGGATTTAATTGCGTCAGCCCACGAACCCTCGGCGTCGGCTGTATCGCAAGTCAGATACTCGAGCACGGTACCATCAGTGGAAACGACGACGATCTTGATATTTGTTCCGCCGAGATCTACGCCGATTGAGTAGGTCATGTGATTGAATCAAACACCCTTTCGCCATTTGGGATCGTCGCGTCGTAGTAACTGAAAACTTATAGAGCCATCCGCATTCACTGGCTGCGCTGTGGCCCAGTTGACCGGCCGGCGAATCCCAGCTTTTGTTTCGAGCTCCGCTCTAATCTTAAGTTGTAAACCATCGCTATTGTTTGGCAGGATGAATGAGGCTTGCCGGATCTTGCCTGCATGTGGGTGACCCGCGTCGAGGGAGCCTGCAAGTTTAATCTTCCCATCCAGGCTTTCGAGGTATAGACGCAGTACGCCGGGTACGCCCGCCACGCCGTCATTACTAACGGCCACGATAACTTCGTCCGTGCCATATCGCTTTCGCTGCCAGATCCACGAGGGCCGCACTCGATAACCGAGGCGGCGCCGCAAGGTGTCAAGACCATTCGGATAAACTTCGTAGTATCGCTTGAGGTTGTCGGCCTCGGTCCAGAGTGACCAGTAGTTCGCACCGAGATCGATTGCATGCAGCATCCACTTCTCGAGCACGTTGACGCCGGCCTCATCAACCGGCAGGTATTTCGGATCGACTTTGTATTGCCGGTAATAACCATCCTCCATCACGGTTGCCAGCCACGGCGGCCGGTTTGCGAGTGCTTCGATCTGAATAGGTTCTTCAATGACAATGCTGTCCGAGCGCAACCAGCAACCAGATCGCACGCAGAGATCCTGAACTTCCCGATTGCCAACGCTACTGATGTCAGGTTGAGTATTCACCGCAAGGGGAACTTTTTTCCAAACTTCCAATTGCAGTTTAGTCATGTCCAGGCACGTCTTTGCGGCCGTCAGATAATCCGGAAACGGATTGGGCAAATTGCTCGTGTGACCCTCGCCCCAGAAGCCGTACATCATTAAATCGATGAATTCAATCAAGGGGTGGTTATCAAACTCGGCGGCCAGCAATTCGTTCAGCTCTTTGAACGCGGTTTGAAATCGCGGATGGTCGTAACGAGGCTCAACAAAGTCTTCCTTGGCGCCGTAAGTTTTGCCAATCTTTACGAGCGGAACTTGTTTTTGGAGAAAATCAGGTAGTGCTAGACATCCTGGTTGGCCTTCAGTGTTGGACATCTGAATTCGAAAGGCTACGCGCAGGTTATGTCGTTTAGCTGCATCGAAAGTTAACTTGAAAACGGGATGCAGGTTCAGTTTTCCGGGAACTGTCTGCACATCACGCCAATCGCAACGAATGTAAAGAAGATCGACGAAGGAAAGCGACGCCATCTTCTCAACGTGCTGCTCGAGTGTTTCGCGGCCAGCGCGAGCGGCAAGTGAAGGACCACCTTCTTCCCATGTGTAGCCGACCAGACCGAGTCCGTAATTCCGCACCGGCTTGTTTGATTGCGACGTTACGAGAACCGTGTACCAGCCGGCGTCCTGCTCGATCCCAAAGGGGCCCTGATTTAATCGATCAGTCGCCTGTGGTCCTGAGCCAAAATCGTAGTTGTCCCAGTTGTGTGAAGGGATCTCCTGCGCTTTTATCCGCGGCAGAGCGTTCGCGACCGAAAGAGCCGCTCCCGCCTTAATAAAAGTTCGTCGTCTCATAAGCCTTGGTGGTTCAGTTTGAAATAAGGTCGAAGGTTTTAGCTAATTTTAGCTCAAGTCAAAACGCCGAAGGCGTTCGCTAGACACAGCCCAAGGTTGGAGCGCAGCGACAACCCTGGG
>DASWUM010000012.1:0-192500 GCA_036401595.1 Pyrinomonadaceae bacterium
CGTTGTCGGCGGCGATGAAGTTCGAGCCGCTACCGGTCGTCAAGCCTGCTGGGTCAGGATCACCATAGGTCTTGCTGGCTGGGTTAGTAGTCCAGGTTGCAAGGCGTTTGTCGATAGTGAACTCGGCGCCATCGTTGGTGATGGTGTAGTTGTTGAGTGCTGACATGGGTGTCGCACTCAGTGTCGCCGTGATGTGGTAAGTCGGCGCGCTTGCGTTCTCGCCTGCTACACGGCTGTAGGTCGCAATCACACCGTCAGCAGCAACGAAATTCGTTCCGCTACCGGTGGTTAATGGCGACGGATCCGGATCACCGTAGGTCTTGCTGGCTGGTTTCGTGGTCCAGCTTGCAAGACGCTTGTTAATGGTGAACTCGGCGCCATCGTTCGTGATGACGTAGTTGTCGAGTGCTGAGAGCGGCGTTGCGCTCAAGGTCGCCGTGATGTGATAGGTCGGCGGGCTCGCGTTCTCACCAGCCACACGGCTGTAGGTTGCAGTGACGTTGTCGGCGGCGATGAAATTCGAGCCGCTGCCGGTCGTCAAGCCTGCCGGATCGGGATCACCGTAGGTCTTGCTGGCTGGATTCGTGGTCCAGGTGGCGAGACGTTTGTTGATGGTGAACGCGGCGCCGTCGTTGGTGATGATGTAGTTGTCGAGCGCTGAGAGTGGCGTCGCACTCAGCGTCGCGGTGATGTGGTAAGTCGGAGGACTTGCGTTCTCACCAGCCACACGTGAATACGTAGCGGTCACACCATCTGCAGCGACGAGATTCGTACCGCTGCCGGTTGTCAATGGCGACGGATCTGGATCACCGTAGGTCTTGCTGGCTGGGTTAGTAGTCCAGGTTGCAAGGCGCTTGTTGATGGTGAACTCAGCGCCATTGTTGGTGATGATGTAGTTGTCGAGTGCTGAAAGCGGTGTCGCACTCAGTGTTGCCGTGATGTGGTAAGTCGGCGGGCTTGCGCTCTCACCAGCCACACGAGTGTAACTCGCAGTCACGTTGTCGGCGGCGACGAAGTTTGAGCCGCTGCCGGTGGTTAGTGGCGACGGATCAGGATCACCGTACGTCTTGCTGGCTGGATTAGTAGTCCAGGTGGCGAGACGCTTGTTGATGGTGAACTCAGCGCCATTGTTGGTGATGATGTAGTTGTCGAGTGCTGACGTCGGTGTCGCGCTCAAAGTCGCCGTGATGTGGTAAGTCGGAGGACTTGCGTTCTCACCTGCAGCACGACTGTAAGTCGCGGTGACAGCATCGGCGGCGACGAAGTTCGAACCGCTGCCGGTCGTCAATGGCGACGGATCTGGATCACCATAGGTCTTGCTGGCTGGATTCGTGGTCCAGGTGGCCGCGCGCTTCTTGATCTCAAAGTTCTTTGAGACAAATGTCAGGTTGTAGTTGTTGCCGCCGTTGCCGTCGTTGATGGCCAACGTACCGATGGTTATTGCGTAGAGTCCGGCATTCTCACCAGCGACGCGACTCAATGCGCCGGTGAAGGCATTGGGGGAAACCAATGATCCACTTGTTACCGTGTAGGTAAACGTTGGATCAGCGTCACCATACGTCTTGAACTGACCCGCATCGGCTGTTACTTCGATCGCGCGTTTGTTGATCGTTAACGTACTCGAACCATTGCTGGTGAGGAAACCAGCACCCGGATTGTAGACTGCCTGAACTGTGTAAGGTCCGGCATTAGTGCCTGCCGGTAATACATAGCTCACGCTCGCCGCACCTGCGACGATGGTTGGATCTGTCGTGGCAGCGCCGATTGTTGTGGCGCCTTGCTTGACGGTGAACGTAACAGAACCGGTGTTGATCGCAGGACCCGTAGCCGGTGTCACTGTTGCATTGAGCGTCACCGAGGTATCGCCGTAGGTAGCGCTGACGTTGGGAGTTGTCGTTGTCGTGCTGACGTTGCCAGCGTTGAAGGTGACAGTCAGAGCTGGATTACCTCCAAGCACGGCACTGCAGGGATTTGTTGTACCGGAACACGTCGACGAACTCAGATTAGCAGGAGCGCTCCAGCCGGCGAATGTCGACCCCACATTAGCAACTGCATTGAAGGTTACGGTTGCGCCGTTGTCTGAGGTAGTTATGTTAGGCAAGCACGTGGCGGAGACAGTTTGCGATGCCGCATTCGCACCCGTGCCGCCGCATGAAACCGGGGCATTGACCGTTCCCGTGTTTGGCGTGATGGTTACTGAACCGCTGCCGGTGCCGGCAAACGTCAATAAGAGTTGGCGAGCATCCGTCATCGTTGTCTGCGCGGTCACACCCGACGTCAACCCGCGCGCACCGACGATGAACTTCATATCAAGGTCATATTCCATCACCAGGTAATCGCCGCTGAAATTACCGTTCGCATCCGCAGTCACATCAAGGCCACGTTCCTGCGGTGTGTGCGGATCCTCGTGGATCTTCAATCGAACAACTTCACCCGCCTGAAATCCGCGACCACTAATATGTGCAGTCTCACCCGGTGCGTAGTCCATCTTGTCCGTTGTGATCGAAGCCGATGAGCTACCAAGCACCGCACTCGAGCCAAGCACCGCGCCATTGCTATTCACACCACCAAGCACCAGCGCCTGTCCGCCCAACTCTGTAATCGTATGCCCCGATCGATCGAAGAGCGGATCGCTCTGGCCGTTGTGAAACAACGCCGCGCGCGTTTGCGAGTTAAGAATTTGTCCCGACAGTCCGGTACACGGGTCACCGTCAGGCAATACGTGCGCGTAAGCACCGAACGCTTCGTACAACGGATCGTAAATCTCCATCGATCCATCATTACTACCGCCGATGATCTGAACCTTGCCGTCGAACAAAACGCGCAAGTGTGCACCCACGCGACCAACCTTCAAGCTATTGGAGATGGTCCACAACGACGAAGCGGGCGTGTCGAAGATCTCGCCCGAGAGAACTTCATTGCCATCCGCATCGCGTCCGCCAACAACCAAAACACGCCCGTCCTGAAGCAACGTCGCCGAGTGCTGCGAACGCGCAACACCCATGTTTCCCGTCGCCGTAGATGTTCCCGCAGCCAGGTCAAAGATCTCGACGCTGCCCGCCGCATCGCCGCCAGCGATCAAAACACGACCATTAGCAAAAAGCGTCGCGCTGTGTCCTGCACGCGCAACGCTCATTGATGGGCCACTCGTGAACGAGCCGGTAGCCGGATCAAAAATCTCAGTAGTTGCGAGTGCGCTTCCTCCATCGCGTCCGCCGGCGATCAGCACGCGGCCATCTGGCAGCAAGGTCGCCGTGTGATTGGCGCGCATCGCGCCCATGTTCGCACCGGCTGAAAAACTTCCCGACGCCGGATCGTAAAGCTCCGTCTGGTTCAGCGTGCCACTGCTGTTTTCGCCGCCGGCGATCAACACGCGACCATCGGCGAGACGTGTCGCTGTGTGACCACGACGCTCGACCAGCATCGTCGTGCTTTCTGTTGGAGTCGCTGCTGCAGTCTCTTCAAGCTCAGCCTCAAACGTGTGATCGGTTGAAGCGGACTTCGTTGGAGCGACCAGCGTGACAACACGCGCGAAGAGTCTCTGGCCAAGCGAGCTCGCGAATGAAGTGGACGACAACACTCCGGCTGTCAGCGCTATCACGCCGATCAAAAGCGCAACGCGAATTGTCCGGATTGGGAGACGGAAAGAGGTCGGGCGATTGGGGGACATGTCGTTAAGACTCCTGATTGAAGATGTAAATACTTGCCGCGACCGCCGCGGTGCCTGTTACACAGATCACACCATCAGCAGCCAAAGCTCTGGACGCGTATTTATTTGCTTACAAAACTGGAATGAGGATAAATCCCCGCACGGTGTCCCAATTCCTTCGCGCGAGAAGAAGTGCAAACTCCGCGAGATAAAGTTTCGTGTGCGAAGACATTAGCAAGCATTGGGCCAGAGTGTTGCGATTTTGGCGTGAGAGGTCGAAAGTACAGTTCTCTGTGTAAGTTAGATGGAAGTTACTTACTGGTAAACGCAGTTAATCGAGTGACTGAGGTGCTCGCTGGCGAGCAGTTGTGCGCCACGGATCAGACGGATTGAAAGAAGGATGAACACAGATCAGCAGAAATAAAGAGGGCTCAGACAAGCCGAGCCCTCTCTGGAAGGACCGGTCGGGTTGACAACCAGGAACCGCCCTCTCAATAACCAGTTCCCGGTCGTACTTTCGGTAGCCTTCCTAAACGCAGGACCCTGGCTCTGGGCATTGCAGGTATCCCGCGTATGCAAGTTATTCGTGGTTAACTGATCAGATCGAAATCTGCTTCACCGTCGCTGTGCGCGTGCGGGGTGATTCGATCAATCCCTGGACTACCTGGGCCACCTGTGACAGTGGCTTCGGCTTACGCAGGAACGCATCCGCCCCAGCGTTACGAGCTTCTTCCTCCGCTTCCGGCGATCCGTAGGACGTGAGCACTACAATTCGTGTGTCGGGATTCTGAGCATGGACGAGCTTGATGATGTCGATGCCCTCCGGTCGTCGTTCTACCCCCAGTCGCAGATCCTGAATGATGACTTTGTACTCAGTATCTTTAATGAGGCCTTCCGCTTCTTCCCTTTCGCGTGCTGTATCCACTTTGAACCCGTGCTGTGAGAAGTACTCACTCATCGAAAAACAGATCGACTCCTCGTCGTCGACGACGAGCAGGGTTCGCGGTGTTGTTTCAACGCGTTCGGGCGCTGTTTGTTCGCGGCCGCGGAATAGTTCTTTGAGGCGGCCGGATACGCTCTTGAGAGTTAGCATTGAGGTCTGTCTTCGTCGGGTTAGATCTCATCCACCGTCTCTAAAACACACACCAAACCTGGGCTGCGGTTGGGGGTGACCGCAGCCTGCCGCAGTTTTTTGTTTCGGTTCGAACTAACGTCCACGCGCATCGAGCTGCCACTCAAAAACGCGTGCAGAGAGAGTTACCGGGCTACCGGCGTAGACGTCGTCTAATACCGGCGCCGAGACCAAGTAGGCCTGTTCCCAACAGCAACATGCTTGTCGGTTCAGGAACCGCACCACCGGTGCCAACAAAGCCAGTGGCTGCACCGTCGGTGTTGGCGACCCGGATATCAACAGCGAAAGGCGAGGCATCCCCTCCGCCAGTGGAATTCTGCACGAGATCGAACACGCTTAAGAATGTGCCAACCGTTCTGCTGACGGTGAAGACGACATGCCCAACGCACTCCGTACATCCTCCGCCATTACCAGCGCCGGTGTAGTTCAGGCCATACTCAAAGAAGCCAAAACCATCACCGTGTAAGCTGCCGGGACTTCCCCCCGCGATCAGGTCGTAGTGTAGGGTGTTGGCGGAAATAGAAATAGTTGGATCTGTGGCTAAACTTGAGTTGAAGCAGATCGAACACTGTTGGCCACCATTGATTATTGCGCCATTGGTCAAGGTGATATCTACAATGATCGCACCGCCGCTCAGCGTTAGTTGAACCGTCCCATAGTTTCCCGTACCTAACGTCGGGCCTACAGTAAGGTTAAACGTAGCTTGGTCAGCCTTGGCAACCATCGACGAACCAAGAGCAACAACTGCAAACATCGCGAGTGAGACGACGACTTTGCGAAAATTAATCGGGGACATGGTAAAACTCCTTTGCTTGAAAGCGAAAACGACGTGCGCGCAGCAGGGAGATTCGCCGCACGCGTCGTTCTCTGGTTAATTGCCGGTGGATTGGTAGGAGATGCGCTGCATTCGGGGGCAGAGCGTCAAACCACTCCAGCTAGTTAAAACGCATCGTTCACACCTCTGGGCGGGTGTGAAGATTGGGAAAGGGAGGCTGCATAGCTTTGATCGTCAGTCGGGGGCAATCGCCTGTCTTACAACCAGCCTCCCAGTGGAACAGATTTAGCGGCGAAGCGATCGCGATCTGTTTCCGGTGTTGTCGTTAACCTCTCTCTCTGGGAAAACTTCGCTAAATGAAACTGTGTTCGACGATCCTGATGCCGACACCACGGTGGCCGTCCGCTTCCAGCTCCTCACGCATCACGGTGCCCTTGATAGCTGCCATCATGCCGTCTACTGGTCCATTCAGCAGCCGCACGACAAGACTGATGGACGAAGAAAACTTCATGCGACGAGGCAATCGCAAGTAGACGCCTGAGGCGCTGATGTTGCTGAGTTGGCAGTCGTAACTGAATGGTTGATCGTCGATGTCGACTCCCCAAACACGAGCTGGTAGTACATCGTCAGAGCGTGGTTTGGACCTTCGCTCAACTGGTCCACTTCTGCCGCGAATTGCAGCGTTCGGCATTCGCAAATGGCAATCAAGAATGTTATTGGCGCGTTGTTCGCAGTGCATGAACGGACTCTCGTAAGGGTTTGGATTTCTACTTTTGGATTATGAAGTTGTTACAAAATCGTGACAACGGAGGTCCTTGCCCATTTTTCTGGCAGGAAGGTGGAATTTTTCTGCGGGGCAAGACGGCAGGATCCTGCCGGTGAGTGTCAGAATTTTAAGCCACTGATCTGTGGTTAAAATTTAGGTGGGCATCTTGGCCAGGCCGTGCCGGAATGCGTAGATGATGAGCTCCAGGCGATCGGAGACTTCGAGCTTGGAAAAAACCGAGCTAAGGTGATGTGTGACGGTGGTTTCGCTGATAAAGAGACGCTCACCAACCTGCTTGTTTTTGAGGCCCTCACCGATGAGCGCAATGACCTCCCGCTCCCGGTCGGTCAGCGATTCGATTTTGGTCACTTCAGGATCGACCAAGGCGGGTTTATTGAACTCGTGAATCATGCTGCCGATCATCGATCGTTCAATCCACACTTCGCCTTCATAAACTTTCTTGATCGCTTTGAGGAGCTGGTCGGCGGCGTGTTCTTTCAAAACGATTCCCATGGCGCCGCGGCGAATGGCGCGACGATGAGCATCCGGATTCTGTACGCCCGTGAGCACCAAAACGCGTGAGTTTGGACTTGCCTGGCACAGTTCGGGCAGAAACGAGAGGCCATCTTCATCGCCAAGCAACAGATCGAGAATGATCACGTCCGGGTGTGTGCTGGCTGCACGCTCGAGAGCCTCAGTCCTGCTTCCGGCTTGAGCTACCACAAGCATTTGCTGATCGTGCTCGATCAACATTCGCAAACCGCTGCGGATGACGACGTGGTCGTCGACAATCATGATGGTGATGGGGCGAGCTGACATATCGAGACTCCAAAAACTACAGGGGGATTCCAACACTGACTACGGTGTAGTCTTTTTCATCGACAAATACCTGCGTGTCTCCACCGAGCGATGCCGCGCGCTCGGCAATTGAATGAGGACGAAACGACTTGATGCCGTCAGTGCCATCCACGCGTTCGCCGTCTGGACTAGCGCCGGGACGCGGCCGGCTGTTCTTAATCTGTAACAGCAGCGAACTCTCTTTACACAATATCTCAACGCGCGCGTCGCGACAAAAAGCGTGACGCCTCACGTTACTCAGACCCTCGGCAACAATCTGAAACAACTCGGCGGCGAGCCGATCGTTTACCTTTATCTTTCCGTGCACGGCGACGTCGACCTTGATTCCGGTCACGAGCGAAAATCGTTCCGCATATCTTTCGATAGCCGGCAGCAGCACGTCCAGCCGTTCTTCACTGGCGCGCAGGCCCCAAACAAATCGTCGCAACTCGGCGAGCTCGTGATTGGTGAGCTCGAGTAACTCCTGGACGTTGTCACGAATCGCGGTATTACCGGCTTCCAGCTTTTGATCGAGTGCCGCAAGACCAAACTGCAATCCCAGATAAGGTTGAATGACGCTGTCGTGAATGTCGTGCGCAATACGCCGGCGTTCCTGCTCCGCGGCGTCGGAGGCGAGGTTGTCGATCAGCCGGATGTTCTCCATCACCGGCGTGACGTGGTCCATCAACTGGAGCATGAAATCCATGTCGGAACTGTCGATGCGATTTGGACCATCAATGATGAAAAGTCGGCCGACTGCCTGGTGGCGATAATAAACAGGCACCGACAAATATTCCTGCGCTTCCAGCATGCCCGCCTGTTTGTCGCCGCTGTTGGCATTCGTCTCGGAGAAGATGCGATTCTTCACGTCGAACAAACGCGTCTGTGAAGAGCCGTTTTTCCGGTAGATGACTGCGTAGTCGAGCGAAGGTGACAAGAATTGTGTGGCGGCTTCGGGTCCGATTTCCGGCGGCGCGGTCCGACTTAGATGAGTGCCACGGGTAACGCGATACATCTGATAGCTGTCGGCGTCGCCGGGTTTGCCGGGGATCACGAGCAAACATGCCTCCGCGTCGTAAAAAGCACGAATACTTTCGAGAATCGCTTTGATCGTGCGGTCGATGCCGAAGCGCGGGTTAGAGAAGACCGTAACTTCCTTCAGCAGTTTCAGCCTGTTCTTCAGCTCAGTGTGATAACCGCCCCAACGCGCGATGATGTAACCAAAGATCAGCAAACCAATCGGCGCGAGTAGAACGTCGTCAAGATGGATCGATCCCTCGGGCTCATTGAGGAGCCGGACGATGGTGTAGATCGCCGCCGATGCGAGCGTGAGTCGCAAACCGTCGCTGAGTCCCCAACTAAACGACGCAACGATGATCGAGAAAAAGAAAAAGTAATAAAAGAGATTGTTCGTGTTGCTCGCGAAGATGATGAGCGGCACGTACCAGAGCAGGTCAAGCCACGGAATCACTCGATGCGCAACGATCGCTTTCCGGCGCACTGACAGGTGATAGATCACCAGACCATACAGCGCATAGAAAACGAGCGTGAGATAAGTGGGCTTGCTCCAACGAAACAGAGACAGCGGCTGGATCAGAACGATCAGCAACGCTGAGGTACCCAGCACGACGCGCATACCCGCGATCAGTCGGAGGTCTATCCACTGTTCAGAGAGTGGATCGTTTGCCGAGTCTGGCTTTTTTGCCGGCTCTGAGTTCATTTAGGCATTAAGTCGCTGCAGGGCTTGCCACGTCTGCTCGGCGTCTTCGCCAAAGATCACGATGTCGTTTTGACGTTGATCGAGATCGAGACCCAAACGCGTTTTGATGTCACCTTCACCCTGGCGATAAATCGCGCTGGTGATGTGATCGACGTGCACGATCATTCGGCCGCCCTCGGGATGGGAGAATTCGATGAATTTCATCGCTCCAGTCTCCTTTTTGGGTGCGGCGGCCTGACGCCGCTTTGTTATGGTGGGAGCTGGATCAAGACCAAAGCGGCGTCAGGCCACCGCGCTCCAAAACTTGCTAGCGGCCGTAGGATCGCGATGATCTGTTTCCGATGTGGATGTGAGGTCCAGTGGCCACGCCGGGAATAGGGCCGCGAAAGACCAAATACGGGATTGACTCGGTGCGCAGAAACTCTATCAACGCGCGACCTTCAACGCTGTCTGGATGAAGACCTACGTCCATACCATTGCGGTGGTCCAAGCCCCAGCGCGTGTGTAAATCTGACTGTCCAAACGCCGTCGTCGGCAACGGCTTCTTAAACTTCGCTGTGAAAAACTGTTCGACTTTGGCGGCGTCGGCGAGACTCCATTTGCGTGGCTTGGCATCAGGAGCGGTCGTCTCGGGTGGTGTTGGAACCTCGACGCGAAGCACTTTTTCACGATCGATAAAGGTGGTCATGTTACCGCGCTTGTACCAGTAACCGCCGCCACCTTCGCTCACTTCGTCAACGAGCATCTGACTGCCGCTCGCGAGTACGATCGTGACTTTCTCGTTCTCGGGTACCTTGGTTTCAACGGTAGTCTGGGCATAGACACACGAGCAGCTCAACAGCAGAACACACAACCACGAACTGAGCCTCACGAGCATGAATCTTGTTCCACAGATTACGCAGATTAGCTCTTTGGAGCGAAATAGCCGACGCGGGTGTGCGGATAGAGTCCCGGATTCACGGTCTCGATACGCACACGACGGAAGCTGCCATCACGCGCTTTGTTCAACGGCGTGAAGTAAAGCGCATACTGATGTCGCAACTCATCCGCGACTTCCGCATAAGTCGATTCAAGCGCATCAAACGTGAGCGGCTTGTACAACTTTCCGCCCGTTGCCTGCGCGAGTTGGGCCAGGTTTTGTTCACTCTGGTCCAGCACTTGAATCCCAAGTCGCAAACGGTCGATCGTCACCTGATTGAACTTGATCGACGATTCGCTTTGTCCGAGCAGGCTGTCGAGCTCAGCTCGCTTCGCAGCCCGCGAAATCTCGGTGTTGGCGACGATGTAAACAGTGACCTGCGCTCTGATCAACGCCTGTAACGCGGCTTCGAGAGAAGTCGTGCCTTGACCGTTGTCGATTCCGTCAGACAACACGATCACCGCGCGGCGCGATTTCGTTGCTGGTCCAAACTGTTCCTTCGAAGCAAGGAGCAGCGCGTCGTTGAAACGCGTAAACATACCCGGTTCGATGCGATTCAAAGCACGTTGCAATTGAAAACGGCTCTTGGTCCAATCCTGCAGGAGCTCGATGCGATCGTCGAACTTGATGAGACTGATGCGATCGTCCGTTTGTAACTTCGCTGCAAATCCCTGTGCGGCGCGTCGAAAGTCGTCGAGGTTGTTTGCGACTGAAGACGACGCATCAACCATCAAGACCACATCGACAGGCACTTGTCGCAACGCGAGATCGCTCAGCGGCTGTAATGAATTGTCTTCGAAAACCTTGAAATCTGTGCGCGTGAGATCGTTGACGAGCCGGCCGTTGGAGTCACGCACAGTCACCGGAAACATGATTTCGGTAGTGTCGACCGAAACAACATCGCCGGCGCTCACTTCCTGCTCAGGTGGTTTCTTTAAAGAGGGAACTGGCGGAGGCGCCCCGACAGTTTCGAGAGCGGTCTTTGGCTTTGGCTCGGGCGTAGCGCTCGGCTTTGACTGAGGCTTCGTTCGTTGCTGGCCTCTTCGCTGTGCGCTCGCAACAGAAAATAAGAGCGCTGCGGAAACCAGCAGCGCAACCCAACGAAATCCTGGTACTCTCATATGTTTTGGTCCACAGATTACACAAACAAGGTCTGTGCAATCTGTGGTTGTTATTTGTCTTCGCCCATCGCTGCCTTCATGGCTGCGAGGACTTTGTCGGTCACGCGACGTTTACGCAGTTCTTCCACTTTATCCGCTGCCAGATCGAACTCGACCGGCGATTGTTCGATACGGCGAATGATGGTGCCTTCTGAAAAGCCCGCTTCAACTAGTTCAACAATCGAGTCGTTGGTCAGACTTTTCGTCTTCTCGAGTTTGGCAGAATTTCCATTACCGCCTTCAGTCGGCGGTCTCAGGATCCGCACAGTTGCACTGCCGGTTAACTGGCTGTCACCGGAGGAGCCACCGTTTCCAGTGCGAGTGCGGGTGCTCGATTTCGATCCGGTATTCGAGCCGAAGATGTTCGTGCTGCTGCCGTCTGAACCGGAACCCGAACCTGTGCCACCGTTCCCATTGCCCTTCGGATCGAGTTTGGAATTAAAGAAAGGATCGTCGCCCCACTGTTCGTCAGTCATCGAAACATCTGTTCCTTCCTGACGAGCAAGCATCGCTACAATGATGTTCTCACTCACACCACTGCGTTTGAGATGAATCATTTTGTCAGACGTGAGCTCGAAGTTCGGAATTCGCGAAGCAATGATCAGGACGACCGTTTTTTCCTTGAAGCCGGCTTTGACGAGTTTGATTACCTCGGCGTTAGTCATTGGTCCCTGGTCTTGCTGTCGCGTCTGAGCGTTAGCAAGAACAGCGCCGCCTATCACGAGGCAAAGAATAATTAGAGTTGTGGGGAAAAAAGATTTCATCGCGCACCCCCTAGCGTTGCGGTTCCGGCACTTCGTTCTGTCCAGTTTGCCGGCCCGAAAGTCCGTAGCGTTTTCCAATCGTCTTTACGTAGTCGCGTGTCTCTCTGTAAGGAGGAACGTTGCGACCGTATTTGAGCACCGCGCCTTCGCCGGCATTATAACTCGCCAGCACTAGATCGACTTTCCCGCCGAAGAGGTCCATCAGTTCCCGCATGTACTGCGTCCCGGCCCTGATGTTTTCAGCCGCATCGAAAGGTTTCCGAACCCCTAAACGTCGAGCGGTTCCGGGCATAAGCTGCATCAGGCCCAGGGCCCCTTTCGGACTGACCGCGCGTGTGTGGAAACGCGACTCTTTCTCAATTACTAAAAAGACCAAATAGGGGTCGATTCCGAAACGCTCGCCGTTCGAGCGGATTAAGTGGTCGATCGTTGCGTTTCCGGACGTCCAGTCGGCAATTTTGCGGGTGTTTCCCGGTAGGCCCGGAACCTCGTATTCGATGCGGGCAATGCGTTCCTTGTCGAGAAACATTGAGATTTTGTTGCGGGTGTAGACGGCGCCGTCGGTACCTTCCTGGACCTCGTCCACGCGAAAACGGGCGCCATCGACGAGGTGAATCCAAATCGCGTTGGGAGCGGGTTTGGCAGGGGACGTGGTGACGGCAGTGGCCGTCTTGCTCGCGTCAACCGCCACGGCTTTCGCCTTCTCGTAAATGGGCTTGACTGATTTTACCTGCTGAGTGACCTGGCGATTGATGGAGCCCTTGCGATACCAAATTTCATCACCTTGTTTCCAGACTTCGTCAACGTCAAACGTGTAACCGTCGACAAGAGTGATCGATTGGCCGACAACTTTTTGAGGGGTCTGTGAGTGTACAGAAAGGGCGGACAGCAAACACAATAATAGTGCTACCCCGAATTGTTTCCACTGTCCGCACATTAATTTAAATCCGTTCCTGATCCGTCTAATCCGCGTTCCTTAAGCTACAGACTGCGCGGATCGAAACTGCAACGTCTCCGGCGCGAAGCCGTGTGCCGTTCCAAAGTAATTGCCCCATGCCAGATCGACGAGCTCTTTCGTTAACCGTAACTCACGTCCTTCGAAGAGACAGATATCGTTGACCTTGTTCAGCAGATCGCGCGGCTCGCAGCCCTTCATCACTCGTTGTTCGAGCTCATAACGCCTGAGAATGTGACGCAGGCAATCCTCATCGATCGCGACGCCGCGAAGTCTCGCGGTGCGCTTGAAGATCTCTGAGAACGCAGCCGCGGTTGGCGGTTCGACGCGCGCGCGGTAACCCATGCGCCGTAGAAACGCCTCGTCGACGAGATCTCTTTCATCGAGGTTCGTCGAGAAGACTACGAGCTGTTCAAAAGGAACTTCGATCTTCTTGCCGCTGTGAAGCGTCAAGAAATCAACGCGGCGCTCGAGTGGCAGGATCCAGCGATTCAGCAGATCCTGCGGAGCCACGCGTTGACGGCCAAAGTCGTCGATGACCAGTGTGCCACCATTCGACTTCACCTGAAAAGGCGCTTCGTAGAATCTCGCTGTGTCGGACCAGGCCAGATCGGTGTTTTCGAGAGTCAGTTCCCCACCGACGATGATCAGCGGTCTTTCGATCTCGATCCAACGCCGATCGTGTTCGATCACCGAGGTGCGTTCCGGGACAGGACGATGGCTATGAGCGTCGAAGATGCGGATGATGTTTCCGTCGACTTCGATCGCATAGGGAATCCAGATCGATCCGGACAGCGCCTGGTTCATGCGTTCCGATACGGCCGTCTTTCCTGTTCCGGGTAAACCCGTAAGGAAGAGCGACGATCGCGAGTTGATCACGCAGCCGAGTGTTTGCAATAACGAATCGGGCAGCACCAGATCCTTGAACGCATTGCGAACCGTCTCGATCGAAGCCGGCTTCGAGGGCACTGCCTGTAGTCGCATCATGAAGGCGTAGTCTTCAAGCGAGACAGGTGCTGGTCCAAGATAGCCGCTTTGAGCGTTGAGACGCGTGACACGTTCCCAGCCGTGATCGAGCATCGCGTAGCGAGTTGATCCCACTGCGCTTTGCAAGCGCATTTCAATCAACTTCTCGCGGTACAGGTGGTAAAGCAGTTCTTCAGTAAGAACGCGCGGCAGGTGAAGCCTGTCAGCGACTGTCGTTGTGCTTGGCTCGGGAAGCATGGCCACGTGCTTGAGGGCCAGGTCACACAAAAACTGCTCGTGGATCCCGGAATCTGCCAACTCCTCCAGCATAGGTGGACCTAAGCCTTCAATCTCTGAACGGCTCAATATGCTAAGGTTTCCCATTTCTAAGTTCCTCTTTTGAATCTGACCTAAGGTCCTGGAGGTTTATCAGGACCTATTCGTTTATTGCCTGTGATCGGGCCGCGACCAGCGCTTTGTTGGCTTCGGCAGCCATCTCGTCGTTGCCCGTGCGCTTGTAAAGAACTGCCAATCGCAGCAGGATCTCGGCGGTTGGACGCTGCACGCGCGCCTGTTCGAGATGCTTGATTGCGACTTTGTCGTAACCCATTGACTGCGATCTGTTGGCCACGTTCATGTGACCCTGAAACTCACCCACTGCTCGGACGAAACAATCGTAAGCGTCGTCAAACTTTGCTCGTTGCGCCTGGACCAGGCCGAGGTTGTTCCAGTAACGCTGTGATTGCGGCGCGACTTTAACGGCGCGTTTCATATACTTCGCGGCTTTGTCGTATTCGCCGTTTTTGAGATACAGGTAGCCGAGATTGTTCAGGTACTCGCCATTGTTTTCGTCGGCTTTGAGCGCTTTCTCAAACGCCTCGAATGCGCGGTCGCGCATTCCTTTCACTTCGTAGGCCACGCCGAGAAGGTTGTAGGCTTCATGAAGCTTCGCATCGCTCGTCGCTGCGGTTGAGAGCACAGCAATCGCGTCGTTGATATTGCCGCTGTTGAGCAGGGCTCTGCCGCGTTCCAGGTTTTCCTGCGCCGAGGCAAGTGCTGGATCGACTGCGGGAGCGTTTTCTGAAGCTTGAGGAGCTGCCGCCGGTGTTTCGAAACCGGTAGTACGTGCATCGACCACACGAGCAGATCCAACACTCTCAAACTTCTTCACGTCCTTGCGAGAGAGACGCTGAAGTTTATCGTCATCTTTCTTACCGCCGCCGAAGAGGCGACTGATCGCTTTGAAGGGGGCTTTCAAAACTTTGACGATAGTGTTGTCGCCTTTTGACTGGCCGTCGCCGTCCTTCGATGCTCGATCGAGCATCGCGATTTCGTCCGGCGTCATGAGCACGCCGTGGACGCGACGAATGGGCACCGCGCTTGTAACCAGTACGAGTGTGAGCAACAGAACGATTGAAGTTCGCTTAACCATAGGTTTCCTCCCTGCGTTAGAAGCCGAGACCACCACCACTACCACCGAGCATGTCGGAAATGTTGAGTAGCGCCGGACCAAGAATGACGATAAACATCGTCGGGAAGAGCAGCGCTCCGAGTGGCAGCAACAACTTGAACGCGGCTTTCTGCGCGGCCTGTTCGGCGCGCTGGCGACGCTTCGTGCGCAAACTGTCAGAATAAACTCGCACCGCGCGTGCGATTGAGGTACCGAAACGATCCGCCTGAATCAACATACCGACGAGACTGTTCAGGTCTTCAACGCCCGTGCGATCGGCAAGATTTCTCAATGCCTCGCTGCGCTCGCGACCGACGCGGATTTCGAGATTTGCAAGTTCGAATTCTTTACTGATATCGGGATGGACCGGTCTCAGCTCCTCACACACCCGCAGCATCGCAGCATTCAAGCCGAGGCCCGCTTCCATCGTGATCACCATCAGATCCAGCGCATCCGCAAGGCCCCAGGTGATTCGCAATTTCCGACTGGCAATCAGGCGATTGAGAATGAAGCGCGGCAGCAGGAATCCGGCGCCGAAGGCAAACAAGACCGGCAGGAGAGCGTCGTTAAGAGACCATCCCATCATTGAAAAGACGAAGAGAATCACCAGCGGGCAAAGGATCATCGTTGCCAGTTGCGTGGCACGATAGACACCCGCAGAAGATGGCGAACGATATCCCGCTTGCATCAGTTCGCGTTGCAGTTTCTTCGCATCGGCTGCGGATGGTGGCACCAGTTTATTGATCGGCTCGGCAAGACGAGCTGCCAATGTCTCCATCCCATTAGGTTCGATGCTCGGCGCCGCTACCGCCGACCGACCTTCGTCCAACTCACTCAGACGTTGTGCCGTCGCGCTGACCGGCCGGAACAGCAGCCAGTAGATAGCCATCACCCCAAAGGCGATGCAAATAAACGTTGATATCAGAATAATCGTTACCATGATCTCACCTATTCATGAATCACAACTACACGGGACCAATCCGTCCAAAAATCCGTTTCATCCGTGGCTCAAATTCTGATCTTCATGATCCTCTGGACCATGAGCATGCCGAGAATCTGCATGATGACAGCGATGGCCAGGAGCTTGTTGCCGCGCGGATCTTTCCACATCACGTCCATGTAACCCGGATTCATGAAGGTTACGTAGACGGCGAGGAAGATGGGCAGCGCGCAGAGCAACCATGCTGACCAACGTGAGCTGAGTGTCATCGTCTTCAGGTCTTCCATGATGCGGAAACGCTCGCGAATCGTGTAAGCAACCTTCTCGAGCAGCTCGGAAAGGTTGCCGCCTGTTTCTCTCTGGATCATCACCGCGGTGACGCACATGCGCAGGTCGAGCAGTGGCACGCGCTGGACCAGATTTTCGAGCGCGAGTTTCAGAGAGAGTCCGAGATTCTGCTCTTCGTAAGTTTTTCGAAACTCCATCGAGATTGGTTCCGGCATTTCGTTGGAAACCATTTGCAGTGCTTCGGTGAAGGCGTGACCCGCAGCAAGTCCACGACTCATGAGATCGAGCGCGTCAGGCAGTAACTGGAGAAACTTTTTGAGGCGCTTCTTGCGTTTCGCGTGGATGTGCATAAATGGAAGCACTGCGGCGATGACACCGAAAAGAATCATCAGCAGATAAGAGGTGCTGAGCATCGATGCCGCGAGAAACGCGAGCACACCCGCCGTCGCAGAGAACAGGACCAGGCGCATCACTGTTATGTGAACGTCGGCCTGATCGATCATCTGCTTCAGCTTGGAGGTTACCTGCATCTTGATGAGCACCCGGTTCATCCACGGGATTTCGCTCATCAATTCTTCGCGCGCCAATTGCACGTCCATGTCGGTCGAATGCGCGGAAGAGCGAATCGCATCGGCCAGACGTTCCTTGAGCAGCGCTCGCTTCTTGTCTGACGAACGCGACGTGACTAGATAGAGCGTGTACGTCAGAAATAGACAGGTAAGAAAGACGAAGAAGAGAATTAAAAACATTATGCTTAAACCTCCTCGAAGAACGAACGTGGCAACTGCATGCCGTAGATTTTGAGTCTTTCGGCAAACCGCGGTCGTACTCCCGTGGGCCGGAATCTGCCAAGGACTTTGCCGTCCTTATCGACGCCTCTGCGGTCAAAAATAAAGACTTCCTGCATCGTGATCGTTTCGCCTTCCATACCGGTGATTTCCGAGATGGAGGTGATGCGGCGTGTTCCGTCAGTCAGACGGGCGACCTGGATTACGAGGTTGATCGCTGATGCGATTTGCTGGCGCATCGCACGATCGGAGAGCCGCATGCCGGTCATCTGGATCATCGTTTCCAGACGTGACAGAGCATCGCGCGGCGTGTTGGCGTGAACCGTGGTCAACGAACCGTCGTGACCGGTGTTCATCGCCTGCAACATGTCGATTGCTTCAGCGCCACGAACCTCACCGATGACGATGCGATCGGGTCGCATACGCAAAGCATTTTTGACGAGATCGCGCTGGCTCACTTCGCCCTTGCCTTCGATGTTGGGTGGACGTGTTTCCAGGCGCACGACGTGCGGCTGTTGCATCTGCAACTCAGCCGAGTCTTCGATCGTCACGATGCGTTCGTCAGAGGGAATGTAGGCCGAAAGTGCATTCAGCAGCGTCGTCTTACCGGCGCCGGTACCACCCGAGATCAGAACGTTCAACTTGGCGTTGACGCACATCTCAAACATCGACGCCATGTCGGGCGTGAGTGCCTGATTCTCTAGCAGACGGCTCATGCGCAGCGGTTCGGCGCCGAAACGTCGAATCGAGAGCACTGGTCCGTCGAGTGAGAGCGGCGGGATGATCGCGTTGACGCGAGATCCGTCTTTCAAGCGTGCATCCACCATCGGCGACGCTTCGTCGATGCGACGGCCGACAGACGAAACGATGCGCTCGATAACACGCATCAGGTGCTCGTTGTCTTTGAACTCGATGCTGGTTCTTTCCAGCTTGCCCCCGCGCTCGATGTAGATGTTGTAGGGAGAGTTAACCAGGATGTCGGAGATTGACGAATCAGCAAGCAGCTGCTCGAGCGGTCCAAGACCGAAGAGCTCGTGCCGGACTTCGTGGATCAATCGTTCGCGCTCAACTGACGAGAGCGGTGTGTCTTCCTGGGCCAGCAGGCTGGAAGCGAGTCGGGCAACTTCTTCGTGAAGCTGCTCGGGTTCGAGTTGGCCCAGCTTGGTCAGATCCATCCGGTTGATCAGCATCCGGTGCAGCCTGGACTTCATGTCCTGAAAGCCCTGCTGGTTGCTGATCACGTCCTCGGATAGCGATCCGGTTAATCCGCCTTCTCTGACTAATCTTTCACGTAGTGCCATGATGATTCCCTATTAGAATTGCAGTCTTACTGAACTTCTCCCAGGTTTGCTCTTTCGAGGGCCGCGTTCAATCCCAAATCCTGCATCGTTGCCGAACTGCGTCGGAACAACGAGTTAAATGGACGCTTGCCATTATTTGACGGCGGCGGTGGTTCGACTCTGTCGTTGAAAACCTTGCCCGCCAGGTTGTAAAGATCTGCTGTCACGGTCGATCCCGGAGCCGACTCAATCAAAGGCTGACCAAGATTGATGGAATTAACGGCAGCGCGATAATCACTTTGAATAAATGCAATCACGCGCTCGCCGAGGAAATCCTCAATCTGTTTCTGGTCGAGCTCGATGTTCTTGCTCCAGCGATTGACGACGATTCGTACTTTCTTGCGCGGATATCCGAGTCGATCGAATATCTCGAGCGCTCTGCGCGTGCTGCGAATCGCGTGAATCTCCAGCGTCAAGACGACGAGGATCTGATCCGCGTGGTCGAGGGCTGAGATCGTGGCTGAATCGAAATTATGCGGTGTGTCGATGATGACGTTTTCATAGCGCTGGCGCAGCAGCTCCATGACTTCATAAATATGCTTTGGCTCGATGTCTTCCGCGCTTTCTGCTTTTATCGGCGCGGCCAGAAGCGAAACGTTCTTCGAGTGTGGCGTGATATAGCTGGCCAGCAGCGCGTCGTCCAGACGTTCGCGATTTTCTACGACGTCGGCGAGTGAGAATTTAGCTTTCACACCCAGCAGTAATTCAAGATCGCCTGATTGAAGATTAAGATCGACGAGCACGGTCGGCGTCTTTTGTGTCATCGCGAGGTTAGCGGCGATCAGCGACGTGCCACAGCCACCTTTACTCGAGAACACGGCGATTGCGTGGCCGCGCTTCTTCGGTTCGTCATTGACGTGTTCGAGCGAGAACTCAGAAGTGCGCTCGATTACCGTGGTCAGTTCTTCGTCGTTAATCGGAAGGCGAATGAAATCGCGCGCACCGGTGCGCATACTGCGCAGAATTAGATCCGGCGACGAGTCTCTCGAAGCGCAGATCACTGCGGTGGTGGGACAGTCATTGGTAATACGTTGCACGAGCTTGAGCGCAGGCTCGCCCATGTGATTCAAGTTGAGCACCACTGCCGATGGGCGCAAACGGCAGGTCTCGGTGTACACCTGCTCGGCGTCATCGCTCGTCATCAAAAGGCTTGCACCGGGGTGCGCGCCAAGTGCACGACTCAGCTCACGCGAGTCGGCGGCATCTCTACTGAGCACTATAAAAGTTAAAGTTCGTTTCATTTGGTGTTACTTGCCCTTTTCGCTTGCTCTCTCGTCTGAACTAAGGTGTCGCAATCGGACTCGGTTCTTCACCCGCACTCTCCGCCGTCAACGTCGTCGTATAAGGCGGCATCGTCAGTGTTTGGCGCGCGAACGGGATACTTAGATTAAATGTGTAATTCGTTATGGTTACCGTAGCTGTGCCGAGATTTGATCCATAACTCGTGGGCGGCGTGTTGGGATTGTTGTCGTCGTCAGCGCCCTGGTAAACGACGCTTATGTTTCCTGCGCTAAGCCCGTTGATCAACGGGGAGCCAGATGCTGCGCAAGTTGGAGGGGCGCCTACGTGGCTCTCGCCGTAGATGATGACGTTTTGTACGCAGGTTAGTATCGGGCCACTCGTGCCGTCTCTATGCAGTGCGGCGTAACGTGCACCACGACGTGCGGCGTCAGTCAAAGCGTTGTGCGTGTACATGAACCGTCCAAACTCGATGATGCCGAAGATGATCATGAAGAACACCACCGAGATGATTGCGAACTCGGCCATCGTTGTGCCACGCTCGTTTGTGTTTGAAATACTTCGCTTCATCCCCATGACATTCCTGCTAGTCGATCATGTAGTACATCGTTGTGCTTGGCGGCAGCGGAAGAGCCAGCGTAAAACCTGGCTGATTAAGCAATGCGCCAACGTTAAAGATTGGGGAGTACGTATAGGGCATCGCGCTGTTCGTGCCCGCCATTGGCGCGCAGTCAGCGTTTGTTCTCGGAATCTTCACAGTCACGCTCGTCACCTTGGGCGAACCCGTGGATTCGATACAGACGTTTGAAACGCTGAGGTTCGGCAGCAACGTGCGATCACCTACTCCGCACGAGAGTTTCCCGCATACCACGAGGCTCTGAGCGCGACCAACTTCGGTCGAGTCGAGCTTGTGATTCGAGAGATAACGCGACGCACTGCGTGTGGCCTTTGCGAGTGTCGTGTATTGCTGGAAGAAACGTCCGAACTCAGCAACTGACGCCAACATCAGGGCGAGAAACGGAACCAGGATCGCCAGCTCTGCAAGTGCGCCGCCGTCCTCTCTGCGTAGTAATCGATTGAGTATCTTGTTGATCGCTTTCATGGCTCGGATCTCCCTACCGGTAAAGAACGGGAGTGACGACATTCGTGGCGGTGTTGCCGTTGGGATCGAAACCGACAACGCCGACGATGTCTCCGCCGATATATTCCACTGACACGTCAGAGTTACTTCCGATTGCCTGACTGTTCATGAAGAAGCCGCCCAGCGAACCGATCTGGACATTCGTTCTGCCATTACTAAACTGCGACGCAGCAATGATCGGGATTATCAGCACGCGGCGATTAGCGACACCGGTGTGTCCACTTGAAGGAGCCGAAAAAGGACTGTTCGCGCCATACTGCGTCCACGAAATGCCGTCCCATGTCGTGTTGGATCCGTTTCCGTGTGACGCTCCCTGTGCGATGTTCGTATCGGGTGGAGTGCTGGTGCCATATGAAATGCCACCGCCGTACTGGTCGAAACGAACGTTCAAACCCTGCGCAACCGGACCGGCAGCAACGCCGGGCTCTGTCGTGATCGTGTCGCCCGGGCTGACGTTGCCACACTTGCAGGACTCACCGTACGCAGCCAGAGCGTCTCTCACGACGCTGGCGCCATTACCTGCACACGCGAGAATGTTGTAGTTGCCTGCCGATGGACCTGTTCCACCTTCGTAACGAATGGTGTACTTGCAGCCCTTGCAGAATTGTTTAGCTGGGTTGCAGCCGTCTGCCTGAATCCCTGCCGTCGGACAAGTGCCCTGTGCCCAGGCTGGAAAATCCTGTCCCGGATCCGGTGCGACGGCCGAAAGCGGCGCCATGCAGAACCGGACATTGCCGGGAACCGACAGACCCGCGGTCGCATTGGCCGAAAAGTTCTTCGATGAGCCAAGCAGTGGCGAGGCAAAGAAAACGCTGATGCCAACTGAAGGTGTAAAGACTCTGACGAAACGGACTTTTGAATAAATGCCGGCGCTTGCCGTCGCTTGCGCTTCGGTGTACCAGGTTTGGTCCAGATTAATGGCGAAGGTCACCAGTGCGCGTTGCGCCGTGGTGTCCATCGTATCCGCGAAGTTCTTGTTATTAAAGTTGTACTTATTCAGATTCAACGTGGTGATCGCACGATCGACGGCAGTCGTGATGCTTTCAGCATTGTGTGGGGTCAACGCTGAGGCACCGGCGAGTGCGGCTGCATCTGCGGCATTTTGCAATTCCGTTTTGGCCAGATAGAAATGGCTGAGGTCAACACCCAATCCCACTGCGAAAAAAAGAAAAAGAGCTGAGATCACCGTGTAGGCAAGCACGTTGCCACGTTCCTTTTTGCGTCTCAAAGCTCGGGAGTGATTTTTCGTTTTCACTGACCTTACTCCTTGTTAACGAATAGGTCCTTCTTGTGCCACAGGGTGATAATCAAGCGAACCTGATTACCACCCTTTTTCAGCAACTCACGCTGGTCGGTAAAAGGGGGGCTTTCACCCACCTACGGCGTGAGCTTCGTGGCCGCGCTGGTCGGGGCCGGTTTAGCTTTTTCTTCGGTCTTCGCGGCGCCGTCGCCGGAAGGCGTTGCTGTCTTCTTCGGAGCTTCTGGTGTTGCTGCAGGAGTCATCGAACCACCGGTTGAAAAACCGCTGGCGCCGGAGATTCCTTCACCTTTTGGTTCGATACCGAGTGGCGAACCATTCTTCAGACCGTCCATGCCCCGCATGTTCGGAAGGTCGTCGCGATTTACTGGCTTCACGAGATCCGCGGTGACGATAAAGACCAATTCGGTTTCCTGTTTCTGGTACTGAGTTGACTTGAACAGGTTGCCGAGAATCGGAATGTCGCCAATAAGAGGTACCTTCGAAAGCGAACGCGATTCGCTGTTGTCGAGCAAGCCGGCGAGGGCAAAGCTCTGACCATCGCGAAGCTCGACGCCGGTGCGAGCGCGTCGTGTGCGCAGGGCAGGAACGACGAAACCCTGGAATCTCACGCCGTTTGCAAAGTCTATTGTCGAAACTTCCGGTTCGAGTTCGAGGCGGATATGATCTTCGTCGATGATGGTTGGTTTAAAGTTCAATCGAATGCCGTATTCCTTGAACTGAATGCTTATGGCGCTACCGCCGCCGCCACCATTACCGCTCTGAACAATCGGGATGGGAAACTCACCGCCAGCGAGGAAGCTCGCGACCTGACCATCCATAGCGATCAGGTTTGGCTCCGCTAAGGCTCGCAACGCACCGTTGGTTTGCATGGCGCGAATAAGCGTGGAAGCATTGCCGCCGAGCAAAACCAAGTTCGTCGCGGGGGAGAATGTTCCTGATAGCAAGCCGCCTACTATGTCGCCAGGTGAAGCTGGACCACCGCCGCTGATAAAGCCACCGGCACCCGGGCTGCCCTGATACAAATACGACGAGCCGAGCTCGCGCAACTTGTTCTTGCTTACTTCCGCGACACGAATCTGAAGTTGCACCTGCGTCGCATTCTTCACTGGTGAAGCAAGCATGTTCACCGTCTTGAAACCCGCTGCCTGGACCACGGCGTCCGCCTGGGTCACAACCTGCGGGTCGGTGACTGTGCCGGAAAGCACGACCGAACCGTTGGCCTGACTCAGACGAATGTCGTCGCGTGGAAACAACGCCCGAATCTGTGAATCGATGAGCGAGAGATTGGCACGCACAAACACATCGAAGACGATAAACTTGCTGTCGCTCTTCTCCCAGGCGATGAAGTTGACCTGACCAAATGCTTTACCGTTTACCAGCACCTGATCGGGACGAACCATGACGGCTTCTGCAATTTCCGGATTGGAGATGGAGAAGCGGCCGATCGGCCGATCGAAGTTGATCACGCGAGATTGGCCCACGAGCACATTGATCGGAATGGCTTCCTTAACGGTGTTGCTGAACGACGCATCGTACGTAGTTTCCTGGGCTTGTACGGAGGTTGCGAAACCCAATGTCAAGGTTGCAAAAGTCGCCAGCAGCAAATGAATGACATAGGAACGTTTGAAATATAGAGCCAACATTTTCGGGTTCTCCTTAAAACGGAATTCGGAGTTGATGCCTTTTCGCGTGGTCAATGGGAGACATCCTCTCTTACGGGAAATCTACAGTCTCTTTCTTGGCGCCTTTGATCACTTCGACAGTGGGGCGTGGCGCAGGAGCCTGTTGCGGCGCAACTGTTTTCGGTGTGACAACCGCGGCTGGACGTGGCGCAGAGCGGCGTGGTGAACTCGGCGCTGCTTTTGGCGTTGCGTTGGAACCGACACCCGGGTCGGGAACGAGCATCGCGCGTTCACCGAGAAGCAAACTCCTCTTGTTGGCGCCCGAAGTCTGTTCGTCAGCCTGGTCTACCGAATTGCGCATCACGAGCTGCAGCTTGCCTTCGCTGGAAGCAAGTGCGAGTTTCTCGGCCTGTTCCGGAGTCACCTGAAGAGTGACTGCTCTAATCGAACGCTCGACTTCGCGATCGTTCTTTGGCTTGTCAATGTTCTGACCACTGGCAAGGACCTTGATGTTCTGGAGCGCGATCTTCGAGATCATCTCTTCGTTGCCGCTGCCCTTGGGTGGTTGAATCACGACCACGACGTCAACGAGGGTGCCGGGCAGGATGAAGCCGGAAACGCCGACGACATCGTCGACCTTGACGGTCATGGCTCGGAAGCCCTCAGGAATTACTGATGAAAGGCCGCCCGCTGCTCCAACCGGGGCGAGTTTGTTTTCGGTGACTGGATCGCGAGGCGAGATGGCGGTGATTGCGACACGGCCGATCAGGTTTTCATCGATCTTGGAAATCGCGCCTTCCGGAGTTACATCCAAGGGAAATTGCGCCACCGCCAGTTGCTCGGCAATTACTCTCGAGCCAATTGGGATCTCCACCCTAGCCACGACCACGTCATTGGTGCTACGGAAGGTCTGCGCACTGAGCAGATATTGTTTGACGGAAACCGCAGCGATTAAGCCAAAGGTTATCGCGGCCAAAAGTGCAATGATTAAACGCTTATTCCGCATGATGATTTATCTCCATTTCGTCAGAAAAACTGCGGCCGGTTTAACGCACGAAGACGGCAGCCGAAATCAGGCTGCCCAGCATGATGGCGACACCATAGGGGATCGTGTGTTTCCGATCGCTTGGCATTGCGAAGCGGGGCATTTCCCAGCCGGGCATGATGCCTACAAAAATTCTTAATACGCCGTGTAGTGTAGAAAACACGGTGCCCGCTCGGAGCATCGTGTAGATGGCCAGCGCCGCTCCCAGCATCACGACCAGTACAAAAGTCAAAGGCACCATCGAGACACCAATCACAGCGCCGACTGCGCCAAAGAGCTTCACATCGCCAGCTCCCATCGCTCCAAACAGGTGAATCAGAAACATGGGGAGGAAAGCGAGCCCGAATCCTTCCAGACTCGAAATCGCGCCATTCCATCCACCAAAACTGATGTTGATAGTTAGTCCACCTATGAGGAGTCCAAGAACAAGGACGTTTGGAATTCGCCGATAGCGAACGTCGTAATACACGATGAACACCGCCATCGGTACGAGTAGCAACAGTTTCATCAATTCAGGGGCCACAGGCATTCTCTACTCCGCACGGTTTGAGTTTGTCCGGCCTTAGCCGGGACTACTTTTGCACCTCGTTGGCCACAGTGCTCATCTTCACGTTCACTGCATCGCCGAGGACCTTGTAAACAATGATTGCGACCGCCACCAAAATAGCCGTGCCAACCGCGTACTCCGCCAATTCCGCCCCTTGTTCGTTGCGCATGAAATTTCTTAAATGGTTCACTTGTTTACCTCCGGTGAATAAATAGCTGGGTTCGCCACAATCATGTGGCGAACCGCAATCACGCTTTGCTATCTCAGTAGCCAGCGTCACTCACCGCACTACCAACCTTTGCTGCTGTTCCGCTCTGGCTGTCGTTAATCGAATTTCCCAGAACCTTGTAAACGACGATTGCAATCGCCACTAAAAGCGCCACGCCAACTGCGTACTCGGCCAGCTCTGCACCCTGCTCGTCCTTAAGTAGAGTCAGAAACTTTGTTTTGAAGTTCATAACGGTTGACCTTTCAGAGAGAATGAGAATAGAAAACGAGAGCCGGCTAAAGGCTAACCGGCCCCCGTGGGTGTGGGCGCTTTTTACGGATATGCCGCGGTCTTGATCTTGCTACCGCTGGTGGAATTAGAATCGTTGACGGCGTTTCCGAGCACCTTGTAGACGACAATACCGATCGCCACGAGCAGAGCCACGCCAACGGCGTACTCGGCCAATTCAGCGCCGGTCTCGTCCTTCAAGAATTTCTTCAACATGTGGTTATCTCCTTAGGATTTAAGAAATAGGTCTATCTCGAGCGTGTCGCTCCGGGAGTAGAACTGACTGCCCGAAGAAACGTAAGAAGCACAGGCGTCATCCCAGGAACCCTGAGTTGACCGCTTTCCTGCCGATCACGGCAATGCTTCGGTGCCCGGCCTATCGCAACGGCTATGCCAGCAGGCTTTCAAGGGCTACTTTGCTTTGGAACCCGCCTATTTACTGTCGAAAAATGAGTATGGAGAAAAACCTGTGAGGCGGTATTGAGTGCTCGCACTGCTCGCTGGCGAGCACTTGTAACAATCAGCCGCAGCCAGATCCGCGCTCATTCGCGTTAATTCACGACTAATAACGGGGCATGACGCTTGCTCGATTTCCTCAGATCTTTTTGCACCCGAAGTGGGTTAAACCCTGTTATCCTTGGTTGGCTCGGCGTCATCCGCCGGGATCACACCAAGTCTTCGGTAGGGCAATCAAATGAACATCGACGTCGAACTGAATCGAGTTAACACCACGGCTGCACGTGCGACAGCACTGGCGCCCGTATTTGCGCTTGCTTTGTTTACAAGTGCGGCACTGCTTTTCTGGGTGCAACCGCTTGTGGCAAAGATGCTGCTGCCGCTATTGGGCGGCGCGCCCTCGGTCTGGAACACGTGCATGGTGTTCTTCCAGTCGTTATTACTGGCCGGCTACGCTTATGCCTTACTCATCTCGCAGCGGCTGTCGTTGCGAAATCAGGCGATTGTTCATGCGGTACTCCTGCTCGCTGCCGGGCTGGTTTTGCCGTTTGCAATATCTGACCGCGTACTAGCCTCGCTGCCGACGCAGAGCAGTCCGATACCGTGGCTCTTGACAACTTTGTTGATAACGGTTGGCCCGCCGTTCCTGCTGCTATCGGCGACCGCGCCACTGCTCCAGCGTTGGTTTTCCCACTCGACGCACAAAGCGGCTCGCGATCCGTATTTTCTTTATGCGGTTAGTAATGCCGGTAGCATGCTCGCGCTGCTTGGTTTCCCGTTTCTGCTGGAACCGGCCTTTGCCCTTCGAACTCAAAGCGTCATCTGGGCTGTTGGCTATGTGACCCTCGTCGTCCTGATCATTACGTGTGCCTTACTTCTAAACGCGAGGAGAGCAACGGCAGTAGAGACTCACGTCGCAGTTGAGCAGCCGGAAGTAAAGATTGAAAACCCGCAGCGATTCGAGTGGGTCCTGTTTGCTTTTGTTCCCTCGAGTCTGATGCTTGGCGTCACGACCTTCATCGCCACTGATGTGGCGTCGGTGCCGCTGATCTGGATCATTCCTTTAGCTCTTTATCTTTTGACGTTCATCATCGCGTTTGGAAATAAGCAGTTCCTCAAGGTATCGGTCACCTCGATCGTGTTTGTCGTCTCGGTGGTCGTACTTGGCGCCTTGATCATTTTGTCGCCGCCGATTTCTGTGTGGGTGACTATTTCTTTAAATCTGGTTGTTTTCTTTTTCGCTGCCCTGCTGAGCCATCAGCGTTTGGCGCAGAGTCGTCCGCACGTGAGCAAGTTACCGGAGTACTTTCTGTGGATTGCGGTGGGCGGAGTGCTCGGAGGTATCTTCAATGCGATTGTCGCGCCACTCGTATTTTCAGTGGCTTATGAGTATCCCGCAGCAATTATCCTGGCCTGTCTCGTGCGCCCGGTCACGGCGCAGGAAGAGAAGACGAAGTCATTGATGCGCATTGGGTTCCCGACTTTCATCTTCGCGTTGACCTTTGGTTTGGCATTAACAATCCCGAGGCTGAATGTTCCGGGACGGGTTGAGAGCGGCCTGGTGCTGCTGTTTCCGCTGCTGTTGTGTTTTGTTCTTAGTTTCCGGCGTCCTTTTGTTTTTGCACTCTCGTTGGCAGCGTTCATGTTCGCTTCGATTCCATATTTGAATGCCACGGTCGAGACGCTGACAACTGAGCGGAACTTCTTTGGTGTTTGGCGCGTGACTACCAGTTCGCAGGAGGAATTTCGTCGCCTGTATCACGGCAGCACGGTTCATGGTGTGCAGTTGAAAGATGAAGCACGAAAGTGTGAGCCGATTTCGTACTATTACCCGAGTGGACCAGTGGGTCAGATCTTTGATGCCTTCCATAGTAAGCCGGCAAACCTGCCGGTCGCGGCCGCTGGATTAGGATCGGGTACGCTTGGAACGTATTCCTTGCCGGGCCAGCAATGGGACTTTTACGATATCGATCCCGCGATCGTGCGTATTGCGTCCAATCCTAAGTATTTTTCGTTTCTCAGTGACTGCATGAAGGGTTCGCACCGTATCATCATGGGTGACGCGCGTTTGAAATTGCGCGAAGCGCCTTCGGCGAAATATGGCCTCCTGATCATGGATGTGTTCAGCTCCGACGCCGTGCCCGCGCATCTTTTGACAGCCGAGGCGATGGACCTTTATCTCGACAAGATCTCAGCCGATGGGATGCTCGTTTTTCATATCAGCAATCGCTATCTGAATCTCGAGCCGTTGCTTTCAGGTTTATCGAAACGTTCCGCGCTTTCCGCCCTCATTCGTAGGGATACTGAGAAGAACCAGACCGGCAAATATCCGTCAGTGTGGGTAGCGATGGCGCGCAACGATGCGGCGCTGGGATCACTCGCGAACGATTCGCGTTGGACGCGACTGCAGGGCGACAC
This sequence comes from Pyrinomonadaceae bacterium, assembly GCA_036401595.1. Classification (GTDB taxonomy): domain Bacteria; phylum Acidobacteriota; class Blastocatellia; order Pyrinomonadales; family Pyrinomonadaceae; genus PSRF01. The sequence goes on from DASWUM010000012.1 coordinate 28,675, forward strand.
AGTTTGGACCGACGACTTCTCCAACATTCTCAGTCTGCTTAAGTAGTGCCACAAGAAGCACAAAAGGCACAAAAAGCACAAAGAGAGTGAAGGGAGGTACGGGCCATCGAATCTCTGATCTTTTTTGTGCTTTTTGTGCATTATGTGCCTTTTGTGGCCCTTTTTGCGGCTAGGAGTTGATATGAAACAGTGTCCTGAGTGTAATGAGGTCTTCGATAATCTGAAGGCATACTGCGATATGGATGGGTCGGTGTTGGTGAAGTTAACTGACTCTCCGCGCGCGATTAGTCAGGCAAACACGGGAGGGGCGACGCCTGTTTGGATGACGGGCGTGATTGGTGGCCTCATTGGCATCATAGTCTGCGTGCTTTTGTACATCGCCTTTCTCGCGCCCAATCGCGAGACCACACAACAGGATCGTCGCAACAATCAGAACACTGAAACCGCGCCTCCGAAATCGAATCAGGTAGCGGTTGTACCGAGTCATCAATTGCCGCCGAGTGAAGCGGCGTCACCTACAGACAGTCCCGCCGAAGCTGAAGCCAGTCCGGCCGCGAGTCCGGTGGCGCCGGCCGCAAATGCACCTACGCCTGCAGCACTCAACACTGGTCCAATAGCTACTGGTGGAAAATACATTTCGACCGGCCAACGCGCGATCATCAAGATGAAGGATGGATCGTCACTCGAAGCGGACGCGGCGTGGGAAGACGAGCAAGGTATCTGGTTTCGGCGTAGCGGTGTGGTTTCGTTTCTCGAGAAGAGCAGAGTCGAGGCGATCACCGAGCCGCCACAGAAACGTCCGGCCGCTGCAGATGCAAAGAATCCATAGAACTGATGAGCCGAAAATCGCTGACAGTACTGATCACTTTGCTATTCGTCGTTCTGGCCGTCGCTGTCTTCTCATCGGAACGTGGAGTTGCCGGTGTGCTCGAGACGATCGGCGGCGCCATTTCCAAGCTCTTCGAATAATCATCCCCAGGAAGCTCATTCCAGTTCGCAAACATGAACACAGCGCTCAAACGAACCTTTGAAGTGTATGTGTTTGTCTTCGCATTTCTCTTCGCTTCGCGCCCGCTGAGCGACGGCGATTTCTGGTGGCACTTAAAAACCGGCGAGTACATCGTTCATAACTTCAGTATTCCGCGGCTCGATTTCTACTCCTTCACGAATCCCGGCAAACACTGGGTCGCGCACGAGTGGCTGTCGGAAGTTATCTTCTATGTTGTTTACGCACGCCTCGGCTTCAATACTCTGATCTTCATTTTCACTGTGTTGATTGTCCTTGCGTTCTGGGTGGTCTTCCGAAGGTCGCCGGCACATCCATTCATCAAAGGTGTCGCGGTGCTCCTTAGTGTTTGGAGCATTCTGCCAACGATTGGAGTGCGGCCGCGCACTTTCACACTCTTGTTTGCCGCAATTTATTTGGCGGTGCTCCACGGATTTGCCCGTTGTAAAGCGACAAAGGCGATTTGGTGGCTAGTGCCGGTAATGGTTGTGTGGGTGAATCTTCACGCCGGTTATTTGATTGGGCTGGTTTTGATCGGTTTTACGATCGTGGGTGTTGCGCTCGATGCATGGTTCGACGGACAAACGCTCTTGTCGCAGTGGCCACGTCTCAAGACACTCGCGCTTGTTTTCATCGCTTGTCTGGTTGCGGTGAACCTGAATCCACAGGGTCCACGAATCTTCGTATTTCCTTTCGAGTTTTTCTTCTCGCCGATTCAACAGGACCAGGTCATCGACTGGCTCTCACCGAACTTTCATCAAAAAGAGCTCCTGCCGCTGTTGGCTCTCATCTTGTTAACAATCGCTGCCCTTGCGCTTTCGCCGAAACGAGTTAGACCAAGCGAGCTGTTGCTCTTTCTGTTCCTTCTCTATGCCACGTTGAAGTCGAACCGGCACATGGCGATCTTATCTCTCGTAGCCGGCCCAATGTTCGCTAAGTATTTGCAGCACTGGTTAGAAACAACTCGCTTCGGAACAACGTTCAGTGAGACGCCGGCTACGAGCAGCACGCGCCGGCAGCTCATCTTCAACCTTATCCTGATGGTCCCACTGATTGCGTGTCTTATAAAGTTGAAGTCAGTGATCTATTCACCACCAACACAGGAGCGTGTCGGTGTCCCACTCAATGCTGTTGCGTTCGTGAAAGAAAACAGAATTACCGGAAACACCTTCACCGAGCCAAACATCTGGGGCGGTTATCTGATTTGGGAAACTCCGCAAAATCCTGTCTTCATCGACGGCCGCATCGATATGTATGGCGACGAGTTCGTGAAAGAATATCTCGACATCATTTACGGAACTTCGCGCTGGCAAGAGCCCTTTGACAAATACGGCGTGCAGGTGGCCATCATCAGCCCCACCTCCGTGCTGCGCCTGCAACTCGAACAATCACCACAATGGCAGAAGATCTACAGCGACGAGATGGCAATTGTGTTTCAGCGGAAGGGGTAAGTTTAGGGCGCGATCGTCTTGGAACGTATTGTCGATGTTGGTTGCAATCATTGGAACTCAAGTCTCAAAATTTGCGAGATCATCAAATCGCTGGATGGCATCCGTCAGATCGCTCATAAGCGACGGAAGTCCGGCGACAATCTCAGAGACGCTCCAATAAAGGTCCGGATGGGTTTGCCAAAAGCCTGGTGCAACCTTCAGTACCACGGAAAGGAGATCGCCAGGATAATAATCGCCCTCGACGAAAGGGTTCTTTCGCAGTAATTCGACAGCCAAAGGAATTAGGAATTCCAAGCCAATACTTTGACCAATCATTACGCGCAGATTTTCAACTGTGAAATCTTTGAGCGGTTTCTCGTATAGAGTAAGACAGGTGATAGCAAGAGCACTGGACTCGGTCGCGTCACTCGGGAGAGCGCCGAGTAGATAGCTGAGACTTTTGTTGGTATCAAGATCCATATCAAACTCGGATGGACACAGCTCATTCTTAGTAGCTGTAGTCGATGTTTCAGCCCGAGCGAAATCAAAATCTCGCCCCACGGCCGTTGGCGAGTATTCAAAAGGAGCTAAAGCGCTGCTTCAGTTTCAGGAAGGGTCGTTCGATAAGATAGTGTGAAGCCGCAGCCAGTATGAACGCCAGGACCGTCGAAATGATCAACTGGAGAGCCGGATGCTTAATGCATTTGTCGGCAGCGAATCTCGCAAACAGATGCCAGAGATATATGCTATACGAGAGCTTGCCGACCCAGATCAACAACGGATTCTCAAGGATTGCCAAAAATCCACTCGGCGGATCGACAAGAAGTAGGACAATAACGGACGCAAAGAACAGGTTAATAATGGTCAGCCCCACTCCAAAAGTGGCTATAAGTCCCAACATATAGGCAGCGAAGAATAAGGCCATGCTTGCCATTGCGAACCTGATTATTCGGATTGAAGGAATGCGACCAAAAGCGACCAGGGCACCCGCTAAGCAACCGGCGATCAGACCATCAGAGCGTGTATCCGAAGCCTGTCCGATACGTCCTTCCGATGCTCCGTGCGCGATGAGAATCAATCGCAGAATGCACACTGCGATCAAGAGGAGTGTTAGCCCGGTAATTACGATCCGCGGTGATTTGCGATACTTCAATAGTGCGGACAGTAGGATGGGCCAAATCAGATAAAATTGCTCCTCGATAGCGAGGCTCCATGTGATGTACAAAGTCGAGGATACTTGGTCCCAACCAAACGCAATCACCCAATTGGTCGCATAAAAAGCTGAATATAAAATCGAGCGGTAATTGCGACCAACCTCGGGAAATACGATCATCAAGAGCAGGGATGCACACAACATCACGCTCAGTGCAGGGAAAAGACGCAAAGCCCGCCGAGCGTAGAAACGGGTTAATGATATCGAACCGGTGTAACGCTCTTCCTGGCAAAGCAGAGTAGTAATGAGAAAACCACTAACAACAAAGAATAGGTCCACACCGGCGTGCCCTCGCGATAAAAGCCCGGCGTGGTATGCCATTACTGAAAGAATCGCGAGCCCTCGGAAACCATCAAGCCATGGCCGATGACCTAACGGAACCTTGGGAATGGTTACCGCGACCCGAAAACCTGCATTAGAGGTAAGAGGAAGAGTGGAGGTGCTCATAAAACAAAATCCGGCGTGGAGCGTGGGGCAATCCGTGTTCCCTGTAAAATGCCAGCCCTAACGTAACTGCCTTTGCCTTACAGTGCTCGCTGGCGAGCAGTTGCAGTGAAACGAAGCAGCGAAAACATCAGTTACAGACGAACCCGCTACACAAAACATACCCAACCACCATGTCGTGCAGGATTTCCGTAGACCAGTTCCGGACGAACGTCATGGGTTACGACCGCTCCACCAATGAGGCAAGGGCCAGCGAGGTAAGTAATCAAGCTGTATTTCGTAGTTCATGGCCTGCGAATTCTGAAATCGCCGGGTTGCGGTGGTTCGATCAGGGCGATTCGGAGTCGAGGGTCGGGTGGTGCTTTGTGGGTTTTATTGAGGGCCTTCTGGTATTTGTTTTCCATGCTGGACCAACTAACCAGCCCGGCAATGAATCCGCCGGCCAGGTAGATTAACAGCTGGGAAAGGGACATCGAATGGCTGCCAACGGAGAGATAGTCAACAACGTCAGTTAGTCCGACCATTGTCAGTCCGAAAGCCGCCGTAGTTTCGAGTACAAATCGCGGCTTCCCCTCGGCCCTCACCCGATGCCACCTTTCGAGTGAACGTTGTTGCCTTCGCATGTGCCAGGCTTGATGTTTTTGCAGCAAATTACTCATTGGTTGATTAGACTAAGCCGCGATCTCCTGAACACCATTGTCTTCAACCTTGTAGTTCCGTCCACAGCGATCACAAGTCGTAGCCGGCTTGCGATCTGGCTGTAAGATTTGACCACAAAAACATACCCAACCGCCATGTCGCGCGGGGTTTCCGTAGACTAGTTCGTGAGGACGGACGTCATGAGTTACAACTGCGCCTGCACCGATGAGACAGCGTTGGCCAAGCCTGACACCGCAAACGATTGTTGCGTTCGCACCCACCGTGACGCCCTCTTCGATCCACGTTTCCACCGGTACCCAGTTCGCATCGCGACTCCGCGGCGTGAGATCGTTCGTCAGAACAGCATTTGGACCAAGAAAGACATTATCGGCAACGTGTACGTGCTGCCAGACGCAGACTCCGTTTTTGATCGTGACGTTGTTGCCGATCGTGACTCCGCTTTCGATAAACGCGTGATCGCCGATGTTGCAGTGATCGCCGATACGAACGTTCTTCAGCACGTGAGCGAACGCCCAGATGCGCGTGCCTTCGCCAATCGTATCTGTTTCAACCAACGCTTTCTCGTGAATGAATGATGGTTCCATTTGCTTTTTATATTTCGATCAATCTGAATTGTGCTATAGTGCGGTCACTCCACCAAAACTGAAGCGGGCCGACTTGTGGTTGCACACAAAGCCAGCCCTAGATCCTCAACCTTCTGTAGAAAGGAAGAAGACCATGGCAAGTAATAGTAGCGCATCACCGCGTGAACACACACCTCGCACAATCAACTCAGTTACGCCAATTAATGATGTCCTAAGAAGACGCGCGGAGTCTTTCTTTAACGACAAATCGATCGATGCCGAGTCGCGGGCCATCATTCGATACGCTTTGGAAATCAACGATCCGATACTGGCGGAGCTGGTGCAATGGGCAGATGCCGGTGAGAGTATCGTCGACAACCTTGCTGCCCAGGACGCTCTGGAAAACGATTCGCCCGAACGAAAGGTCGCAGCCCTGGCAAAGATGATCTGCCAGGGTGATGACCCTTTCACACGGGCCGTTGCTTTGCTGGTGCTCACGTCAGTATTGGAGAGTGCTGACGATCCGAAATCCCTTGCGCGAGCTACGAAGCATTATGCCTTCACTCGATGCGGCGAGCTGAATGTCTACGGCATGGTTGACGTTCACGTCGAAATGCTCGAGCGCGAATTGTTCACGCACAATTCGCATCTGACCTGACCAAATTGCTTATTAAACTCGGAACGTACTGTAGGGGCGGCCCTCCGTGGCCGCCCTTGGTTTTCTACACGTAAGGCGATCCTCTTTAGTAAACGCAGCTGACAGTGTGTGATTTCAATATTGAATTTTGCTTTTGCAAACAAGATCGCGGAATTCAAAGCGAGATCTCAGAAATTCAAGATGCAATTTGCCAGAGTGCAGAGGCAATTTCCGAAGTTCAAGAAAATACCTGGAGAATCTTTGATGCGATACGATGAGTTCAATACGACATCGGGATGGAAACGAAGCTTACCCGGGTGGCGCTCTAAGGTTGCCTTTCAACTGAACTGTATAAAGCACGGAATTTCCAATCTTTTCGCCAGGACTCCGGTTGTACCAGTGGTCCATGTTTGTGAAGTCGTAGTCACCGTCGTCAAGCATGACGACGTAAGAAAGAGGCCATTTGTTAGCCTGATCCTGAGAAAAGTTTTTTACGAAAGTCGAATAGAGATCAACTTTCGCTCGAATTTCGTCGTCGGAAACCGGCGAGAGTTTTGAGCTTAAAGTTGCGTTAACGCGATGGAGCCCAAACACCGCAGCACGAACGTACCGATCGCTCTGTAAGTCCTCTTCAAAACCTTGTGAGTCGACGCCCAACAAATAGAGATATTGATAGAATCTCTCCAGCCGTTCTGCGTCATCGACGCCACCATAAAAATGCATATTCGGAGCCCAAAGTTGAGGCATTGAACAATCTGTTAATGCGCTCGCCGCCGATAACGAATTATTAAATAAGGTTAGACCAACGTGGGAGTTCCTTAGTCGTTCAAAAACCGGCTTGGCTTCATCTCGTCGCAAATTGATCGCCGATTTATCGCGGACCTCCTTAATGGCGGTTGCCAACCCGACACCCAGCGCGAAGAGTGTCCACACGATTGGACGAATCTTTAAATGCGGCCATAGTAAGTGATACGTAACGACGAGAGACGCCAAAACAAGATAGTTAATAATGAACTGCTCATAATGAAATGATTGCAAAGACAACCCCGTCAGAATCTGTTGATTAAAGGCGACGATTGGGGTAGCGGCACACGCGACAACGAATAGAACTGCCGGCGATTGCCAGCTAACAACTCGTTGTCGGAGTTTGATGACGAGAATTATCACAATCACAAACCCTGCAATTTCGGTGGTGCGAAGAAGATCAGGCGTCCTGGTATGCGTTAAATACTCTGTATCAACGGTTTGCGAACGGTTGGATATAAAATAGAGATAAGGAATAAGAGCGCTCAATGAAACACCTGCAATGATCACAATGCGTTTCGCTGTCTCTCGGCGATCTTTAGGACGAGCCAGCAGCCATACTATTGAGAAGCAAAATATCCATGCTGCTGCTGCTGTCCAGAGATAAAAATACGAATAAATCAAAACGGCGAGTAATCCTCCTGTTGCGAGAGACCAGGTCTTTGATTTTTCGCTGAAGGCACGCCAGGCGAAGGTGCAGAACAAAAAGAACACAGGAAAGGGAACTCCAGGAACGTAACGCCGTAGAAAAGCAAACGAGGAGTAGGTTTGTTCTATCGAGAAAGGACTTTCAGAAATCAAGCGCCCGCAAAGTAAGACAATCAGAGTTCCCACTGCTGACATCGCTTCATTATTTGTAATTTGATAGAGCATCCAAAAAACGGCCAATGACGAAGCAAAAGCCATCAGCGGTAAGAGAAGAATGAACGTTGTCGAGGTCGATATTCCCAATGAACGTGCCAGTAGAGCAATCGCAAGGGGCGGAATGAATTGGATCGAAAAAAGACTTTCGTGCGTCGCCCCGGCGCCCAAATACGGATTGTTTTGGCGTGGGTGACCCTCGATGAGGGAATTCAGATATGCCGAGTAGCTCACCTCGTCGATATCGAGAAGCGCGTAGGAACCGTGCCAGGCTAAACCCTGCTTTGCAATCATGCTTGCTTGCGGGATCGACGTAACGACGACTACTGCGATTGCTGCAAGAAAGCCAAGTCGCCAGTGCGCAAACCTAAGTTGTGTTTTTGAGCTACTACTCGTCATTAGTACCTTAGGCTAGAGGCGGGTGAAGATGATCGCCTGATCGTCTTCGTAGACTACTTTCCAATTGCTATCTGTTTTAAGGCGAGTAGCAAGGGCCGCATCGTGAGCTATCAGAACGGTCTTAATGCCATAGCGATCGAATGAATTCTTTCCGTCATCGAGGCCGTCGTAGATCTTCACCGACTCTGCAAAAAAAGCATCGCCATAAACATCAGCTCGCCCATCGATGTAAACGCGATACGAAGGATAAAGCTCATAGATCAAATAGCCGCCCCATCCGTATCGATTATAGATTGGCTGGGGCAACCCCTTCGCCTTAAGAAATTCGACTGCCGCGACGGGATTTCTGATCGTTTCATAACTTCGCTGGTGCGTCGCAAAGTGCCAAATGCGTGACACACCAAGCGCGAAAGGCGCCAGCAGTAGGAGGACGTTAATCAGAAGCTTGATACCGGTTGGACGGACTTCTTCACTTGTCAGCAGTTTGTCCCACCCCCGACTCGTTGCGATAGCCCACAAGTGTTTTGCCAGCGCAGGTGCGGCAAATAGCGAAAAGATTGGGATGTGACGCGCTGATCGCAACGCTCCTAATGCAGTAATGAGCACGAGGAAGAGTTCACCCAGTCGCGCGCGACGCGGGGAAAGTGCCATCGTTCCAAAAGTGCCAAGCAAGAGGATCGCCAGGGGCAGGTAAGTAACTTTGTGAAAATCCGGCGACGCCCATTCTTGTATAAACGCGGCCATCGAGGAAGAAGTCAGTGTTTCGTATGGGTAAGAAAACATCCTAAAAGCATTAGGATTAAGTGGGACGACTGCAGTGCAAACTACTAAAACGATCAGAAGCGGGCGCAGATGGTCCCACTCGCCATCGAGTCCTGCACGTATGACGTAGAGTCCGATCAAAGCTAATCCTAAGGCGAAGCCTGCGTGGAGGTTTACCCAGAGAAGCATGAGAGGCACGAGCCACCACAGCCGCCGGGTGTTTTTCGGACTGAACCCATCAAGCAAAACGATATAGACACTTGCCAAAAGAAGAGTGAGCATTTGCGGTCGAATACCAAACAACGGCGATGACGCTGCTGCGGCGATCAGTATCGCAATGCCCGCCGCATATGGTTGGCCTTCACATCGCCGATAAGTAAGCCACAAAGCGATAACGATGATCAGGGAGAAGATCGTAACTAGACCAGCGAAACCGCTCAGCCGATAGATGATCTCCATGAGTACTTCTGAGAGCCACTCATGTGCTACCCACTCGCTGCCTTGTTTTGTAAATGAAAAATCGTCTATGTGAGGAATGCTTCTGGTGTCCAGGATCTCTTGACCAGCTTTGAGATGCCACCAGACGTCCGGATCCAGTGAAACGGATTGGCGCACGGCTAGGACAAACATCATCATCATTAGCACGACTGGGAACACACGGCGAAAAGTCAGCAAGTCTGTCGGCATAGTGTTAGGTATTCATTGGAGTAGACAACGGATTACTTTCTTTGGAATCATGAACGCTGCATGCAAAGCCAGTGAATAGCACAAGCAGTCGACACCATCCTCGCATGAAACGCCCTGTAATCATTGCCGTTGCTCTCGCGACGACTGTTAAGCTCCTGATAGCATGGTTCACAATTGGGACGAGCGATGTAACCACCTGGCACGCCTTCGCTAATAATGCTGCTGTCTGTGGCCATTGCGTGTATGGATTGCCTGGTCCTTACGGAGACCCATTCAATCATCCGCCGTTTCTAGTTCTTTTTCTAAAACTGATTGCTGGAACTGCTCTCTTTCCATTCTGGCTGCGCTTGCCATCAATCCTTGCAGACATAGGTACCGTATTCTTTGTCTCACGTCTCCTACCGAACGCTTCGAAATGGCATATGGTGTTGTTGGCGCTTAATCCCATTTCACTTTTAATTTCAGGTTTCCACGGCAACACGGATCCGGTAATGATCTTTTTCGTAGTCGCAAGTATTTACGTGACCACAAGGGATCGTTCTGAGTTCGCTGGCCTCTTCTTTGGCATGGCACTAAATATCAAGATCGTTCCTGTGCTCTTTGCGCCGTGCTTTCTGTTTCATCCTGAGATACGACGGCGACTGGCCTTCATTGTCGCTACCGTCGCGATTGTCTCTCTGTTTTACCTGCCGTACATCAGCAAGGAAGTAATAACAAACGTTTTAGGATATCAAGGGCTGTTTGTGAATTGGGGATTAGCACACTACCTGGACCTCACCGGACGTACGCCGTTGTATGTCCTCGCGACCCCCCTGCGCTGCGCAATAATTGTCGGAAGTATCGTGCTTTCTTCCTGGTTGAGCCGTAGCGGACGACCATTGTTCGAGATCTGCGCGGCGACAGTCTTACTTTTCTACGTGCTTACCCCTTCAATGGCCATGCAATATTTCGTCTGGTGCGTTCCGTTTGTGATTCTGCTTGGCCCACTACGAGCATCGCTTTATTACGGATTTGCTGGGGCGCTTATTGCGTTGCAATACCATCGATGGTCTAACGGAACATGGTACTTTGCAGATTCGCACTCAGTACCTCCAGTTACGGCACAGACAGAGTTTCTGGGTTTTGCTATATGGGCGTTATGCGCCTTCCTTCTTTATTCTCTGCTCCGTAGCCGCCACAGCCTCCAGGTTACAAGCCTGACTTCTGAGGCAGTGCCTCCGCAAGCATAGTTTTGCTACGCAAGGATCGTAGCTCGAAAGCCACAAAGAAAACTACGAGGAGCGCAAGTGCTCCGACCGAGCACCACAACGCCCATCGTTCATATTTTGTCCGGCGAAATTGAATGTGTGTCGCCCTGTCGAAGAAGCCCACCGTAAAAAATGGCGTTGACGCATAAAGCGTTTGGTTATCGTCACGAACCCAATCAGGATGAAACGTCTGTGCGATTAGAACGGGGATGGGTTCTGTTGCCGTTTCCGGAGCGACGTACAATTGATCTTCTGCTGCCTGGCTATTGATGGCGCCGGAAACGACCGGCACCTTCTCACGATCTAAAACCTCACGTATCGCTTTCCAACGGTTACGAATGAAACTTCCATTGTAGTGTTCGGAGGGTTGCTGCGCGGCAATCCAAGCGCTGGAATCATCCGGCGTTCGTTCAATCACGGTCGCATGTGGAAACTCGTTAATTGTTGATTTAATGCGCTTGAAAAGCGGAGACTCGCTTGAAAGTAAAATCAACGCACGTGTCTGAGCGAAGTCTTTCAATTGAAAAAAAGCCTTGTCTTGTTCTTTGTAGTCGTACGAATCAAGTATGAGTGCGCCGAACTGATCAAGCCGTGGCAACACGTCGATCCTTCGTTCACTAGATCTAACAAGCAGAACATCAAACCAGGCATCATTAAACTCCTCTTCAGCGAGGCGCATAAAGTCGTACTGGTTCTTGCGCCTCATCTTCACGGTAAAATCACCGACGAACAGAGCGGGGCGGTACGCGAGCGGTCGGACCAACGCTGTAACCGGATCGCGCAATTCGAAGATGGTCCACTCGTCAATGTCGTGAGCCGCGACAATGTCGGGTTCCGGCTGTAGTCGCTGTTTCATCTGCGGCGAGCCGATGATGATGTACCGGACGCCGATGAATCGGAGGCGCTGAAGGTGTTGGGCCAACGGTTGATTGATAAAGTCTAAATCGGAGATTAAAGCGGATGAAATGCCGAAGTTCTCGCGATAGGGAGAAAAGGCGTTCAGCTCGGCATTGAAAAAACCAGAGTTTGGAGAAGCTTCTCGATAGACGATGCTGATGGTCTGATTCCCTTGCGCGCCGAGGTAAGCATTGAGGGCGAGACTATCGGAACGCACCAGGCCGCTATTTGCAAAAGAAGGCAAGACTTCAACGAGATAGCGTCCATCTTTGTGAGCCTTAGCAAAGTCGAGTGGGCCTATGATCCTTGGCAGAGTTTCGGTTGTGTAGAAGGCAAATGCTTTGGTCAGTTTTTTCGAAGACATTCCGAACGCCAGCCCAAGAACCCACACAGCGCTGATCGCAACAAAAACGATCTGTTTTGTAAGTGGTGATGTTGCCGGCCGGGATGATGTCGATCGCCGTCTCTCAATCCAGTTCTGATAAAGTTGAGCTACATGCGCCAGTGATATTCCTATGGGCACGCAGAATAGAAAGTTAACCATCGAGAAAAAACGGAATACCTGTAGCGGAAACCAGGCAGGTGCAAAAGTCCCCGAAAAAATCAGCGCAATGAGGAGCACGAAGCACGCCAGAAAATACGGTCCCAGTTGGTCGCTTCGACTTCGCCACCAGAGCACTGTGCCGATAGCTGCCAGAAAGTACCAGCACCACAAAGGTGTAGTCATTATCAGTGATAATGGTTGTATCAGTGGTCTGGTGACGAGATATTCATAGGCGCCAATCATTGGCATCAGCCAAAAGGCCGATAACGCGATTGCCAGCAGTGGTGATAACGAGTGCCACAAAAGATTTCGGCGTTGTTGCTGTCGCTTTGCTTGATCGGTGTCTTTGATCAATCCGATGATGTTGCACACAAGCACGGAACCAACAAAAATGATGGCGGTAATAGCGTTAAAGAAATTTGCGAGCACGGTAAGGCTGAGCAGAATTGCAGCAGCCGCGCATTGTCGAGGTCCTTGCCGAGGCGACAAGTAAACAAAAACCCAAAACAACAGCAGCACGAACCCCAACGGTTGGGTGTAAAAGCCGTCGAGCAAGGTGCTTGATATATCCAAGCCAGTATTTGGCTGAAAGACTTGACCGAGAGAATAGATCGCGGCACAGGCGATGGCGGTGCCGTTGGCGATCTGTTGATTCCTGCCGGAATGTACGTAAGAGACCATCCAGAAAGCTGGCGGCATAAGGACAAGCGGCACCGCAAGCATTACCTTGAATGCGGCTCCGAACGAAAGCAATCCGGTGTGATGAAGCAATGAGACGAGCCAGAAAAACAATGGTGGGTAGAAGTTGGGAAACGACATGCCGCCGAAGTAAGCATTAGTCCAACCAAAGGTGTCAGGGAAAATTGATTGATCATAGATTTGTGCGATAGCGAAATGGCCTGAACCATCTATCGCACGCGACGCAATGCCCTGAATTACTTCAAGCCAGACGAAACTTGTAAGCGCTATTGGCAACAACGTGATGAGGATAGGAATGTACGCGCGCTTCATAAAGAAGATTACTTGATCCTCAGTATTTCGAAACCATTCTTGTCAGAATAAACAGGTTCAAGAAACCTCTCCTTATAGAGTGTAAATGTGGACCAGTTGCGTAAAAGAGGATATTCGGCGGTTCTTCTGACTGTTCCGTCTTCAGGTTGAGAAATCAAGCTCATTCCACCCGTTCCTTCAACGCCCATCTGGGCGGCAAAAATCGAAAGAGAGTCGCTGTACAAGACGTGAGTGAAGCCTTGTGCCTTAAGTTGTCGATTAACGGATTCAAGCGAATCATTGCGTACCAGCAAACGACGCCACTTGGTAGAAAACCAACTCTCGTCGGAAAGATACGGACGTTGCAACCCGTATGTCATCTGCGCGCCGACCGTCAGTACACGGGCTGTGGGAGGCAATTCATGGTTGATAAAATTAATCGGTCGAAAAGGGGAGAGTCGCACAAGAAAGGTCTGACGAGAAATAAGCCCGGCAAGGTAATCAAGGGAGTGAAAGTATTTCATCGAATAAGTACAAGCTGTGAGTATTGGAACTAAGGCGACAGCGAGCGCGTATCCGGGAATTCTTCTCCCGATCGCGTTTAGCGATTCAAAGCGTGTAGCCAGTATTGAGAGTGTGTAAGCTGCGACAATGGTCAGAGCCGGATAAGCCGGTACCAAATACCGCGCGATCCAGGACGTGAAAGTCACGCTAAACACAAAGGCGAGACTCAAACCAAGTAACCACCAGATCCACTTGCCTGGTTTCAGAAAAATCACGAGTGGGGTGATGAGAAACAAGTAGTTCGGAAATTGATTCGGCTCCGCCATTAAGTAAGTGTTTGGCTTAAAGAAGAACTCCCACAATCTCATCGGATGGCGTTCAAGTCGTGAAATCGCCGCCACTCTCAATTCCTGCTCCTGCTCTGCAACGATAGTTGGTATTTCTTTCTGAGCTACTGAAAAATGCGCGTCAAGCTTTCGTTCGTCATCGACGTTGAAATAACGAACGCCGTTTTCACCAAACTCCGCGACCTCCCCGGTCACGAATGGATAAAGCGGATTGTGAAACCAGACGGCATTTTTGATGTACCAGGGTGACGCGACTGCGAGAGCGATAAGGGTATATAAAACGCCACGAGTAAGAATCCTTCCGGCTGACTCGCGACTCCTAAACGTCTCAACCAGGTAAAGAATTCCCACGAAGAATATCCACAACGCGGCGGTGTGTTTGATGCCCAGGCTAAAACCACCGAAGAGCGCGGAAAGCCATAACCAGGCTCGTACCCGAGTGGTGAGATAATTGATCATCGCGAAGGTGCAAGCGAAGAGCATGCCTGCCAGCGAGACATCGATGCGGGCCGAAACACCTAATTCAACAATCATTCCAGCAGCGAAGAAGGCAAACAAAGAGATCTTGCCAACGCCACGTGTAAGGTAGCGGTTGCAAAAGGCATAAAGAGATATTGCCGTTGTGATGGCGAGAAATAGACTGAATAGCTTGGCCGCGATATCTGACCCCGCCATTAGACAGACCACGTAAATCATGTGAATGAGGAATGGCACATTTCCTAACGAGTTATCGTAAGACGGAAAGACGCGACCGGCTTGGACGAATTGCTGTGGTACAGGTAAATGATAAATCAGTTCATCAGCGGTATGAGGCGGCGTTAAAGCCCTCAATATGAGGAGTGCCATCAAACCAAAAAAGACGGAAGAAATGATCCTCGATTGCGATGTAGCAAAGGCAGTTCGAGATGACTGTTTGACCCGTTGAAACAACTCGGGAAGGTCGCGGACGGTTAGAGTCAGGCATAAAACCAGCAACCCGATTATGGTCCAACCGCGCAGCAGTCCAACCAAACCAATAAACAAAACCAGCAGCGCGACTACACCGGTTCCGAGAAAGAACGAGAATGAAAGACTCTCTGCCTGAGTTGTGAACTGAAGCTTGAAACGTTTGACGAGTGTATGTCCGACGCAAAGAATGACGAACGAAACAAAGAGAGCAACAACGAGATCGAAAAAGTGATTAAGGACTGATAAGGGACCGGTTGCATTGTCTGCTGAGCTCTTGAGGTAAAAGTGCGCGGCGGTTGCGGCGATACACACAGCAGCAGTCAGCAGAACGAGTACTTTCCAAAAGCTTTTAGTGAAACGTGCGTTCGGGGTGTTATTGGCGGGAGACTGATACATTCGGACGTTGATATTTAACCCGTCAGAGATAGACGTTTGTGAGAAACGTGTATCACGCCTTAGGCTGGCAAACCAAAATAAATTGATAGCCAAACAGCGTCTTTCTGAGCCTGGTCAAACCCCAATTCAGAATGTGTAGAAAGCTTAAGACTCGACCCTTGCTGGTGGCAGGAAGGATCAAGGGCAGAGGTATCGGCGTCACACTCGTGCTTAGCACTTCATAACCAGAGTCCTGTGCAATGCGCTTTGAACTCGCGAGCGTGAAAAATCGCAGGTGAGTTTCGTCAAGAATGCCAACTCGGCTGTAATTGAATCGTCCAAAAAGCAGGTTAAGCCGAACCCAAATGTTAGCGACGTTTGGCAAGGACATCAGCACTTTGCCGCCAGGTTTCAGCAGTTTCGCCATACTCTTCAAGAACTGCTGGGGATTGCGAAGGTGTTCGACCACATCACCGAGAACGATTGCGTCGTATTTGCCGAGCTTTGAAAAATCAAGCTGTTCGGCGTCGCCTACTAGCATCTGACTGCAATGTTGCTCCGCGATCTTCGCCATTTCCGGATCGCTCTCGACACCTGTCACAACGCAGCCACGTTTTGTCATCTCAGCGCTCAAGTAACCAGTGGCTGTACCAACTTCCAGAACTTCCTCAGGTCTTTCTTGATCGATCCACTCGAGAATCTGTGAATGGCTGCTGTAAGGATCGTCTCTCTTGTAGGTGTAATGCTCGCCATCGATGTCGTATTTCGGCTCGTACATCAGTTTCGCCTTATGTAACCTGTACGCCAGTGCTGCCTTTACACAGTTGAATGCGTATGAGATTCCGTTGACGTAACAAATTTCATCGCCATAGTAAGTCGGAATGGGCCGTTCGCAAATACGTAAGCCAGCCTCGTGAAACTGAATCAAGATATCGGTATCGAAATGCCATTCATTCGAGTTTTGACGGAATGGAACTTTCTTGAGTGCGGCGCAACTATACAAACGGTAACCTGAGTGAAATTCCGAGAGACGCATTCCTGTAATCCGGTTTTCCAGCCACGTCAGAATCTTGTTGCCGAGGAACTTATACTTTGGCATTCCGCCGGCTAGTGGATCACCGCCTTCAGACATGCGAGATCCAAACACCATATCGGCTTCATCGGACTCAAGCGGGGCGAGTAGTTGCGGTAGAACCTCGGGTGCATACTGTCCATCGGCGTGAAGCATCACTACGATGTCTAATCCCCGTGCAATCGCGTATTCGTATCCTGCCTTTTGATTTCCGCCGTAGCGAAGGTTTTTTGCGTTTCGATGAATCGTGAGCTTTTCGACTGTCTTGGCGTGCTTGTAACCAATCGCTGCGTAATAAGTGTTATCAGTTGAGCAGTCGTCGAAAAGGAATACTTCGTCTACTTTATTCCAAACTTCCTCCGGGATGCGGTCAAGTGTCCAATCCAGTTTGTTCACCGCGTTGTAAGCAATAACGAAGATGCCAATACGCTTCTTTGTCACGATCAAACTCCGAGATTAGAGACAGTCCATCTAGACCTGGCATAGCCGGGTTTGTTTTCTAAAATTATTTCTAAGAACTAACTTTAGGCCTTACTGCGGCGTTTCATTATCAAGTAGCCAACGGCAACCAAAATCACCAGAATAGCTACGATGGTCATCCAGTCGAATCGCATTATCGGGAATGCTCCTCTTCGATTGTCTTAAACTGCTTTAGTTTAAAAACACCTATCAACCACAGATTTCCTATCAACACGAACTAATTCCGCACTGGAAGTCGAGGAAAACTTGCAGGGGTCGAACTGCTGTTCTCCTTTGCCTTTAACGTCTCCGCGTAATGATAAATGATACGGTCCTTGTCGGGAACCAGTCCCACTACCTGAACATCGCCTTTGATCACGGCGGCAAACTCTTTACTGCCGCGAACCACTGCGTCGTCGCCCTTCTTAAATCCCCAAATCAGCGCCGCGGGCGCTGTGTAAGGGAAGATGAGTGCAGACGTCGCTGCCGCTCCCGCCGCCAGCGCACCCGTGAAATTACTGCCCTGAGTGACTGCAGTGAGCTGGACCGGAATCTTTGTGCCGTCGAGCGCGATGATTTGCTCCATCTCAAACGTGAGTGCACCGCCGCGGCCGAAGGAGCGAGCTTTCTCCACTCTGACGATCTTTGCACGCGCGATCGTGCCGCGCGGGATTACTAATGCACCATCAACGACCACCGGGCGCGTAACGGCAAACGCGATCGTGTTGTTGACTTTGAAATTTGCCGACGACACAGGATAGAGCGTCTCAACGATCACAGCTCCGCCTTTGGGCAGCTTTACAGGCTTGATCAACGATCCGGCGCCTCCCGTGCCCGCTTCGGGAAGATTTGGCGGCCCGTTCGGCACGACTGACATCACTTGCAGAACGTTTTCTGGTACCCCGCGTCGCTTGAGGTCGTCGAGTACGGGCGGAAAGATGTCGAAGTTACATGACGAGGTGAGAATGTTTGCGATGACGAGCTCGGATTTCATCCCGTTGTGAACCATCAGTAAAACATCGCGGTTGCGCAGGATGCGGGTCGAGCGTGTTTGGGGCTTGGGGGCCTGCCCAAAGGATTCGGCGGGGGTGATTAGTAACAAAACGGCGGCGACAGTTAACCAGTGTTTCCACTTCATAACAAAACTCCTGGCGCACGAGACAAACTATGGGTTCGGCTTTCAACCGCAAGCCTTATGCCGGGCAAAATCCTAGAAAAATCGAGCCATTAGTTGTATAGGGGTGGGCGCTCGGAACACAACTGCTCGCCAGCGAGCACTTCTAAGATCTGTTTAGCCGCGGATGAACGCGGATGAAGACGGATCGGTTAATATTGCGACATGGTTCGAATCGCACTTGCGAATATTAGGTTTCCAGAGACGCCGGAAGAATCGATCACTTTGGTTTGTCAGGCAATTGCTGAGGCTGCGGCTGGGGAGGCGGAAGTAGTTTGCTTTCCAGAGTGTTTCGTTCCCGGTTATCGAGCGCCGGGGAAGAATGTGCCGCCGCCGGATGCGGCGTTTCTGGAACGTGCGTGGTCTGCCGTTGGCGAAGCGGCGGCGAGGGCGAATGTCGCGGTGGTTCTCGGAACGGAGCGCATCGTTGATGATCAATTGTTGGCGACTGCGCTCGTGATCAATCGTGATGGAAGTGTCGCGGGTTTCCAGGACAAGGTCCAACTCGATCCTTCTGAAGATACGATCTACTCGCCTGGCTCCGGAAGACAGATGTTTCAGAGTGGACCACTGAAGTTTGGCGTCGTGATCTGTCATGAAGGTTGGCGTTATCCGGAGACGGTGCGCTGGGCCGCGCGTCGCGGAGCGCACGTTGTCTTTCATCCGCAGGCTAACGAGGCAGAAGCGGGGAGCTATGTGCCGTCGAGTTATGGCGACGCGCAGAATTCATTTCACGAGAAAGCGATTCTGTGTCGTGCGGCAGAGAATACGTGTTACTTCGCAACCGTGAACTATGAGAGCGCCGGATCGCCGACGACTTCAGCAGTGGCGAGTCCCGACGGAACACTTCTCATTTATCAACCATACGGCAAGGAGGGTCTGCTCTTCGCCGATCTCGATCTCACTACTGCCACAGGCCTACTTGCTTCACGTTACCGACCCACTGAGTGATGGAATTACTCCAGCGTTGCGAGTCTGGCGCTGGGTCGCTTATCGGAAGGGTCGAGTGCGATGGCCCAGTTCAAATAAGTTTTTGCCTTTTCAACCTCACCAATGTCCGCAAGGTAATTGCCAAAGCGCCAATTGGCTTGCGCGTCGCCGGGATCCACCTCGAGCGCTTTAGCGTAGAGTGCTTCTGCCCGCTGATTGTCTCCTTGATACTCGAGAAAGTGGGCGAAACACCAGTACGGCGTACTCCAATCAGGCCATACCCTGATCGCGTCTTCAAAGGATCGTTCCGCTGCCTGCTTATCTTCAAGAGCCCACATCACGTTGCCCAGATAGATATGAGCCCAGCCATCGGTGCTGTCCAGTTCAATTGCGCGGCGAATGTAATACTCTGCCTCGGTGTAGTCTTCCTTGCGCCGGAATGCCCAGCCCAACTCTCTGAACGCAATCGAGTATTTAGGATCGATCTCGATCGCCTTTTCAAGCAGCGCGATCGCCTCGCTTGTGTCGTCGACAACTACACTGGTGGCCAGGTTGTAAAGAGCCTCTTCATAATTTGGATCGACGACGAGTGCGCGGCGAAACGATTGCTGCGCTTCTTCGGTCATTCCCAAGCTAAGTTGAATGACACCTAAAACGGTGAGATTCCCGGCCGACTCCTCGATCCGCGTCGCGCTGGTCAACATGTTTAAGGCTGCTTCACGTCTGTCCTCGGCTTTATACAAGAGACCTAAATAAGAGTAGGCTAAAGCAAAGTCACGCTCCACTTCAATTGCTCGTAACAGCGCGGTCTCTGCTTCAGCCCATTGCCCGAGATCTGTAGCCAGCGAGCCGATGCGCGTAAGAATCACAGGGTCGTCGCGGTAAATTTCCGAGGCGCGTTGAAGTAATCGCAGCGCATCAGCCACGGCCCCCTGATCTTCCAGCGCATCAGCCCGCTCCAGGATTTCATCAAGATCGGACGGTTCTTCGTTCATCAGGGTTCTTCGAGGTCCTTCGACGATTTTATTTTCCGAGTAGCATTCTTAAAATCCTGTTTGGTCTTCTCGATTGAGTCCATCGCATGGGGCGTACCGTGTTTCCGGTGCGCAGCTTGATTCTTACTCATATCATCAAGTTTGTCTTGTGTGCCCTGGACCGTGGTCTTGTCTGTTCCCGGGTGGCCATCCTTAGGTTTCGTGTTGGGCCGGTCAGAGCTATTGTCGGCATTGCCGTTGCCACCATTGTTGCCTCCATTATTCGTGCTCTTGAAGACGTTCTTTATGGTGTTGCCAAGCACGTAGGTGCCATGTATGGCTGTTACAGCTCCACCCACGGCTACCACACCACCTACGGCTGGCGCGGCACACCCGACTCCGGTAGCGCAGGCGGGTAGTGTTGCACCTGCCTCCGTACCTCCGCCAATCACAGCGGAGACGCCCATGTAGATCTCAAAGCTTCCCTGTACAGCCGCCACGGTGTGTCCGATTCCTCTTCCGACTCTGTTCTGCGGTCCGGTCGTGCCGGAAAGCCCGTTATCTTCAGCGTATGCCGATGCGGCTCCTTCGACTGTGTTCATCACAGTCGTAGCTGCCGACCGAACTTGTCGCCTGGCCCACTCTCTTATTCCCTGATGTCCATCGGGATCGACATACAACAGGGGATTGTTGTAACCGTACTGGTATTTATTGAGAGACTGAGGATCGGTCAGATCAGCATAGAAGGTCGGATTCTGTGAAGCGAGATCGTGGAATTCGTAGAACTCATCCGGACCTCCGGTAAATTCATCCGCCGATATGAACCGTCCCTGTACCGGTGAGTAGTAGCGTGCGTCGAAATAATCGAGCCCGGTTTCCACGTCACGTTCTTTCGACGTGAACTGCTGTCGTACGCCATCGCCACTGGCGTAGCCGAGCGCTGTGGTACGGCCGCCGGCGCCGGCAAACAGCTCTTCGCCGAAAGGTAAATAGTCGTGACGTTTTAGATTCGCCAACGTGCCGGTCTGGTCAACAATCATTCGCGGTGTGCCGAGTTGATCTGCAACGAGCCAGCGCACTCCGCCAGCACCGCCGCCGCCATTCAGATTGCCGGAGATGACTGCGTTATTAATCGTCGAACCGTTGGACCAGAAAGCCGTGTCTGCAAGCAGCGGATAAGTTGGCGTGACGCTGCTCGTGTAGACTACGGCGCCATTTTTCTTGTACTTAACTACACCGCTCTCGACTGCGATTCTGATCACGTCGCCGGTTGTAAAAGTACTCACGCAGCCACGGCTGACTCCGGCTTCGTAAATACAGAGATTTGCCGTGGCCAAATACGCTGCGAAGTCGATGTCGGTGTAGTCCTGATTCGAGTCGCCGTTGCTCAAACCAACCATGCGGAAGGTATTCGTTTCGCTCGCCGTGATCTCGACATAGCCATCGCCTGAGGTAATTGCCTGGCTCGATGCCGCTCCACCGTTGGCCCAATTGTCCGCTGCTGTCTTGGTCAGATTGTTTCCACTGACCGACACTCCGACGGCATTGGT
This sequence comes from Pyrinomonadaceae bacterium, assembly GCA_036401595.1. Classification (GTDB taxonomy): domain Bacteria; phylum Acidobacteriota; class Blastocatellia; order Pyrinomonadales; family Pyrinomonadaceae; genus PSRF01. The sequence continues at coordinate 50,152 of DASWUM010000012.1, forward strand.
CCAACTGGCATTTTGGGTACTCTGTCCTGCCGCAGGCTCAGCCGTCACTAACAACTGAGCATTGCGATAACCGTACTCTTTCTTAGGCGAGCTCGGTGACCCACTTGCGGCATACTCGGCAAGTAATTCACCACCGAGACCGTAGACTTGCCACGTCGCTACCCCGTCAATGGTTCGTTTGACGCGGTGGCCATTCGCGTCGTAGGTGTAAAGTTGGGCCTGGTTGTTGCCACCCCAGGCTGAGGTGATCTTGCTCTCTGCATCGTAAGTGCGATTGCCGGCGCCTGAGTAAGTATCGTTGGTTAGGTTACCAGCGCTGTCATAACTCATCGCGCCCGATTGGCCACCGGGCACACCCAGTCGATTGGTGGCTGTATCGGCGGTGAACACCTTGTTGTTGACACCAGTGCCCCACGTCTGTGCCCCGTTAATCGTCCGATTGCCGTAGCGATCGTAGGTGTATTGCTGAACTAACTGCTGTTGCCATACCCAACCACCACTCGCGTTCATTCGTTGTTCACTGACGTTCGTGACGCGGTTTAAAGCGTCATAGCTGTAACTGTCTTCGATAAGGGTGTCGGCCTGATCGAGGGTTGCGTTTTCGGGCGGAATCCATGTTTCCGCAAAACGCACATTCCCGGTGTTATCAGTACCGCTCTGTCCCCAAAGGTGATTGCTGCTGTAGTACTGAATCAAACGGCCACGGTTCCAGTCCCATGTATCGTTGACGCTGCTCAAACGTGTATCGAAGATCTGTCCGCGGATGTTATAGAACGACTTGTGATAGAGCGGCGTGTTGGTACCAAATTGTTCTCTCGAGATACCGCCGAAGGGTGAGTAGCTCAAATTGGTGGCGTAGTTGCGACTGGTTCCATCTCCAAGATTTCCGGTAACACTCGAAGTGCGGCCTGCGGCATCGTAAGCATTGTTCACCGTATGGCCAGATGGATAGACCGTGGACGTCGTTGAGCCAGCCAGGTTGTAACTCGCAGTCGTCTGATAGTTCACACTACCGGTTTGCTGAATTTTCAACACCGCTTGACCTAACGCGTCGTAACCAAAATAGTCGCCGGTGCTATTGCCGCTGCCGTAAGTGACCGCGACCTGTCTTCCCACAGACGAGCCGCGTGAAAATGTAGGAGCACCAGTCGGCAAGGATTGCGAGTCGTAATAGAAATTGGCTTCATCACTGGTGCCAACTCCGGATGGAAGTGCCGGGCTATTGTGCGTTGTCGCCGAGGTTAAGCTTGAGCCGTTGTACCAGCGTCTGGTGAGCCGGTTCAGTGCGTCGTAAGCAAGGTGAGTTGAGACGCCACGAGCATCAGTCTTTACTAAGAGATTCGAGCTGCTGTCATACTGATAGCTGACGGTTCCGTTTTCAGGGTTTGTGCCTGAAGTAAGCCGCTTGAGAGAGTCGTAGACAAAAGTGCGCGTCTGCGTTCCCTGGGTAACACTCGTCAAACCGTCGAGCACATCGTATTCATAACTCGTTACGTAATTCAGCGTGTCTGGATCCTCGTAGACTTGCTTCAAGCGTCCCAATGCATCGGTGACGCTTTTCTTCTTCCGGTTTGCCTGATCTACGATCGTAACGCTGTTGCCGCTGTAGCTCGTTGACGTAGCGGCGCTATCGGGCAGTGTTACCGAAGTCGGGCGTCCCAGCGTGTCAAACGCGGTCGTGGTCCATACGGCCGTTTCGCTGAGATATGGTCGGAATGGATTTGAAGTTTTGTATAAGCGGCCCAGCACGTCATACTGCGACTGTGTGGCAATGTAGTTTGTCCCATCTTCATACTGCCGCGTCTCAATGGAACGTCCCATTGGGTCGTAGACGACACTGTTCACCAGCAAACTATCGTTATTTGCGTCGCGGTCGCGGAAAGTCGTGATGATGCGATTGGTGTCGTCGTAACTGAACGTGGTCTGGTTGGTAATCGCCGTTCCGGCAGCGCGTCTGATCTGGGTCGGGCGATCGAGACTGTCGTTGTAAGTACCACTCGATACAACTCCATTTACGTCTTCGCCATCAACGGGTTGGTCCAGGTAAAAGTCGTACTGGCTATAGGTCCATTGATTCAGGCTGTTCTTAACGGAAGTCACAAGCGCGTAACCCGAAACTCCGGACAGCTCAGTGGGTGCTGAATTTGTGCGCGCCTCACCGTTGGGCGCTCCGTAACAGTCAGCGTACTTAAGCTCGGTTGCATAACCGCGCGGATCGATAGTCTTAATCACATTTCCGGCAATGTCGTATTGCGAATAAGACGAAAGGGAACCCGTAACCGCACCCGCGGAAAGAAAGTAGTTCGTGGTGCCGGTATTGTTTCCGCGTGTCGTGTAACTGGTGTTGAAGGCTGAATCAAACCCGCTGATATTCGACCGATCCGTAAGCAGAGCGTGATTCGTATCAGTAGCGTAATTGTCGTACTCATAAGTTGTTCGCGCTCGCTCAACTCCACTGCCGTCGTACGTCGAAACCTGGGTCGGCAGATTGCGGATGTGAACGCTGGTTCCCGTGTAAGTTGAACCGGTCAGATAAGTGGTTCGCGTTTCGCGTACCAATGACCCAAACGTTCCGCTGCCGTAGTCGTATTCCTTGAGGTTGTTTTGGTTGTTGTAAGGAACCGTATCGTCGTAGCCAAATGTTTGCTTCGACACCTGGTTCGTGTCCGAGAGAGTTGTGACGGTCTCGGTCAGACGCACGTCGTTCGGCGGCGCTGTTGACGATCCGGCGGTCCACCAACTCACTGCCGCTCGCTGTTGAAAAGTGTGTTCTACCTTGCGCAACAGCGTCGTGCCGTTTGCGGCGTAGGTTTCCGTCTTGTATTCACGGCTATCAGTCCAGGCCGGATATTCTGTCGGTTGCTTGAACAGAGACTCTCGTGCACTGCCATAGAAGTAATGAATCGCGCGAGTTAGTAAGGCTCCACTCGAATTGTACTGATCGGTGGTAACGTATCCCGCGTTGGTAGAAGAGGTTTCGGGCCGGCTGTACGTCATCCTGCTGGCGTAACCACTGCCGCTGCCACCATCGGGGTAGACGCGACGCTCGATAACACGTCGATAGATTTGCTTTTCGGCGAGGCCGCTCACAACGCCGCTGCCAGTGGCAGAGTCGCTCAAACCCGCCGCATAGTCGTATTCAATCGCTCCGCCGGTGGGAAGAATAACGCGCGACAATTCCGCGTAGCTGTTGTAGCGAAACTGATACTGCTTCCCATTCGGCAACTCAACCGCACTCACAACCGATGCGTTGTAAGAACCACCACCGGCTCCATTCAGTTCAGGAAACATTTGTGCCGTCGTCAACAAGGTGAAGTCGCTGCGCAGGACGGTCGAGAGCGAAGCGAAGTAGACCTTGATGGTACGGGTTGCGCCGCCGAATCCTTTAAAGGTGATCTGGTCGTAGCTTCCAGCCCCGGTGTTGGGCGAGATAGTCACCTGCCGGTTCAGCGAATCGGTGACCGCGGTCATTCGCTGGTAGATATCGTAGTTGAAGGTGAGCTTGTTGCCATTGGCGTCGCGCATCCAGGTTACTTTGCCGCCGTCGACACGGTAGCGCGTGCCGTCTTTCAACATCATGTAACCCGAAGGCGGTGCATTGGCGGGATTATCGTACTGATAATCAAAGATGTTCGAATCGGAGATGAAAGTCGCGGCAGTGCCATCGGCCGTTACAAAAGTAGTGCCGCGGTTGTATGCAGTGCAGGTTGCATTGACTGGTTGTCCGTTTGTCGACTGATCGCGCAACTCATACTCGGTACCGTCAGGAGCGGTGAAGGTCAGTCGCGTTAAAGTCTGACGATGAATATAGCCGCAACCTCCTGACCCAAGCACATAGTCGCGTGTTCCGCCCTGGCGCATTTCCATCCGGCCGATGCTGTAAATGGGCGCCCAGCCTAGATCGGTCCACCAAGCTGGCTGCGGTGTGTAAATGTTAATGGGAGGTTGGCCCTCCGCTTGTTCCTTCTGTACCAGCCACTTGTGATCGACGCGGAGTATTAGCGGATAGCCCGCGCTTCCTCGTCCATCGATTTTGACCAACGGCAAAGCGAAATTGAGAGTGCCGTTAAATAGGTTTACATCTTCGAAATCGCTAAGCGGGTAAGAGCCGGAAGGAGCTCCGGGCGATAGACCGAGCGGAGTAGCTCCGTCAGTCGACTGTTGCTGCGCATAAGCGCTGACGTTTGCGAAGAGGACTAGTAATACAAGACATACGACGGCCCGAATGAAGGGTGAGAAAGAAATCGAATTCATTTTTTGACCTCAGTAAGAAACAGATTTATTAGTACAGAGAGCGCGGTGCGCCGTCTTAATTGGTGACTCGGATCACGCTTTTCCACACAGGCGTACTCGTTTCGCCGAGAATGTACGTGCCGGGATTGAGGCGGACATTGGCTTTCCAGTCGCGCTTTTGCGGCTCTGATTCAGCCACTCGTCCTTCGTTTTCGCGGGCAAGCCAGAAGTTTAGATCTCGTCTTCCGGTGCGGTTTTGCAGAAGAATTAGAAACTTTCCGTGGCGAACCGTTGTCTCGCCTGGTTCGAAACCGTTGGGTGTAACTTCGAAAGTCAAAACCTGCGTCTCGTCGTCTGTTTTTGTTTCGTCTTTTGACTGAGCTGAGACGTTTTGGCGAGAAGTGGATCCCGTGTTCGCCGCACGGCTAATAAATGGAATGGTTACAGCAAGCGTGGCGCTGAGAGTGAGTGCGAGTAAGGACAATCTTCTAGTTGACATAGTACTCCGGAGTCGAGACCGAGATCTCGAAAAGTAAGTTGATTAGAGTTAGGTGAACCTAGTGAAACGCCAAGGCCTATCAGCTAAGGTTGTCAGTCCTTGGGAGGAGACTTGTCCGAACGACGTGGGGGTTGATCAATTCGAATAGACCACATCCTAATTTGCGTTAAATGAGTTGTCAAATGATCATTGTGTTACGAATCAAACTTTCGGAACGCTCGGGATCTTCAGACGTTGAATGGTGAGAGCAGTGCCTACCTGAACCGCTGGAGGTCGTATGAAACGAATACCGATTCTCAAAAAAGGCTTACTGACATTGATCGCGCTGTCGCTCGTGGCGATCTCGTTTGCCGTTGCAAAGACGTCGGGACAGGAGACGGATTCAAGGGACCGTCCGGATCGTTGGGAGTATCTCGTGGTGGCCGGGCCGAGCACGACGAACTTTTCAACTACCGGCTCGCCGAGCATGCGCAAGGAAGTGAACTCTTCGTTCGGTCGCGAAGGCTTCGTTCTCGAGCAACACATGGACAAGCTCGGAGCAAGCGGTTGGGAGCTGGTGACGATTTCAGGGCAACCGAACGATCCGGTGTTTTATTTCAAGCGACTCAAGAATCGGAGATAGTTATCCGTTATCGATCCGTGTTATCCGTGGCTAGACGCTGACTTGCCGCGATGCGACGGTTTCCAATTCCGTCATCACGCCCTTTTCGAGATGCATCTGCTCCGCGGCAAAACTCGCGGCGTGTGGGTCGTGAGTGACGAGCATGATTGTTTTCTTCAGCTCGCGGTTGAGAGTTGAAAGGATCTGCATCACTTCTTCACCGGAACGCGCGTCGAGGTTTCCGGTTGGCTCGTCGGCCAGAATCAAATCGGGATCGGTGACGATCGCGCGCGCGATCGCGACGCGCTGTTCCTGACCACCGGAGAGTTGCTTCGGCTGGTGATCCATGCGCTCACTCAAGCCGACGAGATCGAGCGCGGTTTCGACATTCTTGCGACGCTCGGCTTTCGAAAGTTTCGTCAACAGCAACGGCAGTTCGACATTCTCAAAAGCAGTCAGCACCGGCACGAGGTTGAAAGTTTGAAAGATGTAACCGATGTGCGCGTTGCGCCAAATGGCGAGCTGGCTCTCAGTCATACGCGTCAAATGCGTACCCATCACTTCGACCTCGCCACTCGTGGGTCGATCGATGCCTGCGAGCAGGTTCAATAATGTCGACTTGCCTGAGCCGCTCGGTCCCATGAGGGCCAGAAAATCACCCTGGTGCAATTCGAGATCGACCTGGTCCAATGCAACGACTTCAAATCCATCGCGATTGAAACTCTTGCTCACATTACGAACTCTCACAATCGGATCAGACATAGTAATTTTTTATCCTCACGCCTATTGAACTTTTACTCGATCCCCATCGCGTAACTTATCGACACCGGCAATCGCCACAGTTTCATTACCACTCAATCCATCGAGCACTACATACGCATCGCCCTGCTCCTCGCCCGTGCGGATCGTGCGCTGCTCGACCTTGTTGCCCTTAACGACAAAAACGTGCGCGCTGTTGTCGGCTTTAACGACGGCGGTTTTAGGGACCAGCACACGCGCCACCGATTTAACGTCGGATGACGCTGGTTTGTCGGCAAGGAAATTGACGCGCGCATTCATCTCGGGTCGAAGCTGTTCGCTCGGGTTCTCGACTTTGACCTTGATCTGGACCGTCGACTTCGCGCGGTTTGCTTCAGGCGCGATCTCTTCGATGAAGCCCGTGAACCTCAGATTTGGATAAGCCTCGGGAATGATCTCGGCCCGCTGATTTGTTTTCAAGCGCGCGAAGTCAGTTTGGCTGATGTCCAACTCGACTTGCAGGTCGGTCAGATCTGCGAGATCGACGACTGAAGTGCGCGCGCCGGAGCCGCCGAATGCCGAAGGACTGACCATTTCGCCGCGTTCGACGATTCTTTCGAGTACCGTTCCCGACACGGGCGCTTTGATCTCTGTCGCTGCGAGTTGCGTGTTGGCGTAATCCAGAGCGGCCTTCATCTGGTTCACTGCGGCTGTGGCGGCACTGATGTCTTCTTTGCGCGGACCGATGTCAGTCATCGTGCTGGATTGACGTGCGGCCTGGACCATCGCCACTGCGCTGTCACGTTGAGCAAGCGCGCGGTCGTACTCGGCTTTCGACGCTACACCCGAGCGATAGAGTGATTCAGTGCGTTGATACTCGGCTTCGGCGTTCTTCAGGTTTGCTTCCGCTTGCATGACCCCGGCTTTGTCTTTCAACTTTTCTTCCGGTCGCGAGCCGGTGCGGAGACGGTCTAGCTGCGCCTGTGCGGCGGCGAGATTTGCTTTGGCCTGATTGACCTGGGCGACGAACTCACTGTCTTCGAGACGGACGAGCGTTTGTCCAGCCTGAACCGTATCGCCTTTCTCGACGCCGATCCACGCAACGCGTCCCATCACTTTCGCGCCGACGGCGATCTTGTGATGGGCCACGACGTATCCGGAAGCTGAGAGAACGCTCTCGCCGGCAGATCCGACGCCTGTTTCAACTCGTACGGGAGCGGCCGAGATCGTTTTGGCGCCCGAGAAGAAAAACACGTAGCCGAGTGCCGCAAGTGCCAGCACCACCGCGATGCCGAGCATTAGGAGTTTTGGCGAGCGATTGTTCGCCGCTGGCACCGGCGCCGGACCGCGGTCGATCTTCAGGCTACGCAGACGTTTGTTTAGCTCGTCCTGAGATTCTTTTGATGTTGGATTCGTTACCATTTTCTACATCTATTACGCCGAAGAAACCTTTTCAGGGTTAAAGCGCTTTCTAAATTTATCCCAGGGTTGGACTTAGCGAACGCCTTCGGCGTTAAGTCAAAACTAAGCGCGTAGTGCATCGACGATCTTGAAGCGTGATGCGCGGATCGACGGCAACAACGAACCAACGAAGCCGATGACGCCGCCAAAAATCAACGCAAAGAGCATCAGGTCAAACGTGACCTTGAAGTTGAAGGCAATCTCGCTGAATGTGACCCAATTCGACGTGCCGGTCGAAACGAAATTCAGCGGCAACGCGATGATGATTCCAATCACCGCCCCGATCACCGCGATTGCGATCGACTCCAGCAGAAACGCGACTAGAATGCTCAAGCGACTGAAACCCAGCACACGCAACGTTCCAATCTCTTTCGTGCGCCGCGCCACAGCCGCATACATCGTGTTCATCCCCGCAAAGCCTGCCCCCACGGCCATGATGAATGAGATGAAGACTGCTAAACCCTTCAACGCGCCCGACGCCGTGCCTTGCTGATCCTCATAGAAAGTTCGTTCTGACACTGCTTTCAAATGCAGCTTCGGATCGTCTGTGATCCTTTTGCTGAGCGCCGCCAAAGTACTCGAGTCTTTCACCCGCATTAACACAGACGAGAATCCGTCGCGCTTCGTGGTGCTCGCAAGCGAATTGATATCAACCCAGATCTCCGACTCGAAAGCCTTTCCGGCCGAGTCAAACAAACCGACAACGGTGTAGTCAGTTGTTTGAATGCGGAACTTGTCTCCGATGTCGAGTCCCTGGAATCTCTCCGCAATACGCTTCGAAACAACCGCTTCCGTCAAACCCGGCTGAAACAATCTTCCGGCAACGGTTTGAAATCCCGTGCGCAACTTGAACGAATTTGGTCCAACGCCACGCACGTTGACATTCGAACCCTGAGTCATTCCTTTGCGTGCTTTGTAGATGAGAGTGATGAGTTCTCCTGAGGCCAAAGGTTTATCAGCTTCGCGTTCAACGCCGTCGAGGAACATCAGGTCGTTGAAGTTCTCGCGTGTGAGACTACTGTTCAGCTCGGCCGTACTTCCTTCACGCAGCACGATCATGTTCAACGGTTCGCCACTGCTCGAAAGCGTCATGTCGATGCCGCGCGCGAGTGCCATCACCATCAGGAAGACGGCGACAGTCAACCCAATCGTGAAAGCAGTCGAGAGTGTGCTGCCTTTTCTGACGATGATGTTTCTGATGTTGTACTTTAGCGGTAGTGCCATTTTATTCAGTGCTCCGCAAGGCTTCAGCGATCGTCAAACCCGAAACTCGATAAGCCGAATAAACCACGCTCACGAATCCCACCAGAATCGCTAAGCCGAAGGCAATGGCGAGTGTCTCGTTGGTGGGCACAAACGAAATGAAATTCGGAATGTAAAGACTCAGATCGAAGGAGCGGAAGAGCAGGGCGGCGCCAGCTATTCCTATTCCGGCGCCGATGCACGCCACTATTAGCGCCTCTCCGAGAAACAGCGCGGTGATCGTGCCACGTTGAAATCCGATCGCTTTCAATGTGCCGACTTCCTTCGTGCGCTCGCGCACGGTCATCGCCATCGTATTGCCCATTACAAGCAATAACGAGAACGTGATTGCAGCCATGATAGCGTAGAGAAACGTTTTGATGCCGCCCATCATGGTTTGGAAACTGAGAGCGAAATCGCGTTCGCTTTCGGTCTTCGTGGGCGCGTCGGTGTTTATCGTCATGGAGTCGAAGGCCTGAGCCACGCGCGGCACGTCTTCAGGAGTATTGGCCAGAATGGTGAACATACCGGACATGTCTTTTCTGCCCTCGGGAAGCAGATCGTTCAAATACTCGTGATGGAAGTAGAGAGTTTTTTCATCGCTTCCGCTATAAACACCGCGAATAATAAACTCGACGTCCGCGTTATAGATAGGACTCTTTAACGTGATGCGCTGCCCTGGAGTAAATCCATAAAGCATGACAAGCTTTTTCCCGACGATCGCTCCCTGTTTGTCGCTGGTGAAAGCTTGCCACTCGGCATCTGACATCTTGAGTTCATTCATGATTCCTTTTAGCTTCTCTGCATCGACCGCGAAGTTCGCAAAGAAGTTTTTCTCGTCTTTGTAGATACCGCCAAACCAACTGAACGGCATGGCATCCTTGACGCCGGGAACGCTCTTTATTTTCTGGAGGTGGGCCATCGGAAGAGGGAACGTCAGCGAAACTGAGTGGCGCGCGATTAGTCGCAGCGGACTCGCTTCGTCAGTGCCACGGTCAAACTCCGTCAGGATCGTGGCCAGGCAAATGATCAGAAAGAGCGAGACGACGAGACTCGAAATTGTCAGGAGAGTACGTCTCTTGTTCCGCAGGATGTTCTTAAAGATCAGCTTTGCGAATTTCATAAGCAGTTCACCTTAGTTTTAAGAGCGTCGAGCTGTGGACGGTAAAGTCAGTACGCACCAACCACCGAAAGGTTCAGAGAAATGCCCAATTTTTTGAATGCCCAACCGGATTGGCTTGTTACGATGCGTTAACCCGATAATCTTGTCAAATCTCAATAGTAAGTCGAACGACCGACCTCGAAATCGACAACATTTGCGTTATTAATGCCGCGATTAATTCAAGCGCCTGAGCGCCAAGGCGCAAAATATGACAGCCAGGGGGCAAGTGCGAAGCGAAGCGGAGCACGTCGCCCCTGGTTAACAAATAAAAGGGCCGGTCGAGCCCTGAAAGGGCAAAATACCACGGATGTTATTTCGGTCTTTCAGACCTCGATTCGTTTTTGGGGACGTTGACCAGGGGCGACGTGCTGCGCTTCGCTTCGCACTTGCCCTGGCTGTCATATTCCGCGCCTTCGGCGCTACGCGTCTGAGTCTAAGCCGTGCGCCTTGTTCACAAACCTCCGCCTCTTCAAAAACGTCCGCGTGGTTCAAAAACTGTACACCTCGACCACAATACGATCACAGAATCGTGCAGACTTCGTCGAAGTCGAACCTTGGCAGGCGTGGGCTGAGTTTCGACGGATCGCCGTACCCGAGGTTGCACAGAAAATTCGACTTCACCGAACTGCCGGCAAAGAACTCAGCATCCAGCATCGCATTATCAAACCCCGACATCGGACCACAATCGAGTCCCAGCGCGCGTGCCGCGACGATCAGATACGCCCCCTGAAGGGACGAGTTGCGCCGCGCCGTCTCCACAGCGAGTTGCTCGTTCGACGCAAACAGATCGCGCATCGCAGGCTTCTCGAAAAGTCTCGGTAAGTGCTCGTGAAAGTTCAGATCGTAAGCAACGATGACCGTAACCGGTGCGGCCATCGTCTTCTCGACATTTCCCCGCGAGAGCGTGGGCCGGAGCCGCTCTTTGGCTGCTTGCGAGCGAACGAACACGAATCGACCGGGACTGCCATTCGCACTCGTCGGACCCCACTTCATCAGGTCGTAAAGGTCTCGCAGTTGTTGATCGGTAACGGGGTTATCGAGCCAGCCGTTGTAAGTTCGCGCCTCGAGAAAAATTTGGGCCAGCGCTTCATCAGTTAACGTATTCTTCATCTGAGTTTTGCCTCAGGAATAGTAAGCCACAAAAAACCATAAAAAGCACAAGCCCCGCTTCTTCAAATTTGCTCTTCTTTAGACAAATTTAGACCATTCGCCGGTGCTCGTCGTCTAAGCATCGGGGAAGTCAAAAAGACTTGATTAGGTCCGAAGCCAAAATGATATATTGACTTCAACCTGGTTACGGACCACGGTGCCCCCGACGAAAGCACTACCTCACCCTGAGACAAAAGATCATTCGGAAATCGTTTCGGAGCCGATCCCTTTATGAGAACCAGCTTTCTGCGCTGCGCTGTTAAGGGCTTTACCGTACCCTTTCTCCTGTTTGCCTGCTTAACTACAGCAACAGCAGCTACCAACAAGCGACCGACCTTGATTAGCCAGACCGCGAGTACGCGCGCGGTGGCTTTCGAAACTGGTGTTTTCAAGGCCGAACCGTTTCCTTTGACGGCATCCGTTCCGTTCAGCAGCACCGACACGCGAACCCGCATCTCCATTTTTGCAATGGACCTCGAACTGCTTCCCGGCGAAGGCGCGAACGCTTTCACGTCCGATGTGCAGGATGCCAGCGGGAAAATTTACCCGCTGCGAGTTGAGTTTGTGGGCCAGGTTCCGAACTTTCCCGGGATCACGATGATCGTCGTCAGGCTTGCTGACGATCTCGGCGACGTGGGCGACGTCTTGCTGCGTCTCAACCTGCATGGAATGTCCAGCAATCGAGTGAGAATTGCGATCGGACATAACGGTGGTGGTCCATCCGACGATGCGGGCGCCGTGGCGACACCGGCACCGCAAACTCCGCCGGGCGCAGATCCTCCGCTTGTTCCCGATCCATTTACCGGCCCTGCAACTGACGCCGATACAGTGCGTTTTCTCGAACAGGCGAGCTGGGGACCAACGTCTGCTGAAGTGGCACGAGTGAAAGCCATGGGTTTCATGGCTTATCTCAACGAGCAGTTCAACCTGCCGCCGAGCAACGCGGCCAAGGGCTCGAACTATCCTGATCTTGTTTTCCCGCTCGACGATTCGAGCCAGCAATGTCCGACAACTTCTGCGGATCCAAACTACAACCAGAACGTTTGTCTGCGCGACTTCTTCTCGATTTATCCAATTCAGCGGACGTTCTTTAGTAGCGCGTTGTATGGCAACGATCAGTTGCGACAGCGTGTAGCCTTCGCGTTGCACCAGATCATGGTGGTTTCCGGCAACAGCGAAGTGAATCGTCCGAGCTGGATGACGATTTACCTGCAGGCTCTCGATCGAAATGCTTTTGGTCGTTACCAGACGCTGCTCAATGAGATCACACTAACGCCCGCGATGGGCGAGTATCTCGACATGCGTCTCAGCACGAGGACGAGTCCCAATGAGAACTTTGCTCGCGAGGTTCTGCAACTCTTCTCGATCGGAACAGACGTGCTCAACCCTGACGGCACGCAGCAGCGTGACGCTCAAGGCAACACGATTGCGACGTACTCGCAGGCAGATGTAAACGAATTTACGCGTGTATTCACCGGCTGGAATTTCAACACGGCTATCGGAGCCGGCATCACCAACTATCGCGATCCGATGGTTCCGCGTGGCGGTCAGAATCACGACGCCGGCGCGAAGACACTGCTGAATGGCTTCACGATTGCCGCGTGTTCGAGCCCGAATGGAACCGCGAACATTGCCTGTGCCCAGTCAGACATGACGGCAGTGATGAATCACCTCGGCAACCATCCCAACGTTGGCCCATTCATCAGCAAACAGCTAATCCAGCATCTGGTCATGAGTAATCCGAGCGCGGCTTATGTCGAGCGCGTCGCCAAAGTCTTTAACAACGACTGTAGCGGACTCTATCCGCAGGGTTGTACGAATGTGCGCGGCAACTTGAAGCTCGTGGTCCAGGCGATTCTCCTGGATCCGGAAGCACGCGGCGACGTGAAGACCGATCCAAACTACGGCAAGTTGCGCGAGCCGGCCCAGTACATCAACGGGTTCCTGCGCGCCTTCAACGTCAAGTCGTTCGATAAGACGTCGACGAGCGACGGCGTTCTCGGCAGCAGAAGCGGAGACTTTACGGGTACGTTGGACCAGTCGATATTCCAACCGCCGACTGTGTTCAGTTACTACCAGCCACATTACGAAGTGCCGGGAACGAAGATCCTCGGACCTGCATTCGGCATTTTGTCTACGACGACTACACTGCGCCGTGCCAACAACATAAACACGCTGATTTACAACGGCGTGACGGCCAACAGCACGCCGACGGCAGGCAGCCCGGATCGTCCACGCGGCACGTCGATCGACATCGCGAATCTTGAAGCGCTCGCGGGTAATCCGAGCGACGTCGTCAACGCTCTCGACGCGTTGCTGCTGCACGGAACGATGCACCCGCAGATGCGCACCTCGATCATCACGGCGATGAATGCGATCAACGACGCAAACGTCACCACTCGTAACCAGAAGCGCGCGCGAATGGCGGTGTACCTGGTCGCAACTTCATCTCAGTACGACATTCAGAGATAACCATCATGGCGATAACACGAAGAGATTTCTTACGTTCAAGTGCTTGTGTGTTGGGTAGTGCAGCGCTGGCTTCCAGTATCGATACGTTCAGCGTGGTCCATGCGCTTACTCCGCTGGTCGCAAGCGACTACAAAGCCCTCGTCTGTGTTTTTCTTAACGGCGGCAACGACGGCAACAACATGTTCGTCTCGCTCGACCAGTACAACGGTCCGGGTGGCAGTCTCACCACGGGCTATTCAAACGTGCGCGCGGCTGCGGGTCTCGCGATCGCGCAGGCGAGTTTGCTCCCGGTTTCGCCGGTCAGCGGCGGCTCATACGGTTTTCATCCGAACATGCCGGAGATGCAGACTCTCTTCAACCAGGGAAAACTAGCGGTGCTCTGCAATAACGGTCCGCTCGTCGAGCCACTGACGCGAACCACTTACCAGAACGGCACCGGCAAGAAGCCTCTACAACTGTTCTCGCATTCCGATCAGGTTGGATTGTTTCAAACCGCGATCGCAAACAACGTCAGTCAAACGGGCTGGGGTGGAAGGCTCGCCGACAAGACGTTGGGATTAAACGGTTCGGCGACTTTCCCGAATAACATCTCGATCGCGGGTATTAATCTTCTGCTCAGCGGTGTCGATACACGACAACTTGCTGTAGCCGACTCAGGCACGTCGCTCGCAAATGTCTTGCAACTCAGTGCGGCACCGACGACAGCCGAACAGACACCACGAAATTTGTCTTTCACTGAGCTACGTACGCTCGATAACAACTTCAAGCTCGTGAAAGCGGCAAGCGACATTCGCTCGAGCTCGATTCAAACAGACAACGCGCTGAGCAGTGTGAATCCCGCACTGGCTACCCTATTTCCGAATACGTCGATTGGCCGCCAGCTAAAGCAGGTCGCGCTGCTAATCAAAGCCTGTACCGACGTGAATGCTGGAATCAACATGAAACGCCAGATTTTCTTTACGCAAATCGGCGGCTTTGATACACATTCAGCAGAGATCGGCGGACAGGGTACTCTGCTGCAGCAGGTGAGTCAGGCGATCAGCGCGTTTTACGCAGCTACCGTCGAGCTTGGTGTTCAAGACAACGTGACGACGTTTACGATGTCGGACTTTGGACGCACTCTCCAACCGGCGGGCACGGGCGTCACTGCAGTTGGAACAGATCACGCGTGGGGTAACCATCAACTGATCGTCGGTGGTTCGGTGATGGGACATACGTTGTACGGAACGTATCCGACGTTGGCGCTTGGTGGTCCGGACGACACTGATGGTGGATCGAATCCGCGCGGTCGCTGGATACCGACGACGTCAGTCGAGCAATATGCGGCAACGCTCGCGACCTGGTACGGTTTGTCGTCGGCAGATCTCGCGGCGGTGTTTCCGTTGATTGGGCGGTTCGCGACTCCGAATCTGGGATTCCTGGCTTAAAAGTAAATGGCCACAAAAAGGCACAAAAAGCACAGACAGCGTAAAAGTGATGTTTGTGTTTCGGGTAATTCTCTGTGGCTCGTCAGGCTAATTCTCTTCGCCTCTGTGCTCTCAGGAGTTGCGGGTTTTTTGTTGTCACACGACGCGGGCACACGTCCGGTGCATGCGTTCTCCGCTGGACCACCGGCCGGTTACACGGGAGCGCCGCAGGAAGAGCCGGAAGCTTGTGCCGAGTGTCACGTACCGCCGGACGCGGGCACGGGCCACATTTCCATCACCGCGCCGCAAACCTACGTTCCCGGACAGACCTACACGATCACCGTCACGCACTCGAACCCCGATCCAACCCGACTGCGTTGGGGCTTTGAATTAACGGTTCTCGATACGGCCTCGGATGAAAAAGCCGGCGAGCTACAAAACACTGATGGTTTGACGCAGGTGCTGAATAACGCTGGTCCGGGATCCGCGCGTCAATACATCGAGCACACTGCGGCGGGCACGTTTATCGGGCAACACAATGGCGCGAGCTGGACCTTCAACTGGACTGCACCGCCTATCGACGTTGGTCCGGTCACGTTCTACGCTGCCGGCAATCAGGCCAACAACGACGGCAACACGTCGGGCGATTACATCTATAAGACGTTTGTCGCTTCCGCTCCGGCTTCGACGACTCCGGATTTTGCGCTCAGCGTCAATCCAACTTCCCGAAGCGTCGTGCCGGGTGGCGGCGCACTTTACACGGTAACGGTGACACCGCTTGCCGGATTCACCGGCCTCGTTAATTTCAGTGCGAGCAATCTCCCCACGGATGCAACGTCAAGTTTCAATCCGGTTTCAGTAAACATCACCGATGCGAATTCGAAGACCACGACTCTTACTTTAACCAGTGGTCCAAACACGCCCGTTAACAATCACACTTTCAACATCAACGGGCAATCAGGTGCTACGACGCACTCGATTCCGGCGTCGTTAAATGTTGTGAACCCACTGAGTGCGGATCTCTCGATCACGAACACAGCGTCGCCAAATCCCGGACAGGCCGCGGTTAATCTCTCGTATCGCATTATCGCGACGAATCACGGACCGAAGCCGGCAACAAATGTCACTGTCACTGATTCGCTTCCGGCCGGAGTTTCGTTTGTCTCTGCCACCGCGACGCAGGGCAATTGCAATGGCAGTGACCCAGTGACTTGCAATATCGGTGGTCTCGACGTGGATGCCAGTGCGATCGTCACGATCGTTGTCGTTCCCTCATCAGCCGGACAGATAACCAATTCAGCGACCGTCAGCGCGAGCGAGGTTGACCCTGACTCAACCAACAACACGGCAGCGACGACGACTGTGATTCAACCGGCGGCGGCGACGCCCACGATGTTGGACGACAATCTCACCGTAAGCACCGTGATCGCCGGACTCGATCAACCGACCAGCCTCGCCTTCATTGGCTTGAATGATTTCTTCGTGCTGGAAAAAGCGACCGGAAGAGTGCAGCGAGTAGTCAACGGCGCATTGCACAGCACGCCTCTCGATCTGCCGGTCAACAACGCTTCCGAACGCGGTTTGCTCGGCATCGCCCTCCATCCGAACTTCGCGCAGAACGGTTTTGTCTATCTTTACTGGACCGAGAGCAGCACCGGATCAGATACAGCCAACATCGACCAGGTGCCGCTGCTTGGTAACCGTGTGGATCGATATGTGTGGAACGGAACCACGCTCACGTTCGATCGCAACCTGATCAAGTTGCGCGCCTTCCAGCAGGACGCGGGCCAGCCGTCGCGCGGCAATCATAACGGTGGCGTCATACGATTTGGTCCGGACGGCAAGCTCTACATCATCTTCGGCGACAACGGACGGCGCGGCTTCCTTCAGAACATCGTGCAGGGTGGCCCAAATCCCGACGATCAGTTTGGTGGACCGGAGCCTGACGACGCGCATTTGACCGGAGTCATACTGCGGCTCAACGACGACGGCACAACGCCAACGGACAATCCGTTCATCAACGCGGTGCCTCCGAGTCACACCGATCAAGTCGCAACCAACATCCGCAAAATTTTCGCGTACGGAGTTCGCAATAGCTTTGGCATGGACTTCGATCCGTTGAGCGGCTCTTTGTGGACGCAGGAAAACGGCGACGATGCGTTTGATGAGATCAATCGCGTCACGCCGGGCTTTAACGGCGGCTGGATTCAGGCAATGGGGCCCGTCAGTCGCGTCGATGAATTCCGGGCGATCGAGATGAGTTACGGCGCGGGAACCCTGCAACAGCTTCGCTGGCCGCCGAGTAACACACAGACATTGCCGCAGCAGGCTCTGCTACGGATGGGCATGTTGCCGGGCGCGCAATATGTCGATCCAGAATTCAGTTGGAAGTATGCAGTCGCGCCGTCGCCGATTGGTTTTGTGAAGGGCAGGGGACTCGGACCGCAGTTCGAAGGAGATTTATTCGTAGGGGCTTCGCGCACCACGTTGCTCAACGGGTTCCTGTTCCGGTTCAAGTTGACGGCGGATCGCCAGCATTTCTCTTTGACCGACCCGCGACTGGCCGATCGAGTGGCGGACAACGTCGATAAGTTCGATCAAACTGAGAGCGAGAGCCTGCTAATCGGAAAAGACTTCGGCATCACGACGGATATTCAAACCGGTCCAAATGGAAACGTGTTCGTCGTTTCACTTTCCAACGGCGCGATCTACGAGATCAAATCCAAGCCGCGCACGTTGTTTGTCGCGACGTTGAATGGCGCGCAGGAAACTCCGCCAAACAATTCGATAGCCACGGGCCGAGCCACCCTCCTGCTCAGCCCTGATGAAAAGACGGCGCATGTGTCGCTCGTCTTTAGCGGCCTGTCGAGCGCACAAACCGATGCGCACATTCATGGACCGGCGATACCGGGCGTCGCGGCGCCGCCGGTTTTCCCGTTGCCGCTGGGCCAGCTCAGCGATTTTCAGATCAACATGAGTCCGGCGCAGGTGCAGGATCTGAAGAATGGTTTGCTATACGTCAATGTGCACAGCTCGAACCTGCCGACAGGCGAGATTCGTGGGCAGTTTGCGTCGTCGCTGGCGGCGCAAAGCGTTCAATTCGGCGCGACCAGCTATACCGTCAACGAGAATGCAGGCAGCGTTACGATAAACGTCACGCGGATCGGTAACACTTCAAACTCCGCGACGATCAATTACGCGACCAGTAACGGCACTGCCACTCAGCCTGGCGATTACATCGGCAGCTCCGGAGCACTTCAATTCGCGGGGGGAGAGACGGTCAAGTCGTTTGTGGTGCCGATTGTTAATGACCAGACGATTGAGCACCCGGAGACGATTAATGTCGTGCTGAGCTCGTCGGGTGGCGGCGTGGTGGAGGGAAGTCCGTTCACCAGCACGATCACGATTATCGATGATGACAAGCCGCTGATCGTGACGGAGGAGAGTACGGGACGAGCGGTCGCGCTCGATTCAGTGACGTACGTGGGTGAGCCGTTCCACCTGATTAATATACATAACTTCAGCCTGGACCAGCGCACGCGCGTCGTGCTTTTCGCAAACGGCATCGATCTGATGGCTGGTGAAACTATTAACGTACAGATCGATGATCTTCTGAACCGCACTTATCCACTCGTCGTCGAGGACGTGCGCGCAGTCCCGAATTTCCCTGGGTTGACGCAGATCGTCGTGAAGCTACCCGACTCGATCGACATCGACGGCGACTACCGCATCAGCGTCACCTTCCGCGGCACCACCGGCAACAAAGCCTCGATCAGTATTCTTCACTGAGAGTTGTTATCCGCAGATTACGCAGATTTTATAAATAATCTGTGTAATCTGTGGATAATATTACTGGCGACCTGATGGCCATGGTTGTTGTGTGTTGCTGGCTTTGGGTGGTAAGGAGAAGCGTGGCAGCGAGAGGCCAAGCACTCCGTCTTCAAGCAATCGCACGAGTCCGAAGAGACACGCCTTCTCGGGTGGGATGTCGCCCAGCTCGATCTCAAGAGTTGAAAACTCACGCGTGATGTCGGCGACGGTGCGTTCGCCGTCGCACAAGCGCAACAGTGCACCAGCCAGCGGCGGTAACTGCCACACTTCCAGGTCCTCGTCTTCATTACTGAAAACAACTGTCGCATTAGCAGCAGAAACTTCATTCAGATCCGACTTGTTCCTCAACTTCTCGATCAACTCTTTGTAATCAACCTCGAGATCGACGACGAACAGCGTGTCGAGTTTGTACGGCACCGCAGTCTCATCCAATCGATTTGTTTCCTGTGCCGTCGGCTTGCCCCGTTCCCGCGCGGGTGCGTTCTCGGTTCGCGCGATAGCCGCGATCGCTGCGGAGGCCCGCGCCATTTCCGGCAAGTAACACGTCTCAACAAACTCGAGAAACTCAGTATGAAACCGACGATGCGAGTAGTAAGGAGTCCAGCCGTTATCCTCATCCGTCGCGCTCGCTCTTCGTTCCACGCGCCAGCGCCGCCAGCGATCGAACACCATCAACAAGTCGCCACTGTCCTGGAGGATCGCAACCGGCAACCAGCGAAACCACGTCGCCAGGTAAGTCACAAAATCGATCACCTCTTTGACGTAAACGCGGTCGAGTTCGCCGGTAGGAATGGCGTAGAAGTTCGGAAAGATATCTTCGTGCGCCTTGATCATCTCGATCTCGATCGGGTCCTGTTGCCAGCTCTGATGCGACATGTCGGAAAAGATCTGGTCGAAGATCAAATGACCCTTGTGCTGATCGTAAACGGGCGTGGCGGCGAGCGGCGCGAGTAACGAACATTGCGGCTCCGCGTGATCGAAACGCAGCGAGTCGATAAAGAAATGAATCGTATCTCGCAGGTCGTCGCGCGTCTCTTCCGGAAAACCCGCGATTAGTGCGACGGTCGTCTGGATACCGTTACGGTCGGCGGCCTCGATGCGTTGTCGAGCCTCATCCAGATCCAGTTTCTTATTGATTACGTGTTGCAGTCGCTGTGAACCCGTTTCGATGCCGAAGAAGATTCCCGTGCAGCCGGCGCTCGCCATCAGTTGCAAAAGATCGTCATCAATACAATCTGTGCGTGCGCTGCATCCCCAGGTAAACTTCTCACCACTCGCCAGGATCTCGTCACAAAACGCCACCACCTTCTTGCGGTCGATGGTGTACATATCGTGGACAAGGCTGAAGTAGCTAAGACCGTACATCGCTTTCAGCCGCGTAATGTCGGCGACCATTGTTGCCGGCGACTTCAGGCGGAAGTTTCGTCTGAAGAAATCGTTGGTTGAGCAAAACGTGCAGGCAAACGGACAACCTCGCCCGATCTCCAGATGAACGCCACCGCGATCGCGAATCCTTAGATCCAGATCGAAGGCCGGTAACGGCAACCGGTCGAGATCTTCGACCACAGGCGCGTTTGTATTGCGAACTACTTCATCGCCCCGCCGGAACGTTATACCTGGAAGTTTTTCCCACTCCGGAAGTTGGTTATCGAGCAGGTGCAAGAGGGAAGGGAACGTGTCGTCTGCCTCACCGCGAACGATGATGTCGATACACGGAAACGCATGCATCGTCGCCACGTCCACGACGGAAGCTTGCGGACCGCCGAGGATGACTCGCGCGTGGGGGTTTCGTTGTCTGATCTCTTGTGCGAGCCGCAAGGTGAGCGGATAAGAACTACAGATCGAACTCAGACCGTAGACAGCAAACCCGTCCGGCAGATGCCGTGCAACGAAGGAAAAGAACGTCTCGGCAGAGTTCGACCCCGTTCTCCAACCGACGTACTCAAAAAACAAATCGTCGAGATTGACGACTGCAGGCTGGTAGTTCTGACGGCGCAGAAGCGCCGCTAGAGTCAGCACGCCGAGTTGTGCCCCGGTGTTAGCGTGGGCGTCGGCGGTCAGATCCGGATCAATAAAATCCGAAACGGTCAGAGCCGTTACGAGACAGATCTCTTCCATAATGCAAAGGCCGGCTGCGACGGAAAGGTCAGACTATCTGGCTCTTCGACTTCGCGCGCACGTCAACCACCATCTGCTTTGTTTTTGATTTCGAAGCAGCGGCTTGTTTCCCCTTCAGGGTTTCGACGAGCTGTTTTTCAAAGCTCTTCTGCAGATCGCTGACTTGCGTCCGCGTGAGGCCAAGGTCTTTCGGAATTTGGATCTCAACTTTAGGCTTAGCCATCGGAAGTAACCTCCTGATGTGAATGAGGCGCGCAGTGTACCACTTTTTGGACCACAAAAAAGCACATAAAACACCGAGGTGTTCTATGTGCCTTCTTGCTGCGAACGGTCGGGGCTGGGGGTTAATGCATTGAACGAAGCTGGTGCCCGTCCAGATCTTCTTCCTGAATGAATCGCACCGCCATCACACCGTACTGCTTGAGACGGCGATAAAGCTTGCTGCGATCGATTCCAAGTGCGGCTGCGGCTCGCACCTGATTGCCACCAAACTGCTGCAGGACTGACAGAATGTAGCGCTTCTCGATTTCCGCAAGTGGAACCGTGTCGTTCATGTAAGCCTGAAGCACTTGCCTGAAATCGTCTGCACTGGGTTGCGGATGCGCCGTCAGAATCTCGGGCGGCAAATCCGCCATGCCTAATTCGTCTTCCAAGCCGATTGCGAGCGCATACTCGATCGTGTTTTCCAACTCGCGAACGTTGCCCGGCCACGGATAATCGCAAAGTGCACGCATCGCTTCAGGCGTAAACGTTCTGAGCGGCTGGCCATTTCTTTCCGACTTCACGCGCAGGAAATGCTCGACGAGCAATCTGACGTCCTCACCGCGCGTGCAGAGTTCCGGGACTTGCAACGGCAAAACTCGCAAACGGTAATAAAGGTCCGGGCGAAAGCGACCTTCAGCGACCGCCTGGGCGAGATCGCAGTTAGTCGCCGAGATAATACGAACGTCGATGGCGATATTTGCGCGCGCGCCAATTCTTCGCACTGTGCGCTCCTGGAGAACGCGCAGTAACTTGGCCTGGGCTGAGAGATTTAAAGCATCGACTTCGTCGAGAAAGAGCGTGCCGCCGGAAGCTTTTTCGAAGAGACCGCTGCGGTTCTCATGCGCGCCGGTGAAGGTACCGCGCTGATGTCCGAAGAGTTCGGCTTCGATCAGTGTTTCCGGGATGGCGGAGCAGTTGATATCGACGAAAGCGTGATCGCGTCTGGGGCTCAGATCGTGGATAGCGCGGGCGGCAAGTTCTTTTCCAGTTCCGGTCGCGCCGGTAATGAGCACGGAAGCGTCAGTTGGTGCAACGCGTTCGATAACGGAAAAGAGTTTCCTCATCACCGGCGATTGGCCGATGAGAGCGGGAGTTTTGGGGCTACTGGATCTAAGACTTTCCTGCTTGTCGGTGGTTATCGTGGCGGTCCGGGCGCGGTTATTTGTGGACCAAGCATCGATAACCGTGGGAGTTGCTAGGGGCATTAATTAACTAACTCCTTCGGGTTACGTCCGTGTTTTCAAGTGCGGGCTGAATTTGTCTCGAAGGCTTAGATATCTGGGAGTCATCCTTCGATACTGAATAACAAAACGTCTAAAACGCTTGATGTTCCGAATCCTGAGCCGGCATCTCAAACATCGGACCGTTGGTTCGATTCGCGATAACGTACAGTTCTTGGCCCACGGGGCTAATTAGTCGTTATCGATGTTGCGAATGAAATAAAGAGAACTGGGCGAGACCTTGCGGTTTTGGGTAAAGCTCAGGCGTCGCTAAAACTCGAACAGTTCCTTCGTAGCCTACCTAAGACATTTGTGTCCGCAATTGGTTAGCAAGTTGTGGACCATCAAATCTGCCTTTCCGTATCAGGACAATTACTTAAGAAAATGCAGT
Organism: Pyrinomonadaceae bacterium; assembly: GCA_036401595.1. GTDB lineage: Bacteria > Acidobacteriota > Blastocatellia > Pyrinomonadales > Pyrinomonadaceae > PSRF01. Next base: position 72,939 of record DASWUM010000012.1, read on the forward strand.
AAAAATTGTTGTTCACGAGCTGTTTGTCTGGCATCTGGACGGCCGTTCTAGAATTGGGAAACGCGGATTGGACGGATCAGTGGCCGATAAACGCGGATTGGGGCGTGAAGCCGAGGGGCTGGAAGGACGCTCCGATTGGCCCTTTAGATCAGGTGTCAATCTTGGTAACCAATAGATGCTTGGTATTCGGCTATATATTTCTGCGTTGACGCTGTGCTTCTTGATCGTCGTGATCACTAGCCGCGGCCTTGGTGTTCTTGAAGGTGTTGTCATTAGCTGCGCGCTTGTTTATCTGGTTCTGGATGCGCGAGAGGAATTGCAGGTCCGGAAAGCAGACTTGAGGTTGTTGCAAGACATCGAACAACACCTCTCCAAACTTCTACGTTTAAATTCATGAACGCTGTCATCATTAATGCCACGGTGAGCTTTTTTGCCTCACTTGTTCTACACGAGTTGGGCCACTATTTCGCGGCGCGTGTGTGCGCCGTTCCCATCAAGCAGCTTGGTTTTGGTTGGGGACCAAAACTGTTTGGCGTGCGAAGGAACGAAGTCGATTTCCAGATACGTTTGCTGCCGGTCGGCGCTTACGTGCAAATGGACATGAAGGTGTTGCAGAGTCGTCCGCTCGTACAACAGTTATTCGTACTGGGCGCCGGCATCGGAGTGAATCTTCTGCTCTGCATTTTCACCTGGGGATCACTCTTCAGCGCCCTCAATCTCGCGCTTGCGATCGGAAATTTGATTCCACTTTATCAGCTCGACGGATGGAAGAGCGGGATGGTGATCTGTCGCCGAATGTTTGGACGGCCGAGTCCGCTCGTCGAATGGATCTTCACGCTTGGTGGTGGCGCAATCGGCGCGGCCGTGATGGTGCGCGCTTTTATGAACGTCTGAAACTTTGAGATGAGCACACCTTATTGGGGAAATATCGATAGCAAACGCCTGGCGCGAGCTTACGTTGCGCTTGCGTTTGCGCAGGACGTCGCCAAGGGATACGTGGGCGAGCATACGTCGTTGCATCCGTTACTCACCGCACTCGATATGTCTGCGAAGCTGATTGAGGAAATTCTTGAGGACGTTCTGCCTGAGGAAGATCTTTTAGCCACGGATGATACGGATTACACAGAATTAACTATGTAATCCGTATTCATCTGCGGAATCTGTGGGCTACATGCCCATGCCGCTCATGCCGCCCATACCGCCCGGCATTGCGGGACTGCCCTTATCGTCGTCGGGAATCTCCGAGACCATTGCTTCAGTCGTCAACATCAATCCTGCGATTGAAGCTGCGTTCTGAAGCGCAGTGCGAGTCACCTTCGCCGGATCGATAACGCCGGCCTTCACCAGGTCTTCATACTGCTCGGTTGCAGCGTTGAAGCCCGAGTTCTCATTCTTCTCAGAACGTACCCGCTCGACAACCACCGCGCCTTCTTTACCGGCATTCTGAACGATCTGGCGCAGCGGCTCTTCCAACGCGCGACGAACAATATTGACGCCAATCTGCTCGTCGGGATCGCCGTCGCCGACCTCGTATTTCTCGAGGGCTTTGGCAGCTCTCACGAGTGCGACACCGCCACCAGGAACGATTCCTTCCTCGACAGCCGCGCGCGTCGCATGCATCGCATCTTCAACGCGGGCTTTCTTTTCTTTCATCTCGGTCTCGGTTGCAGCACCAACTTTGATTACCGCAACGCCGCCGACGAGCTTCGCGAGTCGCTCCTGAAGTTTCTCGCGATCGTAGTCGGAAGTGGTCTCGTCGATCTGCGCGCGCAGAGTCTTGACCCGACCTTCGATGTCTGACTGTTTGCCGGCGCCTTCCACGATCGTGGTGTTGTCCTTGTCGATCGTGATCTTCTTGGCGCGGCCGAGATCTTCGAGCTTAACGTTCTCGAGTTTGATACCGAGATCCTCGCTGATGACTTTGCCACCCGTAAGAATCGCGATGTCTTCGAGCATCGCTTTGCGACGATCGCCGAATCCCGGCGCCTTCACGGACGCGATATTCAACGTGCCGCGCAGTTTGTTCACCACGAGGGTGGCGAGCGCTTCGCCTTCAACGTCTTCCGCGATGATCAGCATCGGTTTGCCGAGCTTCGCAACCTGCTCCAGCAACGGCAGCAGATCCTTCATCGAACTGACTTTCTTTTCGTTGATCAGGATGAGCGGATTGTCGAGGACTGCTTCCATGCGCTCCGGATCGGTAACGAAGTACGGGCTGAGATAGCCACGGTCGAACTGCATTCCTTCCACAACTTCGAGCGAAGTATCCATCGTGCGCGACTCTTCGACAGTGATGACGCCGTCTTTGCCGACTTTGTTCATTGCTTCAGCAATGATGTTGCCGATGGTCGAATCGCCGTTGGCTGAAACTGTTCCGACCTGCGCGATCATATCGCCCTTCACTGGCTTCGAGAGCTTCTGGATTGCAGCGGTGGCGTGCTCGACAGCCTTGTCGATGCCGCGCTTGAGAGCCATCGGGTTCGCACCGGCGGCAACAGTCTTCACGCCTTCGCGGAAGATCGCTTGTGCCAACACGGTTGCGGTGGTGGTGCCGTCGCCGGCAACGTCGGAAGTCTTGGAAGCGACTTCGCGCACCATCTGAGCGCCCATGTTTTCGAGCGCATCTTTCAACTCAATCTCTTTCGCGACGGTGACGCCGTCTTTGGTGATCGTGGGTGAACCAAATTTCTTGTCGATTACAACGTTACGGCCTTTTGGACCGAGAGTGATCTTCACTGCGTCGGCGAGCTGATTGATACCGCGCAAAATCGCCGCACGCGAGTCCTCACCGTGAATAACCTGCTTAGCCATTCTTATTTACCACCTTTCTTGCTGCCGCCGCTCGCAGCGCCGGCGCGCTCGAGAACTCCGAGAATCTCGTCCTCGCGCATGATGAGCAGCTCTTCGCCGTCAATCTTGATTTCAGAGCCACTGTACTTTCCGAAAAGAACGCGATCGCCCTGTTTCACGTCGAGGGCTTGGCGCGTGCCGTCCTCTTTGTATTTGCCTTCGCCGACTGCGACGACTTCGCCTTCCTGGGGTTTTTCCTTGGCAGTGTCAGGGATGATGATGCCGCCCCGTACCTGCTCGCCCTCTTCGATCCGTTTCACAATGACGCGATCGTGAAGAGGTCTAATGTTTGTTGCCATGACCTTGGTCTCCTTTCAATTCTGTTCAAGCTTGGTTGATTTGATGTATTAATGCTAGCACTCGTTGAGTAAGAGTGCTAAGGATAGAGGCACTTTGAGGTAGTTGTCAACCGAGCACTGAGGTCCGGCTAGCTGGCCTTCAAACGGTGCGTGAGTTTCTTCTGTTTTGAGCTTTTGGTGCCTTTTTGCGGCGATTCCTGCTTTTGGTAGGTGGCCACGCGCTTGGCGAGGGTGTTGCGGTGAATGCCGAGGATGGCGGCGGTGTTCGAGATGTGTTGCTTGTGCCGCGCCATTGCCTTCTTGATGTAGAGCTTCTCGAATTCGCAGAGGGCCTCATCCAGGAGGATCTGGCCCTCGAGCATTTCGTCGATCAGGCTTTCGAGACGGTTGTGAATCAAAGCTCTTTTCCGGTTACCAATCGATACGCTTCGAGGTAACGAGCAGTCGTGGCGGCAGCAATCTCGGGAGGAATCGCCGGTGCGGGCGGTTTCTTGTCCCAGTCCAGTGTCTCGAGATAGTCGCGCACGAATTGTTTGTCGAACGAAGGTTGTGAACGCCCGGGCGCGTATTCATCCGCGGGCCAGAATCGTGAGGAGTCGGGCGTCAGCACTTCGTCAATCAGCAAGAGCTTTCCGTCCTTATCCAATCCAAACTCGAATTTGGTGTCGGCGATGATGATGCCGCGTTGGCGCGCGTAGTCTTCGGCCTCGTTGTAGAGACGTAGCGACGTGTCGCGCAGCAGTGCCGTCTGTTCGTCGCCGATCAGCTCGCGCACCTGATCTTCGGTGATGTTCTCGTCGTGTCCTTCTTCTGCTTTTGTCGAAGGAGTAAAAAGTGCTTCAGGCAGCTTTGCTGACTCGGGCAAACCTTCCGGAAGTTTATGACCACATACCGAGCCGGTGCGCAAATAATCTTTCCATCCTGAGCCGACCAGATAGCCGCGCACGACACACTCGACGGGAAACACTGTGGCACGGCGTACCTGCATCGCGCGGCCTTTGAGCGTCTCCGCATGTCGTTGGACCGCGGGTGGCATCGCGTCGACATTGCTCTCGATCAGGTGGTTGGCGACGACGTCTTTCAGTCGCTCAAACCAGAACTCGGAGAGAGCAGTGAGCACTTCGCCTTTACGTTCGATCGGTGTCGGCAGTATGCAGTCGAATGCGGAGATGCGATCGGTAGCGACGATGAGCAAGCTGTCGTCATCGACTTCGTAAACGTCGCGCACTTTGCCGCGCCGGAGTAACTTCAGATCAGAAAGCGATGTTTGCAGAACAGTAGCAGTATTCATTTGTTTATGCGGATGCCGGATTGTGCTCGCGCTCAAAAACTTTGTCAAGAAGGTGGCCACAGATAAAACGGATTTTGAAATACAGATTTTGCACAGATCAATCCGTTATCAAAATCCGTGTTATCGGTGGCCGGATTTTAGCTGAGGGCTTCACGTAATCGGCGGATCTCCGCAGCGTGGTTGTGTGCGTGTGCGGCGTAGATAGTTAACCAGTTCTCGGTTGTGTATCGACCGCTCTCAGTGTGTGTGCCTTCGCGTTTCCAATCGTCTTCAGTCATCAGACCGAGGAGTTGCGTGGTGGTTTCACGCGCCGAGCGGAAGGCTTCGAGGGCGGGCGCCATGTCGCGCTCGTTGTAATGCAGCTTCGTGGCGTACTCGTCCTGATCGTATCCTTGAATGACGGCATTGTCTTCGACCAGCAGCTTCCGTAGTCTTCCGGCTGAGAAGCTTTCGCTGTCTCCGAGATGATGAACGATCTCCCGTGCACTCCATTTGCCGGGGATGGGATGCGCTCCAAAACTGTCGGCGGGGAAGCCATTGAGGGCATTCATTACCTCGTCGTAACCGGCGGCATACTTTGCGATGAGCTCATTTCGTTCTTCGGGTGTCAACATATAAGGTTCCTTGGTTTTTAGGGTTAGGCCATCATCTTAGCACTTTGGGCTTGAACACCGGGTCATTTCTCCTGTACTATCGCCGGGAACCGAGTTGCGCCAATGACCCCGTGGTGCTTGCCCTTCTGAGCCTCCTGTCAGTTTCAGATCGACGACTATATTCCAATGATGGCTACAGCTACTGACAGACAGAAAACAGCTAAAGAAAACTTCACCGCTCCCGACTCAGGCGAACGTAAGGTGTCGCTGCTGGTAGTTGAGGACGACGAGAACATCTCGACTGCGATAAGCGAATACTTCTCGCGTGCGGGATATAACGTCAAAACGGTTGAGGATGGTCTCAACGGCGTGAAGGCGGCGCTTGATGATCCTCCCGATGCAGTGGTCCTTGACCTGATGCTGCCCAAGATGGATGGGCTGGCAGTGTGTAAGGAGCTCCGGGAGAAAGTCGGCTACCTGCCGATCCTTATGCTCACCGCAAAGGACGACGTGGTCGACAAGGTCCTCGGACTCGAGATGGGCGCGGACGATTACATCACCAAGCCGTTCAGTCTGCGCGAGCTCGAAGCCCGTATCAAGTCAGTGCTGCGGCGTACGCGGAACGGCCCGAGCACCGAGGGCATGCGCGACGAGGCGCCGATTGTGCGCGGCCGGCTGCGCATCGACTCCGCCAAGCGCGAAGTGACGATTGGCGATCGACAGGTCGAGCTGACGCCGAAAGAATTTGATCTGCTGCGTCTGTTTGCATCGAATCCTGGCCGGGTCTTCCCGCGCAAGTACCTGTTGGAGAAGATCTGGGATTACTCCTACGAAGGTTACGACCGAACGATCGACTCACACATCAATCGCCTGCGAGCCAAGATCGAAGAGAACCCCGAGAACCCGCAGATGGTGCTGACGGTTTGGGGTATCGGTTACAAGTTCAGCGACGAACAATAATCTTCCTGATCATGAATTGCCTTGAGCGCCGGTTGTTTTCGACCTGGTGATCAAGGCAATTCTTTTGCTGGTAGTTCGAAGTTCCTTCCTGTAGAATCTCGCGGCTTTCTCAAGCTCCACTCAGCCTCTTCTATACAGGTCCTCAATTGAATGAGTGATGAAACCAGGGAACTCCAAAACTTCATCGGGCGGGATGAAAAGCCGGGTTGGTGGTATTTGGTTGGAGTGGGTTTGTCAATTCTCTTGGCTGTCTTCTGCTGGATGCAAACAGGATTGTATGTGCGTTGGTATGTATCCCGGTTTGAGACTAACTCACTGTCCTATCCCAATTTAAAAGCCAAGATAAAAGCTGATCAAGGTTATCAAAAGACCTTGAGACCGGCGGCCGAGACAAATGAGCCGAACGAGAAAGAGTGTGATCCGAAGGAGCCGGACTGCAAAGTGCAGTATCTCGCCTTCACAACAAAAGAAAAAGACAACGTAAGAAAAGCACTCAATTTTGTTTTAGCTGATAACGAATTGGATCAAACGCTAAAGGCTCAATTTGAGACGTCAGTGAGAAATGTGAAAGTAGTGGTGGCGCCCATCTGGACCAGGGATGACCCGGACTATCTCAAGAAAAATGGCATCACGCTCGATGGCGAAGTGGACGTCGACAAATCATCTAAAAGTTGCGACATCGGAGCAGCTACTGTCAGAGATAAGTTTGGTGGACCGCAGAAAACAGCCGACGGAATACCACGCATAGTTTTTAACCCAAACGCTCTTGCTGATGAATCCTGGACTCGTCGCGTAGTCTTTCATGAAATGATGCATGCGATGAATCTGCCGGGTTACTACGCTCCATTTGGGCGGGCACAAACCGACCTCACATATCTACCTGAATATTGCTGGTTTGTTGGGAAGGCAAAACTGGGGAGCTTTAGCGAGAAGGTCTGTCGATTCTTTATCGGCTTCTTTGTTGCTACCTGTTTCCTGAATCTATTTTCATTTGTGCGCCACCGCCGGGGGGAGAGTGGAAGCGTCGTGCTGTCGATTCGTCCGTAGTATGAACTTCTTGTAAATCACGACACCGTCAAGGACCAGCACGAAGAGTGTTAGAAACCCGATAGCCAAATCGATTGGGTGAGCGCCAATCAGTAAATTCCCGACGAAGTTGGCACCAGCAATTCGTCCATCTTCCACGTTGGCCTTGATCAAGGCTGTCGCGCTCCACCACGAACCAAAAGCCCAAAGAACTGCTACGAAGCAGACCGCCGAGATTATTCGTCCAAACTCAGGCAAGAACAGTAGCGTCACCGTTGCCGCCGCCCAACACAAACCGATCATCAGTCGCGGATTCAACGGCAGTACCGATTCGATATTTTGGCCAACCGGTTTGCCTGTATAGGCTTGCCAGATACAAAAGCCCGCATAGCCGAGTGTTGTCGCCAATGTGACGACGATCAGCCAGAAGTTGAGTTTCTGAACTCGTACTCTCAATGTGTCTGTCTTTCCAGCCATGGTTACCCTCCCACGGAATACACACGTGGACCATTAAGCACGAAGGCTGCCGAGGCTTTTAACGGAGCAACACATAGCCCCAGCGCCTAATGGATTTAACCCTCAATGCGACGATTGTCCGCTCCGACTGTGTTGGAGCGTTTTCGTCGCAAACAAGAAACCTTCACAAACGTTACGGACCATCGCTTCGTTGCAGAAGATACGATCACGCATTACAAAACACTAAAGCTATCGTGGTGATCTGATTGCGAAGCGATTGCGCGTGAGTTCGCCTTCAGGCGGGGCACCGCAGGATACGTATATCCTGTCCCAGAGCCTAGCACGCGACCGCGCTGGCAATCAATGGCGAGGTACAAACTCCTCTAAACCATGTTTTGAATGGCGCGGAGCATACACCAAGCCACGAGGGCCTACAAACATTTGTCAAGTGTCAATGAACATAGGGCGAACATTTTCACCCGTCATTACCTAACCCAAAAGAGTCCAGATTTTAGACACACTTCCAGCCTTGGGACAAGTTGGCCCAGGGCTGTTAGCACTCCGTTTGTCTAAAAGAAAAAAGCTACTTGCCGCCATTTTTGCGGTCGAAGCAGCCTCATAAAAGGAATGGGTCGCTAAAAAAGGTGTCAGCATAATAGCGTCCGTCCACGAATCCGACAAGAGGTTATTGCAGTTTTTGGTCCATCAGTATCCTGGACCAAAAGGCAGCGAATCTCACTGTCGTGCTAAACGTGATGCGAGAATTTCCGCTGCCGTTGCGAGTTACGGGGAGGTTTTTCGCACCTGCTTGGTGCCCTCATACAGGTGCGACCGGGAGGTAGGCTCATTAGATACCTGAGATTTTCGGATGTAAACCCTTTTCGAAATTGAAGTAATCGACTTTATTACCTAGTAATTTGCATCTATTTATTGTATTCTGCGCGGCAGTTTGTACCACATATGGGCTCGGAGTAGTCCCTTCCCCCGACGTTATTTGAAATTGGAGGAGTCGAGATGAATTGGATTGTGCGGCGACTTCTGCCCGCTTTTCTGTTGTGGATAGCTGTCTTCATGACCTGTGCGCCGGCTAAGGCGCAAGACGTTAAACTCCCAGCCGTAGTCTCTAGTCGACCCGCCATTACCGTCCTCGACAGCACTAAAGACCAGGATGGCCTGGTTGGTTCAGTGCGTCGAGTCAAAACTGAAACCGCCAAAATCGAGCTCAAAGAGGGGCGCTCCGTCGAAGGATTGCCGCAACTCGTTGAGATCACTACGTACGGAATTAAGGGGAATCGTGTTGAAAATACCTCTTATCCCATCGAGAGCGGTCCGGTAGGCAAAGAAGAATACAAGTACGACGATCGCGGCAATATCACCGAGATGACTGTGCGCGACGACCGTGGCGCCATCCTTAGTCGGGAAGCGTACAGCTATGAGTTCGACAAGGTCGGTAACTGGACGAAGATGGTCACCAATCTCGTCGTCTTCGAAAACGGCGAATTGAAGCGAGAGCCAATCGAGGTCACGTACCGGACTCTTACCTATTACTTCGACGACACGGTCGCGAAGATCGTTGAGGAACCCAAGATCATAGAGGAACCTAAGATCCCGAACGCGCCCGACGTTCCCGAGCCGAACTCGGATATTCGGGATCAGGAGATTTTGGAGCTCAAAGCCTCATCCGTCTTAATCCAATCCGATGTTGCCGAACCGCCACCGTTACTAAAATCCGTGTCATCCGTGGTTGAAAAACCGGCCACGGATAAGACGGATCAAAGCCTGATTTCCGCGGATGCTCAATTAGCCCTCGGTCATGAGTTTCTGAAGCAGGAGAAGGATCGCGAGGCGATCAAAGCTTTCAAAGAATCCATCAAGCTCAATCCCAACAACGCAGAGACCCATTACGGACTCGGCTTTTCAAACTTTCGCCTCGGAAGGTTTAGAGACGCTGCTGAGGCGTTCAAGAAGGCGACCGTGCTGTCGCCTGCCATGGCAAAGGCTCACTACGGGTTAAGTCTCGCTTATCAGGAATTGGGAATGACGGCCCAATTGATGGAAGAGTACCGAACCCTGGAACGGCTTGACCGGATCCTGGCGAAGAAGTTGGCCCAGACGTTCCCGCAATACAACTTTTCCTGTCGCCTGGTTCAGGGTTGCCCCTAATCCGCCGATTTACACAGATTAGTTCTTAAATCTGCGTGAACTGTGGACAGTTTTGAAGGAGTGTTGATGCAGAATAATCGTTTTGTGGTGTTGACTGGACACCTCAGTAACTATCCCCTATCTGATCTGGTCGGAATACTCCGTCACCAAAAGAAGTCAGGGCGGCTTTTGATCGAGTATCCAAAGGGTCCGGCGACGTTCTTCTTCCAGAACGGCGAACTGATCGACGCGCGCATGAACGACCTCATTGGGTTGCAGGCGATCTGTGTTGCGCTCGCACAACCGGAAGCGTCGTTCAACTTCAATCCGTTGATTCAGAGTCCGCGGCGCTCGATTGAGCCTTCGTTACAACGGGCGGTGTCGGAGCTGTTTGGTTGTTGGGATGAGAGTGCGGTGCAGATTGAAAGTACGGCCGCGCCAGTGCAGCTCGAAGGAGATGTGGCGCCAAAGAGTCTGGCGGGACGGCGTACTGAGTTGCTCGCGCTTCCACCCGGGCCATCGTTGTTGGTGCAACGACGTTCGTTGATTCTGGCGGCTGCCGCGATCGTGATGGTAGTTGCACTCTCGACCGTGATTGCGGTGACGGGCGGATTCAAAAACAATCAAACTGAAACCGCGTCAAGGCAGCAACCGCAAATGCAGACGGTTCCTGTGGCCGCGCCGGCAGAGACACCCAGGAGTCAGGCAGCACTCGTCGCGGCTGTCGTGAAGCCGAAAAAGCAAATCAAGCAGGAAGAGAAGAGCAATGCGCAGGCAGTCGCAGAGACGCAACCAGTAGAAAAGCCGAAAGAAGCGGAGACAAGCGCACAGCCGATCAGGGTTGTGATGCAGATCGAAAACGGCCGTGTGCTGAAGGCTTCGATCGCGAATCCAAAACCAGGCATGGATGGTTACGAAGCGCTCGCGTTGCGTATAGCAAGGCAACGTCGTTACCCCGCGACGATGAACGGTGGCGAGACGATCACGATCAATATCAACAAGTAGGCTCCACAGATTACGCAGATTCATTTAAACAATCTGCGTAATCTGTGGATACAACCCAGAGGTACTCCCGATGCTATTTCTCGAAAGTAAGACTCTCAACCATCCACTCAACACCGACGCCCGGCTGACGTTGCTCCAGGAGCTTCAGGAACGAAACGTCGTGCCGCTGATCCGTACCCAACGGCTGCGCACCTTTGAAGTTCTTCTGCCCGACGTCGATCGCATCAGCGAAATGGAATCGGCACTTGCTGCTTCAACCGAATCGACGACCGGCGAACCATACGTTCGCGGCGATCTGTTTTCATTCGACGATTACATTCTTTTCCTCGTCTTCGAAGACGACGACGATTCGCTTCGCGCCGGCATCGTCTACGAAGCAAACACGCCCGAACCGTTTCGCAAGCTCGACTCCTTCTGCCAGGAAGTTCGCAGTCTTCTGAGCCTGCGCAACCCGCAGAACGCCGCTTCATTCCCGGCATGGACAACAAGCACGCCCCCAATGCCGCAAGGATTTCGGACTTTCGTAGAGAGACAGGACGCCGATTCGCTCTACACCAGCCTGCGCAAAGAGTCGATGAGCAAACGCATTAACGCCGCATCGAAGCTCGAAGACGAAAGCGCGCGCGTGTTCTTGCGTACCGCCCGAAACGCGCATCAGGAAGGTTACGCCGCCAAACTTCTCACGGGTCACACCGAATCGAAGGACGTTCCGATTCAACGGCTCGAAGACGCCGGACTGGTCGAGAGGGAAGTGCAGATCAGTTGTCGCAAGACAGGTCACGCGTTGTTTCGCCTGCCGAATCCGCACGCGCTTGCAGTAGTGACCGTGAGCGATGCGACGTGCAGCGAGTGTGGCGCGCCGGTGGCTGATGAAAACGTCGAGGAAGTGATTGCGCCGACACAGCTTGCCTCTTCGTTGCTCGAAGACGGTTCGTGGCTGGTTAGTCGACTTCATTTTCTGCTGCGCGAGATGGGTGTGCCGGAGAGAGAAATTGCACTTGGGCCATCTGAAGGAACTGGTTACGGCCAGTTGATGGCGAATATCTGCGGCGAATCCTTCTTGATTGTGACGCGTGACGGCGATCTGACTCCTGCGTTCGCGCGCTGGACGATCGATCACGAAATCGACACGGAAGCTTCGCACCTCGTCATTGTCGCGACCGGCCGGATCCACAAGGAAGCCGGCGTGCTGCTGCAAAATCACTCGCGACGCCGGGTCAGTAGCGGTCAGGATTTCGAAATGATCGTCGCTGACGATGCTGCGTCGGCCGGACGCGAGCTGGAACAGGCGCTCGAAAGAGTTTCGCAGAGAGTAGTGGGGGAACAGCTCTGCGTGTTGGATGGGAACTTTGGCTTCTCGGTTAGCCGACTGGCGCTGACGAAGTTTCAACTGCGACGCGCTGCAGCGCCGAAGGAAGCTGAAGTGGTGATCGAGAGTGAACCTGAGTATGTTCCGAACGCGCCGTTGACCCTTGCCGCCCATGCTTCGGGAAACAATGGTGACGTGTACGAGGCCGTGCGCGATCAGGATTTGCCCGAAGCCCTGCAATGAAGCACGCGAAGAAAGCGCCCGCACGACGCACGGAAGACGAGCGCTGGAGCAGAGACATTGCGACGTTGCGACAGGCCGCGCAGGAGCTGGCGCAGCGCCGTATCGAAACTAAGAGATCACCTGCCGATACCCAGTTCGATCAGATTGCGGAATTGCTTGATGATTCGTCGGCCGCGGTGCGCGAGAAGGCGGTCAGGGATCTCTACGAACTCGATCCCGATCGTGCTGCTACGCTCGTGAACGATGCGTTGCGTGACGGATCGCCCGACGAACGCCGTCGCATCGGCAGTGCCCTCGCTGACTCGGGCCTGCTCTATGAAGCCATCGACGACCTGATGGCGGAAAATCACGAACACTGCTACAGCGCTTTTTCTCTTTTGTTTCTGGTCGCGAAAGCGGGCGTCGTCGAGCCGCTCGGCAGCGTGATCGAGAATCATCCCAGTCTTGATCTGAGTCTCGCCGTCATTCGCCTGCTCGCCTCAAGCGGCGAACCTGAAGTCGCTTCAACCTTAGAGCGGCTTGCCTCAAACACATCCCTCGCTCCCGAGTTACGCTCAGCCGCTGCTGAATCCATTACTCATTTTTGACAGGATTTATAAGATTGACCAAGATGTGCATGTAAATCCGTTTTCAAAATCCGCGTAGATCCGTGTTATGCAATTTAAACTTCATTCCGAATACAGACCCAAGGGTGACCAGCCTGCGGCGATCGAGTCGCTTGTCAAAGGGCTGAACGACGGCGCCAAAGATCAAGTGCTGTTGGGAATCACCGGCAGCGGCAAAACCTTCACCATCGCGAGCGTAATCGAGCGCACGCAACGCTCGACGCTCGTGCTCGCACACAACAAGACCCTAGCGGCGCAACTCTTCCAGGAGTTTCGCTCGCTCTTTCCCGAGAACAAGGTCGAATACTTCGTCTCTTATTACGACTACTATCAACCCGAAGCGTACGTTCCTGCTGCCGATGTCTACATCGAAAAGGAAGCGATCGTTAACGAAGAGATCGATCGGCTGCGTATGTCGGCGACGCGGGCGCTGTTTGAACGTCGCGACGTGATCGTGGTCGCGAGTGTTTCGTGCATCTACGGTCTCGGTGACCCGGACGCTTATTACGGCCTGCTCTTTTTCATCGAGCCCGGCGGGCGCATGTCGCGCGACGTGTTGTTACAGCGTTTGGTTGAGTTGCAGTACGAACGTTCCGACATCAACTTTCAGCGCGGGACTTTTCGAGTGCGCGGCGACGTCGTCGAGATTTATCCGAGTTATCAGGATCAGGCGTATCGCATCGAGCTCTGGGGTGACGAGATCGACTCGATCTCGACCATCGATCCTCTGTTGGGTGAAGTGATCGAGAAACACACGTCGCGCGTGCCGATCTATCCGAAGACGCACTACGTGATGTCGCGGCCCACGATCAAGCGAGCCATCAAGACGATTAAGGAAGAGCTCGAGTGGTGGGAGCCGAAGCTGATCGCGGAAGGAAAGCTGGTTGAAGCACAGCGATTGCACCAGCGCACCATGTTTGATCTTGAGATGATCAAGGAGATGGGATTCTGTCGCGGCATTGAAAACTATTCGAGACATTTGACCGGAAAGAATCCGGGTGAACCGCCGCCGACGCTGCTCGATTATCTGCCGCGCGAGTCGCTAATCGTTATCGATGAGTCGCACCAGTCAGTGCCGCAAGTGCGTGGCATGTTTGAGGGCGATCAGTCGCGCAAGCGAACACTCGTCGAGTATGGATTTCGTCTGCCGTCAGCGTTGGACAACCGGCCGTTGAACTTCGCCGAGTTTGAAGCACGCATTGGGCAGACAGTTTATGTATCGGCGACACCGGGTCCGTATGAATTGACGAAAGCGAGTGGCGAAGTGGTCGAACAGATCATCCGGCCGACTGGTTTGATGGATCCGGAAGTGGAAGTACGACCCGTAAAGGGCCAGATCGATCATTTGCTGGAGGAGTGCCGGCAGCGCGCCGAGCAACACGAGCGCGTGCTGGTTACGACGTTGACCAAACGCATGGCCGAGGATCTGACCGAGTATTTTACCGAGGTTGGCGTTCGCGTTCGTTACCTGCACTCCGACATCGAGACACTCGAGCGAATCAAGATCCTGCGCGATCTGCGACGCGGTGAGTTTGATGTGCTGGTCGGGATTAATCTTTTGCGAGAAGGGTTGGATCTGCCCGAGGTGTCGCTGGTTGCGATTCTTGATGCTGACAAGGAAGGATTTCTTCGTTCGGAGCAGTCGTTGATACAGACGATCGGGCGTGCAGCGCGCAATTCTCGCGGCAAGGCGATTCTCTACGCGGATCGGATTACGGAGTCGATGAAGCGGGCAATTGGCGAGACGGAGCGACGTCGCGGCATTCAGGAAATTTACAATCGTGAAAACGGAATCACACCGCAGACGATCGTGAAGCCGATCGAAGCGACTCTGATTACGGCTTCAGAGGCGGATTACTTCAAGATGCCTTCGGAGGTTGAGGAGATTGAGGATTACTCACCGGCGAAGATCGAAGCGACGATAGCGAGGCTGGAAGTCGAGATGCGAGGAGCGGCGAAGCGGTTCGAGTTTGAGAAAGCGGCGGAGTTGCGCGACCGCATCAAGGTGCTCAGGGAACGTGAGCTTCAGGTCATGTAGTAAATCTTGTATGCAAACGAAGACTATTCCTGAAGACGTCCAGTTATATCTCACCGACGCGAGTTTCATTCGCGAAGGACACGCGGAGCGCGTCGTCTTTCCGGAGAGCATCGACGAAGTGTCTGAAATTCTCGCAAGCGCGAATCGGGATCGCGTGCCGGTGACGATTTCCGGAGCAGGGACGGGAACTGTCGGCGGACGTGTCGCATTCGGCGGGATCGTCCTCGCGACTGACAAACTGAATCGCATCAAGAGCATCGTTCACGAGAGTCAAGGTGGCTTCGCCGTAATCGAACCGGCCGTGATTCTCTCGGATCTACAGCACGCCGTGGATCGGGAGGGACTTCTTTATCCACCGGATCCGACTGAGCGTGGTTGTTATGTCGGCGGCACCGTTGCCACGAACGCTTCCGGCGCACGCACATTCAAGTATGGCCCAACCCGCAACTACATCTCGCGTTTGAAAGTTGTCCTCGCATCGGGCGAAGTAATCGATCTGCGTCGCGGCGCGGTCCACGCCGATGAGCACGGCATACTGCGCCTCGGATCGATTGAGTTGAAGCTGCCGAATTACCGACGCCCATCCACTCGCAAGAACGCCAGCGGTTACTTCGTAGCGGCCGGCATGGACGCGATCGATCTTTTCATCGGCAGTGAAGGCACGCTCGGCGTGATTTGTGAGATTGAAGTTCGGCTAATCCCTAAACCCCAAGGTCTGTTGAGTGGCGTCGTATTTTTCGCGGACGAAGCAGACGTGCTGGCCCTCGTCGCAGACGCAAGAAGGCATGTCGACGCACGCGCGCTCGAGTTTTTCGACAACGAGTCGTTGAATTTCCTGCGCGAGAAGTATCCGACTGTTCCTGCGAATGCAGCCGGCGCAATTTTCTTCGAGCAGGAAACAAACGAAACAACTGAAGAGAGCGTGCTCGCCGAGTGGCAAGCCTTATTGGACGCGCATCACGCATTCCCGGATTCGTGGTTTGCGACCAACGAACAGGATCAGGCAAAACTGCGCGAGTTTCGTCATCAACTGCCGGTGCTGATGAATGAATGGTTTTCGCATTACAAGCAGCGCAAGGTCTCGACAGACATGGCTGTCCCGGACGAAGCCTTCCCCGGATTGTTTCGTCTATATAAGGACACGCTGCGCGCGAGCGGTTTGCGCTACACGGTCTTCGGACACATCGGCGACAACCATGTTCACGTAAACATTCTGCCGCGCAATGATGCGGAAGGCGCGCGCGCCCGCGAGCTTTACATTCAATTCCTGAAGTACGCTGCATCCGTCGGCGGCACACTTTCAGCCGAGCATGGCGTCGGCAAACTGAAGCGCGACTACCTCCGCTTTTTCTATACGGACGATCAACTCCGCGAAATGGCAGCGATCAAAAAAGCCTTCGATCCCAACGGCATCCTGGGCCGCGGAAACATTTTCTCTGAAGACCTGCTTTGATCTGCTTTTGTGTTTTTTGTGCCTTTTGTGCTTTTTTGTGGCTATGCTTCGTTTCACCACAGCCGGAGAATCACACGGACGATCGCTGATCGCGATTGTCGAAGGTCTGCCCGCAGGCGTGCCAGTCGACCAGGAGTTGATCGATTACGAGCTGCGCCGTCGTCAACTTGGATACGGCCGCGGCGGTCGCATGAAGATCGAGCGCGATCACGCCGAGATATTAACCGGCGTCAGGCACGGTCTCACGCTTGGCTCGCCACTTACTCTTCTGATCGAAAACAAAGACTGGCCCAACTGGACCGACGTCATGGCTTCCGAGCCACGTGAGCTCGCGCCTGAGAAATCGCGTCGCCTGAAGCGTCCGCGTCCCGGTCACGCAGATCTTCCCGGCGGTCTCAAGTACGACGTTCGCGACCTGCGCAATATCCTCGAACGCGCTTCAGCTCGCGAAACCACCGCTCGTGTCGCATGTGGCGCGTTAGCAAAGCAGTTGCTGACCGGCTTTGGCGTTGAAGTTCGCAGTCACGTGATCCAGCTCGGCGGCATTCCCGAGACACCACTTGAGTTGAGCTGGGATCAGCTCGCCGCGATTCAAGACGATGCACCTTTGCACTGTGCGGACGACGCAGCGCAACAGAAGATGATCGAGTTGATTGACGAAACGCGACGCCAGGGCGACACCCTCGGCGGCATCTTCGAAGTCGCCGCGCGTGGAGTCGTGCCTGGCCTCGGTTCGCACACGTCGTGGGATTTGAAGCTTGATGGATTGCTGGCCCAGGCAGTGATGTCGATACCTGCGGTAAAGGCAGTATCAATCGGGGCAGGCGCCGAAGCGAGCAGCTTGCCAGGTTCCGAAGTGCACGATGAGATTGGGTACAACGCCGAGACGCGCGAATTCATTCGCGAAACGAATCGCGCCGGCGGACTCGAGGGTGGAATTACCAACGGCGAACAGATACGCATTCGCGGTCATCTAAAACCGCTTTCCACGTTGCGTCGCGCGCTTCGTTCGGTTGATATCGACACAAAGGAAGAAGAGGCTGCGGCGTTTGAGCGGTCGGATGTGACGGCAGTACCGGCAGCGGGAGTGATCGGTGAGTCGATGGTCGCGCTCGTACTCGCAGGCGCGATGCGCGAGAAGTTTGGCGGCGACAGTTTGGGTGAGATGAAGCGGAATTTCGACGGGTATCGAGAGCAACTGAGAGGGTATTAGCCTTTGTGCTTTTTGTGCCTGTTTGTGGCAGAATCCAGTTATGGCTTTATTGGAAATAGTTAAATGGCCGGCGCCGGTGCTCGATACACCGGCCGATCCGGTGACCGAGTTTGACGCGGATCTCGCGAAGCTCGTTAGCAGCATGTTTGAGACGATGTACGCGGCGCCCGGTGTGGGCCTCGCGGCAGTGCAGGTTGGTGTACCGAAGAGACTTTTTGTAATGGACTGTTCGGGTGGAAAAGATCCGTCACAGCGCGTGACGTTGATCAACCCCGAGGTGATGCGCGTTGAAGGAAATCAGAATGGCGAGGAAGGCTGTTTGTCGTTTCCGGGAATTTTCACCCCCGTCGAACGCAGCCTGCGAGCAATCGTGCGCGCACAGGATGTGAAGGGCGAGTGGTTCGAGCTCGACGGCATGGAATTGACTGCGCGTTGCATGCTCCACGAAACCGATCATTGTGACGGGATCGTGTTTCTCGACAAAATGAGCGCCCTCAAACGCGAGATCGTAAAACGCAAGATCAAGAAACTTCAAAAAGCAGGCAAGTGGGATTAGCCACGGATTTACGCGGATGAACACGGAAAGTCTGATCCGCGTTCATCCGTGTCCATCTGTGGCTAAAAATATAGGAGTAGGTGATGACATCAGAATTTCGTAATGAACCGTTTACAGATTTCACCAAACCAGAGAATGCGCAAGCGATGCGCGATGCGCTTCAGAAAGTCCAGAGTCAACTCGGACGCGAATACCCGCTCGTGATCGGCGGTGAACGAATCGCAACCGGCGACTTCCTCGAGAGCATCAATCCCGCGAATCGCACCCAAGTAATTGGTCGCTTCAATAAAGCCACTAAAGAGCTCGCAAACCGCGCCGTCGAAGAAGCGGCGAAGGCGTTTGAAACGTGGAAACACGTTCCGGCCTCGGATCGCATCGCTGTGTTATTTCGCGTCGCCGAGATCCTGCGCGAACGCAAACACGAGTTCTCCGCGTGGATGGTTCTCGAAGTGGCAAAAACGTGGGCCGAGGCCGATGCAGATACCGCCGAAGCCATCGACTTCTGCGAATTCTACGGTCGTGAGATGCAGCGCTATGCCGGCGATCAGCAGCTCGTCCCCATCGCGGGCGAACACAATGCGCTCGACTACATACCGCTCGGCGTCGGTGCAGTTATTCCACCATGGAACTTTCCACTCGCGATCATGGCCGGCATGACTGTCGCTTCTGTCGTCACCGGCAACACTGTCGTGCTCAAGCCTTCGTCAGATGCGCCGACGATCGCGTACAAGTTTTTTGAGTTACTCGAAGAAGCCGGACTACCGCCGGGAGTGGTCAACTTTATGACTGGCTCGGGTGCGGAAGTAGGCGACGTCGTTGTGGACCATCCGAAGACGCGTTACGTCGCGTTTACCGGATCGAAAGAGGTTGGACTCCGAATCAACGAGCGTGCGGCGAAAGTTCACGACGGTCAGATTTGGATCAAGCGCGTCGTGGCCGAGATGGGTGGCAAGGACGCGATCATCGTTGCCGATGACGCGAACCTCGACGACGCAGCCACCGGCGTCGTGCAGGCAGCATTCGGATTTCAGGGTCAGAAATGTTCAGCTTGTTCGCGTGCGATCATTGATGCGCGTGTTTACGACACGATGATCGACAAGATCGTCGAGCGCACCGGAAAGCTCAAGCTCGCCGATCCGTCAGATCCTGGTACCAACCTGAGCGCCGTAATCAATGAGAAGGCGTTCAATGCCATCAACTCGTACATTGAAAAAGGCAAGAGTGAAGGTGGTCGCGTTGTAGCCGGCGGCGGTTCGGATGGTGAGCAGGGATTCTTCATCGAACCGACTGTGATCGCAGACGTGAAGCCTGGTGCGACGATCGAGCAGGAAGAGATTTTTGGGCCAGTGCTCGCCGTGATCAAAGCAGAGAATTACGACGACGCGCTCAAGATCGCGAACGATACGCAGTTTGGTTTGACTGGCGCCGTTTACAGCGGCGACGAAGTCAAGCTGCAGCGCGCGCGTAAAGAGTTTCATGTCGGCAATCTTTATCTGAACCGCAAGTGCACGGGCGCGCTCGTGGGCGTGCATCCGTTTGGCGGCTTCAATATGTCCGGCACTGACTCGAAGGCAGGTGGGCGTGATTACCTGCTGTTGTTCCTGCAAGCGAAAGTTGCTTCGGAGAAGATGGGAGCGACGAAGACAGCCGAGGCAGGAGCCAAGGATTAAATCGGATATTAAACCCCGATTTATCCGGATCAAATCCGTGTTATCTGTGGCTCACCTACCATGAGAGTTGTGTTTATGGGGACACCCCACGCTGCCGTGCCTACGTTGCGGCAGTGTGTGGCCGACGGCCACGAGGTTGTGGCTGTGTGGACCCAACCGGATCGGCCTTCCGGACGCGGTAATAAAGTAGCTTTCTCTCCAGTTAAGGAATTCGCCCTCACGCATGGTCTCAGTGTGTTTCAACCCGCGCGGATCAAGAACGACGAGGCAAAGACACTGTTTTCCTCGCACCACGCTGATGTCGCGGTGGTGGTGGCGTACGGGCGGATTCTGCCGGACGAGTTTCTGCGTGCACCGCGGCGCGGCTGTATCAACGTTCACTTCTCGTTGCTGCCTTTGTATCGCGGTGCGGCTCCGGCAAACTGGGCGATCGTCAACGGCGAGACAGAAACCGGCGTGACGACAATGTTCATCGAACCGACCCTCGACACTGGTCCGATCCTCATGCAACGAAAGACCGAGATTGGTGTGAAAGAAACAGCGCCGGAGTTAATGCAGCGACTGGCGGAAATCGGCGCTGATCTGCTAGGCGAGACTCTCGCGCGTCTCGACGAACTTACGCCTCGTCCACAGCATGACCGCGATGCGACTTTTGCGCCGATCCTGACGAAGGAAGACGGGTTGATCGACTGGTCGCTGAGTGCGTTTGCGATTGAACGCCGTGTGCGCGGTTTTCAGCCGTGGCCGAATGCGCACACCAGTTTCAATGCGAGGGGTTTGATTGTCTGGAGCGCCGAACCGCAAGCGAGTCCAACCCCGAACGCTGCGGCGGGTGAAGTGATCGTCGCAAACGGAAATGAGCTGCTCGTGAATTGTGGCGAACAGACGGCGTTGCGTCTGGTCGATTTGCAGCCCGAAGCTCGCAAGCGACTTGCGGCGCGCGATTTTATCAACGGGACACATCTGAAGGTTGGCGATCGCTTTGGTTAAGCCGTCGAAAGATATCTCACCGGCGCGTGCTGCTGCTTTTAATATCCTAAAGCAGGTTGAAACTGGCGCATTCTCCTCAGTTCTCCTCGCCGCGGAAGAACCACACCTGCAACCTGTCGATCGAGCGCTCTGTCATGAGCTTGTGCTCGGCGTACTTCGCTGGCAATTGCGACTCGACAAGATCCTCGAACACTTTTCCAAGCGTGCAATTGAAAGTCTGGATCCGCCGGTACGCATTGCGCTGCGACTGGGTTTGTATCAGCTTCGATATCTGACACGTATTCCTGCTTCTGCTGCGGTTAACGAGTCTGTCAGTCTGGTTCGTGCCGCACGTTTGAGCTCGGCGACGGCGTTTGTTAATGCGGTGTTGAGACGTGCGATACGTGAAGCGGAATACGATCCGGCTGCTGAAGTTTCAGACCCCCTCGAGCGAATCGCGATCCAAACTTCGCATCCGGTGTGGTTGATCGATCGTTGGGCGTCAGCGTTTGGTCTTGAGGAAGCTGAAGCGTTTGCGACTGCGAACAACATGCTACCGCCCACAGCTTTTCGTGTCGTTGCACATCGAGCAAATCAGTCTGAGGTTTTGTCGAAGCTGAAGGCAGCGGGTGGAACGCTCGAGGCTTCGGACGTTGTTGATGGAGCGTGGCGCGTTTCGGGTGCGGCCTCGTTGCTGCGAGAGTTGAGCGCGGCTGGTGAGATTTATTTACAGGACGAAGCGTCGCAGTTCGTCGCACATGAGTTGAGTGTCAGACCCGGTGAACGCGTGCTCGACCTGTGCGCGGCGCCTGGTGGAAAGACGGCTTTGCTGGCTGATTTGACTGCGGACGATGCGTTCATTGTTTCGGCAGATCGCTCGGCAACACGAATGGAGACAGTGGCAGCAACGATTCGTTTGCATCAGCTCAAAAGTATCAATCCCGTTCTTCTCGATGCGGTCGACTCATTGCCGTTTGCAGCCGGCAGTTTCGACAAAGTACTGGTTGATGCACCGTGTTCCGGGACCGGAACTCTGCGACGCAATCCGGAGATTCGCTGGCGTCTTGCTCCGGTGGATATTTTTACCCTTGCCGACCAGCAGGAACAGATTTTGAAACGAGCAGTTGCGATGGTGAAACCAGGTGGACGAATGGTCTATTCAACCTGTTCGGTCGAGCGTGAAGAGAATGAGGAAGTGATTAGCGACCTGCTGGCGCGTGACGAACGGTTCCAGCTGCTGAAAACAACCCGCACGTGGCCACAGCGCGAGGGATGCGATGGCTTCGTCATCCACACATTACAGAGATTTCATTAAACAATCTGCGTGATCTGTGGATGAGCGCCTTGCTCCTGATCATAGCGGGTGCTAGACTTCGCAACTTGGTGAGTTTAGTTGCCAGAATTACGTCTATCTTCCGCAGCATCGCTATCGTTATCGCGATCGCGGTGGTTTTTCTTTTCGGAGTAGCCACCACTGTTTATCTATCTTTGCGCAGCCCGGAAGTTAAGGTTCCGGACGTGATCGGAAAAGATAGATTTGAAGCGGAAAAAATCCTGGCTGATGCCGATTTGAAGTTTCGCGTTCGTGCCACCAGGCCCAGTAACCAAGCCAAGCCCGACACGGTTTTATTCCAGTTGCCTCGTGGGGGCGAAGTTGTGAAAACCGGTCAAACGGTGGCGATGGATATCAGTCGCGCCGCCAAAGAAGGCGAGACTCCCGAAAGCGTTACACCCGACGAACCAAGCGAGAATCGCAACACCAACTCTGCGGCAAACAGCAACGAGAACAAACCGAAGAAACCGCGGCCGAAGAATACAAACGATAACGGCAACGCTAACGCGAACGGCAACACAAACCGGCCAGCTAACGTGAACCGCTCGAACGTGAATCGGTCGAACGTGAACGCCGGCGCCAATGTAAACGCAACTCCCCGAACTAACGTGAATCGTCCGGATCAGCGAAACGCAAATACGCGACCGGCCGCAGTTAACGAGAATAAACGTCCGGTGGTTCCTCGGCCCACACCAAATCGCGAATAGTGACTGTGACTAGAGATCGGAACATCGAGATCGCGCCCTCGATTCTTTCGGCGGACTTTTCCTGTTTGGGAGAACAGATCAAAGCCGTCGAGCGTGGTGGCGCCGGAGTGCTGCACGTCGATGTGATGGACGGACATTTTGTGCCGAATATCACGGTGGGTTTGCCCGTGGTCAAGTCGCTCGCACGCTTCACTCGTTTGCCGATCGATGCGCATCTGATGATCTCGGAGCCGGGGCGATATGCGACACAGTTCGTGAGTGCGGGAGCGGCGATGGTTTCGGTTCACGTCGAAGCCGATCCACATTTGCATCGAACGCTGATGGCGATAAAGGATGCGGGCGCACAGGCGGGAGTCGTGCTGAACCCTTCGACGCCGGTCGTTGCAGTCGAGGAAGCATTACAATTTGCGGACTATGTTCTGGTAATGTCTGTTAATCCTGGTTTCGGTGGCCAGAAGTTTATTCCGCAATCGATCGACAAGGTGAAGCGATTGCATCGTCTGATAGAAGAGCGGCAATTGAATGTTCGCATCGAAATTGACGGCGGAATTGACCGGAAAAACATCGAAACCGTAGTTGCCGCAGGGGCGGAGATCATCGTGGCTGGATCGGCCATTTTTGGTACACCTGACGCCGAAGCCGCGGTCAAAGAGCTCAAAGATGCCACGGTCCAATGGGTTTAGCCACAATAAGGCACAAAGAGTTGAGCCACAAAAAAGCACAAAAGGCACAAAATGTTTTCGGCTAAACCATTTAAGTGCTTTTTGTGCCTCTTAGTGGCAAACCGATCTCTTAAATATTGAATCCGATAGCCGTTAAGTCCCTAACCTGCACCAAACAAGTTTTATTGGAGGTTTGATTTTATGAAGTCTCGCTTGCTTATTTTGGCGGTTTTCTGCGCCGTCGTTTTTGGGCTGCCGACTCCTGGATTTGCCCAAAAACCCACTGGCCAGACGGAACTGTCCACCAACCAGAGGCTAGACGTCATGGACTCAAAACTCGATTTGATGCGCCGCTCGCTGAGCAGTGCCGTCAAAGCGCTGGAGAACAAGAGCCAGGACAAGAAAACAAACGCAGACGATCCAGTCATGCGTTTGAAGGGACTGCAAAAGGACGTTTCCTCGTTGACCAGCGAAATCAGCGACATCCGGTCCAAGAATGACAAGGCTGAGAAATTTGATGCGACCGCCCTCGACCGTCTCGAAGCGTCAGTCGCCGAATTGAATACTCGCGTTGAGAGTGGTTTGCAGGAAACTGCCGGCGCCCGCAATGCCGTCGCATCCGCCGGCAGCTCATCCGATAAAAAGAAGAAGAAAAAAGGAAAACTCTTCGGTCTGTTTGGTGGTGGTGAAGACAAATACGCTGACCTGACTGGCACGGCCGTCGCCGGACGCGATCGTGTCCTGTTTGAAGAAGCGACTAAAGAAGTGCGCAAGGGTCACTTCGATACTGGTCGACTCCTTTTTGCGAACATCATCAACACCTATCCTGATTCGGCGTTTCTCGCACTTGCGAAACTCGCTATCGCCGACTCGTTTTTCCTCGAAGGCACCACCAGCGCGTTGATTCAGGCTGCCCAGGCTTATCAGGACTGGTTGACGTTCTTCCCGACCGATCCGCTCGCTGACGATGCGAGTTTGAAAGTGGCCGAAGCGGAGATGCGGCAGATGGGTCTTTCCGATCGCGACATCTCTCACGCTCGCAAAGCTGAAATGCGTTTGAAAGTGCTATTGCAGACTTATCCGAAGAGTCCGCTTCGTTCGACCGTTGAGGATCGCCTGCGCGAGGTGCAGGAAAATCTCGCGATGCACAACCTTCAGATCGCGCGCTTCTATTACGACGTGAAGTTCAAGACAGACAAAGGTGGATTGAAAGGCTCGCAGTCGCGCCTGAAGGAGATCGTCGATAAGTATCCGTGCTTCTCTTTCAACGACGAGGTGTTTTATCGCCTCGGAGCGACTTACCAGGCGGAAGAAGAACCGGACGAGGCCGCGAGGTATTATCAGAAGCTGGTGCAGGAGTATCCCGACAGCGAATTCAACGAGAAAGCTCGCGAACAGTTGAACATCATCGGCGCGCCGATTCCGGAAAAGAGCACGCCCAATCCGTGTTCAAAGCGCGTGCAGCAGAGTTTTATGGGTAACCTGATGCAGCAGGTTTCCGGCAAAGCTGATGTGACCGTCAACAAGGATGGCATTCTAATCAGCAAGGACGGAAAAGAGGGCACTGACCTGATCGACGAAGCTCTTCGTTACAACGGAAGCTTGCCGGAAAACACGACACCAGTTGCGCCGACGCAGCGGTCGCCAAAAACCGTAGCGCCCGCGTCTGATCCGAAAGGAAAGACTGTTAACGCCAATGGTGCTTCGCCTGCGGCAGTCGTGAAGCCATAACTGTTTTCCGTCCCCAGCGGAGATTGAATAATTGGATCCCACGTCGCCCGAAGCTCAGGCGGAATTGACACGAAGACACAAGGCCGCGGCCACGACCGTCATCGGTCTGCTGGTCGCGACAATTCTTCTTTCAGTCGTGGCCTTCCTTGGCCGACCGTATTTCACTACCAGACAAAATCCGCCGCTCAATCTTGCTGTCAGACTCATCATTCTTATGCTTGGTTTGGGGGCTATTATTTGGCGGCGCACGAAGTTTCAGCCCGAAAGGCTTCGAGACATTGTTGGTCTCGCGGGCGCGACAGGTCTCTTGAAAACACTAGAGAAGACGACCATCCAGATTGCACTATTCGGCGCCGCGATAGCCGCTACGGGCTTTATCGCAACTCTTATGACTGGCGACGAGTGGTACAGTTACCTGGCCAGCGCCGTTGCAGCTCTGATCTTTGTCTACTGCTATCCCACCAAATCGTCATGGCTCCGCGCGCTCTATAAATTCACGGAACGTCCACAGGTTGCGCCGACTGACCAATAGAATCCGCGTTATCTGCGGCTAAAAATCTCACAAAAATTTCTGGAATTACAATTTTGTTGATCCATGTTTTTTCGGTTGGTACTCTGGCTGTGGCTTTGAGTCTTTGCTATGTCACGCCTGATACTCATCTCCGCATTTCTGCTGGTGATTCTTTGCCAGGCAGCTTTCGCACAGGACGGTCGACCTCAACCGGTCGCGAGGCTCATCACTTCGCTCACTCCGGTCACGGCCAGGCCCACAAGTCCCACTCCACTCGAACCAAACGACATCGAAAGACGAGCGTTTGAGCAGACCAACATTGTGCGCGTCAAGAATGGTCTGGCGCCGCTGGTTTGGGATGGAGAAGTTTGCCGGATGGCCCGGATTCACTCCGAAAGCATGTCGCGCCAGGGCTATTTCTCACACGTCACTCCGGAAGGATTTCGTTTACGCGAGCGAGCACGACTCGTCGGGATTTATCAGTACAATGTGCTTGCTGAAAACATCGCGTACAATCAGGGCTACGACGATCCGGGCGCGTTTGCAGTCGAACGCTGGATGCAATCTGAAAAGCATCGCGCTAACATCCTGTCTCCGGAATTTCGCGCGATGGCGATCGGGAGTTTTGTCGCCGCAGACGGCTCGGTTTATCTGACTCAGACATTCATTACGCGTTGACCAATACTTCTCTTAAGCTTTCTTCCTTCGCCAAAATCAACTCATTCCTGCGTATTCTCGGTAAACGTCCCGACGGTTATCACGACGTTTTGACGTTGCTGCAAACGATCTCGCTGTGTGACGACCTTGCTTTTGCGCTTCGCGACGACGAGCAAATTGTCCTTCACTGCGACGATCCTGCGGTTCCCGTTGACGAGACGAATCTAATCGTCAGAGCTGCGAGCGTGTTAAGAGAGCAACTCAAATCGCCACTGGGAGTAGAAGTAACACTGACGAAGAGAATTCCGGCACAGGGCGGTCTCGGCGGCGCCTCATCTAATGCGGCTGTCACTTTATTCGCGCTAAATGCATTGTGGCGTGGCAACTTGGGAGTCGAACAACTATGGTTGTTGGCTCGTGATTTAGGTGCTGACGTCCCGTTTTTTCTGGTCGGTGGCAGGTGCCTTGGAATCGGCACTGGTAGCACCGTCAAACCGGTTCACGATCCACCAAAACGCCAGCTAATTGTCGTCACTCCGAACGTCGGAGTCGCAACCGGAAGAGCCTACGCAGCTCTAAATCGTGCTTCCTTGACAACTTCGGAGTCGAACTCTATTCTTTCAAGTTCCCTTGCGGACATGTTTTCCGCTGGCAGTGGGCGATGGCCTCTGCAGAACGACTTTGAAGGGGTGATCTTTGAGATAGAGCCTGAGATCGAGCGCGCCCGGACGGCGTTGCTTGACGCAGGTGCGCGGGGCGCTTTGCTGGCTGGAAGCGGTTCGAGCGTGTTTGGTGTCTTTGATGACAAGGTGGCGAGAGATCGCGCTCTTGACAATCTAAAGTGTGAAGCAGGATGGCGAGTATTTTCCTGTGAGACCGTTTCACGCGATGAGTATTTCAGAGCCATGAATTCATCGGGTTTCCCGCTTTTTACGCTCTCTTAAAACTGCAAACAGACAAACAGATACTGGGGCGTAGCCAAGTGGTAAGGCACCGGTCTTTGGAACCGGCATTCGTTGGTTCGAATCCACCCGCCCCAGCCAAGTTCGTACTTTGTGCTTCGTGCTTAGTTCTTTGTTTTCGCGCCCAGGCATCAACAAAATTCTAAGTACAAAGCACAGAGTACAAAGCACAAGGACTGAGCACCGAGCGAAGCTATGAGCACAACCGGCGGCATCAAAATCTTCTCTGGTAATGCGAATCCCAAATTGGCGGAAGAGATTTGCCGCCAATTGACGTGCGACATGGGCAAAGCGTATCCGGAGCGTTTTTCTGACGGCGAGTTTAACTTTCAAATCGATGAAAACGTTCGCGGCGGCGACGTTTTCATCGTGCAACCGACTTGCCCTCCGACCGATGCGCACCTGATGGAGCTGCTGGTGATGCTCGACGCGTTTCGTCGCTCATCAGCCGAACGCATCACAGCCGTACTTCCTTATTACGGCTATGGCAGGTCTGACAAAAAGGACCGGCCGCGTGTTCCGATTTCTGCGAAGCTGTGCGCTAATTTGATCACAGTCGCCGGCGCCGATCGCTTGTTGACGATCGACCTGCACGCCGCGCAGATTCAGGGCTTCTTTGATATTCCGGTGGACCACCTGTATGCTGCACCGGTTTTTATCGGTTACTATCAGGAGCATCCGCTGCCGAATTTGACGGTCGTGGCTCCCGATACCGGCGGCGCCGAACGCGCCCGAGCTTACGCCAAACGGCTCGACGCCGAACTCGCTCTTTGCGACAAACGCCGCGAAAAAGCGAACGTGGCCGAGGTTATGAACGTGGTTGGCGACGTTCGTGGCCGCAGTTGTTTGATCGTCGACGATATGTGCGACACCGGCGGGTCGTTGACGAAGGTTGCGCGCGCTTTGAAAGAGGCGGGCGCCGAACGAATACATGCGTGCTTCACGCATCCGGTGTTTTCCGGCAAAGCAGTTGAACTGCTGCGCGAGTCGGATATTGAAAAGATAATCGTTACGAACACGATTCCGCTACGCGATCACGCGTGCGAGCTTGATAAGATAAAAGTACTAAGTATCGCGCCGCTTCTGGCGAAAGCGATCAAGTCGATCCACGAGGAGACTTCGGTCTCTTCGCTCTTCGTATAGCGAAGGGCAAACACTGATGGCTTAAACGAAGACCATCAGCGACCAATCCGCAGATTACGCAGATTTCAACTTCATCTGTGTAATCTGTGGATGGTCGCTGAAAGTTTGTAAGGAGAACTCATGGCGGAGAAAAAAGATTTCAAGGTGCAGGCTAAGCTGCGTGAGGGTCGCGGCAAAAACGATGCGCGACGCGCGCGGCGTGACGGTATGGTGCCCATTACTGTGTATGGCGGTGGCGCCGAGACTGTTGCCGCCGTTGCTCCGCTTCGCGATCTGGCTGCCATCCTTCGCACTGAAGCTGGACGAAACACGATTTTTACGATCGACGTCGAAGGCGTTGGCGCCAGCGAAGTGATGTTTCACGATCGACAGATCGATCCGGTGAAGGGCCGGCTCATTCACGCCGATCTAACGCGGCTGGTTAAAGGCCAGAAGATCGAAGTGACCGTGCCGTTGCATCTGGTTGGCGAGCCAATCGGTGTCAAAGAGAAGCAGGGTGTGCTGGAACAGATCATTCGTGAAATCGAAATCCGGTGCGAACCGCGCGAGATTCCCGATTCGTTGGATGTGGATGTTTCCAACCTGGACGTGCACGTCCTTTTGCACGTTTCCGACATCAAGGTGGCTGAGGGTATTGAGATTCTGACTGATGCTGACCAGGTAATTGCCACTGTCGGCATCGTGAAGGAAGAGGAGGCTCCGGCAGCTCCGGCTGAAGGTGAAGAGCCTGTCGAGCCCGAAGTGATTGGCAAGGGCAAGAAGGAAGACGAAGGCGAGGAGTCCGAGTAAGGCCACAAAAAGGCACACAAGTTACAAAATGTGCAATTTGTGCCTTTTGGTGGCGAGTGATGTTGATTGTTGGCTTAGGAAACCCTGGTAAAGAGTACGAGTGGACGCGACACAACCTCGGTTTCATGCTGATTGACAAGTTGGCCCACGATGAAGGGATCGCAGTCGGACGACGCGAATGCAGTTCGTTCGTCGGGCGTGGCGAGATTGAAGGCAAGGTGACAAGGCTCGCGAAACCGCAGACCTTCATGAACCTGAGTGGACAAGCGGTTTCATGCCTGCTCGCGAAACTGCAAACCGAGTCGCCGATCGAACAGCTGGTGGTGATTTCGGACGACCTGGCATTACCGCTCGGAACGATCCGCATTCGCGAACGCGGTTCAGCAGGTGGGCACAACGGATTGAAGTCGATCATCGCGTCGATCGGTACGAGTGAATTTGTGAGATTGCGGATCGGTATTCAACCCGATCATCCGATCTCGGATTCAAAGCGGTTTGTGCTCGACGAGTTTCCGCGCAGCGAACGAAAGATTGTTGAAGAAACGCTCGCAAAAAGCGCAGACGCGATACGAACGATAATCAGGGATGGCGCTTTGAAAGCGATGAGCGAGTTTAACTGAACGAAATTAGCAAGAGAGTGGACCTTTACTGGAGGTTTGATTTTGGAAACGAAGAGACAGTACGAAGTGGTCTTCATTGTAGACCCGACCACCGACGATGAAGTGCCGAAGCTCACCGAGAGTTTTTCGCAGATCATCACCGATCAGGGCGGCGTGGTGACCAAGGCCGAGACGATGGGCAAACGGCAGTTGGCCTACGAGATCCTGCACCATAAAGACGGCACGTTTGTGTTGCTCGAGATCGAGGGATCGGGTCGTGAGATTGCCGAGCTCGAACGCCGCATGCGCGTCAACGATCGCGTGCTTCGTTACATCACGGTGCGCGTTGACGAAGATCGCAGACGTGCAGAGAAGTTGAAGGCTCGACGCGCGCGCAAACTAGCAAAGCGTCCGGAACGGCACGGCGGACCTTCGCGTCGCGGACCAGCGATGGAGTTTGCTGACGTCTCAAGCGAATAGATTTGGACCGAAGAGTTAAGAGGATAATTTATGTCAACCAATTATGAGGACCGCCAGCGCGGCGGTGGCGGTGGTTACGACAGCGACGACGATGGCGATAGACGGCCAATGGGCGGCCGTGGCGGCGGTCGCCGCATGCATCGGCGACGTGTTTGTCGCTTTTGCATCGACAAGGTCGACCTGATCGATTTCAAAGACGTCAGGTTGTTGCAGAACTACCTTCCCGAGCGTGGCAAGATTTTGCCGAGACGAATCTCCGGTAACTGTGCGACGCATCAGCGCATGCTGGCAGAAGCTATCAAGCGTGCCCGCAACATCGCGCTGCTTCCGTACACAACCGATTAAGGAGTAAGGAAATGGCACACACGAAAGTACTTTTGCGCGAAGACGTCGACGACCTCGGTGCACGTGGTGAAATCGTCAGAGTGAGAGCCGGTTACGCGCGCAATTATTTACTGCCGCGCAATCTCGCAGTTGAGGCGAGTGCGGGCAACGTTAAAGGCATTGAGTCGGAGCGCGCGGCGTTGTTGAAGAAGGAAGCGAAGGAACGCGCGACTGCCGAAGCTCAATCGCAGCAGATGGGCTCGCTTGATCTCGAGTTCAAACGCAAATCCGGCGAACAGGGTGCGCTGTATGGCTCGGTGACGTCGATGGATATTGCTGAGGCTTTGAGAGAGCGCGGCTACGAGATCGAACGTCATCGTATTCATCTCCGTGAGCCGTTGAAGCGGCTTGGTGAGTACACTGTACCGGTTAGACTTCACCGCGAGGTTACGATCGATCTCAAGGTGCGCGTGGCGCCTGAAGGCGAGGTTATCGTCGGTCACATGTCCCCGGAACAGGAAGCCGAGCTCGCGAAATCTGAGAGTTCTGAAACCACGGATTAACACGGACCTTCGGCACGGATTTAAAACCGAAAATTTTTTGCGCATTATTGACGCTGCATGTTTAATACAACTTGCAGCGTCTTCTTATGGCAGCTCCAGACCCAATTCGCGACCAGCCTTTCGAACGTTCGCTTCCAAACAGCGCTGAAGCGGAACGCGCCATTCTTGGCGCCATCCTGCTCGATAACGGCTTGATCAGCCAGGCGATCGAACAACTGCGTCCGGAAGATTTTTACGTTCCGTCGCACCGCCGCGTCTTTGTCGCTATGATCGCGCTCTTCGAGCGTGGCGCTGAGATCAATCCAATCCTGATCGGTGAAGAGCTCAAGAAAGAGAGCTCACTCGAGGCTGTCGGTGGGATCAGTTTCATTACCAACCTGACTTATGGTCTGCCGCACTCGACCAACATCGTTCACTACGCGAAGGTCGTGCGTGGTAAATCGATGTTGCGGCAACTCGTCAAAACGTCAAACAAGATCACGCAGGAAGCACTTGCCGAAGAAGACGAGCCGGAGCTCATTCTCGATCACGCCGAGCACGCCATCTTTCAACTTGCCGACGAACGGGTTCGACAGGGCTTCGTGCACGTCAAACCGATCGCGGAGCAACTGCTCGAGAAGGTTCAGGAGATGGAAGGCCGAGCGGCTGTCCTGACCGGACTCACGACCGGCTTTGCCGATCTCGACAAGATGACTTCTGGTTTACAGAGTTCGGATCTCATCATCCTCGCGGCGCGGCCTTCGATGGGAAAGACCAGCTTCGCGTTGATGCTGGCAGAAAATGCGGCGATTCATTCGGGTGCCGTCGTCGGCGTGTTTTCACTCGAAATGTCGAAAGAGTCTCTCGTGATGCGCATGCTCTGTTCGCAGGGCAACATCGATGCACAGCGTTTTCGCAACGGGTTTTTGTCGCGACTCGAGTGGGCGCAGATCGCGAAGTCGCTCGGCGTTCTTGCTGACACAAAGATTTTCCTCGACGACACGCCCGGATTGAGTGTGTTGGAGATGCGTGCAAAGGCGAGGCGTCTGGCGGCAGAACAGAAAAAGCTCGATCTGATTATTGTTGACTACTTGCAGTTGATGTCGGGTTCGTCGAAGCGTGCGGAATCGCGGCAACAGGAAGTGTCGCAGATTTCGCGCGAGCTGAAAGGGCTGGCGAAAGAGATGAACGTGCCGCTCGTGGCTTTGTCGCAGCTTTCACGCGCGCCCGAGTCTCGATCGGATCACAAGCCGCAACTGTCAGACTTGCGCGAGTCCGGAGCGTTGGAACAAGACGCCGATGTAGTTGCTTTCATCTTTCGCGAGGACGTCTACAAATCCTCCGAAGAACGCGAAGCGATGCCGGAAGATCGTAAGAACATCGCTGAATTGATCATCGCGAAGCAGCGCAATGGTCCAACCGGGACTGTCGATCTGCGGTTCACACCCTCAAGTATGCGTTTTGATAATTTGTATCGAGAGTAAGTTGTGACGGATGAACAAGATGTGTGTCAGGGTTCAAACATCTTCGGATCGATCGATACGTTGTGCTTGATCTCTTTGATCGTGACTAGCAGGGTTCTTCTACCCATGCTCTGACTGATACTGAACGGATACTTGATCCCATCAATCTCGCGCCAATCGTCGAAGTAAACCTCAACCGGCACCAGGACGTCACCACGCAACGAGACTATGTTGCTCCGCACCGGCAGGTACGTCTGCGCATCCAGATAGAGCCGATCCGGTGGTCCTTTCGTGGACTGCAAGTCAAGAACATAAACGTCTCGATATCCGATCTTGCTCAGACCTGCCAGAGTGATTCTCTGATTCGCGCCTTTCAGCTTAAATTGACCATAAAAATCAGTTTCCCGCTTAATTGCGGCCAGCAACTCCGGATCTTTAATTAGCTTCAACCCGGCTGGGGTTTGCGTCCAACCGGTTCGTCCATTGAAACCGAATCGCATCTTGCCCAACGGATGCGCCTCAATCATAGTTGAGACCATATTCGGAGCTTGCTCGTATGTCTCGATCACCCCACCGCGACTGACGCCCACCACATCAACTGTGCCTTTGACAGTGCGACTCTTGATCTTATCGAGTGCGGGTCCGCCGACTGCCGCTAGATATTTTGCGAGGACTTCATCGACAGACGGCAAAGAACCTGAAGCCTGAATCGTTCGCCCGTCGTTGATCGCGACACTGCCGGTTTCGCCTCCCAGCATGCGTGACGTTCCGGTTGAAACCGGTTCAGCATCCATCGAGGCGTTGACTGAAGACGCCGAGCTGCGAGTAGGTTTGGCGCCGGAACGATTCTCAGAGGCCCAGTCCAGCAACTCCTGTGCTTCGGTTTTTACGGACTGGTCCGAATCGCGGGCGAGGGGCTCAAGAATCTGGCGTGCTGCGGCCGCGTCTGAACGTTGCAAATAAATCCGAGCGAGCAAGATCGAATAATTTTTCTTCCCTGGGGCCAGGTGTAATGCCTTCTGGGCCATCTCCACTGCTTCGTCGAGCCGTTCGTTTCTTACGAGATCGACAAGGGCCAGTAAGAAAGGCGCCGGCGCGTAATTTGGCTCCAGCTTTATTGACCGCAGCAGTTGCTCGCGCATCGCCGCCGCATTCTCAGCCGAGTAACCAGAAACGCGACCCTCTGCGCTCATGTTTTCGCGACTCAATACATACGCGTGCAGATAATGAACGAGGTAATTCTGTTCGGATGAGGTCGCTTTCTCGAGATACTTCTTTGCTTCGGCATAGCGATGCTGGCGAACGTAAAGCACTCCTAAAGAGGCGTAAGGCGGCGTGAATCCCGGATCGAGAGCAATGGCCTGCTTGAGATAACGTTCGGCGTCGTTGTCACGACCGGCGTGCAGCAACAGATCGCCGAGGTAATAATTTGCCTCACCCTCTGAAAGTGCCGAGCGTTGCATGGCCGTATAGGAGCCATAGGTCTGTGGGTTGTCGTTGGTAGTTAGACGTAATGCCCCAAAATTTCCACGACGGACGTAGCCGCGCAGTTCTTCTTCAAGCGTGGCAACACTGACACCAAATGCGCTCTCGATTGCTTTGGCAGAGTCGTTGCCGCTGCCAACGAGTTGTAGAAATCGTTTGAACTGCTCCTGGCGCCCGGAATCGCCGAGCATCAGGTAATGGACCAGCGCCCACGACTGTCCGTAGAAGATTCCGGTTTTGTCGTCCTCGTTGTAGTGCGGTGAATCGGTGCCGATCGAGAAGAGCGTTGACAGCGGTATCAAACCTTCCGCGCGCAGGAGCTGGATGTACGGATAAATTGGGGCGCCGAGCAGGGCATCATTTCCGGAAAACTGTAACGAGCCGTAGAGTTCGGCGAGACCTTCGTTCAGCCACAAAGGTGCGTCCGGGATGTTGTTTTTGAGGTGCAGGTGAACGTATTCGTGAAATGCCGTCCCGAAGGGATCACGGTCGCGTGGATCGAGTGAGATGGCAATATAGTTGACGTCATCTCCGGGTTGGAAGTAGCCGGAGATGTTTGCCACGCGCCCCTGGTAGGTGGGTTTGAACGGGCGAAAGGAAGCCTCGTCTTTAAAGATGATGACGGTTGTCGGTATTGATGAATCGATGACGTTGCGCGAAATCAGCCGTGCGAAGGAGCGGTGAAAGAACTCGAGCCACGCGGCTACCTGGCGGAGTTTCTCCGGATCGGCGTTGCCGATCACGAACATGTTGTTTGTGCGGACGCTGCGCCAGGTGTCTCTGGCTTGCGGGGTTGTGAGAAGACGAGGCTGTGCCTGTGCTGCGCCGCTTTGGAGAGTAAACAGTGCGGCGAGAATCAGCGCGATGAAGGTTTTCATAAATCCTTTTCTGTCGGGGGAGCAGTAAAAGGGGTTTAGATTGATTTAGTTTTCAGAGCCATTGCGGCCGCGATCATCTCTGCGAAAATAACGCTCGGATAGATCAGTGAGGTCCCGCAGTCGCTTGTCGGTGTCCTGCATTTGTTTGGCAGTTTCCTGCAGTTGTTTATCCGTTTGACGCAGGCTTTCTTCAGTCAGCATTTGGCTGTGAATAAGCGCATTGATTTTCTCATCTCCCTGGTTCATGCGCTCATAAGACGCGCGAAAACCGGCGGTCATGGTGGTAATTGCCTGTTCTGTAATGTCCGCAAGTTGTGCCACGCCATCAAGTGCATTTTCTGCGACTTCGAGTGCATGTTTTGCCGCATCAGCAGTCTCCGCGACCTTTTTTTCAGTGATTGTCTGGGCCTGTTTAAGCTCCTGCATGCCGGCATCAAATTTTGCCGACTGGTTAAGCAGAAACTCTGTTTTTCTGTCCCATTCTTCGTTTGTCATTATGAGGATCTATCTCCTTTGAATAGAGGTGAGGTGAGTTTAGCACACGTCATCCACAGATTACGTCAATCGGCGTAATCTGTGGATGGGTTGGGATTTACTGAACGATTTGTTCAAGCAACGCTGCGAGTCGCCAGCCACCTTTGTGGATTTCGGACTTCACAACGTCCGCGGCCCAAAGCGCGTAGAAAGTATCTCCGGCGTGATGTGTTCTTTCTTCCGCACGTCCACTGCTGATTTCCGGTTTGTTACTCTGGAATTGAATGTTCTTGTACTGCAGACGCGAATGGGCCTCGCGCGCGGTGGGAAGAATGTCGTTAGCCAATTTTTCTGCCCACGTCTCGACGTCACCACTCAATTCCCAATCATCAGGCTCCTTCGATCCCAGCCGTTGCGCCACCTTTGCATCCGCCTGCGTGCCGAAAGCATTCTCGACTGTTTGACCATCCCAATAGCCGTGAAACTTGCCGGCGGATTTTCTCTGGCCACTGACGAAGGTGAAGAGCGTGAGCTTGTTGCCGCCCTGATCGGCGAAACCGACGTTCTGCGGTGTCGGCTCAAACGGCTTGCCGCTGGAGTCAAAATACTCTGCGCCGACGTGCAACGGCTGATGTATGTCTCCCATGTAATGCGTCAACAGAATCACCGCGACTGCCTTCGTGATTGCACGCTCGTTTGTTTCCGGTAACTCACCTTTCAATACACGAATGCAAAACGGAATCATTTTCACTACGTCAAACTCGGACCGTCCCACTTCGCCGTCAGCATATTTTTCGTTGCCGGCGACCGGAACGTCAGTGTAGTGAAATTCATTATGCGAGGGATGGCCACTGCAATTAGCATTCACAAAAGCCTGGAGCTCGCGATTGATCCGATTCGGACCAGCAGGCTCTTTCCCGCATTTCCAACTCTTGATTTCATCGGGAAGAGTCGCCGCTCGTTGCAGCGTCATCCCGTCGAGCAGTTTTCGAACCTTCTTCAAAGCCGCCTGATTGTGGGCCAGTCGCTTGTCAGCGATTGCTCCGACAAGCTGATGTCCACGCGGTCCATACGCGTATCCATTCATTGATAACAGGCAAACAATTAATAAGCCACCTACTAATCGGTTCATTTTGTCGGCCTCCTTTCTGAGGGAAGGAAGTTGAGCGTGGAGCGAGGCGGAGTTTATGTCTGCGAGACAGTTCAGTCAATGAATCTTAATACAGTAAACTAAACGATATGTCTCTAGCTGAGGACCATTCAAACCTTCTCGCCCGGCGTCCGACCTGGGCAGAAATCGATCTCAACAACCTGGCAGCAAACTTCAAACAGGTAAAAAAACGTGTCACACCGGCCGCTCGCGTCATGGCCGTGCTCAAGGCAAATGCTTACGGTCACGGCGCGGTGGAGTGTGCGCAAAGACTCTCGCGTGAAGGCGCCGACTGGTTTGGAGTCGCGTTACCGGAAGAGGGAATTCAACTGCGCACAGCGGGAATTAAAGAGCCGATCCTGTGTCTGGCGGGTTACTGGCCCGGCCAGGCTGCTGCTTGTATTCAGTATCAATTGACGCCCGTTGTTTATCGTCTCGACATGATCGAGGCGTTGAACCAGGCGGCTGCAAACGCGGGAATCGTGATCGACGTTCACGTCAAAGTCGACACTGGCATGGGCCGGCTCGGAGTTCGCTTCGACGAGATGAGCGGGTTCATCCCCGGCCTCGCGCAATTCCGCAATGTGCGTATCGACGGCGTTATGACGCACCTGGCGGCAGCCGACGACGCAGCTTGCCAGCCACTGACGCGCGATCAGATTCAACGTTTCGACGATGTGGTGACTGTGTTTCGTGAACACGGATACCGCCCGACACATCTGCATCTCGCCAATTCAGCGGGTATCTTCGGACATCGCGACTCTTGGGGAAATCTTGTGCGGCCCGGTGGCGTGTTGTACGGCTTGTGGCGCGATGTCCTTCCAATTACGACTTCGGATCCGGAACTGCTGCCGGTGATGTCACTGCACTCGCGAATAAGTCTACTGAAGTGGGTGCCGCCCGGCGAAACGATCGGTTATGGCTGTACCTTCGAAGCATCGCGAAGAAGTTTGATTGCTACGCTGCCGGTTGGTTATCACGACGGATACATGCGCGGGCTTTCGAATCGTGGTCACGTGATCGTGCGTGGGAAATATGCGCCGGTGGTGGGGCGAGTGTCGATGGATCTGACACTGATTGATGTGACTGACGTTCCGGGCGTGGAGGTCGACGATCAGACCACGTTGCTCGGCTGGAACCGGAGTATTCCTGATCTGAAAATAACGGCGGAGGAGCTGGCGCGTATCGTGGGAACGCTGTCATATGAAGTTACGTGTGGCATCGGCGAGCGTGTTCCACGAGTTTTTGTTTAGTATCCACAGATTACACAGATTAATTTATTGAATCTGTGTAATCTGTAGATTACTATCCGAGATCCTCGCGCTTTGCTCGACCCCGAATCAGAATCGGCGAACTGGAAAAAGGAGTCCCTCTGATGAACTATGTTGTGAAGACTGGCGACACGCTCGCGAAGATAGCGGCGCGTAATGGCATCACACTGGCTCAGCTACTTCAGCTTAATCCGCAGATTACAAATCCTAACAAGATCAAGGTCGGCGACGCAGTTAACATCCCCGACACCTCGACCGAAAACACGAAGCCGCTACCGAAGCCCACTGTCGCGCCAGCGCCTGTTTCCACTGCTACGGCCACTGCCGCCGGAGCGTTGGGTGCGGCCCTCGCCGATGCATTGGGAGAGCTCTCGGCAAAGTATGAAACAGGTGGTCGCGGACCCGGCACAGTTTCCACGGGCGCAGGCGATCCCGGCGGTGTTTCATACGGCTCTTATCAGATGGCGAGCAAGATGGGTGTACCGACTCGGTTTGTCACCCAGGCTGGATTTCCGTGGCTGTCGGACTTTCAAAACTTGAAAGCCGGCACGGCTCCATTCACCGCGTGTTGGAAACGCATCGCTACGGCTGAAACTGACGCTTTTCAAAGAGCGCAGCACGCGTTCATCAAGAAGTCGCACTACGATCTGCTCGCGGCCAAGGTATTGAAGGAGGATGGACTCGACGTGAACACCAGAAGTCACGCTCTTATGGACGTGATCTGGTCGTGTTCAGTCCAACACGGCGGCGCGACACCGATTGTGCATCGAGCGTTAGCGAATGTTTCGGTGTCAAAGTCCGATCCGAAATATGACGAACAGGCGATCCGCGCCATCTATGCGGAGCGTGGCAAGAAGAAAGCCGACGGTAACCTGGCTTATTTCTCGAAGAGTTCTCCGAGCGTGCAGAAGGGTGTGGCAAACAGGTTCAAGAACGAATTGCAGGACGCTCTGGCAATGCTAGCGAAAGAAGCCTAAACATTTTGGAATGGCAGACGAAGCCGAGAACATAACCGTCGAAGTTAATGATAAAGAAGCAGTGACGGCGCTTCTTTATCCTGTTGCAAAAAAAGACCGCGCTGGTCTGACTGTCATCCTGGGCCACGGCGCCGGCGCCAATCAGTCCAGTGGTTTCATGCGAATGTTTGCCAAAGGACTGGCCTCGCGTGGTCTCGACGTGATGACATTCAACTTTGTCTACATGGAGCAGGGCCGATCTGTTCCAGATCAGAA
Organism: Pyrinomonadaceae bacterium; assembly: GCA_036401595.1. Taxonomy (GTDB): domain Bacteria; phylum Acidobacteriota; class Blastocatellia; order Pyrinomonadales; family Pyrinomonadaceae; genus PSRF01. Next base: position 112,010 of record DASWUM010000012.1, read on the forward strand.
GCACAAGCTCGAAGGGTGCTTCATCGCGGTAATTAAACAGGCGCTCAAGCACAGGAAGTTGAAAGGCAATCGTCTGATCCTGGGCGGGAAGTCGATGGGCGGACGAATTGCGTCGCAGGTGATGGCGGGTGAGGAAAAAGAAACATTTGCCGATGAAGTGGCGGGGCTGGTGTTTCTCGGTTATCCGCTTCATCCGCCCGGCCAACCCACTAAGCTGCGCGTCGAACATCTCGAACACATCAAGAAGCCAATGCTTTTTGTGCAAGGCACGCGCGACTCGCTCGGCACTCCCGACGAAATCAAACCGTTCATCAAGAACCTTCGTCCGGCTGCAAAGATCTTTTCGATTGAAGGCGGCGACCATTCCTTCAAAGCCCCGAAGAAGTTTGGCATGTCACCCGACCAGATCTTCGAAGCAGCGATGGACGAGATCGACCGCTGGGTAAGATCCGTTTGAGCCACAAAAAGGCACAAAAAGCACATAAAAGAACTCTTTCTGATTATGTGCATTTTGTGCCTTTTTGTGGCTAAACCTCATATGGCGGGAGAGGTACGGAAGGTTCATCTTCCGTACCTCTTTGCTGTGGCAGGACACGTATCTATGGTATTACGAAGTTGTAAGTGATCACGCCCGAAACCTTCACCGGTGTTTCACCAACAACGGTTGGCGAGAAGCGAGCCTGCATCGCAGCTTTCTTTGCTTCGACAACAAGCAGGGGATGACCTGTAGGATTCGCCGAGATCACTTTGCCGGTTTCATCGATTAGCACCTGCACACTAACCATCCCCTGAAGGTGTATCTGTCTCGCGATCGTCGGATAAACTGGTTTTGGTAGCGAAATCGCCTGGCTATTCAAGATCCGTGAAATCTTCAGCACCTTTGGAGGTTCAGGCCTGGGAGTCGGCGCTGACGGTGGTGGTGGTGTACCGACATCCACATTTGGCGTATTGTTAGTCCCCGCAGTTCCCAAACGACTACCTATAGCAACATCGGGATCTACATTCCTCCCTGTGACAATAGTACCTGGCGGTGCCGGCGGAATGAGCTGGGGCGCAGTGCTGATCCCCTTGGGTGGATTGTTTGGGTTTGCAACACTGTCGAATAAGTCAGTGCGCTCCGGATGCGTCGCCGGACGTTCATTACTCGAAGCTGGCCGAGGAGCAGCAGTATTCCTTGGCGGTGCCGGTTGGGCCTCCGTCAGGAGCGGCACAAACGTGATTTCAAGCTCAGTGCTCTGACTGTCCAGATGCGCGTCGTACGCATAGACGCTGGCAATGCCGCCGATTACGAGAAGCACTCCGTAAGTGAAACAGGTTAACAGTACAAACGACCCGCGGCGTTTAAATTCCTTCACATGCGAGGTTGATTCAATCAAATTATTAAACATCGAGTTCCTCCGCTATTTGCCGGTGCCATTCGGGTCGCAGGAGCCTACTCGCCAGAATTAGACACCACCTCGCGCTGCCGGTTCCCGCTCGCTTGAAACATATTCGCGCCCGGCATAGGATTACTGCCGCTCTCCAAGCCCCACACACTTGCCAGGAGGAGTTTGCATGGCGACCCAAAAGGCGTTTCAGGAAGAACTAAATCCGTATGAGATTGCCAAGCAGCAGTTCAACCGCGCTGCCGATTTCCTAGACCTCGATGCGTCGATGCGACACGTTTTGGAGAATGCCAAGCGGCAGCTCATTGTCTCGATCCCGGTGAAGATGGACGGCGGCGACGTGCAGGTGTTTGAAGGGTATCGAGTGCAACACAACATCGCCCGTGGTCCAGCCAAAGGCGGTATTCGTTATCATCCGAACGTTACGCTCGACGAAGTTAAAGCCCTCGCTTCGTGGATGACCTGGAAGTGCGCCACTGTCGGCATTCCTTACGGTGGCGGCAAAGGCGGAGTGGTCTGCGATCCAAAGAGTCTTTCGCGAAACGAGCTGGAGCGGTTAACGCGACGCTATGCGTTTGAGATCGCGCCGATTATTGGTCCGGATCGAGATATTCCCGCGCCCGACGTTTACACTGACGAGCAAACGATGGCGTGGATCATGGATACGATCTCGATGGTGCGCGGTCACACGGAGCTCGGCGTGGTAACCGGCAAACCGATTTCGCTCGGCGGTTCGCAGGGTCGCGCGGAGGCAACTGCGCGTGGTTGTCTCTACGCGCTGCGTGAAGCCTGTCGCGTCAAGGGAATGAATTTGAAAGACGCGCGTGTCGCGGTTCATGGTTTCGGAAACGCGGGCGCGAATATCGCGCGGCTGGTTGCCGAGGATGGTGCCAAAGTCGTGGCTGCGTGCGACTCGAAAGCCGCAGTCTATTCGTCGAGCGGTATCGACATTACCGAAGCGTTGAAACACAAGGCCGAGACGAAGTCGCTGGCGGGAGTGCCCGGCACGAAAGAGATCGACCCTGACGATATTTTCGGAATCGATTGCGATATCCTTCTGCCTTCAGCACTCGAAAACGCGATCACGATGAAGAATGTCGGCAACGTAAAAGCGAAGATTATTGCCGAGCTGGCAAACGGACCAACCACGCCGGGAGCGGATCGAGTTTTTGAGGATGAGGGAGTTTTCCTTATACCTGACATCCTCGCAAACGCGGGCGGCGTGACAGTGAGTTATTATGAGTGGGTGCAGGATCAGTATTCGTTCTTCTGGTCGGAACGTCAGATTAACGACACACTCGAGACGACGATTCAGACGGCGTTCAATGCAGTTCACGAGACTGCCGAGCGTTACAACACCGACATGCGCACGGGTGCTTATATTCTCGCGGTCGGAAGAGTGGTTGAAGCAACCAGTGTAAGGGGGATCTTCCCGTGAGTTTGGCAGATAGGATCACAATCTACGAAAAACCAACTTGAACCAAGTGTCGCGAAATGGACAAGCTGCTCCGTGAGAGCGGCATTCCTTTTGAGAAAGTAAATTATTACCTTGAGCCGTTGAGCAAGAAGAAACTCGCTGAACTGCTCCGCAAGATGAACTTGAAGCCTCGCGATTTGTTGCGGAAGAGTGAGCCGGTCTACAAGGAACTCGGACTGTCGGAAGACAAATTCAGCGACAGCGAGCTCGTTGCGATGATGATCGAACATCCGGATCTGATTCAGCGGCCGATTGTGGAGCGCGGGAGTAGAGCGGTGCTTGGGCGTCCGACTGAAAACGTGAAGGAGTTGCTCTGAAAAAAGAAACAGTTTTTGTTTGCCAGCACTGTGGTCACAAGGCTGGTAAGTGGCTTGGCAAGTGTCCCGAATGTGGTGAATGGAATTCCCTCGTCGAAGAAAAAGCCCAGATGTCGCGCAGAACGGGCGGTCGTAACGGCTTCAAACTTCGCGACGTATCCGCAATTGCTTTCACTGAAATCGAATCACAGGACGACGTTCGCATCCCTTCGGGTGTGACGGAGTTTGATCGTGTGCTTGGCGGCGGTATCGTGCCTGGCACACTCGTGCTGATCGGCGGCGACCCCGGCATTGGAAAGAGCACGTTGTTGCTTCAGGTGGCCGACCGCCTGAGTGCAGCCGGTGCGCTCGTGCTTTATGTGTCCGGAGAAGAGTCGGAGCGACAGATCAAACTGCGCGGCGAACGGCTTGGCGTCGAAGCAAAGAACGTCTATCTCCTGCCCGAGACCAATCTCGAAAACGTTATCAACGAAATCGATCGCCTGAAGCCGGGCGCGATAATTGTCGATTCGATCCAAACGGTTTTTTCGAGCGCGATTGAATCAGCGCCGGGATCTGTGTCGCAGGTGAGGGAAGTCGCGCACCAGTTTCTGATGCTGGCGAAGAATCGCGGTGTACCGATTTTTCTCATCGGTCATATTACAAAGGAAGGTTCGATCGCTGGTCCAAAGATTCTCGAACACATCGTCGACACGGTCCTTTATTTCGAGGGCGAGCGACATCACAACCATCGTATCGTTCGGGCGGTCAAGAATCGTTTCGGCGCCGCGAATGAAGTGGGCGTCTTTGAAATGACCGGTGCAGGATTGAAGCCGGTGGCGAACCCGTCGCAGATGTTCTTGCAGGAACGACCGCAGAATGTCGCCGGCTCGATTGTCACTGCGTGTATGGAAGGTACGCGTCCATTACTCGTTGAGATTCAGGCACTCGTCTCGGGAACGAAATACGGCACCGGGCGACGAATGACACAGGGCCTGGACCAGAATCGTGTGTCACTCCTGATCGCAATGCTTGAGAAACGTTCGGGACTGCAACTTACGGGCGACGACGTTTTTGTGAACATCGCCGGTGGACTAGAGGTCGACGAGCCGGCAGCGGACCTGGGTGTGGTGACGGCGATTGTGTCGAGTTTCAAAAACATGACGATCGATCCACACACCGCAGTGTTTGGTGAGATCGGACTCACCGGCGAAGTCCGTGGAGCGATGCAGGCCTCCGTGCGCGCACGTGAAGCGCAGGCACTCGGGTTCAAGAAGATTGTGTTGCCGGCTTCGAATGTCGCTGGACTTGAGAGATTGCTGGGCGTGAGAGTCGTCGGTGTGCGATCAGTCGACGAAGCACTGGATGAGTTATTTTAGCCACGGATAACACGGAAAAAATCCGGATTAAATCCGTGTCATCCGCGTCTAAAATATTTTACGACGAGGTCGTCGCCGAGTGGTTTTGCATCGGCCGCTTTAAATCCGTCCAGATAGCCTTTGGGCATGAACGCGTCCGCGCCACTAACAGTCAACGGCACTTCAGTTATGATCCACTGCTCGATATGCGCCAGAAATGCCTCGTAGACCTGCGCGCCGCCAATCACGAAAAGATCAGTCGTGAGTGACTCTCCAAACGAGATCACCGAATCGACGTCACTCAGCACGATCAGAGATTCCTGAGGCTCGATGTTCGAATCACGACTGAGAACGATGTTCAATCGATTCTTCAGCGGCTTCCCGATCGTCAGCCAAGTCTTACGGCCCATCACGACCGCATGTCCCGTGGTCGTCTCGCGAAAGAACTTTATGTCCGCCGAGTAGTGCCACGGAAGTTTTCCGCCCTTGCCGATGGCGCCTTTTCGATCGACTGCTGCGATACCAATAATCATTTTTTACACCGCGACCGGCGCCGCGATCTTCCCGTGTGATTTGTACCCGATTAGGTTTAAGTGCTCGTACTTCATCGCCAGCAATCCTTCGAGCCCGCGTAATTCGTGCTCTGGATCTTCGATCTTCAATTCAGGCAGCGGCAGCGGCTCGCGCGTCAATAGTTGTTCGACCTGGTCGAGATGGTTCTTGTAGATGTGATAATCGCCGAGCGTGTAAACAAAATCACCGACCTCGAGATCGGTGACGTGCGCGAGAAGATGAGTCAGCAGCGCGTATGAGCTGATGTTGAACGGCACGCCAAGAAACGCGTCCGCAGAACGCTGGTAAAGCTGGCAGTGAAGAACGCGACCATTCTCGACCTTGAATTGAAACAAGGTATGACACGGCGGCAGATCGACGTTATCAGCCTGGCGTGGATCCCAGCCAGTCACGATCAATCTTCGTGAATCGGGATTCGTTTGGATCTGCTCCACCAACTTCGCGATCTGATCGATGCCGTCCTTCACCGGATAATCTCCGCCAAACGATCGCCAAAGATAACCGTAAACCGGACCGAGATCACCCGCCGGTCGTCCAAACTTCTCTGTGTGCGCTTCATCAGCCCACTCGGCCCAGATGTCGACACCGCGCGCGCGCAGATTCGTTTCACTCGTGTCGCCGGAAAGAAACCAGAACAACTCTTCCGCCACCCAACGAAACGGAACACGCTTCGTCGTTACGATCGGAAACCCTTCGCGTAAATTAAATCTCGTCTGAAAACCAAAATGTGAAATCGTGCCGACGCCGGTGCGGTCTCGATGTTCGGCGCCATTGTTTAATATAGATCGCAGCAGATCGTGATACTGTTTCATATAGACTGGCTAATCATACATGAAAACTTACAGACTCTGCTTTCTTGGATTCGGTAACGTTGGACGCGCGCTCGCGCGGTTGCTGGTCGCGAAGTCGAATGACCTGCGCGAGAACTATGGGATCGAGTGGGAGATCGCGGGCGTCGCAACACGGCGGATGGGTTGGCGTGCGAGTGAGAATGCGATTGATGTCGCGCAGTTGTTGGCTGGTACCGACGAGACAGCATCGCAACACGGCATCGATGAATGGCTGGCCCTCGCGAAGCCGGATGTTGTGTTTGAAACGACATCGCTGAATCCTGAAACGGGTCAGCCTGCGATCGATTATCTCAGGAAATCACTTCAAGCCGGCGCGCATGCGATCACAGCAAACAAGGCTCCGATTGTTTACGCGTACGACGAGTTAAATGAGATCGCCGTCGCTCAGGGCAAACGGTTGATGTTTGAATCGACAGTGCTCGATAGCGCGCCCGTGTTCTCTCTCTTTCGCGAGACTCTGCCGGCCGTGCGAGTACGCGGCTTCAGTGGCGTTTTCAACTCGACGACGAACGTGATCCTCGAAACGATGGAAGAGGGCAGGAGTTTTGCCGAAGGCGTGAAGACCGCCCAGGAACTCGGCGTCGCCGAAACCGATCCCAGTAACGACGTCGATGGCTGGGATGCGATCATGAAAGTCTGTGCGATCGCGCGCGTGATTCTGCGCGTGCCGTTGCTGCCGTCCGATGTCCGACGCGAGGGAATACGCGGATTGGATTCCGCCACCTTGAAGGCGGCACGCGCTGAGGGCAAACCGTTCAAGCTGCTGGCACGAGCGACCGTGAATGCGGATGGTTCAGTGACGGCGTTTGTCAGACCGGAGCAGATTGCTTTGAACGACCCGTTTGGTGGTGTGCGTGGAACTTCGCTCGCGATTCACTTTGAGCTCGATACGATTCCCGGGTTAACAGTCATTTCGCATCGGCCCAACTTGCAGAGCACTGCTTACGGGTTGTTGGCCGACTTCGTGAACGCGGATAAACGCGGATAGGGTACGGATTAGGTTGTTGAGATTTCGCGTACGCCGCTGATCAGGCGATCGATTTCATCGTCAGTTGTATAGCAGGCGCAGCCGGCGCGGATTAGACCTTCGGGCGCCAGGCCGAGGCGTTGGACAATCGTGTAGGCGTAGAAGTCTCCGTGTGAAAGAAAGAGACCTTTCTCTGCGAGCCGCCGGGCCGCGTCGGTTGAAGTGCAGCCTTCGATCGTGAACGAGAGAGTCGGTGTGCGTTGTGCGTCGGGTGGTGGACCATAGAGTGTGACGCGCGGTATCGAACTCAACGCGTTCCAGAGACGACTGAATAGCTCAGAATTGCGAGTGTGCATTTCGTGAAAGGCGCTGCGTAGACTTTCGCGACGGTCAGGCTGTCCACCCAGCGACGCCAGAAACTCCACTGCGGCTCCGGCTCCAACCATTCCTTCCTGGTTCTGTGTTCCTGTCTCAGCGTTTTCGGGTGCGTAGTCCGGCGAGGGCACAAGCTTCGGAAAATCGATCTGCTCGAAGTGCGCGCGCTTGGCGTAAAGAACTCCGACGTGTGGGCCATAAAACTTGTAGGCTGACATTCCGAGAAAGTCGCAATCGAGTTTTTTCACGTCGATTAGCGCGTGCGGCGCGTAGTGCACCGCGTCGACAAACGCGAGCGCGCCGGCGTTATGGGCCATCGAGATAATCGTCTCGAGATCGTTAATCGTTCCGAGCGCATTTGAGGCGGCGCCAATCGCAACCAGTTTTGTTTTCGGACCGATGTAACGTTCGAGATCCTCGGTGTTGAGCTGGCCGGTCGTGGTGTCCATCCTCACCGTGCGAATCGTGACGCCGCGCTCGACGGCAAGGCGGCGCCACGGATCGATATTGGCGTGATGGTCCAGCTCCGTCACCACAATCTCGTCGCCTGCTTCGTAATTCAGACTCAGCGCACGCGACAGGTGAAACGTCAGCGTCGTCATGTTTGCGCCAAATGCGATCTCACTGGGCGACGCGTTCAGAAATTCCGCAAACAGCTCGCGAGCACGCTCGAGTGCAGCATCGGTTTCCGCGCTCGTCGGATAGGCCCAGTGTGTGTTTGCGTTGTGATGATAGAGATAATCACTCATCTGCTCGACGACGTGGCGCGGCACTTGTGTGCCACCTGGCCCATCGAAATAAGCGACCGGGTGGCCGTTGTGGACGCGTTCGAGAGCAGGGAACTGGCTTCGAATTTCAGAAACTGGCGCGACTTCTGGTTGGGGTTGACGTGACGTTGTGGACATTTGAGGCATGATAGCAAGAATTGCCCGAATCGTGGCCGCGACAGTTAATCATTCCGTTTTTTTGAGTCGCGCGCTAGAATTAACGCGGCATGTCGGCGCGCTCACCCTACGCCACCGACAAGCCAATATCGCCCAAACAAAATTCAGTGGCCGTTTTGAGGCTTCTGCACGGCAGAACGCCTCACCTCAGGTCTTCACAGGCTTAGCTGTATTTAGAATGAGCGACTCCGACCGCAGACGTGATAAGAGATGGGATGTTTGTCTCGACGCAGTTTGGGACAGCAGGAGCGGAAACTTCACTGCCCGCGTCACAGATTTGTCCGAAGGCGGTTGTTACATCGATAGCCTGAACCAGCCAAATGTCGGCGAAATCCTTAACCTCAAACTACAACTAACCAATGGCAATTCGCTGGAGTTAACCGGGGAGGTAGCGCATCAAATGCCACCCCTGGGGTTTGGTGTAAGGTTCGTCAACCTTACCGAAGACCAACTCAAGAACCTCAACGCGCTGATTGATCACCTGAAACGCACTCATGATCCCATTTCAGCGATATTGAGTTACTAACCTCCTTGGAGTGCGCCAACTTGTTGGCGCTTTAGTATTTTTACCAAAGCGGTGACAAGTCACCGCACTCCAAGGAGGCGTCTGATTTCGTGGCTACTTACGCTTCCAGCGCACGCCATCTTTTGTGTCTTCGAGGATAATCCCACGACTCGCGAGCTCATCACGGATCTCATCAGCACGTCCAAAGTCGCGGCGACGTCGTGCTTCCTGACGCTCGTCGATCAACGACTGAACTTCGCTATCAAGCATCTCGCGTTTCTGCTCGCCAAAGATATTCAAGACAGTATCGATGCGATCGATCACTGCCAGCAGCTCGCGTTGATTGTCAGCTTTGACTTGTTTGCGAGCAAGCGCCGTGTTCACTTCGCGTGAAAGATTGTGAACGGCCGCGAGCGCGACAGACGTGTTGAAATCGTCGTCCATGCCCGCTTCAAAATCCTGCAATGCACGCGCGGCAGCTTCAGCCAGCTTCTCGTTATTACCTGGCTGCGTTTTCGCCTCGCTCAAGCGCGCGCGAAAGTCACGCAGGCTGGCCACAGTTTTCTCCGCGCCGGCAAGTGCGTCGAAAGTGAAGTTGAGCTGCTTGTTGGGCGGCACGCTCAGCAGAAAATAACGAACGGCCGCCGCCGAGAATCCTTTTGCCGTCACGTCGCGAAACGTGTAGTAGTTTCCCTTCGACTTCGACATCGTTTCGCCGTCGACTTTCAGATGTTCGAAGTGAATCCAGTAACGGACGAACTGTTTTCCGGTTGCGCCTTCACTTTGTGCGATCTCGTTTTCGTGATGCGGAAACACGAGATCGATTCCGCCGGCATGAATGTCGAACGTCTCGCCCAGATACTTCATCGACATCGCCGAGCACTCGATATGCCAACCAGGACGGCCGCGACCAATTGACGCGTCCCACGCAGGTTCGGTTTCCGAAGCGGGATCTTTCCAGAGCGCGAAGTCACGCGCATCTTCCTTGTCGTATTTATCTGTATCGACTCGTTCACTCGCGCCTGCGATGTTTCCCGCGAAGTTGATCTTTGAGAGCTTGCCGTACTCCGGAAACGAAGCGATGCGGTAGTAGATCGAATCGTCGGATCGATATGCATGACCGCTGGCGAGCAGTTTCTCGATGAGCGTCACCATCTCCGGAATGTGACGTGTCGCGCGCGGAACGATCTCGGGCCGCTCGTTGCCCAGCGCGTCGAAGTCTTCCCAAAGCGCGTCGATGTATTTGGCGGTGTACTCGTCGATACTCAAGCCGGCCTTTTGCGACTCGGCGATGATGCGATCTTCCACGTCGGTGATGTTCATGACGTGGGTGACTTTGTAACCTTTGAACTTCAGGTAGCGACGGACGATGTCGGCGGCCACGGCGCTGCGAAAGTTTCCGATGTGTCCGTAATTCCAAACGGTTGGACCACAGTAGTACATCCGGACCTCGCCCTCGTTCATTGGGCGAAATTCTTCGACGCGGCCGGTCAGGGTATTTCGAAACTTGAGCATGGGAGGTTGAGGATAAGGTAGATTATTGTCGATTGCCAATTGGGCCACAGATTTCACGGATTTTTGACGGATCATCCGTCACAATCCGCGCAAATCCGTGGCTCAAAAATGTTTCCATCCGCCGGGTTTGAGTTCCCAGGTTCGTGAGCCTTCTGAAATTGTGACGGCTTCAGAAGCGTTTCTAACTTCTCCGATGCGTTTGATCTCAATTCCGTCGACTCGTCTTGGCAGTCGCGCAACATCTTCGGGTTTCACAGTGAAAAGCAGCTCAAAATCTTCGCCGCCGTGTAGAGCCAGTTGAAGCGGATCGAGGGCTCGCCGGCCACACAGTTCCGTCACGCGATCGTCAATCGGCAACAATGCTGAATCGATTAACGCCCCAACCTTGCTCGCCGCACACAGTCGATTGAGATCGGACGACAAACCATCACTCAAATCGATCATCGACGTGGCCAGTCGTTCTTCACCGAGCACGATACCCCAGCCGACACGTGGTTCCGGTCGAAGCTGGCGCAGCAACAGATGATCGAGCTTCTTTGAATCGTCATCGGCGAGGTTTTGCTCGGCCAGATGCGCGCCACGTTCGATAAGCCGTAATCCGGCTGCTGCCGCACCGAGTGACCCAGTCACAAAAACCTGATCACCCGCGCGGGCGCCGGAGCGCATCACCGCCATTCCCGCACTACATTCACCGGAAACGATCGAGTCGATAACAATACTTTCGTTGGTGCGTGAAGTGTCACCACCAATCAAGTGGACGCCATAGCGACTCGCAAGTTCAAACAAACCGTCGTACAGACGCTCGACGAAATCTGTTTGCCAAACATCTTCAGGCACACCGATCGAAATCATGGACCACAGCGGCCTTGCGCCCATCGCTGCAATGTCAGAAAGAGAAACTGCGAGTGCTTTGTGGCCCAGGAGATAAGGCGGCGTGGTTGTGCGTCGGAAGTCGATGTCTTCAACCAGCAGATCGGCAGTGATGACGGTCTCTTTGCCGGCTGTACTGCGCAGCACTGCCGCATCGTCACCGATGCCTGCGACCAGCGAATGTGCTGACGCACCGGCCCGTTGCCGCAGGGCATCGATGAAATCGAATTCGCTTTTTGATGAACTGTTGTGGCCGGGACGCAGTTGTTCGTGTTCGTCTCGCATCGTTAAAGATTACGACGAAGTGAATCAAGTCCTGCTTCTATTGTTTCGATTGAAGTTGAAAACGAAAAGCGCAAGTGACTTTCGCCTTGCGCACCAAAAACGATTCCGGGAACAGTTGCGACTTGCGCACGATTCAATAATGCTTCGGCAGCTTCGCGACTGTCTTTGCTAATTCGGCTCACATCTGGAAACGCGTAGAAGGCGCCTGCCGGTAGTTCACAAGTCAATCCGATTTCGTTCAAGCCTGACAACATCAGATCGCGACGAACGCGATATTGTTTTGTGATCTCTGCGAGTGTTACCGGATCGATTTGCATTGCAGCAACACCGGCCCACTGCGTCGGCGTCGAAACACCGTTCGACGAATAGAGCGTTGTTTTCTTCAACCCCGTCATCCACGGTTCCGGCGCGACAGCGTAGCCGAGTCGCCAACCGGTCATCGCATACGACTTCGAAAACGTAAAGCAAGTAATCGTGCGTTCCCACATTCCTTCGAGCGATGCGATCGAGAAGTGCCCGCCGTCGTAAACGAGATCTTCGTACGCCTCATCTGCGACCACCATTAAATCGCGATCCTGTGCGAACTGGGCCACGGCTTTTGCTTCGTCAGATGTGAAGACAACGCCGCTCGGATTTTGCGGAGTGTTGTAATAGATCGCTCGGGTTCGATCAGTTGAATAGCGTGCGAGTGTTTGTTGAAAACCCAACTCGCGTGCTTCGTCTGTAGGTACGAGCACGCTGCGACCCTGGCAGTGTGATACCAGATCTTTAATTGGCGTCCAGTAAGGCGAGAAGAGAAGTACCTCATCGCCGGGGTTAACAATTGATTGGAACGCGCCAAACAATGCCTGCATGCCGCCGTTAACGACGATGACGTCTTCCGCACGCGCAGGAATTCGATTTCGATTACGTAACTTGTCGGCGATTGCTTCGCGCAGTTCGGGAATGCCAGATGAAGGTGCGTAACGAGTTTGGTTCTCGTCGAGCGCCCGTTTCATCGCCTCCTTGATCGAATCGGGCGTCGGCATGAATGGTTCACCACCTTCAAACTGGTAAACCGTTGCGCCCTCTTTGCGCAACGCCATAACGCGGTTGCGGAGCTTGACGATATCGGAAAAGCCGACCTGCTCGAGTCGCGAAGCAAGGCGCAAAACCGTTGGCGAGGTTGTCACTGTTTGGATTCGTTTCCTTCCGACTTTTGTGCGTGGGAAGCCGGATTATATCAGGTCTCGGCGGATTATCGGAATCGCCACCCACGCAGCCGGACCCTCAACCGATACCTTTAAGACAAAGTTTTAAGTGAGAGGCGCTAAGTGTAAGTATTGACACATGAAAGTACGCACGAGTAACATGTTTGCCGTTCGTACGAACATTGGCAAACTCGCCAAGTGACTTTCCAAACTTTCAGGCCCGATAAAGAGAGTGTCAGCTCTGAGAAATCTGGTCGAGGCTTAATCCGAATGAGTCGTCCCGCAGTAGCCATTCCCGAAAAATTGTTTTTCAAGATCGGGGAGGTTTGTGAGCTCGCCGGTGTGCAGGCGCACGTCCTGCGCTATTGGGAATCGGAATTCCCGATGCTGGCGCCGCAAAAGAATCGCGCGGGTCAACGCGTCTACCGCAAACGCGACGTGGAAATGGCGCTCCGGATCAAGGAATTACTTTACGAGGACCAGTACACGATCGCCGGCGCGAAGAAACGACTCAACAATGAACTTCGAGGTGGTGGAAAGTTGAAAGTTGTTGGCGTCGACGACGAAGGACACGTCGAGAGCGCACCGGTTGAATTTGCCGATGGCGAGCTCTTTTCAAGCGAAACACCAACCTACAAAAGTTCCGTTGCCCCACGTACGGCTGAAGAGCGACAAGGTTTGAAGCAGCTTGCGAATGAACTGCGCGAACTGCTCTCGCTGCTCGAACAGGAAACCAGTCGTAAACAGTGATTTGACATTTGTTCTTTGGCACGATACTAAGTCAGGGAGACGGGACGTGGCGCAGCCTGGTAGCGCGCACGCTTGGGGTGCGTGAGGTCGCGAGTTCGAATCTCGCCGTCCCGACCATTTCTATAAATCATTAACGGCTGCCAAATTTGGCAGCCGTTTTTGTTGAATCAAGACATGAGTGAGCCAAAGCTTCATCATTATGTTCCGAGGTTCTATCTGGCGAGCTTCGTCGGTGCAAGGAAATGTCTTTGGGTCTACGACAAGGACGCAGAGCGAATTTTTGCAACGAGCCCCGAGCGGATCGCTGCGGAAACCCACTTCTATCGCTTGCCGGAAAGCGTTGGTATTGATGACCCTCTTTTAATCGAGAAAGCGTTTGCAGCCTTGGAATCAAAGGCAGCGCCGATCTTCTCTCGCATCGTCACGGAGGCCGGCAATCTTGCGCCTCTGGAGAAAATGAGCATCTCCGTCGAAGAGAGAAAACTTCTGTCGGAGTTTATTGCCGCGCAATACTTTCGCACTGTCGAATTCCGCGATCTCCTCGCCTATTTGATGGAAGGTGCGGATCTTTCAGAAGCGGATTGGAGTCAGGAAGAACGGAAGACAATTCACTTCATGCTTCTTTCTGAATCGGGTTTGGTGGAAGACTTTGGGGAGTCAGTATTTAATGCCATATGGATGTTTGCGAAGAACCACAGCTCCACTGCATTAATTACGTCAGATCACCCGGTATGCGTAAAGGACCATGACAGCAAAATGTGGCTCAAAGGCATCGGGCCATTAACTGACGGGAGCTACATCGTCTACCCGATTTCACCATCGTTGGTTCTTTATTGTAAGGAGCTTACCTTTTGGGAGAAGCTATGGGATTTCGATTTGTGCGTATCCCCGGTGATCCTTAATGATGACATGGTTCATCACGAGAATTGCGGGCAAGCGTTCATGGCGGCACGTTTCCTGATTTCTTGTAGCAATGATTTCCAACAGGTCCGTGAATTTATACCGTCAATCGGAACTGACATGTATACGCGAGAGGGGTTTGCAGGTAGCGATGGCATCAAGAGGACCGCTGATTACATTGGCAAGCGGCGGGGGAAAGTATGATGAAACGCATGACCGCTATCGAATCACATCTACAGGGTGGCCCGACCCGGTTTCTACGACATCATGAATGCGGAAGTCAGACGTTGCGAAGTTGAAGCCTGGCCCGAAGATCGACCAGGGCTTTGACTGGCACGAGAAAATCTTTTCATGGAAGTCGCCAGCGGATCTCACTGGCTTGAACGGCGCCGTGAAGACCTTTATTCTGATGAGCTATGAACACCGAATTTGAGCCACTTTTTAAACTTAGTCGTGCTGAGCGCCTTCAGCTCGTTGAAGACCTTTGGGACAGTATTGTCCAAGAGGACGCAGAAATGGCCGTTTCGGAGGAGAAGCGTGCTGAATTACGCCGTCGCAAGGAACGCTTTTTACAGCGTCCGTCATCAGGACGCACATGGGAGCAAGTAAAGCAGCGGGCACGGACGCAGCATGATTGAGCGCGTTATTTTCACACCGGAGGCCGAGGATGATGTAGCAGGGGCCTACGATTGGTATGAGAGCCGAGAGCCGGGCTTAGGAGAAGATTTTCTTCGGTCGGTTGAGGCTTGCGTCAGTGGCATTCAGCGTCATCCCGAGATGTATCCGGCCGCCATCGATGAGTTTCGGCGAGCGCCGATTCGCCGCTTTCCGTTTGAGATTTTCTACGAGTTGGCTATCGATAACATTACTATCTACTCTGTATTTCACTGCTCACAAGACCCACAAAAGTGGCGCGAGCGTCTCGGCTATTAAATATACGCGCCACATGCAAAGATCGGAGTTCATCACGGAGGAGAACTGGTACGGTTCTTACTACGAGCTTTGTTTAGAACTGGGCCCTGTCGGCAACGATGCGCTGGCCACTCGCGCGTTGGAAATGCTTTGGCGCCGACCTGAATTGCATGGACCATGGCTTGACCAGGCAGACTACGACGTTGATGCCGAACCCTTAATCCCATCGATCCAAGAAGGCGCGTACTACGGGTGGCTCACTCTACCCGATGGGAACGAAGTCGGTTTTTCGTCCTATCTGATTCGGTTCGAGGGCGGTTCTGATTGGCTCGAGCTGTGCATTCCTACCGGCATGTTCGAACTCCGATATCGCTTCATTTATCCTTTGGACCGCGCGACCAGTCCATACCTGGTGCAGGTTGACGATCTGTTTGCGCGCATTGCCGGAGCGATCTATGAGGAGGTTCCGTTTCAGCTTGGTCTGATCGGAGAGGAAGCTTCTGGTTCAAGCTCAGCCGCCAATCTTACGAAAGAGGAGTGCGAGCATGGTGGACTCCTGGTGCCTTTGTCGCATTGGCAGAAGCTGGCGCCAAACCGAGAAGCCTCGATGGTTACAAGCGATCTTGTTCACGTGCCATTACTTGGGCCACACATCACCTTCGGCGATGTTAGGTGACAGAGTATAGTAGTCTCAATGAATTGAAATAAGCGTTAGCTCTGGACATTAAGAACTTATGAAAAGACTTGTGATTCGAACAGCAGTTGCGTTTTTGACGTTCTCGTTGGGAGTCTTCGTTGCATTCTTTTCACCCTTACGCTCAAGTCAATCAACACCTGAAGAAAAGCCAACTCAGCCTGTTATCATTTCAACAAAGCGCACAATCACGCGCTCATCTAAAATCGAATGGAGCATAATCAACGTAGGACGCGTTTCGTTCTCGATTCCGGCACATCTCATAAAAACTGGACCACCGGGGAATATAGGCGTCATTCAAGCTTTTGGCGGACCGTTTGTCGGACAAGACGAGTTCTATGTCTATTACTCATATGGACGAGAGGTTGACAGCGATTACAACGTTCCGGGCGGTAAACCTTCAAGCTTAGTAATCGACGGTAAGCCAGCGAAGCTTTACGTTGTCGAGTTTGAGGAGGGAATGCTAATGAGTTGGAAATATCGACCTCAGATGCAACTGGTTGTGGCGGATGTAGGAGATGGTCATACGAAGTTTGAGGTATATACTTCCAGCTTTGACATGGATCTAATGAAAGAGATTATGGATTCAGTTCACATTCGTTGACCAAGTCGCAATGGCGATCCTCAAGCACCGTTATACCGCTCTCCTCATGATGCTCAGCTTGCGTAAGCACCTGCTTCTCCTGTTGATTCTCCTCGGATCATTTTCGATGATTGCGGCTTTAGCCCCTGTGAATGGGCAGACCGAATGGTAGACGAACAATCCAGACAAGGCTCTGATCAGGAACCTGATCGCGGGAGACGTTTCATCTTTCTGATTGTGGTGTGCGGGATCGGCGTCTTTATATTTCTTCTCTCAATCGCCTATCTGATATGGAGTATTCTTTCCAAGTACTACAGCATGAAGTCGCTAGCGTGACTAAACAGCGATGAAGCCGCGCGTCACATCTTTCGCTCCACAGTTTCTTGTCGACGATCTCGATCTTTCGATCGAATACTACAAGAAACTTGGTTTCACATTCGGCGAGCCGTGGGATGGTTTCTATGCCATCGGTTATCTGGATGGACTCGAATTACACCTGAAGGAAGCACCGAAGAATCAGGATGAGCGTCGATCCCGCCGCGACAATGAGCATCTCGATGCTGCCGCCGGTGTAGACGGGATCGAAGCTTTCTTCGCGCAATGCCTCGCCAATGGCGTAACGATTCTCAAACCGCTCGCGGATACTGCGTGGGGAACGAAGGATTTTTATATCGAGGATCCCGACGGCCACATCATCTGCTTTGGCGGCCGTCCGATGGCAGACTAACACGGCAGTGTCCGGCACTTGGATCGGGTCAGTACAGGGAGCGGTAGCGACCTGGTCAGTGAATGGAGTGCGAGATTTTTTAACGATTTTGACTCCGTAGGTTAACCAGGTCGCTACCGCTCCCTGTACTGACCCGATCCAAGTATGGTCCTCGTGCAGTGGAAAGACCTAACTGGCAACACTCGAAGTGCATTGGTAGTTGCGAAACAAATGTTTATGAATACACACCAACTTTACCTTAGCCAATCGGCTCAACTTAAGGAGGATGAAAGATGAAAACCGAGCCGATTATCGGCAATTAGACGTTGCGTCCACTCTCACTCGAATCCAAAAACTTCAAACCGAGCGACGCTATCGCGACAAGCATCGACTTTTCTTCGTCGAAGGCGTGCGTAACTTCGTCGCCGCCGTAGATCAGGGCTATCCGATCGAGTCGTTGCTTTACAGCGAAAGACTCCTGACTGCGCCGCTGGCGAGAAAATTCGTCCGCCGCTTAAAGCGCGCAGGTATTCCATTCGCGCGCGTTTCACCTGAAGTATTTCGGAGTGTTTCTCGCGCTGAACGCGCGTCCGGTGTCGCCGCGATTCTTCGTCAGCGAAGCCAAACACTCGAACAGCTCAAACCTGATCGGGGCTCATGCTGGACAGTGCTGAGTCACGTTCGGTCGCCTGGCAATTTTGGATCACTCGTACGAACCTCTGCTGCCATCGGAGCGTCTGGATTTATCCTGCTTGGCCCACAAATAGATCCTTACGAACCTGTCGTAGTTCGCTCGACGATGGGTGCGCTATTTAGGCAGACGCTCGTGCGTACAAGCGTCGAACGCTTTCGGCGTTGGACACAGACACATCGTCTAACAGTTATTGGAGCATCACCCGATGGCGTGGTTGAATATGACCAAGTCAGATATCCACGGCCAACAGCCTTGTTGTTGGGCAACGAACGTTCGGGACTGACAGACGAGGAACGATCACTTTGCGGGCAGATCGTTCGCATTCCGATGGTAGGTGGAACTGATTCCTTAAATCTCGCCGTGGCTGGAAGTCTGATTTTGTACGCGGCGTTTCGGCATGGACTACTAGCGAAATGAAAACGCTATTGAGAATCTCTATCGTCGTCGGACTGTTGACGATCAGCGCGTCAATCGTTCAAGCATGCTCTTGTGCTGACCCAAGTCAACGGGCAAAGTTTCGCAAAGCTGACGTAGTGTTTCTGGGAGAGATCACGGACCACGGTTTTTTCGATGGAATCAACAAGGACAGCCAGCTTGTGCAATCGGTGAGCTTCGCAGTCAAACGTCAATGGAAAGGGCCCCAGCAAAAGCAGATACGTTTGTTAATGCCTTTTGATGGCCCAGGCATGTGCGGAGACATGAAATTGAAGCCTGGATTGCAATATCTGATCTACGCCTTTCGCGAGAAGAAAGGATTAGTCACTTATGCAGACTGTGGTCCAAATATTGAGGCGAGTTATGCTGCTGAAGATATCAAGAATCTCAACCGTTTTTGGTTTCGGTTTTCGGCTCGCTTGTGGCTCTTCAACTGATCGTTATGTTAAGTCGCTTGCCAGTTCTGGCGATATCTGGTGCAGTCGGGGTGGGCAAGTCGTCCGTGCTTGGTGAACTCCACGACATCCTGTCGAACGAGAAGATCCCGCACGGCTGTGTGGAACGCGACGCACTAGGTTACTCATGGCCCGCTCAAGGCCGGTTCAACGAAGTGTTGGTTGAACGCAATCTTGCTTGCGTGATTGGAACCTTCCTTGGAGCCGGTGCGACACGTCTCGTAATTGCGGGAGTGATCGAAAGCCGGGAAGATCTGGAAGTTTACAGTCGCTGCGTTCCGAACGCTGAAATACAACTCTGCCGTCTCACGGCTGATCTGGATCTACGGCGACAACGTCTGCGCATGCGAGAAGCGGGCGCCGGTTTAGAATGGCATCTCGATCGGACTGCGGAACTCGACACGATCCTGGACAAGGCTGGAATTGAAGACTTCAGCGTCGACAATAGTGATCGACCGCTGCGTGAAGTTGCCCTCGAAGTGCTCAGTCGTGCGGGATGGCCTCCTTGTGTTTCCGGTCTGCAACAGTAATAAGAATGGAGTACAGACATGAGCCATAAAATCACCCTCTGTCTATCGTTCTTCTTAGTTGCGATATTTGCGATTGATGGCAGTGCTCAACCACAAAGCACTGCCAATAAATTCGTCGGAACTTACGTGATAGGACATCGGTTTGGTTCCAGTGCTTTGACTCTGCAAGCGGATGGAACCTACGTAATGAAGTCAAGTGACTGTACGTTGGAATATGTTCAGTCAGGCACCTACACTACTTCATCAGAAGTTCTACACTTTAAGACCGTGACGTACGTTGCAAAGGGCCACGGGAGTGAACACGAAATCAATCTGCTTGATCCAATTGAAAGGAAAGCAGTCTATGGCAGGAACTCTGACGGAATCCAGATGGATATGGAGTTCGAGTTGCTTCCGATCAGATGGTCAGATCGGATCTATATGATCTATAGAGACGACCTTAGTAATTTTGTTAATGCCGTAAACTTTGGGCTCGAACCACGCTCAGAATTAGGTTCGGAGCCTTATTACGGTTCGTTCTTCCTGCGGGAAGGTGATCAGCAAAAGAAGGTGTCGGCGGCCCCGAAGATTCCTGACAAGTGGCGCTCGGTTCTGCTAAGTCGACCTGTTGTCGCCACTATTGTGGCATTGAGAGGCGATGAAAAAGGAACACTAGCTACACTTAACAAAGGGACCAAAAGTGGGTTAAGAGTCGGGATGCGGCTGCTTACTGAGGATGAGGAGCCCTCTCCCTGGTCCAGGGCTGAGATCGTATCTGTAACCACAAAGTCAGCAATCATGCGCAGCAGTGGGAGGCTGATGGTTGGAGATAAGCTGTCCACAAAATACGTGTCACGTATGTACCGCTAGTGCACAGCCGACCATGCGCTTCGACTTCTCTTATGAAAACTGAGCTGTTGGAGTTGCTCGAAGTTGCAAAGAACGCAGCGCGTTTAGCCGCCGCTGTTCATCGTCGTGCAATAGATTCAGGTAGCGTCAGGTTTGATACGAAGAGTTCTGCAAGCGATCTTGTGACTGAGGTAGATCGCGAGGCTGAGCGTGTGCTTGTTGAGACGATTCGAACGGCGCGTCCGAATGACGGGATTGTTGGAGAAGAAGGTACGAGCGTTACCGGCAGCTCAGAGGTGCGTTGGATCCTTGATCCATTGGACGGAACGACAAACTTTATACATCGATACCAGGCGCACTCGGTGGCAGTCGGAGTCGAAATTGGCGGACGCAATTTGATTGGCGTCGTGCACGATAGTTTCAGTGATCGGGTGTATGCGGGAGTGGTTGGAGAGGGAGCGACGCGTGATGCGGCTCCGATCAAAGTGCGCGACGAAAGCAATCTAAAACACGCTCTGATTGGAACAGGGTTCTTGCCCGATGAGAATGTGCGTCGCTTACAGGCAGACTTGCTGCGACAGGTTTTGCCTCGTGTGCGGGACATTCGTCGCAGCGGCTGTCCGTCGCTGGACATTTGCAGTGTCGCTTCCGGAACGCTTGATGGTTTCTACGAATGTGGGCTTGGGCCATGGGATATTGCGGCCGGCGCTGCGATTGCGGAAGCTGCCGGCGCGACGATTCGATTACTTAATTCCAGTGTCTTACCAAATCCGGTTCTAGTCGTGGCAAACGCCCGGCTTGTCTCCGAACTCGTTTCAGTTTTGGCAGATGCGGGCGTGGTTGAGAATCCCTGATTGGGTGTCGCGATCACATTGAGTTAATTCCTATGGACGATTACGTGATATATCCGAGCAAACGAAAGCTGCTGCTAATCGCGCTCGGTTCGCTGGGCTTTGTTGTGCTCGGCGTCTTCCTTCCAACTATAACAACGGATATGTATTTAGTTTTGATCGGGACATATGTTGGTGTGCCTTTCTTCGGCTTGTGCTTCCTCTATGCGATCTACAGACTCATTTTGCGGAAACCGTCTTTGATCATTACGAATGTTGGGCTCTTCGATAACGCTTCGGCACTTGGCGCTGGATTGATCAAATGGACGGAGATTTCAGAAGTCTACATTTATGAATATATGGGGCAACGAATGATAGGGATTGTTGTCAACGACGCGGAGGCAGTCATGGCGAGGCAATCGGCATTCAAACGATTTATGGCGCGAATGAATAGGGACTTAGTTGGCACCCCTTTTAATATTCCGCAAACGACGGTGCCTGTCTCAGTTGACGAGATTCTGGCGAGAATCGAGGAGCGCAGAACAGCGCACCGCACCAGCAACGCGTAATGAGGAGGTGCAACTCGATCTAAATGGTCACGAAGAAAAGATTAGCTGCTTTCGATTACCCCTCGAACTGAAATCCAACGATTGCTGGGAAAAGAGTTGCTGCCAAGAAGTTCGGAATCGCGCGAGAATATTCATAAGCAACTGTTGGAGGCGTTAGAATGAATAAGAAGCTCGGAGGCAAGGCGCTGGCCAAATTTGAGGCCGAGCGTGACGTATCGCAAGAGGTTCTGGACAGCGTTCGTGAGATCAAGGCTGGCGGTGGCAAGCGTACCAAGATTGCAGCAAAATCCCCGGGGCGGCGAAACAATAGTACTGGTTTACTTCGAAATACGCCGAAGGCGTTCGCTAACCCCAGCCCAGGGTTGGAGCAAAGCGACAACCCTGGGATCATCATTGAGAAAAGCAACCAACCCTGAAAGGGTTCGCCTTCCGATGAACCCTTTCAGGGTTATTAAATTTCTTTTTTTTTGCTTCCCCAGGGTTCTCGCTGCGCTTGAACCCTGGGCTAAGGTTAGCGAACGCCTTCGGCGTTTTTCAAACTGAACCAATATCGAAACAACTGCTGAAGATCGCTGTAGATCACCCCGAAGTCCTTCTCGAGATTGGGGCGTAGACCACGCGTTCTGTTCAATCTTTCAAATCCGCGACGACGATCGGAGAGGTGAAGGTTTTGTGGACCGGGCATTTGTGCGCGATCTCTCGTAGCCGCGCATGTTGCTCTTCGGAGAGTGGGCCGGTGAAGCTCACCGATCGTTCGATGCGGTGAATGTAACCTTCGGTGTTCTGCGCGCAGTCCTGACAGTCTTTGGAGTGGATCCGTCCCTGCCTCAGACGCACCGTGACCTGCTCCAGTGGCCACTGCTTTCGTCGTGCGTAGAGCGTTACCGTCATCGAAATACACGTGCCGAGCGCGGCGAGCAGCAACGTGTACGGGTCGGGGCCTGCTCCTTCGCCGCCGGCACTGGCGGGTTCGTCCGTTATGAATGACTGTCCGTCTCCATAGCGCACTTCATTCCGCAGGTTTGTTTGAGAAGTTACAACGACATCGCTCATCGGAATACTCCGTTCTATCCGCAGATTACAGAGATTATACAGGCCTGCTTGCGATGAACTCAGGGCGCGGCTACACTCGCCGGGTTCCACACAAATAGAATCATTTTCATTCCAGTAGAGGCCGTTGCATGAAGATTCATGAATATCAGGGAAAAGAACTCTTAAGAAAGTATGGCGTGCCCGTTCCGCGCGGGATTGTGGCGCGCTCGCCTGAAGAGGCGTACCAGGCGGCAAAAGAGCTCGGCGGCGATATCGTCGTGGTGAAAGCGCAAATTCACGCCGGTGGTCGAGGCAAAGGCGGCGGTGTGAAGTTAGCCCGCAGCGCTGACGAGGCACGCGAGATCGCTAGTCAAATGCTCGGCATGAAACTCGTCACACATCAAACCGGACCCGAAGGCCGTGAAGTACGAGTGCTCCTGATCGAAGAAGGCTTGCCGATCGATAAAGAATTCTATCTCGGCATCGTGCTCGATCGCGCCTCAGGCCGCCAGGTGTTCATGGCTTCATCAGCCGGTGGAATGGACATCGAGGAAGTGGCTGCGAAGACGCCCGAGAAGATCATGAAGGAAACGATCGATCCGGCCGTCGGCTTTCAACCATTTCAGGCCCGCAAGCTTGCTTTTGGTCTGGGGTTGCCGGGGCCGCTGGTGAGCCAGGCGGTGAAGTTCATGCAGTCGCTCTATCACGCGTACGAACAGATGGACGGGTCGCTGGTTGAAATCAATCCGTTTCTACTCACGAAGGACAGCCGCCTGATCGCACTCGACGCCAAGATCAACTTCGACGACAACGCGCTCTTCCGTCACAAAGAGTTTCTCGACCTGCGTGATCTCAACGAAGAAGAGCCGCTCGAAATCGAAGCGTCAAAATTCGATCTCAACTACATCAAGCTCGACGGCAACATTGCGTGCATGGTGAACGGCGCTGGTCTCGCAATGGCTACGATGGACATCATCAAACTCGCAGGCGGTGAGCCGGCGAACTTTCTCGACGTCGGCGGCGGCGCGTCACAGGAAAGAGTCGAAGCTGCGTTTCGCATTTTGCTGGCTGACGAAAACGTGAAAGCGGTTTTGATCAATATCTTCGGCGGCATCGTGCGTTGCGACATGGTCGCGCGTGGCGTGGTCGAAGCGGCGAAGAACCTCGGAATCCAAGTGCCGGTCGTGGTCCGACTCGAAGGTACGAACGTCGAAGAAGGTCAGCGAGTGATTCGCGAATCCGGTCTTAACTTCACCGTAGCCAACGGAATGAAAGACGCAGCCGAGAAGGTTGTTGGTCTGGCTGCATAAGCGACGGATGAACAGAACGATTCTGCTGAAGTGGATCATTCGTATTTGCCGTTTTGGCTTAGTGGTGTTGTTTCTGTTCACGGCGATTGCGAAGCTCGCGATCGTCAAGACCTTCGTCAAGAACATGGGCGAGCTGTTGAGCTCGTCCGGATTTGATTACCAGCGGTGGTCGTGGCCGGCGACCATTGCCGTGATCGTCGCTGAGATCGTTACTGCTGCGTTGCTGATCGTTCCGCGCACGGTGCGATTCGGAGCGTTGTGTGCGGCGGTCTTGTTGATCGGCTTCGCGTCGTATGCGCTCTACTATGTTTACGGGTTGCACGGCGAACCTCTGGAGTGTGGTTGCTTCGGTGGCATCATTGCGAGCCAGCTTGGAGTAAAGACCGCGCTCAGAAACCTGGCGCTACTGGTTCCGGCGCTCGTCGTTTGGTTTGGATATCGCAGAACGCGGAAGGAGTTACTAATTGGCGAGTATTGAATTCTGGGGTGGGGTCGGCACAGTCACCGGATCGAAGTATCTGGTCCAAACCAATCGTGCGCGAGTGCTCGTTGACTGCGGGTTATTCCAGGGACTGAAAGAGTTGCGTGAGCGCAACTGGCAGGATCCTCCATTTGCGCCGGGCTCGATCAATGCGGTCCTCATCACACACGCGCACATCGATCACACGGGTTACCTGCCGCGCCTGGTCCAACAGGGTTTTCGCGGGCCTGTTTACTGCTCCCGCGGCACTGCCGATCTTTTGAAGATACTCTTGCCGGATTCGGGACGTTTGCAGGAAGAAGATGCTGACTATCGCAATCGTCATAAGCTGACCAAACACGCTCCTGCACTGCCGCTCTACACTGAAAAAGATGCGTTTGCCGCTTTGGAGTTACTCGAGCCGGTTCCGAACACGGGCGAGGCAATCGAAGTTGCTCCGGGTATTCGCGCCAGCTTTAGAATCGCAGGCCACATTCTCGGATCGAGTCTGGTATTGCTGGAAGTGGACCACGCATTAGCTGACGGACAGGGACGCCGCATACTTTTTTCCGGCGACCTCGGCCACTACGATCAGCCAATCATTCGCGACCCAGTGCCACCGCCAGCCTGCGATTATCTATTGGTGGAGTCGACTTACGGCGATCGCCTACACGATCCTGAAGATCCAAAAATCGCGCTCGCACGAATCATCAACGACGCGGCCAAACGCGATGCGCCAGTTTTGATTCCTGCTTTTGCCGTTGGGCGCACGCAGGAAATTGTCTATCTAATTCGCGAACTGGAAGACGAAAAAACGATTCCGATTTTGCCGGTGACTGTCGATTCGCCGATGGCTGCCGCGGCGACGGCCGTTTACGCCAACCGCAAAGAAGAGCAGGACGAGGAGTACACGAGCATCCTCACCCAACAGAGACATCCGTTGCGAACTCATTCGATGGTTACGGCTTCGTCGCGACAAGAGTCGAAACGGCTCAACGATGCAACCGGCGCACGCATCATCATCAGCGCGTCGGGCATGATGACTGGTGGGCGCGTTTTGCATCACGCGATGCGTCTTGTGCCCGATCCGGAAACGACCATCGTCTTTGTTGGTTATCAGGCGGCAGGCACGACCGGTCGTCGCATACTCGACGGTGAGCCGGAAGTAAAGATCATGGGCCAGCGTGTGCCGGTGCGTTGTCGCATCGCGAAGATTGGCGGGTTCTCAGCGCATGCTGACTATCAGGAAGTGCTGCACTGGCTGGAAGGAATCGAGAGTGGCGTGCCGCGCGAAGTTTTCTTAACGCACGGTGAACCGGAAGCCGCCACGGCGATGGCCGCACATATCAAAGAGAAGTTTGGCTGGAATGTCCACGTGCCACAGTACGGCGAAAAAGTAGAATTAATGTAGCCACAAAAGACACAAAACTATCAAAGAAAGAATTAAGATTGTGTGTTTTGTGCCTTGTTGTGGCTGATTGTTATACTGCCGCGTTTCAAATGGAGGAGCTTTAATAATTGAGCGTACTAGTCGATAAATCTACACGCCTGGTGGTGCAGGGCATCACCGGGAAAGAGGGAACGTTTCATACGAAGCAGATGGTTGAATATGGAACGAATGTCGTGGGCGGTGTGACGCCGGGTAAAGGCGGCACCACGCACGAGGGAATTCCTGTTTTCAACACGGTTGCCGATGCGGTGAAAGAAGCCGGCGCGAATGCTTCGGTGATCTACGTACCGCCTTCATTCGCGGCTGATGCGGTGATGGAAGCCGCTGATGCCGGAATCCCGGTGGTGGTTTGTATTACGGAAGGCATTCCGACACTCGATATGGTGCGAGTGAAGGAGTATCTGAGCGACAAACACACGCGGCTGATCGGGCCAAACTGTCCGGGCATCATCTCGCCGGGCAAATGCAAAATCGGCATCATGCCGGGACACATTCATCGCGAAGGAAACATCGGCGTTGTCTCGCGCTCGGGAACGTTGACGTACGAGGCTGTCGGACAGTTAACAGCGCTCGGCATGGGCCAATCGTCAGCGATCGGTATTGGCGGCGATCCAATCGTTGGTACGACGCACGTCGATGCGTTGCGACTGTTTCAGGCCGATGACGAAACGACCGGAATCGTGATGATCGGGGAGATCGGCGGCACGGCGGAAGAAGAAGCCGCGGCGTTTGCGAAAGAGAATGTTACGAAGCCGATCGTTGCGTTCATCGCCGGACAAACCGCGCCGCCGGGAAGACGTATGGGCCACGCAGGAGCGATCATCGCCGGCGGGAAGGGAACGGCAGCAGAGAAAATGAAAGCGCTCGCTGAAGCGGGTATTCACGTGGTGAAATCGCCGGCCGATATCGGTAAGGCGATGAAGGAAGCACTTTAAGAACACATAAGGACACAATAGCCAAAGCATGTCTAATTCAACTTTCGGAATAATCAAACCCGACGCGGTGCGCGTGGGTCACACGGGATCGATCATTCAGAGAATTCTCGATAACGGTTTCAGTATTCGTGGACTCAAACTGATCCACATGAGCAGACAACAGGCAGAAGGTTTTTACGCCGTACATCGCGAGCGGCCGTTCTTCGCGGGCCTGACGGAATTCATGTCGAGCGCGCCATGTGTGGTAATGGCGCTTGAAAAAGAGGGCGCCGTAAAAGCATGGCGCGATCTGATGGGCGCGACGGATCCGGCCAAGGCCGATGCCGGCACGCTGCGCAAAGAGTTTGGCGGCTCGGTTGGCGAGAACGCCGTTCACGGGTCTGACTCCGACGAAAATGCCGCCATCGAAATCGCTTACTTCTTCAGTCGTTTGGAACTCGTTTGATCAGGGATGAAATACTGTCCGCAATGCCATAGACAGTTCAACGAAGCCTGGCTGAGCTTTTGTTCAGACGACGGCACACCGCTCGTTCAGGAGTTGACGCCGGCGGCCGATCCCAACTGGGATCCGCGTATCCGCGAGCCCAAGGTACAGACTCCGGACGAACAAGCAACGCAATGGCTTCCACGCGAGCCACCCGTCGCCGGCGCCTGGATCGCGCCTGACGAGCGACCGCCGATGAACCCGGGTGTGTGGCAACCTCCGGCTCCACCGGCGATGTATCCACGCAAAATCGCTCCCAGCCAGAATATTGCGCTCGCGTCGATGATCACAGGCATCGCGGGTGTTTTGATGGCAAGCTGTTTCGGTCCGGTTCCCGGAATCGCCGCCCTCGTGCTGGGTCTGGTGGCGCTCTCGCAAATCAAGAAGTCGCCCGAGAAATACAGTGGAAAAGGAATGGCGATCGCGGGAATTGTCATCGGCAGCCTCACTATCGTTTTTTACGTACTGTTGATTATCGCGTGGATTCTGGCGGCGGCCTTTAGTTGATTTCGTGAGCAGTGGTTTAGAATTCATTTGAAATGAAGCGCTGTTCTACTTGTAACCGGACGTATGACGATCCGAATCTCAGTTTTTGCATCGATGACGGCACGCCGCTGAGACTGGTCGAGACCGAAGACGACGACACCACCGTCGTCAGACCACGAGACACTGAAGATCAAGATTGGAATGCGGTTGCGTACCAGCCGCCGGGTTCTTACGTCCCACCGGGAAGCACCGAGGTTAAGCGACGGCGAGCGTGGCCCTGGGTGGTGGGTATCGGCGGCGCATTCGTGCTGGGAATTCTGGCACTTGCAATAGCCGGCGTAATTCTCGTGCCGAGGATGATGCGGAATGCGCAGGAAGAGCGCGCACGCAACGCCAATCGGATTGCGAATTCGAACGCGAATGTACCCGCGGAGACGAACTCAAACTCCAATGCGAATCAATCGGCTGACACTCCGCCGCCGGTGGACCACGATCAGGTCTTAAGCCAGTTAACTAACCTCGAACAAGAGTGGTCGGCTGCGAACGCCAACGCCGACAAGAAAAAGCTCGATTATATTCTTGCTGATGATTTTGTCGGACAGGGACAGCAGGGTGAACTCCAAAGCAAAGCCGACTACATTCGCACTATCCAACGCGATACGGTCATCGACAAATGGGAATTCAGCGATTTGAAACTCAACCTGGCTGGAGATCGTGCGACGCTGAACGGGATCTTTACCTACTTCTCCGATGAACGCACGGAATCTTATGACTTTGAGGATAAGTTTGTTTGGCGCGATGGTCGGTGGCAAGCGACTGGCTCGGTAGTGAAGCGACGAGGAACTCCAGACGTAGACCTCTAAACCAAGAGTGCTCCGAAGGAGCACGATGTTTATAGCTTGAGGTTTAGTTTTAAGGTGCGCTCCAGCGGAGCGCAATCAACATGTCGCTCCTCTGGAGCGAAAAGATCTTGGATTGGTGGCTATAAACATTTTGCTCCTACGGAGCAAAGAAAAGTAAAACAAAGCATGTCAATAATCAGCGAAGTAATCGAATCGACGAAAGCAATCATTCAGGGAATGGGTGTGACCTTGTCCTACATTCCCAAACGTAAGTGGACGGTCGAATATCCCGACGAGCCCGTCACGGTGCAACCACGCTATCGCGGGCAACACCTGCTGCATGTTGATGAGCTTGGACGCGAGAAATGCGTCGCGTGTTATCTCTGCGCCGCGGCGTGTCCTTCCGAGTGTATCTACATCGTTGCCGCGGATGATCCGCGACCGCCCGAAGAGCGCGTGGGCGTCGACGAACGTTATGCTAGCGTCTACAACATCGATTACGGTCGCTGCATCTTCTGCGGTTTCTGTGTCGAGGCCTGCCCGAAAGATGCCATCACTCATGGCTACAACTTTGAGCTGTCGGTTTACAGTCGCGCCGATTTGCTCAAGACCAAGGATGATTTACTGATCACCAAACAATTACAGTCGAAGAACTACCGAGTCGCGCTGTCTCACGAAGATGTGGATTCGGAGTACAAAGAAGTCTAATCCACAGATCACGCAGATAATCTGTGTCATCTGTGGATAGGTTTTCAAATGCCGCTGCGCGAGTATCACAAACGTTGGGAGTTTGACCTCAAGTCGAGTCCCGAGCGACTGTGGCCGTTCATTGCTGATACGAACCGATTCAATCGCGACACCGGTGTCCCGCAAATCGAGATCGACCCCTCAGATAAAAGACTCCGCAACGCGCGCCGCAAAGTTCGACTCTCAATCTATGGACTGCCGGTCGAGTGGGAAGAACAACCATTCGAATGGGTCAAGCCCTCTCGTTTTGGTGTCGAACGCGTTTACAGCAAAGGTCCACTCGCGCGGCTGAAAATGCGCGCGCAGTTGCAGCCAAATCCCGACGGCGGCACGCATCTGATTTACGAACTGTGGTCCACACCGCGAAATCTTCCCGGCGCGGTCGCGATCCCGATGCAGATCAATCTCGTCGTCGCTCGCAGGTTTCGTGACTCGATTCGTAAGTACGACGACTCGGCTGTGATTGGGGCTGCAGTTGAAGCGGCTGAACCTAACACTTCACAGTCGTCCTTCGATCTGCAGCGGCTCACCGCCCTCAAGCAGAAACTGATCGCCGATCTGGAAACGACCGAGTCGCCGGAGCAGAAGCTCGCGGTCGCCGCACGTCTGGCTGACTTTCTCGAACACGGCGATGATTTCGCCGTCGCACGTATTCGACCCTACAAACTTGCCGACGATTGGCACGAGCCACGACGTCTGGTCCTGGAAGTTTGCCTGCGCGCAACGAGAGCGGGCTTGCTCGACTTCCAGTGGGACTTGCTTTGTCCGCTGTGTCGTGGTCCACAGGAAAGCGGCTTGTCATTGAAAGACATCAAGACCGATGTTCATTGCGATACGTGCATGATCGACTTCACCGTCAACTTCGATCGCTACGTCGAGCTGACTTTTCGACCTAATCCGGCGGTGAGACGTTTGAATGTGTCGTCGTTTTGTGTCGGCAGTCCACACTGGACTCCGCATGTCGTGGCCCAGCAACTGCTGCCGTCGAGCGACACGCGTGAGCTCGTGATGCCGCTCGAGTCAGGCAACTATCGCATTCGTGCACTCGAGTTGCCGGGGTCGCAGGATGTTACGGTTTCAACTGAAGGTGAGACGTCGGCACACGTAACACTTTCGAGAAACGGTTGGCCCGAGGAAACCCTGCAGGTCGGCGAGGAGTTTACGCTCACGCTTAAAAACGATACCGACTCCGAACAACTCTTCATTCTCGAGCGGTTGGAATGGAGCGATCAGGCGACCACGGCGGCTGAAGTTACTGCGTTACAGATGTTCAGAGATCTGTTCGCAAGTGAAGCCCTCCGGCCCGGCGAACAAATCTCCGTGGGAACATTGACCGTGCTCTTTACCGACCTCCGACATTCGACTCAGCTTTATCGCGAGATTGGTGACGCAACTGCGTTCGGGCGTGTGATGAGCCATTTCGACGTGGTCAGAAAAGCGATCGTCGACCACGATGGCGCGGTGGTAAAGACGATTGGCGATGCCGTGATGGCTGTGTTTCGATCTGCGGCAGACGGTTTACTTGCGATGCTTGAAGTGCAGCGACTGCTGGCCGAGCCCGCCGACGGAAGTAGACCTTTGCAACTGAAAGCAGGCTTGAACACGGGGCCGTGTATCGCCGTCACACTAAATGATCGGCTCGATTATTTTGGTTCGACAGTCAACATGGCTGCGCGTCTCGAGGGTCTCTCGTCGGGTTCAGACGTGATAATCTCAGGCTCGGTTTACGAAGACGCGAAAGTGCAGGAGCTGATCGGGTCGGATAGTTTCTCGGCCGAGCCGTTTGATATGTTGCTAAAAGGTTTTGAAGACGAACGTTTTGAGCTATGGAGGGTTCGTAGGCACTGATGCCCGCTCTCCTGGCCGCACAGGAAGTCTCAAAGATTTATCAAATGGGCAGTAACAACGTTACCGCCCTCGACAACGTCTCGCTCGAAATCAACGAGGGCGAGTTTGTTGCTATTCAAGGCACTTCCGGCTCCGGCAAATCAACTTTACTAAACATGCTCGGCGGTCTCGATCACCCGACGAAGGGCGAGGTGTTTTTTGCGTCGCGTGCGTTGGGGCCGTTTACGAAGAAAGAGATGGCGCGCTACCGGCGTTTCTCGGTCGGAATGATCTTTCAAAACTTCAATCTCATTCCGACGATGACTGCACGTGAGAATGTTTCGCTTGCACTTGCGTTCGGAGGTTTGCGTGGTCAGCAGCGACGCGAGCGTTCGCGTGAATTGCTGGCGCGGGTCGGTCTCGGCGATCGGCTGGAGCACAAACCTTCGGAACTGTCGGGCGGTGAGCAGCAGCGTGTAGCGATCGCTCGTGCGCTCGCAAACAATCCGAAAGTTTTGCTCGCGGATGAGCCGACGGGAAATCTCGATTCGATCCGTGCGCACGAACTGTTGGGTTTGTTACGTGAGATGGTCACTCAGGATTCATTGACGATTCTCATGGTGACGCACGACCAGGAGCTGGCAAACAGTTTTGCTGACCGAATTGTGTTCATGAAAGATGGGAGAATTGTGTAACGCGGATTAGATCTGCGGCTAAAACATCGGAGGAATCATGTCACAGCCCGCAACTCAAATGACGCTCGAGGCGCTCCGTTCGGTGCCGTTGTTTGCTTCTCTCGATGACCAGGCGGCAACTGAATTGCGCAGTCTGCTTTCCGACAAAAAAGTTTCGCAGAACACGCGTCTCTTCAAGCAGGGCGACAAAGGCGACGCGATGTACCTGATCGAGAGCGGACGCGTGCGTATCAGTATCCGCGACGACGACGATCAGGAACTGACTCTCGCGGAACTTGCACAAGGCGACTTCTTCGGTGAGATGTCGATTATTGACGGCCGCCAGAGATCTGCTGACGCCAAAGTGATCGAAGACGCACAGTTCGCGATTCTTTCTCGCGACGTGTTTCTGTCGTTTGTGAGAAGTAATCCGGATGTCGCCCTCGAAATGCTCAGCGCGCTTACCGACAGACTGCGCCGCACAGACGAACTGCTGCGGTCGCGTGTTTCGCGTAATGCGAACGACGAAGAAAAAGCGCGTGCGACGCTGGCAGATCGCGCTGCGGATCTGATTGCAGAGTTTGGCGGTAGCTGGAAATTCATCGGGGTTTCGATCGCGTTGATAATCTTCTGGATCATCTTCAACTCAATAATATTGATTCGTGGCTTCGACCCGGCGCCGTATCAAATGCTGAATCTCGTCCTCGCGGTGATCGCTGGTATGCAGGCGCCGATTATCATGATGTCGCAGAACCGGCAGGGCGAGAAGGATCGCCTGCGCGCCGATCTCGATTACCAGGTGAATTTGAAAAACGAACTCTCGTTGGCCGAAGTGTTACGTCGTTTGGATGTGCTGGAGAGTGAGCGTTTGCCGAAACTGATTGACGACTTGAGAGCACAAGCCAAATGATCAAAGCCATCTTGTTTGACTTCAACGGCGTCATTATCGACGACGAAACCATCCAGATGAAGGCTTATCAGGAGATTCTGAAAGGCCACGAGGTCCCGCTCACTGAGGAGTTGTATTTCGGAGCGCTCGGCATGGACGACCGGACGTTTGTGCGTTCGATGTTTGCGCACGCGAAAAAGCCTTTGACCAATCCCGTGCTGGAAAAGGTGCTCAACGACAAGACTGACCTGCACCGCGAGCTGATTGAAGATCTACCGCTGTTTCCGGGTGTCGTGACGTTTCTCAAAGCGGTGTCGCGGGAGTTTGAGGTGGGATTGGTGAGCATGGCGAACAAGGTTGAAGTCGGCTACGTGTTTCAACGTGCACACTTGACGCCGCTGTTTTCTGTGATCGTGACGGCGGAGGATGCGTCAGTTTGCAAGCCCGCGCCTGATTGTTATCTCGCGGGGCTGACGAAGTTAAATGAGAAGCGACAACATGAACGGAAGCTGCCGCTGCTGGCATCGGAGTGTTTGGCAATTGAAGATTCGCCGCCGGGAATTCAGGCGGCGCGCGCCGCCGGAATGCGCACGTTGGGCGTGACGAATACAGTCTCGGCCGCTGCGTTGCGTGAAGCTGGTGCGGAGGTAGTAACGGCCAGTCTGGCTGATTGGAACGTTGATGCGGTAAAGAGATTGTATTAACAATGAGTTTTTTCGACATCCTTCATCTCGCGCTTCGGAATTTGCGACAGGCAAAGCTGCGTGCGATCCTGACGACGATGGGAGTCATCGTTGGCGTCGCCGTGATCGTGACGATGATGTCGTTTGGCCTTGGACTCCAGGGCAACATGCTGGCGCGGTTCAAGGCGCTCGATCTCTTCAACGAGATACAGGTCTTCGGCCGCGGTCTCAGCAATCTTGCCGGTCTCGATAATCGCTCACGCAGAGAAGAAGGTGAGCGAGGTAACGGCCGGCGACGCACAGACAAAACACCCACACGCATTCTCGACGACGCCGGCATTAAAGAGATCGCCGCGATCAAAGGTGTCGCGTACGTGGAGCCGAGTGTGAATTTTGGCTCATACGTTCGTGCCAATGGCAAATTGCTCACTCAGACTGTCGGCGGCGCAAACATTCCCAACGCCTCAACTCGTTTTCAGAGTTTCGCTGCCGGAAAAATGATCTCGTCGCCGGACGCTAACGAGGCTGTTGTCTCCGAACGGTTCGTTAAGGATTTTGGCTACGCGAAACCTGCCGATGCAGTCGGTCAGACATTCGAACTGCTCGCGCCGCCTGCGGACAACAAGAAAGAAAAAACTGAGACGGAAGAAGAAGAGTCGCCAAACTTCTTCGGCATTCCTTTGGACGATCCCGGACTCGACGAATCAAGCTCCGATCTCGAAATCAAAACCTTTCGCATCGTCGGAGTGCTCAGCACGGAGATCAAGGAAGGCGCTGGTCAGGGTGGTTTACGAGGCATGATGCCTGGCGCCGGGATTTACCTTCCATTGCAAATGGCCCATCAATGGACCATTCAGCATCGTGGGCCGATGAGTCAGGTTGAGCTCGCCCTGGCGCGTGCCAGCGGCAACCTTGCCGAAGGTCAAACAGAAGGTTACGACCGGGCTGTCGTGCGCGTTGAGGATCCGGTGCAATTGACGCAAGTACGGCAACAGATCACCGACCTCGGGTTTTCGAGTTTTTCGATCGTCGATGAGATCGATCAGATACGAACAGTGTTTCTGATCATCGACTCTGTGCTCGGATTGCTCGGCGGGATCTCTTTGCTGGTAGCGTCGTTTGGAATCGCTAACACGATGATCATGTCGATACTCGAACGCACGCGCGAGATCGGAATCATGAAGGCGATCGGTGCTGAGGATCGCGAAATCAAGTTGATCTTCTTTGTTGAAGCGGCAGTGATCGGCGTGGTTGGTGGAATTCTCGGGGTGTTGATTGCGTGGGGAATTGATGGACTCGCGAACCGCCTCGCTTATCGTTTCATCCTCAAGCCACAGGGCGCGTCGTTCATCGATTTCTTCTCGATGCCGATCTACCTGTCGGTTGGCGCGATCCTGTTCGCCCTGGTCATCTCAATCCTCGCCGCGCTCTATCCTGCTTCACGCGCCGCGAGAATCGATCCAGTTAGAGCACTCAGACACGACTAGAGCCACAAAAAGCACAAAAGGCACATAAAGCACAAAAAAGATCTTATGTGCCTTTTGTGCTTTTTGTGCCTTTTTGTGGCTAACTGTTTAGTGGCTTTCCACAACGATTGCAGAATCGCGCTGACGGATCTTTTTGTGGCGCTCCACACGATGCACAGCTTGCGGCGACTTTGAGATTCGCTCCGCACGCCGAACAGAAATCAGCACCAACACTATTCGCAGAGCCGCAGGTGCCGCAGCGTCCTGGCAGTGGTGGCACGTAGCCGCCCGCTTTGCGCGCGATGTGATCTTCGATTATCTTCCAAGCGTCTTCTGTAAGTTTGTATTGCCAATAAGCGCCGAGTGCCGCCAACGCGAGTAGAGGCGGAAAGGCGAGGACGCCGACAGCAGCAACGGCGGCTTTGTCGAACCACTTCTGCATTCCGATCTCTACGCGTGTGCCCGCAGTTTCCGGCGTGATCTTGATCGTGAGCGCTGAAGAAAGGCCCGTCAGATCTCGCAAGGTGCTGGATTTGCGCGCCTGAAAAACGCTGGTTGTCGAAACCTGAAACGCCTGCACTTCATACTCGCTGTCAAAAAGATTTCGCAGTTCCCCGCTGAGTTGAGGAACATCGATTTCTACGTTCGGATAGTATCTGCTGTCCATCTAATAAGTGGCCTCCTATGAAAACTATACTGATTCTATTCCTACTTGTCGTCATTACGTTAACCACGCCGCTAACGTTCACTCGCATCGTCTCTGCACAAACCCCAATCGACGGTTTCACTGCCAATCGTGCGGCGGCGGAGCGACGCTGGGAAGAACAGTTTCGAGCCGTGCCAAATCCAAAATCGGCCCGCGAGCACTTGCGTCGTTTGACGATCGAGCCGCACATCGCCGGAACCAAGGAAGATTACGACACTGCGGTGTATGTGCGAGATCAGTTGCGCAGTTATGGACTCGCGGCTGAGCTCAAGGAGTATGAAGTTTGGCTCAACTACCCAAACGCGCCGACCATCCTCGAGCTCATCACCGCTAAACGCCAGCGACTCGACACTCGCGAAGCAGTCGTCGCCGGCGATCCGACGTCGTCAAATCCAAAGATCACGCCCCTCTTCAACGGCTACAGCGCCAGTGGCGACGTGACTGCCGCAGTCGTCTACGCAAACTACGGTTTGCCCGGTGACTATGAAGAGCTGAAGAAGGCTGGTGTCGACGTCAAAGGCAAGATCGTGATCGTACGTTACGGCAACTCGTTTCGTGGTGTGAAGGCGAAGGTCGCGGAAGATAACGGCGCCATCGGTTGCATCATCTACTCCGATCCGGAAGACGATGGTTACATGCAGGGCGACGTGTTTCCGAAAGGACCATGGCGTCCGGTTGCGTCGGGACAGCGCGGCTCCGTGCAGTACCTGTTTGATTATCCCGGTGATCCGTTGACGCCGGGTAAACCTGCGATTCCCGGAACGCCGAGGTTGAAACCTGAAGAGGCTACGGACCTGACACGTTTACCCGTGCAGCCGATCGCCTACGACGTCGCGAAGATGATTCTTTCGCAACTCAAAGGGCCGGTGCGGCCGCGTGGTTTTCAGGGCGGTTTGCCGTTTGCTTATCACGTCGGCGGCACGAACGACGTGAAGCTGCGACTGAAAACTGACATGGATTACAAGCAGCGCAAGATCTGGAACGTGGTTGCGCGTATTGATGGAAATGAAGAGAAGGATCGTTGGGTAATTCTCGGCAACCATCGTGATGCGTGGGTGTTTGGCGCAGTCGATCCGAACAGCGGCTCGTCGGCGATGTTGGAAGTGGGACACGGTTTTGGAGAGTTGCTAAAGCAGGGCTGGAAACCGCGACGGACGATCATTCTTTGCAGTTGGGATGCAGAAGAATATGGACTGATCGGCTCGACCGAATGGGCCGAAGAATACGCTGACGAGCTCAAAGACAAAGCCGTCGCGTATCTGAATCTGGATGCGGCTGTTTCCGGACCACACTTCGGTGCTTCGTCGGTGCCTTCGTTGTGGAAACTGATGCGTGCCACCACGCGTGACATCAAAGATCCGAAGACAGGCAAGACCGTTTATCAACAGTGGCAGGATCATGCGCGCGAGAATCGTCCCGAAGGCGAGCAGCATCCACTCGAAACGCGTATCAGCGCACTCGGTTCGGGATCGGATTACACGCCGTTTCTTCAGCACCTCGGTGTGCCATCAACTGACATGGGTTTCAACGGCGATTACGGTGTTTACCATTCGGCGTACGATTCTTTCTACTGGATGGACCACTTTGGCGATCCCGGTTTTACCTATCACGTTGCCGCTGCGCAACTCTGGGGAACCCTCGCGATGCGTCTCGCGGATGCCGACGGGCTTTCGTTTGACTACACCGATTACGCCACGCAGATTCGTGAATACTTTACCGAAGCAATGAGACTCGCGCGTATTCGCAATCTCGCCAATTCGTTCGATGACAAGTCGATGACGTCTGCGATTGACGATTTCTCGAAAGAAGCGGAGCGAGTTGAGAAGAATCGCCAGGACGCGGTGCGGAAATCCGATCGAGAGGAACTCGCGAAGATTAACAACGCTCTGTTACAGGCGGAGCGCCAGTTTATCGATGCGAAGGGTCTGCGCGGGCGTGCGTGGTACAAGCATCAGATTTATGCTCCCGGGATTTACACAGGATATGCGGCGCAGCCGTTAACTGACTTTCGACAGGCGCTGGACGATCGAGATGGGGCGATTGCGAAGGAATCGTTGGCGAGGATTGTTGAAGCAATGAAGCGCGCGACGAAGACATTAAAAGCCGCGGATTGACGCGGATTAACGCTGATCTGCGTTTATCCGTGTAATCCGCGGCTAGTTATTCTTCTTCGCCTTCTTGTCGACGACTTCTGGTGGGAGTTTGTTGGCGGCCTCTAGGATTGATTGAGCGTCTTCGTTCAGGAGTTCGAAGGACGCGATTTCAGCGTCGCTCTTTGCTTCGGCGGCCAGTGGTTTTAGTTGGCCCATGATTGAAGTGGTAGCCTGGGCCAGTTTTCGCAGTGATTTTGCCACCAGTGGATTTCGTTCATCGCGAGTGACGACGTCGTCGATGTTGGTGATGGCTTCGTCGAGAATCTTGGCGATGTCTGAGACCAGTTCTGCACGCGAACCTGTCGGGAGTTCTCCCCAACGCTCTGAATCCTTCTTCAATTGCTTCGCATTCGTAGCCGCGGTCGCCGAACCATTTATCACCATCAGGCGCCGCTCGGCCGCTTTGACGAATACGTCAATGCGCTTGTCGAGTATTTGCGCTTCCTTCACCAGATCAACTTCCTGTTGCGTGAGATGATCGCGTTGTTGCGGCGCGGCCTGGGCTATGAAAGCGGATCCGGCAAACAGGGCGATTAATAAAGTTAAGAGGATGCGGTTGCTCATGGTTGATTACTAATCTTAGGGGTTGGCGTTGGTATTTCTTTTGGTTTTTCGCTGCTCTTATCGGGTTTCTGTTCGCGCACCACTGTGTGGCCATAGAAGGAATTGAGCGCTTCGGTGCGGCCGTCGCGTGCAAAATCCTCGACGTGTTTTATCCAGACGGCGAACTCAAGCGGCGTGATGCGGCGCATCGCAGTCAGTCGCGGACCATCAGCACGAAGCGCCAGTTCGAGTCGCTTATAAAGATCGCGTGTCTTGTTGCTGTCGCGTTTGAACGTACTGAGAAACTGCAACGCGTTTTCGATCAGAGCATGATACATGCCGACTTCCACTGAGGCCGCCTCGTAGTTTTCTCGCGACGTGTGTTGTTCGGCGGCAGTCAGGTGTGCGTCGGCAAAAGTGATCGTGAGCTTGAGTCGTCTTGATGCATCCTGTGTCTGGTCAATCTGCGCGCGCTCTTCTTTGACGATCATCTTGAATGGTGGCGGCGCCGTGAGCGGAGTGGGTTGTGGCTGCGGATCCTGAGCGTTGACCGCCTGAACACACGCAAGCACCAGCAACAGCAACGATGCCGGCATTACGAACCTGCGTTGTGTTTCGCGAGTCATGTGGACGCGCCTCAGGGCTTTTTCTTGACGCCCTCTCCTAATTGAATTTGTCGCCGGAGCGTTGGCAGTCGCAGTTTGACCTTGTCGATCTCGAGCTGATTTGTTTTCGCGTCGGCGACCGTCAGGAACTTCTCATACGATGCGAGTGCTTCCGGATATTCTCCAAGATAATCGTGTGCGGTGGCAATAAAGAAATGGGCCACCACGATTTCAGGTTTGGCTGACAGGATCCATTCGTATTCGGGAACTGCTTCCTGGTAGCGCTTTGATTCGTAGAGCGCGGTCGCGAGGTTCGCATGCGCAACGTAATCGTCGGGAGTGGATTTTACTACCTGGCGCAGAACGTATGCCGCCTGTGCAAAGCGACGCGCCTGGACCAGGGCCGCTCCGTAACCCAGTGCATACTCCGGCGCGTTAGGTTGCAACTCAGATGCTTTGCGATAAAACTCGAGTGAGCGGGCCGGATCGTCCGTGCGATACGAAAGACCGAGACGTCCGAAAAGCATCGCGTTGTTCGGATTCTTTTCGAGCAGTTTCTCGAGTGCTTTGCGTGCTACTGCGGGATCGGCGCTGTTCGCTGCTTCGATGTCTTCCGGAGATCCGACAACACCGCCGGCGCCGTTTGCCTGTTGCACCTCGATCCCCGCCGACTTTGCCACGGTTTGCGCCTCATCAGTCTTGCCCGTCTGTTGCAGCAGATTAGCGAGACGCGAATTGATTGCCTTGTCAGTTGGTTTCAACTTCGCCGCGGCTTTCAGATCTGCAATTGCGAGTTCGAAGTTTTTCTCATCAGCAAGAAGATCGGCACGTTCGATTAGTGCTGCGACGTTTTCCGGCTCTTCTGCGAGTGCGCGATCGAGCGCTGCCTTGGCCGCCGCTTTGTTGCCATTTGCTTTCTCTGCCAGTGCGAGACTGATCAGAGACGACGACGTCGGTTGCTGCGACGCCGTGGCTCGCTTTGCAAAGTCCAATGCAGATTTCACATCGCCGGCGCGCAGGCGAATGTCAGAAAGCATCTGCAGCACGCCTTCGTCGCCAGCGTCCAGTTTGAAAGCCTGTTGCAACGACTCTTCGGCGTCCTTGTCCCGATTTTGTCGCAGCAACGCAACGCCGAGTGCTTTGTACGGAAGCGCCCAGGTTTTTCGGTAAGAGATCGCGAGACGAAACGCGGCTTCAGCTTCGGCGAGTCGTCCGAGAGAGGCGAGCGCGTTGCCGCGCTGGAATTCTGCTTCCGGAAATTCAGGCCGCACTTTAATTGCCTGTTCGTAAAACGCAATTGCTTTTTCGAAGTCGCCGCGGGCGTGCGCGCCTTGTCCGCGTTCGAAGAGTCGCACTGGATCGGTAGCGTCGTCGCCAAACAAATCAACCGTTTGTGCGGGCGCAGTCGAACACACCGCGAGCGAGGCCAAGCACGCAGCGATCAGCAACGGTCTCTTCCAGAATGAGGCGCTCAATTCAGACATTGAAAAACGATCCGGG
Source organism: Pyrinomonadaceae bacterium (assembly GCA_036401595.1). Classification (GTDB taxonomy): domain Bacteria; phylum Acidobacteriota; class Blastocatellia; order Pyrinomonadales; family Pyrinomonadaceae; genus PSRF01. The sequence continues at coordinate 152,279 of DASWUM010000012.1, forward strand.
GAGGTTTCGATGTTAGCACATTCCCGGCGGAATTCTTGCCACTGATGCCGCGGATCTGTGGCTGAGATGCTGGTTGCGTAGCAATTGATGCATAAGCTAACATGCCGTCCTCCAATGAATACAATTGCCAAGGAAGAACGACTGCGCGGGATCTTTCGTGAACTGGAGTCGGTAATAGTCGCTTACTCAGGCGGCGTCGACAGCAGTTATGTTGCGTACGTTGCAAACGAAGAACTGGGTTCACGTGCAGTTTGTATTACGGGTCAGTCGGCCAGTTTGCCTGAGTATCAGCGCGCCGAGATCGATCGAGTGGTTGAAAAGTTTGGTTTTCAACACGAGCTGATCGATACCGAAGAGCTCGAGAATCCGGCGTATCGCGCAAATGATGCGAACCGCTGTTTCTTCTGTAAAGACGAGTTGTACAGCAAACTCGAACATTTGGCGCAAACACGTGGGATCAATTGCATTGTCGATGGTTCGACTGTTGACGACCTGGGCGACTTTCGACCCGGAAGACAGGCGGCCGCGCAGCATGCGGTGCGCAGTCCGCTGATCGAAGTTGGTTTAAGCAAGGTCGAAGTGCGTGAATTGAGCCGTAAAGCAACGCTGCCGACGTGGGACAAGCCTGCGAGTCCATGCCTGTCGTCACGGATCGCATACGGAACGACTGTCACGATCGAAAGGCTGAGTAAAGTCGATCGTGGTGAAGAGATTTTGAGAGAGTTTGGGTTTCGAGAGTTCAGAGTGCGTCATCACGATCAACTGGTCCGGCTCGAGATCTCGCAGGCGGAAATGGACCGCGTGTTACATAAAGAGTTGATCGACGAGCTGTCGAAACGATTTCGTGAGCTCGGATTTAAATATGTGACGCTCGATCTCGATGGATTTAGAAGCGGATCGATGAATGAAGTCTTAGACTGAGTTTATCCACAGATTACACAGATTTGGAGATACTCCAATGGTTAGCATGTACAGTACGACTTACGTCGACGATATCAGAGAGATAAAAGAAGAGAATCCGTTTGAGTCGATGATGTCGCGGTTCGATCGCGCAGCCCAATTGCTGAATCTCGATCCGGACCTCTACGCCGTATTGAGAGTTCCCAACCGGGAATTGAAAGTCTACATACCCACCAGGATGGATTCAGGGCGCATTCAGGTCTTTGAGGGCTATCGCGTGCAGCACAACTTCGCGCGTGGTCCAGCGAAGGGCGGAATCCGTTATGCGCCTGACGTGAGTCTCGACGAGGTGAGGGCCCTTGCCGCCTGGATGACCTGGAAGTGCGCCGTGGTCAACGTGCCCTTCGGCGGCGCGAAGGGAGGCATCATTTGCGACCCGCAACAGATGTCGATGGGCGAACTCGAACGCATGACGCGTCGCTACGCCGCCGAGCTGCTCGACTTCATTGGACCAGAAAAAGATGTGCCTGCTCCGGACATGAACACGAACGAGCAGACCATGGCGTGGATCATGGATACGTACTCCATGCACGCGCGTCATACCGTTACCGCAGTCGTGACCGGCAAGCCGATCGACCTCGGTGGCTCATCAGGAAGGCGTGAGGCGACTGGCCGCGGCATACTATTTGTAGTCAACGAAGCCATCAAGCGGTTCAAGATGACTCCGGCCGAGACCCGGGTGGTGGTGCAAGGCTCAGGAAACGTTGGCGGAATCGGCGCGGAGCTGCTGCACAAGACCGGCTACAAGGTTGTAGCGTTATCGGACATTCATGGAGGGATTTACAACTCCAATGGTATCGATATCCCGAAGGCGCTTGGGTATCTGAAGAACACGCGGTCGTTCGAGGGCTACGAGGGAGTCGAGTTTGTTAACAACCAGGAATTGCTTGAGCTTGAGTGTGACGTGCTGGTCCCGGCGGCGACTGAAAACCAGATCACGTCTCAAAATGCAGACCAGTTGAAATGCAAAGTGCTGGCAGAGGGCGCGAATGGTCCAACGACGGCGGCGGCCGACCAGATCCTGCATGAGAAGGGGATTTTCGTAATTCCGGACATTCTGGCGAACGCCGGCGGCGTCACGGTTTCATATTTTGAGTGGGTCCAGGATCGAATGGGGTATTTCTGGCCAGAGGATGTGGTCAACGAGAGGCTGCAGCAAAAGATGGTCGCGAGCTTCAACGATCTGTGTCGTTATGCCGACGCCCACAACGTGGATACAAGGACCGCGGCGTACATGTTGGCTATAGACCGTGTGGCCTATGACACGCGCATGAGAGGCATCTACGCGTGACCGAAAAAACATAAACTAACAGCCGCTAAGTCGTGAAAAGGGCTTGATTTCCGATTTAAGGTAGAGTATGGTCTGGCAGGATTTACGGCTCGGACCAGCGTTAAGATTTCTCAATAATTACGCAATGGTTTAAGGGACGAAATCGTTGACAAGAGGATGTTCATTTCCTATAAGAAATGAACTCGATTCAGGAGCCACTCGGGAATAGAAATTGGCGGTAGTAGGGCACTCTCAGTAAGGCCGAAGTGCTCTGTTCACGCCGCGGTCCGAGCGACGCTGCTGGGCCCTGGTGGTCCAAGTAGTTCAAATGAATTGACAACTGAAGTGGGGCCTCCGCGGGAGAAGGGTATTGGTACTTGTTCCGTTTTGGCGGGCACTATTACGAATTCTTATTACTCATTTCGCAGGAGGAATGCGATGAGACTCGCACATAGGGCGCTTATAGCTGCGCTCGTTTCGTTGGTGCTGTGTGCCGCAGTATCAGCACAGACTTTGCGGTCGCCAAGCGACCCGCGTAATCAGTCTCCGTCAGTAGGCACTGGTGGTCCCGAGGGTGGTCCAACCGGTCTTTTCACAATTTACGATGGTTCGACGCTGCGTCGCGGGGAGTTCACGTTCAGTATTGCGTACAGCAACTACGATCGTGATCCGGGCAACGTCGATATCACCGATGTACCGTTGAGCTTCAACGTAGGTTTGAACGACCACGTTGAGCTCTTCTTCAAGACAAACGGCTGGCGCGGGATCAAGGTTAACAATCCGCAGAATCTTTCCAGCTTCTATCTTCCAAACTCCCAACTGTTCTGTGGCACGACGCTGTGCAGTCCGCCGGCGATCGTGTTAGCTCCGTCTGGGCCAAACGTCGGCACGCTCGCGAATACCGCGGTGTTTCGTCCGTTGAACAATCAGCCATTTGTTCAATACCCGTTCGTCGGTGGTTCCGCGGGAACTTTTGGTTTGGGACCAGGTCAGATTGGTCAGCAGTTTGGTTTCCCGGGTTTCAACGCCCTGCTTGGACCGCCAGTGGTCCAGCCGAACAGCGGCACCTTTGGCACGGCTGACAACTTCCCGGGTATCGGTTCACCGGCTGGCGGTATCCTGCCGGGCGTAGTGCTCGCGACGACAGTGTTGCCGGCGACTGCGTTGACTCTGCCGATTACCATTCCGCTCACGTTCACGGTTGCGCCGACTTACCTGCCGGATGCTCCGTTCGTGAATCGTCTGTATGGCGAAAGCAATTTCACCAATATGGTGTTTGGCGCCAAGATTCGGTTCACTGGACCGAACAATCCGCTTGGTGTCGCCGTCATTCCGATGTATCGCTGGTGGCTGGACAAGGGCGACGATTCATCTGGCTTTAACCAGATGCAGCGTGGCGCCGGTCCGGGTGGCGACATTGGTGACTTCGGTATTATGGGTGTGGTTGATGGTCGTCTTGGCACGCACGTTAACGTGTCAGCCAACGGCGGCTACTGGCTGAACAGCAATCCGAAGGGCGCTGGTGGCGATTTCGTGTTGTTGGATCGTCCGGATGAACTGCTTGCGGGCGTCGGTCTCGACTTCCCAATCAATCAGCACTTCCAGCCGATCGTAGAAGTCAGATCGACCACCTACGTGGGTGGCCGCACGCCCAATGCATTTGAAAACAATCCGGTTGATGTCCTCGGCGGCATCAAGATTTATCCGCGTCGCTGGTTCGGTATTGGTCTCGCCTATCGCAGACACCTGAACCAACAGGACATGGATCACTTCAATCCGACTGATTTCAATATCCCAATTCAACAGGTTACCAACGTAAACGTGATTGGAAGAGGCCTCGTTGTTGTTCCGGGCACTAACCGAGCGGTTACGTCGCAGGGTTTCCCGATTGGGTTCCAGTGGTCGGAAGAGCCAAACGGCTTTATCGCCCAGGTCTGGTTTGGACGTCGCAATGCACGAACTCCACCGCCGCTGCCGAACGTGGCGCCGGTTGTCAACTCAGTGACGCCGTCTCTCAGTACGCTTCGCAGGGCTTGCCCTCCGGGACAAGGCAATTCAGCGAATTGCCCGACTCCTAACGAGGTTACCCTGGTGGCGGATGCAAGAGATGAGAATGGCGATCAGTTGCTCTACACCTGGTCAGTAACCGGTGGTCGCTTGAGCGGCGAAGGCCGCCAGGTAACCTGGGATCTGACGGGCGTAGCCAATGGCACCTACACTGCTACAGTTGAGGTGAATGACGGTAATCAGCACACAGCCAATGGTTCGACAACGGTAACAGTTGCCGACTGTACTGACTGCGTGAAGCCGCCACCGCCGTGTCCGACTGTTTCGGTGAGCTGCCCGAGCGAAGTTGATCCGAATCAGCCCATCACGTTCACCGCCAGCGTTTCGGGTGGTGAGTCGGGTGCGACCTTTACGTACAACTGGTCCGTGTCCGCCGGAACAATCTCCAGCGGTCAGGGAACCTCGACAATCACTGTTGACACCGCGAATCTCGCGGGTTCCAGCGTAACCGCAACCGTCAGCATTGGCGGCGCGGATCCGAGCTGCACCGGCACGACGTCTTCCTGCACCACTGGTGTGAAGCCGCCGAAGCCGATAGCTCAGAAGTTCGACGAGTATGGCAACATCCGCTTCAACGATGAGAAGGCCAGACTCGACAACTACGCGATCCAACTCCAGAACCAGCCTGGTTCGGGCGGAACGATCATCGTCTACGGTACCTGCAATGGTGAAGGTCAACAGCGTGGCGACCGTGCTAAGGACTATCTCGTCAATACGCGCGGTATCGAAGCTGGACGTATCACGGTGATTGATGGTGGCTGCAGTTCAGAACTGAAGGTTCAGCTCTGGATCGTGCCGACAGGCGCAGATGCTCCGCAAGTCGATACGACGGGTGCAATCTCGCCATGTCCGGAATGCAAGCCAAAACGAGGTAATCGTCGTCCGGGCCGTCGAGGTGACGAGGAATAAACAACAGGCTTTGGCTTAGCCAAACCCTTAACCAGTCGGGCGATGCTCTCGAGCATCGCCCGATTTCTTTTTAGCCACAAAAAGGCACATTAGGGCGCAATTGAAATGGCGCTTCTTTTGCTTAATTCATTTTGTGCTTTATGTGCCTTTTTGTGGCAAACCTGCTTTTTTGTGGCGCATCCTACCTCGGCGTAATAAACTAGGGGGCCACGGTGAGCGATTGCTCCTGATGTACGAAGGCCCTGGATGAATAACGATGAAACGATTTTCTAGCCTACTCCCCCTGGTTATTGCTCTCTTTGCACTTTGTAGTTTCGCTTTTGCGGCAGGTGATGCCGCCGATCCTGCACTGTATTCGAACGATTGGCGTACGACCGGACCTCCGGGAGGCGATGTTCGCGCACTTGTGGTTGATCCACAAAATCCCGATCGCTTCTATTTCGGTACGCTCGACGGACAGATCTACACGTCGTCAGATGGCGGTAAGCGCTGGCAACTCCTTTATAACTTCCGCAAGCCGCGGATGTTCGTCGACAACATCATCGTCGATCCTCGCGATTCGCGTGTTTTGTATGTCGCCGCGCACCGGCACAACATGCCCGGTGGATTCTTTAAATCAAAAGACGGCGGTGTCACGTGGCGTGAGAGTTCCGAACTGAAGAACGAGGCGCTGCACTCGCTCGCACAATCTGATTCAAATCCCAACACGCTCATCGCAGGCACCTTCAACGGCATCTTCCGCTCCGATGATTCGGGAGACTCGTGGAAGCAACTGCCGACGCAAAGCACTCCGGGCTTGATCCACGTCGAATCTCTGGCCATCGATCCGCGCACGACCAACACGATTTATGCAGGCACGTTCTATTTGCCTTACAAGTCGCTTGACGGCGGGCAAACCTGGAGGTCGATGAAGAACGGAATCATCGACGACTCCGACATCTTCGCCATCGATATCGATCCGCGCGATCCGAATCACATCATTGCTTCCGCTTGCAGCGGCATCTACGAAACCAAGAACGGAGGCGAGAGCTGGCGCAAGGTGCAGGGTATTCCTTCACAGTCGCGCCGCACGCGCGCCATCCTCCAGCATCCGTCCGTTCCCGGAATTGTTTTCGCCGGCACGACGGAAGGTTTCTGGAGATCGGAAAAAGGTGGTGACGCTGATTCGTGGATGGTGACAACTTCTCGTCAACTCGAGATCAACTCGATCGCAGTTCATCCGTCGCGTCCCGATATGGTTTTCATCGGCACCAATAACTACGGCGTGATGGTTTCGAACGATGGCGGCAAGACATTTATCCCGACCAACGGCGGCTTCAGCGGCCGTTTCGCCAACGCGATTCTTCCGGATCGTGAGACTCCAAATCGCATCTACGCTTCAACTATCAACACTGCTACCGGTGGCGGATTTCTTTTTGTGAGCGACGACAACGGCGGCAGCTGGCGTCCGTCGATGCGCAGCATGCCTTCGCGTCTCATCACGTATTCGATTCTTCAGGACGCGCGTGATGCAAACGTGATCTATCTCGGCACGAATCTCGGAGTCTATCGCTCAACCGATCGCGCCGCATCGTGGGCGCCGGTATGGTCCATCGAGAAACCCAAGACAAAGACGCCGCCCGCGAAGAAAACAGCCAGGCGGGCAACGGTCGCAGTCACGTCAAAGCGAAGCACCACACCAGCGCAGCCGCCTGCGGAGTCAATCATGGCGGCGCAGGAAGCACTAAACGTTGCCGGTTATCATCTCGGTGACCCTGATGGAAAACCCGGACCAGCAACCACCGCGGCGTTGAAGAAGTTTCAAGTCGATCGACACCTACCAGCGACAGGCAAGCTCGACACGATCACGATGGCAGCGTTAGGCATCGGCAAAAGCAGCGATCCGGCTGTCGCAGAGCGCTCGGATTTGATTCTCGCTGATGCGGTGAACGCACTGGTCCATAGCGTCGATCCGGACACTCAACAACCAGCCATCCTGGCCGCGACCAACAATGGTCTGTATCGCACTCTCGATCCCGCGAAAGGTTGGCAGAAACTTTCGTACGGAAACTTCGATCCGCGTACCACGTGCATTGCGACGAATCCAAAACAACCGGAAACAATCTGGGTTGGAACACCAAGTTCCGGAGTTTTGATTTCGCGTGACAGCGGCAAGACGTGGCGACAGGTTGACGGTGTTCCGCGCGAAGCTCCAGTCAACACGATCGCACAGGATCCAAATCGTCCGGACTACGTCTACGTCGGCACGAAGCAGGCTTTGTTCATGTCGCATGATGGTGGCGCGACGTGGAGAGTTCGTGGCGGCAATCTTCCTTTTGGCGATTTCACGAGTATTCTGATCAATCCGCGTAACGGCGATGAAGTATTTGCCGGCAACGCTTTTCAGCTTACTGAGATTGGCGGCGGTGTTTATCGCAGCACGAATGCGGGCTTGAGCTGGGCACGGATCGATCCGAATGACGGTCGTTTACCGAGTCAGCGAATCTGGGCACTCGCGTTTGACCCGCACGATCAGAACGTGCTCTTCGTTGGTTCACACTCGGCTGGCGTGTACGTCGTTCCGAGAAACCTCGACGCATTGACGTCTGCGCAACAACAACGCTAGCGAGCATTCGTTACCGGCCATCCACGAATTACACATAGGTCGAAACTGATTTGTGTGATCTGTGGATGGCCATTTGCCCCTTCTTTCCTTGACATGCCCTTATACAGGCGTGTACATTGCCGCCCTACCCGGTAAAAAAGGCGGCGGGTGTTTGTCGGACCAAGCGGGGTAACTACGGCAGGGCGGTAATCGAAACAAATTAGCTCGACATTTCAAATCCAAACGGCTCGCTTCCTCGCCAGCCTTCAACTCCCGACAACGCCAAGGTCAACTAAAGCTACAGGCCGCTGTACACTGTCCGACAGTGAGCGAAAACCTGCGCTGATTGTTAGGGCTGGTGAAGCGCGATAAGATCGTCCACGCGCTGAGAGAGACCGGGGACTACAGGAGTATCAATGTCTAGCGAACAACCCAAGCTGAATACCAGCGAGGTCGACAATAACTCAACCTCCGGCGAGCCACAGGCTGCGCCGCAAACAGACGTCATGGCTTCTCAATCAACATCGGCAGCAACCGCACCCATCACAACCGAACACGATGACGCAGACGATTCACGCGCCGGCGGCGACGTGGATTTCGGTCAACTTCTCGATCAGTTCGAACAGGAACAGGCCACCCTCGAAGAAGGCGAAGTCGTTCGCGGCACCGTCGTCGGCTTGAGCGAACGAGGCGTCGTCATCGACTTTGGCTACAAGTCGGAAGGCATAGTTAACCCGGCCGAGTTTACCGAGAACGGTCAACTGACTGTGAAGGCCGGCGACGAAGTGGAAGTGCTCGTGAAGAGCATGGAAACTGCCGATGGACTGCCAGTTCTTTCACGCGCCGACGCGGTGCGTATGAAAGCCTGGGACGACCTCGAAAAGGCTTATCGCGACGGCTCGAGTGTAAAAGGCCGCGTGATCGATCGCATCAAAGGCGGCTTGCGTGTTGATATCGATGGCATCGCTGCTTTTCTACCCGGCTCGCAGGTGGACGTGCGTCCGGTACGAAATCTCGACAGCCTCCGCAACCAGATAATCGAAGCTAAAGTAATCAAGCTCAATCGCAAACGGTCGAACGTGGTTTTGTCGCGCAAGGCTGTGATCGAGCAGGAGAACACGGGCCGGAAGGATCAAACCCTCCAGCAGATTGAAGAGGACATCGTCGTCGAGGGTCAGATCAAGAACTTGACCGACTACGGCGCCTTCGTCGATCTCGGCGGCGTCGACGGCTTGCTGCACGTGACGGATATGTCGTGGGGACGCCTGCAGAATCCGAATGAGTTGTTCCACGTTGGCGACACCATCCAGGTCAAGGTTTTGAAGTTTGACCGCGAACGCGAACGCGTTTCGCTCGGCTACAAACAACTGCTGCCGGATCCGTGGTCCAGCGTTGAGGAACGTTTCCCGGTCGGCACGCGCGTTAATGGTCGCGTGGCGAGTGTGGCCGATTACGGCGCTTTCGTTGAACTCGAACCGGGTGTCGAAGGTCTCGTGCACGTTTCCGAGATGAGCTGGTCCAAACGAGTCAAGCACCCGAGCAAGGTAGTTAATCCGGGCGACGCGGTTGAAGTCGAAGTGCTGAGCGTCGACCCGCGAGCGCGTCGCATCAGTCTCGGCATGAAGCAGGTGCAGGAGAACCCGTGGCAGACGCTGCACGAGCGTTATCAGGTCGGCACACGCGTTCATGGACGCGTACGTAACCTGACTGACTTCGGCGCGTTTATCGAGATCGAAGACGGTGTTGACGGACTAGTTCACGTTTCCGACATTTCCTGGTCCAGACGTATCAAGCATCCCAGCGAAGTGTTGAAGAAGGGTCAGGAAATCGATGCGGTGATTACGAGCATCGATACTGAGAACCGGAGACTGTCGCTGTCGATCAAGGATCTGGAACCGAATGCCTGGGAGAAGTTCACAAACGAACACAAACCGGGCGATGTGGTCCACGGCAAGGTAGCGCGTTTCGCCAACTTCGGCGCCTTTATCGAACTGGATGACAATCTGGAAGGGCTCTGTCATATCTCGGAGCTTTCGGAAGAGCGCGTCGCCAAGCCCGAGGATGTGGTTCAGCTTGGTCAGGAGATGGATTTCAAAATCCTGCGTATCGATCCGGAAACCAAGAAGATTGGTCTTTCCGCGCGGGCCGTCGGTAAGGATGAACCGATTATCGACACCAAGATCTACTCGTCAGAGGCAGGCGGCGGCATGGCCTCGCTCGGTGAGTTGGCTGATTTCGGATTGAGTAAATCCGACAACGACGAATAATTCGACATCTTTCTAGCCACAGATTACGCAGATCGGGTTCTGACTATCCGTGTAATCCGTGGCTTAAAGTCTTGCTCCACCCGTCGATCTTCTGATAGTGTACGGGTAACGTAACCTCGCCATTATCAAGACGTTATATTTAATTCAATCGAGGTGATGCATGACTAAAGCAGAACTCGTCGAAGACGTAGCTCGGGCGGCTGAACTCACTAAAAAGGACGCCGAGCGTTTAGTAGAGATTGTCTTTGAAAGCATCATCGAAACCCTGAACCAGGGCGAGAAGATTGAGCTGCGTGGTTTTGGCAGTTTCCGGGTGCGTGAGCGCGGTGCGCGCCGCGGAAGAAATCCGAAGACGGGCGACCCGGTGAGCATTCCTGCCAAGCGAGTTCCATACTTCAAACCCGGCAAGGAACTCAAAGAACTTATCAACGACGAGAATTCCGGCTCACCCGCATCGACCACAAATCCTGCACGATCGATCAGCGACGACACTCACCGTCCGCCAATTCTTTAATTCCAAACATTCGAGGTGTCTGAATTGGACAGATTGTGGAGTCCCTGGCGAGCCAGGTACATCGCATCAGGCGTAGATGCGCAGCGCGATGATTGCGTGTTTTGTTTGCTTGCGGCGCATCCCGAGGACGATGAAACCAATTTTGTGCTGCATCGAGCGGCGCATTGTTTTGTAGTTCTGAATCTTTATCCTTACATCACCGGGCACTTGATGGTGGTTCCTTACCTGCACACAAATGAGTTCGATTCGATGCCGAAAGAGATAAGCGATGAGTTGATGGACATGGCGAAGCGGTCGCAGACCGCGTTGCGTGAGGCCTATTCACCGTCTGGTTTCAATTTGGGAATGAATCTTGGCACGGCGGCTGGGGCCGGGATTGCCGATCATCTTCACATTCACTTGTTGCCACGCTGGTCTGGGGATACAAACTTCATGACCACCATCGGCGAATCCCGGGTCATCCCCGAAGATCTGTCCACTACCTACTCGAAACTCCACGGCAGGTTTTAGCCACAGATTACACGGATTTAAAAGCAGATTGGGGCTACCTCTTGCTGACTTTTCGTGGCACCGCTTCGTCTTCGACTTCGCCGCCGCGGCTGATGGGGACGTCGGAGGGTTTGTTGTAGCTTAGGCCTCGTTCTTCGCTGTCGAGGTTGCCCGCAGGTAATGGTGGCAGTGGTCCTGTCAGTGCTGGCGGGTTGAAACCGGGGTAATCGATGCGCGCGTGATAGATCGCCGTCAGCGCGCTGATCATCGCTTCGCGGATCGTCGTTAACTCCTGCAACGTCACATCACACTCGTCGAGCTGGCCGTCGGTGATGATTGCGTCGACGATCTTCACCACGATCGCGCGAATGTTCTCCGGATCGGGACGCGCGAGGGATCGTGCTGCTGCCTCGCAAGAGTCCGCCAACATCATGATCGCAGCTTCCTTGAACTGCGGCTTTGGACCGGGATAACGAAAGTCCGCTTCGTCGACGGTCTCGTTCGGCTTTGCCTGTGCCTGTGCCTTGCGCAGGAAATAGTGCAGCGTTCTCGTGCCGTGGTGCTGTGGAATGAAGTCGGCGATCTTTTGTGGAAGTCCAATCTCTTTCGCCAGTCTGGCGCCGTAGGTGACGTGACTCGTGATGATCTTGGCGCTCTGGTAAGGACGGAGCCGGTCGTGTGGGTTGTCGCCCTGCTGGTTCTCGACGAAATACTCCGGCGCCGCGAGTTTGCCGATATCGTGATAAAGGGCTCCGATGCGCGCCAGCAACGGGTTTCCACCGACAGCGCGACAGGCGTCTTCCGCCAGTTGGCCCACAGCGTGCGAATGTTGGTTGGTGCCCGGCGCGCGCAAAGCGAGCTGGCCCAGCACGGGCAGATCCGCGTTTGAAAGTTCGAGCAGTTTGACGTCCGTCAATATTCCAAAAAGCGACTCGTTAATCGGCAAACCGCCCGCGGCAAACACCGCTGTCAATAATCCTCCGGCAATGCCTGCACCCAGTGCGAGTAGAAAAGTCCTGAGCGTGAGTGGCTGTTCGGAATAGGCGATCAGCGCGAGTGCCATGACGACGTTAACCGCGCCGACGAAGAGGCCTGCGAGCGTGACTGACTGTCGTTCGCGATAACGCCCGATTCCATAAATCGCGGCCGAGCACGAGACCATCGCGAAGAGTGCTTTTTGCATTCCGCCCGGCGCGAGCATGCCAGCAAAAAGAGCGGTGATGATACCCGTCAGAAACGCGAGTTGAGTGTCGACCAGCATCGCGACCAGCAACGCTGCCGCGGCAAAGGGAATCGCGAAGTTCCAGATCAGAGGATCGTTGAAAGGCGGTTGCATGCGCGCCGCCATACTCTCGCCAAAAGTGAAACCAACCTTCATGAGGGCGGTTTGGACCACGATTGCAGAGCCCACGAGGGCAAACGCCTTGTGTTTACTCAAACTCAGCGGACTGCTACCGCTCCGGTGTTCCGCAAACTTCCATGCCGCCCAGTAAACGGCAGCCACGACCAGCAATAATCCGAAGAAGTTGTGCCACGGTCTGCCGGTGTGGCCGGCGCTTTTGATCGCGGCAATCTGCGCCAGAGTACCAGGCGTCACCGTGTCGCCTTCGCGCGCGACCACCTGATTACGTTTGAGGGAGATCACGACGGGGTGAATTCGAGAAGCTTCCGTTTCGCGAGCTGCCGCGGTAGCTGTTTGATCCAGAACGACGTTGGGTCGAATCAGCGGAACGAGGGCTGAAGTAAGCGCGGCCTTTTGCTCCGATGACCAGCCCTGCAAGTTAAGAATTCGCGTCTCGAGACTGCGTCGCGCTGAGGAGAGCGGAATCATACGCGTGCGCGGCGCGGGCACAATCATTTCTGCGACCGGGTTGCGAACGTCGACGAGTATGATCTCCTGTTGCAGGCGATCGGCTTCGTTATCGTCGTAAATATATCCGGCACTGATATCGCGGAGGATCGAGGCGATGCGATCCAGATCGGCTTCGTCGAAGTCGTGCGCAATGATCGCCTTTGCTACGGCGGGCCCGCCGGCGCCACTCCAGACAAACGATTTAGTCTGACCCCCGTTTGTTTGCTGTTCCAGATCGTCCCAGGCCGAACGAAAGCTTTGTACCGAGGTCTCAGCTCGGCTGGAGTCGAAGTTGAAGACGGTGCGCGTCGATTCACGAGCGATGTTTTTGAGACGTTCCGTTTCACCTTGATCCACGGCGGTCAGATCGGAAGGCGCGACGATGGATCGTCCGAGCACTTCGCCGATCGAGTAGTTTTCATTGAAACTTGAAGCACGGTTGGTGAGAAGAAGAAGGGTCGTAAGAAGAACAAGGACGCTACAGCCAATCAGAAAGCGTGTGCGCGGCTTAAATACCATTAGCGGGCGATATAGATAAGCCAATAGCTTATCGCGCGCCTGACTAAAAGGAGTTGTAAATCGTGGACGAAATCCCATAAGAGACCAGCCACAAAAGGCACATAATGCACAAAAAGCACATAAGGATTGTTTTTTGTGCCTTATGTGTCTTTTGTGCTTTTTGTGGCCTTAAGCAGCGGCGAGGTTGCGGGCCAAGACCGCTCCTGCCTTTTCGAGTAAAGCGTCCAGGGTTGATGGTTTGATCGCGGAGATGACTACCGTTTCGCCGCTATCAAGTTGCTGCGCCTGGCGCACTGCTGCTTCCACTGTTTCCGGCTCGACCAGGTCAGCCTTGTTCAAAGCAAGTACTGAAGGAATCTCGGCCAGCTTCAGGTCGGCCAGGATTCGTTTTACTGACTGCACCTGTTGCAGCCAGCGCGGATTCGAGATGTCGACGGCGTGAATCAGCAATGTACTGTCGCTGATTTCTTCGAGCGTTGCGCGAAATGCGGAAAGCAGATCCGGAGGCAACGCGCGAATAAATCCAACCGTGTCGTTAATGATCACTTCCTGCTCGCGTGGCAGACGTAGCCGGCGCGAGGTTGGATCGAGCGTTGCAAACATGCGCTGTTCGGCGTGCACGGCGCTCTTTGTCAGCGCGTTCAGCAAAGTCGACTTGCCGGCGTTGGTGTAACCGACAATCGAGATCACCGGCAATCCCTGTCTGGTTCTTCCTTTGCGACGTTCCTGGCGTCGCTGGCGCTGTGCCTCGATTTCACGTTCGAGACGATTGATGCGGTCGCGCACGCGACGTCGATCGGTTTCGAGTTTTGTTTCACCAGGACCGCGACCGCCGATGCCGCCTGCGAGACGCGAGAATGCCGAGTCCTGGCCAGCAATTAAACGTGGCAACAGGTATTTTAACTGGGCCAACTCGACCTGAATCTTTCCTTCTTTCGACTGTGCACGCTGCGCGAAGATATCCAGGATCAACTGCGAGCGATCGATCACTTTCAGATCCGTCGCTTCAGATAACGATCTCACCTGCGCCGGCGAGAGCTCACTATCAAAGACGAGCATGTCGGCGCCGAGTTGCAAGGCTCTGATTATCAATTCGTCGAGCTTGCCGCGCCCAAGCACGGTGCGCGGATCGATCGCTGAACGTCGTTGAATAATCCGATCCTGAACCACCACACCGGCGGACGTTGCGAGTTCAGCCAGCTCTTCCATCGACTCTTCAGCGTCCGCCAGTGAGCCAGTGGCCACGCCAACAAGAATAGTGCGATCGCGAACTTCAGCCCGGCGCGCCGTGCGTCGATTGCGCGCCATTTCCTCTTCGAGGGAATCGATCAGCGCTCGGAAGTCGAGATCGAGCTGCGACGGTATCTTCGGTTCGAGAAACGCATAGAGCTGAGGCGTCGTGGAGTTGTCGAGCTCGCCGGCGTGTAACGGCAGCAAGTGTGCGGCGCGCACGAGTCCGGGCAATCCTGACTCGGCGTCTACGTCGATCGCGGCCATCAGGTCCAAACGCAGCAGGGCAAGGTCTGTTAAGTCGTCCTGTGTGAGCGGCTCGCCGCGCAGATGCGTATGAACGCAGCGCAGACCGCGGAATCTTCCCGAAGCAACGCGCACGCGTTTGAAGTCCGGCAGTTCGATACGCCGGTTGTCGCCGACCATCACGTATTGAATGTGTCCCTGACGATCGATGAGGGCGCCGATTTGTCTGCGTGTTTCGTGAGACAGCTCACCCAATTGGCGAGCAAATTCGGGCGTGACGATCTGATCGGGAGGTATGCGTCGAGTGTACAGCTTTTCGATGCGCCGCAGTTGATTTGGTTTTAAGCCCAGAGTGTTGCCGAGAACGCTGGTAATGGCCTTTTCCTTCCTATTCAGGGGGCAAATTATACCACCTGAACGGAT
Source organism: Pyrinomonadaceae bacterium (assembly GCA_036401595.1). Lineage (GTDB taxonomy): Bacteria > Acidobacteriota > Blastocatellia > Pyrinomonadales > Pyrinomonadaceae > PSRF01. The sequence continues at coordinate 167,609 of DASWUM010000012.1, forward strand.
CTCTTCAATAATCTATGTTATCTGTGGCATCATGAACGGCTTTTATGAGTAATGCAGCGAAAATTGTGAGTATCGATCCGCCCTACGGGATTGCCGGCGGCGAGATTGTGATTGACTGCACTGGTTTCGATACCAGCGAGCCGTCGCAGTGCGCTGTGCTCATCGGTGACGCAGAGGCGCAGATTGTCGCGCTTAGTTCGCGGCGTGTGCTCGCAATCGTCCCGGAAACAAACGGCGGCCCAGTTGAAGTCAGGTTGAGCAGTGGTGCCGAACTGAGTGAACCGGCGTATCTCACGGTCGCGAAAAAACTGGCCGGCGATCTACATCCGGTTGCGAATCCTGCCTTCGACCCGGATGACGGCGCCCTTTTCGTCACCCGCTCCGGTTCTCGTGGCGAGGAGTTGCCGGTCACGCTCTTCCGAATCGACATCAGCGGCGACGTTTCAGAATACTCCGGAGACATCTCAAATCCGACGGGCATCGCTTTCGCGCCTGACGGCCAGATGTTTGTGAGCAGCCGGCTCGAAGGTGAGGTCTACAAAATAAGTCCGTTCAAAGAAGCAGTCACTTACGCGCACAATCTCGGCGTGGCAACAGGGATTGCTTTCGATCGCAACGGCCTGATGCATGTGGGCGATCGCACCGGAACGATCTTCAAGGTCAACGGTATCGGCGAAGAACGCGCGTGGACGCAAATTGAACCGTCAGTTTCCGCATTCCATCTCGCGTTTGGTCCGGACGAATCGCTTTACATCGCTGGACCAACGGTGACGAGCTTCGATTCGATCTCGCGGATCAATCCGGACGGCGATGTCGATACGTTTTTCAAAGGACTGGGACGTCCGCAGGGTCTGGCGTTTGATCGAGAGGGCAATTTGTACGTGGCGGCGGCGCTGCGTGGACGGCGCGGTATCGTGCGGATTTCGCCTGATGGAAGTGAAGCGAAAGTCGTCGTCGCCGGAGTCAATCTGGTAGGACTCGCGTTTAGTTCGACAGGTGAAATGGCCGTCGTGTCGATCGACTCCGTCTATAGTGTCCCAACGCAGATTAAGGGAACCCTTTTGCCCTGATTTCTGTATCCACAGATTACACAGATTCTATTAATTAATCTGTTTAATCTGTGGATCAGAGAGTTGCACCGGGAATGCCGGAATGCTAAGTTGAACCTTCTAATCATGGCCGCGGTTTGTTAGTGAGAGTGTTTTATTGAATCCCGAACAGGTAATCCCACATCTCGTCATCTACATGGTTGTGCTGTTGCTGGCGATCTCGGCACACGAGGCGGCGCACGCGTGGATGTCGGATCGGTTTGGTGACGACACAGCGCGACTGTTAGGACGCGTGACGCTGAACCCGGTGGCCCACACAGATCCCATCGGAACGTTGCTAATTCCGATCGTGAACTTCCTGATGAGTGTGGGTGGCGGCAGGCCGTTTTTGATCGGCTGGGGTAAACCCACACCGGTAAATCCGTTGCGTTGGCGGCAAAAGGATCTCGCCAATGTGATGGTCTCACTGGCAGGCATCATGGCGAACACTCTGATCGCTTTCATCGCTTTCACAGCGATCAAAGTTTTGCTCGTTACCGGTTGGATTTATTCCATTCCCGACGGTGTGCAGGAGCCGGTCATACTTCTGCTCGATAACATGTTGTCGCTGAACGTCTCGCTGGCGATTTTTAACCTGCTGCCATTTCCTCCGCTCGACGGCAGCAAGGTGCTGGAGACATTTCTGCCTCCAAGTATGCAGCCGCTTTACGAGATACTGGAGCAATACGGATTCCTGCTGCTGATCGTTTTGATGTACACGGGAGTCCTCGGTGTGATCATAGGGCCAGTTCTGAGAACTATTTACTCCTTCCTATAGGACCGAATGACCAAGCGAATCTTCAGCGGCGCGCAACCAACCGGCAACGTACATCTCGGAAATTATCTCGGCGCGTTGCGCAACTGGGTGGCACTGCAACACGAATACGAAAGCTTCTTTTGTATCGTGAACCTGCACGCCATTACTCTGCCGCAGGATCCGAAGTTGCTCGCGGAAAAAACCAGAGACCTGGCGCGGATCTATTTGGCCGTTGGCATCGATCCGCAAGTCTCGACCGTTTTCGTTCAGTCGGATGTTAAGGAGCATTCGGAACTCACGTGGGTGCTGAACTGCATCGCACGCGTTCCGGAGCTCGAGCGCATGACGCAGTACAAAGACAAAGCAAAGAAGCAGCAGGAAAACATCACCGTCGGGCTGTTTGATTACCCGGTTTTGATGGCCGCCGACATTTTGCTCTATCAAACTGATCTCGTCCCTGTCGGCGACGATCAACGACAGCATCTGGAACTGACTCGCGATCTCGCCACTCGTTTCAATCGTGACTACGGCGAGACGTTCAAAGTTCCGGACGCTTACATTCCGAAGGCCGGTGCGCGCATCATGTCGTTGTCGGATCCGACCCGGAAGATGTCGAAGTCAGACGACGATCCAAACGGCTGTGTGTTGTTGATGGACGACGCCGACACGGTCCAAAAGAAGTTCAAACGCGCAGTGACTGACTCGGGCACCGAGATTCGCTTTGACGAGTCGCGTCCGGCGATCAATAACCTGCTCGAGATCTACCATCTCATCACTAACAAGTCGCAGCAGGAAGTTGAAGATCACTTTGCCGGCAAGGGTTACGCACAATTAAAAGGCGACCTGGCCGAAGCGACCGTCGAGTTCCTGCTACCGTTTCAGCAGCGAGTGAAAGAAATCACTGACGAGCGACTCGATCAAATTCTGGGGCAGGGATCTGAAAAGGCACGAGAGATCGCAAGTGTGACTCTCGATCAAGTATTTCGAAAGACAGGTTTAAGCCGCGGATAACACGGATCCGTGGCTAACAACGATGGACGAAAACAATCCTCAAGAAACGTTAAATGTGGCCGGCGCGGTTCCGCAGATCGTCGCCGATGACGACACTGACGATCTGAAGATCCTGCTGGGTGAGTTTGAAGGTCCACTCGATCTGCTGCTGCATCTCATCCGCCAGGAGCACGTCAGCATTTACGACATTCCCGTAGCACGCATCACCGACGAGTATCTTCGTTATCTGCGCATCATGCAGGAGCTGGACATCGCTGTTGCCGGCGATTTTCTCGTGATGGCCGCGACGCTGATCGAGTTGAAGACGAAGATGCTGCTGCCGCGCGATCCTCTTGCCCCGCCTGAAGAGGAAGATGATCCGCGTAAGGATCTCGTCAATCAGTTGCTGGAGTATCAGAAGTACAAAGCCGCAGCCGAGATGCTCTGGTCGCGTGCCACGGTCGAGCAGGCAGTTTTCAAACGAGCTGAGTTGGAGACTGACAAGAACAATCCCGAAGTCGCAGTCGGTTTGTTTGATTTATTGAAAGTGTTTCAGATCATCCTGGCGCGACACAAGGAAGAGAAACTGCTCGAAATCGAGCGTGAAGAAATCTCAATGGCTGAGATGCTCGAGCGTTTGCGCAACATGGTGCTGTCGGCCGGCGAGCTCAACTTGCGTGTATTTTTCGAACGGGCCAGATCGCGACGTGAGCTCGTGCTTGCGTTTCTGTCGGTGCTGGAGCTGGTGAGAACAACTGAGGTCAAACTATTTCAGAGCGAAACCTTCGGCGACATCGTCGCCCGGGCAACAGCCTAACTCGAATGGCGAATTTGAAATGAGCAACGAAGAGAACGTAACGGTGGAGCCGCTCGACGAGGCTGCTCTGAACGAAGAAGCAAGTCGTGAACTCGCGGCTATGGTTGCCGAGGCGGAGCAGTTGTCAGGCGCAGTTGAAGACGATGCCGCGGACGAAGGGCCTTTGTCGGCGCCGCAGAGTCAGGCAGAACGCGCCGGTGTGATTGAGGCATTGATCTTTGTTTCCGACGAGCCGTTGAGTGTGAAGACCATCGCCGACGTTCTCAAGGAAGAAAAGGCAGTCGTGACCGAGACGGTCGTAGCGCTGGCCGAAGAGTTCAACAATCGGAACAGTGGATTGCAGTTGCGTGAGGTTGCCGGTGGCTGGCAGTTTGCGACGCGGCCCGAGTATCACGAGCATGTGCGCAAGTTTCTGAAGACACGGCCGAGTGCGAAGTTGAGTATTGCATCGCTGGAGACGCTCGCTGTGATCGCGTACCGGCAGCCGGTTACCGTTCCTGAGATTTTGGAAATACGTGGCGTGCAGTCGCCTTCCGCGATCAAGACGCTCCTGGATAAGAAGCTGATCGTTGCGAAAGGACGCAAGGAGACGGTGGGCCGTCCGATGATGTACGGAACGTCGAAAGAGTTCCTGTTACAGTTCGGATTGAAAGATTTGACGGAGTTGCCGAGTGTCGAGGACTTCCACGATCTGAGTGGAGGGTCGTAGATTGGAACAGCGTTTACAAAAACTGATTGCCGCGGCCGGTATCGCCTCACGCAGGCACGCGGAGGAGTTGATTGCTGCCGGTCGGGTGACGGTCAATGGCGAGGTCATCAAAGAACCCGGCACGAAGGCTGATCCCGAGAAGGATCACATTAAGGTCAACGGCAAGCTCATCAATCCTCAGCTCAAGTCGCGCGAAAAGATTTACGTTCTGCTCAACAAACCGAAAGGTTATCTGTCGAGTGTTTCCGATCCGGAAGGCCGGCCGCTTGTCACTGAACTCTTACCGCCTTCGCTCGGCAAGCTTCATCCGGTGGGCCGGCTCGATTTCAATACCGAAGGACTTCTCTTACTCACGAACGATGGCGATTTCACAAACTATGTGACCGCCGCTCGCAATCGGGTTGAGAAAGTCTACGAAGTGAAAGTAAAAGGCGTGCCCGCTGACGCCGGAATTCAAAGACTTCGACGCGGCATAACGTTCGACGACGGCACACGCACCGCGCCTGCAAAGATCGACAAGCTTCACGAGACGCAGACCAACGCCTGGTATGAAGTGTTGCTACATCAGGGACGCAACCAACAGGTGCGACGCATGTTTGAGTTAATCGGCCACTCGGTGTTGAAGTTGCGGCGTGTGCGCATTGGTTTTCTCACGGATGAAAAACTGAAGCCCGGTCGCTGGCGGTTGTTGTCACCTGCGGAAGTCTCGGGTCTGATGAAAGCGAAGAAAGTTAGCCGCAGATAACACGGATACCTTCCTTTGGAATTGGCGCAAAACTCTGCTAAAACCTAGCCATTATGCATTTTGAGTTAACCGAAGAACAGCAACAGATCAAGATGAGCGTGCGCGAGTTTGCCGAATCGGAAATCGCGCCTCACGTTTTGGAATGGGATGAGTCGCAGCATTTTCCGATCGAGTTACAACCTCAACTCGCAGATCTCGGTTTGCTGGGTGTGCTTTTTCCGGAGCAGTACGGCGGCGCCGGAATGGGTTACGTGGAATACGCCACGATCATCGAAGAGTTGTCGCGTGTCGATGGTTCGGTGGGCATTTCAATAGCCGCACACAATTCACTCTGTTCGAATCATATTTACAAATACGGATCTGAAGCGCAGCTCAAGAAGTATCTCGAACCGCTTGCGAGTGGTAGGCATTTGGGAGCCTGGGGACTCACAGAGCCAAGCGCCGGCTCGGACGCTTCGGGGACGAAGACTACAGCAGTGCGAACAGATGGAGGTTATATCGTCAACGGCTCGAAGAACTTCATCACTCATGCGATTCACGCCGACACGTGCGTGGCCATGGCAGTCACCGATAGGTCGCAAAGAAGCAAAGGCATCTCAGCCTTCATATTCGAGAAGGGAATGAAAGGTTTCTCGCCTTCCAAGAAAGAGAACAAGCTTGGACTGCGTGCGTCTGAAACTGCGAGCGTTGTTTTCGAAGATTGTTTTGTGCCTGACGATCAAATGCTCGGGGAACCAGGTCAGGGATTTGTGAACGCGATGGAGATACTCGACGGCGGTCGTATCTCGATCGCAGCGCTGGCTGTCGGAATCGCACAGGGCGCTTACGAGTCAGCCGTACGTTATGCAAAAGAGCGACAGCAGTTTGGCAAACCGATCGCGGAGTTTCAGGCGATTCAGTTCAAGCTGGCAGACATGGCGACGCAGATCGATGCCGCAAGACTCCTGATGTATCGCGCCGCGTGGATGAAAGACGCAGGAAAGAAGACTACTAAAGAGTCGTCGATGGCCAAGCTGTTCGCTTCGGAAGTGAGCGTTCACGTTTGCGAAGAAGCGATCCAAGTGCACGGCGGATACGGTTACACCAAAGACTATCCACCCGAGAAATACTGGCGCGACTCGAAGCTGTGTACGATTGGGGAAGGAACGTCGGAGATCCAGCGCATCATCATCGCTCGTGAAGTACTGCGGCAGGTGTAGCCACAACAAGGCACAAATTAAAAAATCAGTTTTATTCTTTCTTGTGTATTTGTGCTTCTTTGTGGCTACTTATGAGTATGGTGGCTAATCTTAGTGAGCGTGTGAGCAGTGGTGAGCCCGCGGCGGTGGCCCGTGCTATCTCGAAGATCGAGGATGGCGCCGGTGATGCCGCGGCGCTGATGAAGGAGATCTATCAACGCTCGCGTGGTGCCCTCGTGATTGGAATTACTGGCGCTCCCGGCGCCGGTAAGTCATCCCTCGTCGACAAGCTGGCCATGTTTTATCGCCAGCATGGCGAACGCGTCGGCATCGTCGCCGTTGATCCTTCAAGCCCGTTCTCTGGTGGCGCAATCCTGGGCGACCGCATTCGCATGCAGGCGCTTGGTCTCGACGAGGGAGTTTTCATCCGCTCAATGGCGACGCGCGGCAATCTTGGTGGCCTCGCACGAGCCACGGTCGACGCAGTCGCGATACTGGATGCAGCTGGTTATTCAAAGATTATTGTTGAGACTGTCGGCGTGGGGCAGGACGAAGTCGAAGTCGTCAAAGCGGCAGATGTGTCGGTGGTGGTGCTCGTGCCGGGCATGGGCGACGATATCCAGGCGATCAAAGCCGGAATCATGGAGATTGGCGACATCTTCGTAATTAACAAGGCCGACAAAGAAGGCGTTTTTGCGACTGAAAAAGAGCTGGAGTCGCTACTTTCGCTGGCCTCGCGCGACGATGGTTGGGACCCGCCAATCGTCAAAACTGTGGCCACCGAGAACCATGGAATTGTCGAACTTGCCCAGGCGATCGAGAAGTTTGGCAGCGTACAGCTTGATGCGCGGGTGAGTAGCGAACGGCGTCGAGCTATCGCCCGCTGGCGCATCGTCGAGCTTTTGCGGGAAAGTCTCCTCTCGCGGGTTTTGGCAACAGACGCCTCGGTTGCTATGCTTGACCGGCTGGCGGACGAAGTTGCCACAAGGCAGCGAGACCCTTATTCTGCGGTTGAGGAGATTATTCACGCTGCTGAAAGTTGATCACATCGGAATCGCGACCAGAAGCATCGAAGAGGGTTTGGCGGTATGGCGCGATGCGCTCGGTCTCGAAGTTGATGCAACTGAGGAAGTTACCGAACAAGGCGTCAGGGTATGCATGCTGGCTGTCGGCGATACTCACGTTGAGTTACTCGAACCGCTGAGTGCCGAAACGGCCGTGGGGAAGTTTCTTGCGAAGCGCGGACCGGGTATGCACCATATTGCGATCGAGGTGGCGGATATCAACGCCTCGCTTGCGGAACTAAAAAATAAAGGGGCGCGCCTCATCGACGAAACCCCGCGCGTGGGTGCGGGTGGGTGTTTGGTGGCTTTTGTTCATCCCTCATCAGTTAATGGAGTGCTGCTGGAGCTCGTGCAGCATCAATCGTTGGAAAGGAAAGTATTTTGACTTCTACAAGAAAAGCTCTTATCGCGGCCGCTGTCGCCGTAATTTTTGCACTGGGTCTGATTTTTTGGCAGGTAAAAGCGCGTAAAGCCGGCCCGGTCGAATTAACGGCAGAAGACATGGCAATGATTGCCGAAGATCAGCCGCCGCAGATGCGTGCACGTTTGGCTAGTGACGAACAGGCGCGAAAGGATTTCGCGCAGGAGGTCCGACGACTATTGGCCGTGGCCGAAGAGGCTGAATCGAACGGCGTCGCGAACTCTCCCGACATGAAGCGCCAGCTCGAATTTCAGAAAGCCAGTGTCATCGCTCAATATTATTTTGAAAAGCAGGGTGAGAACGGCGCTACCGACATTAAAGACGCCGAAGTAGACGAGTTTTTCAAACAGCCAGTTAATCAACACAAGTTCGATCAAATCATCGCCGACGCGAAAGCTAAGGATCCGACGTTTGCCGCACAGGAAATTCCCCAGGACCAGCTAAACATGCTGAAGCAACGCCTGGGCCGGATTTATATCGCCGAGAAGAAGGCTGTGGATCAGGGACTGGACAAAAAGCCCGAGGTCCGAATCCAGATGATGTTGCAGCATGCGCGTGTGGTGGCGCAGAAGTATGCCGTCGATAAGTTGCAGGATCGGATGAAAGCAACTGACGAGGAAATCAATAAGTATCTCGCAGATCATCCCGAACTCGACACTGACAAAAAGAATCGCGCCAAGGCTGAAGAGGTTCTCAAACGCGCCCGCGCCGGAGAAGACTTTGCAAAGCTCGCACAGGAATTTTCAAGTGACGGCAGCAAGGACAAGGGCGGCGATCTTGGTTGGTTTGGTCATGGCGACATGGTGCCGGAGTTTGAGCAGGCGGCTTATGCTTTGAAGCCGGGCGAGATCAGCGATGTGGTCCAAAGTAAATTTGGTTTCCACATCATCAAGCTCGAAGAGAAGAAGACGGAAACCAAAGACGGCAAGACCGAAGAAAAGGTTCATGCTCGCCACATACTGATCAGCGATGCCGCCGCCAACCCTTTCGCGCCTCCGCAAAGCCCGCGCGATCGAGCGAAGGCCGAGGTAGAGCAGGAAAAAGCGAAGAAGGTGCTTGATGAGATTGTGGCCCGTTCGCACGTGAAGGTGCCTGACACCTATTCCGTGAAACCACCCGAGCAACAACAGCCGATGCAGCAGTTGCCGCCGGGATTTGCGCAGCCGCAGCCACAGGAGCAGGAACCTGCACCAGCGCCTTCGCCCGCGAAGCCGGCGGCGAAGCCAAAGCAGAAGTAGGGCCACAGATCTCCGCGGATAAATACTGATTTAATCCGTAACAAATCAGTGTTTATCCGTGGCTGGTTTTTTGCAGATGCAGTTAGGCGATTATCGTGTCGAGATCATTCAGGACACCGAGTTCCGTCTTGACGGTGGAGCAATGTTCGGAGTGGTCCCGCGTAAGCTTTGGGCGAGAGAGTGCCCGCCTGACGATGAAAACCGCATTCGCATGAACATGAATTGTGTGTTCATCGATACGGGATCGGAAAAGGTTCTAATCGAAACTGGAATCGGTGATAAGTGGTCCACGAAGCAACAGTCGATGTATGGCATCGACCGCACGCGGCCACTTACCGAAACACTCAAGTCGCGCGCAGGTGTTACTGCGGATGAGATCACGATCGTAGTCAACACTCATCTCCACTTCGATCACGCCGGTGGCAACACGAGTCTGAATGCCGAGAGTGTTCCGGTCGCAACCTTTCCGAATGCGCGATACTTTGTCTCTGGCGCCGAGTTGGACCACGCAGATCATCCAACTGAACGCGATCGAGCGAGCTATCTACCGGAGAACTGGAGACCACTGGTCGAGTCGGGGCAGCTCGAGGCAAAGAGCTCCGATTACGAAGTTGTACCGGGATTGAAAATGGAGACGATCGCCGGCCACAACCGGTCGATGCAGTGCTGGCGTCTGGAGCGAAACGGAAGCACGATGTTTGGTTTCGCAGACTTGATACCGATGTGCGCGCACGTTCGTCTGCCATGGATCATGGGTTACGATCTCTACCCCGTCGAGACCCTCGAAGCGAAGAAGAGACTCTTGCCGCAGGCAGCGCGCGAAAATTGGATCTGCATGTTCTATCACGATCCTGATGAGCCGCTTTGCCGGTTACAGCAGGGAGAAAAGGAGTTCAGTACCGTTCCATATCGCGGAACGGACTAAGAGCTTTCATGAGTACAGCAGGAGTTCGTGTCGGCATCATTGGTGGCAGCGGTCTCTATCAGATGCCCGAGTTGACGGCGATTGAAGAAGTTAAAGTTGACACTCCGTTTGGACCACCATCCGATTCATTCATCGTCGGCACACTCGAAGGCGAACGCGTTGCGTTTCTGCCGCGTCATGGACGTGGCCATCGTTTGACTCCGACTGAAGTTCCATTCCGCGCGAATATTTATGCGATGAAGCTGCTGGGCGTCGAGAGTATTCTCTCTGCGTCCGCGGTTGGTTCTTTGCAGGAGAAGTATGTGCCGCTCGATATGGTGATTCCCGATCAGTTTTTTGATCGCACGCGTGGGCGAGTGAAGGAATCGACATTCTTCGGCGAGGGAATTGTGGCGCACATCTCTTTTGCACATCCGGTTTGTGGCCGGCTGGGCGATGTGCTCGAAAAGTCGTGTGGAGTTGCCGACGTGAAAGCGCATCGCGGCGGCACGTACCTTTGCATGGAAGGCCCGGCGTTTTCAACTCTGGCTGAGTCGAACGTCTATCGTTCCTGGGGCATGGACATCATCGGTATGACGAACCTTCAGGAGGCAAAGCTCGCGCGCGAGGCTGAGATTTGCTATGCGACCTTAGCGCTCGTCACGGATTATGATTGCTGGCATCCGGGTCACGATGCGGTGAGTATTGAGACGGTGGTTGAGTATCTGAACAAGAACGTTCGCAATGCGCAGATGATTCTTCGTGAGGCGCTCAGGCTGATGAAGCAAAGCGAGCGGAGTTGTAAGTGTGGTTCGGCGCTGCAACACGCGATCTTCACGGCGCCAAATCTCTGGCCCGAGGCGACAACAAAGAAGCTTGAGGCGATCATCAAAAAGTACGGCTCATAGAGTTTATGAAGGATTTCTCCCGCAACGGCGCGACGGCGCAACGCAAGAACTTTGGAGTATCTTGCGTCTTACGTTGCGCCGTCGCGCCGTTGCGGGGGAAATCTTAGTTTGATTCTGAGGTAAGACATGAGAAATAAGTTTTTACTGCTGTTTATTGTGCTTTTCCTGTTTGCAGTCGCGCCGGCAACGTTCGGCCAGGTTAAGAACGGCCCCGATCCGGCGACGATGCGCGATCCTGATTTGGAACGCGACTCCTTACACAATCTCGAAGTCGCCAAAAACTATTTCAAACTGAAGAAAGCCTACGTTGCAGCGCTCAAGCGTTGTGAAGAAATCATCGCCGGCAATCCAAACTTCGCCCGGATTGACGAAGTTTTATTGATGGCCGGTCAAAGCAGTCTCTGGCTTTCCCAGAACAAAGGTAAACAGAAACCGGAACAATATGTAAGTTTTGACGGAGGCGAGAAAAAGACTCTCACGTCACAACAATTTCGCGAGATGGGCGTTGATTATCTGAACAAGTTGATCAAAGACTATCCAAACGGCGCGTTTGCGAAACAGGCCCAGGAAGAATTGCGTTTACTCGACGCGTCAAAACAGCAGTAAACATCAAGCTCGAAGATCAAAAGTCAAAGAACAAAACACACATGTCCCTTTTAGTTGTCGGATCGGTTGCTTATGACGAGGTCGAGACTCCATTTGGAAAATGCGACAAGATGCTTGGCGGTTCGGCCTCGCACTTCTCGATCTCAGCGAGCTTCTTTACCAATGTTGGTATCGTCGCTGTCGTAGGCGGAGATTTTACGGAGCAGGAAATTTTTGACAGTCGCGGCATCAACACGCGCGACGTGGAAAGAATAGAAGACGGCAAGACGTTTCGTTGGGGCGGTCGTTACGAGTACGATTTGAACGTCGCTCAGACGATGTACACCGATTTGAATGTCTTCGCTGACTTTCAACCAAAGGTCTCTGAAGAATCGAAGCATTCGCGGCTTTTGTTTCTCGGCAACATTCAGCCCGACTTGCAGCGTGGTGTACGAGAGCAGATGCCCGACGCCGAGTTGGTCGCGCTCGACACGATGAATCTCTGGATCGAACACACGCGCGATTCACTTGTTCGCACGATCAAAGGCGTCGACGTCGTCATTATCAACGACGCTGAGGCGCGCCAGCTTACGCAGATTCCGAATCTCATCAAGGCTGCGCATGAGATTTTGACTTGGGGACCGCGGGCGTTGATTATCAAGCGTGGCGAATATGGTGCGGCGTTGTTTACTCCGGACAGCTACTTCGCGATTCCTGCGTACCCGCTGGAGTCGGTGTTTGATCCAACTGGAGCCGGCGACACGTTTGCCGGTGGTTTCATGGGTTACCTGGCAAGCCAGGAAAAACTCGACGAGAGTGCCATGCGCCGCGCGATGATCTTTGGTTCGGTGATGGCTTCGTTTAATGTGGAGGAGTTTGGCACGGAACGCGTCAAACGACTCACGCACGCTGAGATTAACGATCGTTTTCGTGCGTTCAAACGCATGACGCATTTCGACGAGATTCCGTTTGAAGTGAAAAGTTAAGGTGAGGGGAGCTTCTCTATGTTCTGTCCTGTCTGCGAGGCCGAGTACGAACCGGGTATTACACAATGCCCTGATGACGAGACTGCGCTGGTTGAGCGGTTGACTCCCGAGAACACTTTTCACGACGGCAGCGAGGCGAGTTTCGTCGCGCTGCACAAGCTCGGCTCACCGGCCGAAGCAGAAATGGTCAACGACATTCTCAGACAGAACGGGATTCGCTCGGTTGTGAAATCGGGTGGTAATGACGCCTTGTCGCCTCTGCTGTCCGCGACTGCTGAGGGAGCAGTGATCCTGGTTGACGAACGCGACGCCGATCGCGCGTCGGAGATTTACCGAGCCTTCTTTGGCGGCGACACAAGTCCGCTCACCGGCGGAATAGTCGACGAAGACGGCGAAGGTGAAGACGAAGAAGAGTAGTTTGCAATGCCTGACGATACTGCTGATGCGATTATCGTCTTCATGACCGCGAGCAACGGCGAAGAAGCGGCACGACTTGCGGACATGTTGGTTGGTGCACACCTCGCCGCGTGCGTTCAGATTTTGCCGGAGATGGAATCGGTTTATCGCTGGCAGGGAAAGATCGAACGGGCGCCGGAAATCTTAATACTCGCCAAAACCACCAGATCAAAGTTTGAAGAACTCGAGCGTGAAGTTCGCGCTCTTCATAGTTACGACACACCTGAAATAATTGCGGTTCCTATTGTGGCGGGATCTGCCCCTTACCTCGACTGGCTGAGAAAAGGTTGAGCTAGCCGTAAAGATCCGTGTCTATCCGTAGCCTATGGCCGTCAGAGACTGCGTTCTCAAGTTCAGTGAGTGTGCTCTGGCTCCGCACTACAATCTCCACGACTTCCGCCGGCGAGTCGGTGATATGAAACAGGCTCATATCCTGCTCGTTAATCTTTCCGCCGGGTAAGACCGCCTCGCGCAACCAAGCGAGCATTCCAGTCCAGTAATGGCTGCCGAACAACACGACCGGAAAGTTGCGAATCTTCTTCGTCTGGATGAGGGTGAGCGCTTCGAAGAGCTCGTCGAGAGTGCCAAACCCGCCGGGAAAGATGATGAATGCGAGGCTGTATTTAACAAACATCATCTTGCGTACGAAGAAGTATTTGAACGTGAGGCTCAGCGTTTGATACGCATTTGGTCTCTGCTCGAACGGCAATTCGATGTTGCATCCGATTGACAGGCCGCCGGCCTCAAACGCGCCGCGATTCGCGGCCTCCATGATTCCTGGTCCACCGCCGGTAATGACGGCAAACCCTTGGGCGGCCAGCAGTGCGGCAGTTTCCTGAGCGGCTTTGTAATCGGGATCGTCAGGGCGTGTGCGCGCCGAGCCGAAGATGGCGATGCCGCGACTCAAGGTGGCCAGCTCGTCGAAACCCTCGACAAACTCACCCATAATCCGGAACACGCGCCACGGGTCAGTATGAGTAAACTCGTCTGCGCGTGGACTCTCGAGCAGTTGTTCGTCCTGCGTAGTTCCAGGAACCGACTGTCCCGTCGTGCCTTTTCGTTTCTTTTCCATTCTTATCCGCGCTTATCGTTTTTTAGATCCGCGTTATCTAGATACCCATGATGTTGTAGCCGCAGTCGACGTAGATCACTTCACCGGTGATACCGGAAGCCATCGAGCTACAGAGAAACACGGCCGTGTTTCCGACTTCGCGCGGCTCGACGTTGCGACCGAGCGGCGCACGCTCGGCGTGGTGTTTCAACATCGTGCTGAAATCGGAAACGCCGCGCGCCGAAAGAGTTTGAATCGGACCGGCGCTGATAGCGTTGATGCGGATGTTTCGTGGTCCAAGATCCTTGGCGAGATAGCGTGTGCTGGCTTCGAGCGCGGCTTTCGCCACGCCCATCACGTTGTAGCCGGCGACGACCTTTTCTGCTCCGTAATACGACATCGTAACGATGCTGCCGCCTTCAGTCATCAGCGGTGCGGCGGCACGCGCCAGTTGCGGCAGTGAATAAGCACTGATTTCGAGCGCCGTGAGAAACGCTTCGCGGCTTGTGTTCAGGTATTCGCCGCCAAGTGCTTCACGCGGCGCAAAGGCGATACTGTGAATCAGGAAATCGAGCTGGCCAAACTTCTCGCCAACGTGACGAAAGGTTTCGTCGACCTCTTCCTGTTTAGCAACGTCGCATGACAGCAGCAACGCACCCGGCATTGCTTCGTTCGTGAGGCTCTCGACATTTTCTTTCAAGCGATCACCCTGGTAAGTGAAAGCAAGATTCGCGCCCGCTTCGTGCAGCGCCAGGGCAGTCGCCCAGGCGATGGAGCGCTTGTTGGCAACTCCAAAAATGATTCCGTTTTTGTCTTTGAGCATCTTGTGCTTTTTGTGCCTTTTTGTGGCTCGACTATGCAGCCGCGCTTTCGGGTGCATTCATCAGAGCTTTGTACTCGCCACTCTCAACCCACTGCAAAATCTCCGAAACTCGCCACACCGGAAACGGATGACTCAGGCCTGAAGTGATCACGTCGGCCCAGAAACGATCGAGTGCCTTCTCGTCGTAATTCTTTTGGAAGTCGCGTGCCTGGGCGAGGAATTGATCGTAGTCAACTCGCGAAGCAAACGTGCCGCCGCTCAACTTCATCATCGTGCGGCCAATGACGTTTGCGTCCTGCGTGACCAGCAACGCAGCGCGATCACACGACAGCTCGGCGCGTCTGGCCCATGCGAGCAGCGCCGCGCGCATGCTCATCGTGAGCAGTTCCTTGATGATGAAGGTCAGTGGCGACGCCATCACCGCACTCTTGGCCAGAAACTCGATCAGGCGAGCTGCGGTTAGGTACAACACGTGCTCGGAGTGAATGTGACCGACTTCGTGCGCTACGACTGCCAGCACTTCGTCGTCGCTGAGACGTTCGATCAGTTGCGAGTAAAGCACGATGACCGGGCGTTCGACGCCGCCGGTGAAGGCGTTGACGATCGGATTCTGTTGCACAAACAGCTCGGGCATATCGACGCCGAGAGTCGTGCAGGCTATCTGGAGTTTTGCGTAGAGATCCGGACATTGTGTGGGTGTAACTTTGACGGCGCTGGCCGTGAAGATGACGCGAATGGCGGATTCACCTGTGACAGCAAGAAGCTTCTTCAGTGCCGTGTCGATGCCGGGAATCGCGCGCAACGCAGCGAGGGCACGACGATCGGCCGGGTGGATGTACTGATCCTTGTCTAAGTGTGCGAACTTCTTGTGTGGCGCGTCTGAAAGCGGCAGCCGGCAACGACCGCATCGTGCGTCGCCCGCGTCGGCGCGGATTTGATTTCGCTGGCCGCAGTAGCGGCAACGGATTGAGGGGAGGTTGCTAATCAGGTCTTCATTGTCTGCCATAATTTAACGCTCACTTCTCGTCCGAATTGTGCCACGGATTATACGGATTAAAGACCGGATCCGTCACTAATCCGTGAAAATCCGCGGCTATCAATGCTTAAAATGCCGCACGCCCGTAAATACCATTGCTAAATTGTGCTCGTTGGCGGCGGCGATTACCTCTTCGTCGCGCACCGAACCGCCCGGCTGAATCACCGCCGTGATTCCATGACGCGCCGCTTCGTCGATGCCGTCGCGAAACGGAAAAAACGCATCCGAAGCGAGTACTGAACCGACAACCGGTAGTTGGGCTCGCATGGCGCCAATTTTCACCGAATCAACGCGCGACATTTGTCCCGCACCAACACCGACACTTTGTCCCGCTCGCGCGTAGACGATCGCGTTTGACTTCGTGTGCTTGCAGACAGTCCAGGCAAACAGCAGCGCGCGCATCTCTTCGTCAGTTGGTTGTCGCGTGGTAACGACCTTGAGTTTTTGCGGATCCAACTTATGATCATCGGCGGTTTGGACCAGCATGCCGCTGCTGATTTGTCTGAACTCCAATTTCTTGCCGGCTTTTCGTTCGTTCACTCGCAGCACCCGCAGGTTTTTCTTGGTCTGAAGGATTTCGAGTGCGGCTGGATCGTAATCGGGTGCGATTACGACTTCAGTGAATATCTTGATGACCTCCTGCGCCACTGCCGCATCGACGTTGCGATTAAACGCGACGATTCCACCAAACGCGGAAACTGGATCAGTTGCGAGTGCTTTCGTGTAGGCTTCGGAGGGCGTTTCACCAAGTCCGACACCGGCCGGATTTGTATGCTTGATGATGGCGCAGGCCGTCTCGTCGAAATCAGAGACGAGGTTCCACGCCGCATCTCCGTCAACGTAGTTATTGAACGACATCTCTTTGCCGGCAAGCACTTCGGCATTGGCAATGCCGCCCTTTTGGGCCATCTGGTAAAGTCCGGCCATCTGATGCGGATTCTCGCCGTACCTGAGATCGGCAATCTTGCCGATGCTCCATGACGACTGGCTGGGCAGTTGACCTCGGAATTCTTCAGCTGAGAATTGGTCGGCGATGTTGGCCGGCAGGTCCACCGGTCCGAGAGCACCGACAAATCCCCTGCTGCTGCCTCCGCCGCCAGTAGCAATCCCACCGCCGTGAAAAGGATTTGGCTGACCTTCAGACTCCAGGTATGAGCTGATCATCATGTCGTAAAGAGCAGTCTGACTGAATGCCGCCTTCGCAAGACGTTTTCTAGTAGCGAGTGACAAAGCGCCGGCTCGACTCTTCATCTCGTAGATGATGCCTTCGTAAGTATTCGGCGCGACCACGACCGCAACGTCTTGTGCATTCTTCGCGGCTGAGCGAATCATCGCTGGTCCACCAATATCGATCTGCTCGATCGCCTCGGCCCTAGTCACACCCGCGCGCATGATCGTCTCGGCAAACGGATACAAATTGACGACGACCATGTCGATGGGCTCGATTCCGTTTTGCTCCATCGACGCGACGTGTTCCGGATTGTCGCGGATCGCGAGCAGTCCACCGTGAACACGCGGATGGAGCGTCTTCACGCGTCCGTCCATCATTTCGGGAAAGCCTGTGAGGTCAGAGATGTCGCGCACCGCGATCCCTGCGTCGCGCAGCGCTTTTGCCGTTCCGCCGGTGCTGATGATCTCAACGTTAAAGTGCGCGAGTTCGCGCGCGAAATCTACAATTCCTGTTTTGTCGGAAACGCTTATTAAAGCGCGTCGAATGGTTCGAAGCTCAAGGTTTTCAGTCATGCGGATTGTCAGTTTGGCTGCTGCTTCTCGTTTGGAGACAGATTGATCATGAACTTGTGCGTGCGCGAATAGCCTTGGCGGCCAACTGAGTATTCGACGCCATCGGGTTTCATACTCACGGAGAAAACATGCTTACGATTGTCGCGCGAAGATTCGGCTATATAGAAACCCAAAAGGTACTGGCTTTTCAAATCCTCTTCGATGGCCTGAAAGATTGGCGTGAGATCAGTCGTTTTTGGCGCGAGGGCTGACTTGGGGTCGCCGGCAAGAAAATATTTTCCTCCTGTCTTCTCGGCGAGTTCCTTGAAGCCTTTCGAAGGACGTCGCACTTCGAGCCGCCCGTCGCGTGGCTCAAAGAGCGGCAAGTGAATCACATAAAACGAGACGTGCTGATCCAGTGCTGCCTCGATCACGGTGTCAGGGTTGGTACGGCTGCGTGTGTCGAGACCGTCGCTGATGAGAACGACGATGCGGCGTTCAGTCCGACTCGGCGTTAGATCGTCGAATGCTTTAAGCGACGTCGCCGCCGCATCGAAAATGGCGGTCTTTGCATTCGGCGCTGCTCTGAATCTGAAAGCAGCTCGTGCGTTCGCGAGATCTTTTGTAAACGGTGCGACAAGGGTGGCGGTCTCAGAAAAGCGAACAATCGCGACGCTGGATCGCTCTCCAAAACGCGAGAAGAGCGCGAGTGCCGCTTCACGTTGTTGCTCGATTATTTCGCGCAGACTTCCTGACTGGTCGAGTGCGAATACCATCGCCACTCGATCCGCGCCCGGAGCGAAATAAACTCCGGTCGTGACCTGCTCCTGATCCTTGAGTGAAAGATCCTGGTCAGTCAGGCCCGTCACCGCTTGCCCTTTCTTGTCGCGAATACGCACCGGAAAGAGCAGCAGATCGGTGTTTACACGTACGACCTCGTCTTCATCTGTGCTTTGCTGAGCCAGCGCAGTGGTAGGGTGAACTGCTACGGCGAGACAAAAGAGGAATGAAATAAGAACCGCGAATCGCAGCATTAGCCCATCGGCTAAACGAAAAAACGGCCGAAGAGCAGAATACTGAGAATGACGATTATCGTTATTACGATGATCTTGACCAGGCTCACGGCTAAATCCTCGGGGTTTGGGACGAAACAAGACGCAATTCTAGCATACGTCCCCGACAGCGCCGCAGTTCAGAAAAAGAGCCACAGATTTTCACGGATCGACACGGATCAGAACTTTTTCTTCATCTGTGTTTATCCGTGCTCATCTGTGGCTCAATCTCCTATTTAAACTTAAACGTAAGTCGGCCACTGAATTGTCGTGGCGGACCCACGTGTGTTCCGCTGAAAACCGACTCGAAATTATAGAGAAACAGCTCGTTTGTTAGGTTTTGGACGTCAAACTGGAGGTTCATCGACACCCGTTCCTTCTGCATCAGGTCCGCACCCACCGAAAAATCGAGAATCATTCGGGGCCGGACACGTCCCCGCTGAAAGTCGATTTCGTTGTATAAACGCGGGTCGAAGCCTTCGGCCACGAAGTCGGAGAGGGTCGTCCCCGGCTCGACGTCAACCGGCACGCCCGAGTCGTACCTACCGCTGAAAGATGCATAGAGCCCGGAATGGTGGTTGTAACTGACCTGAAACTGCGCTTCGTTACGCTGGTCGTGATCGTTTGCGAACTTGAGGCCCTTCAAAAACAAGTCCTGCGGATCCTCGCCGAGAAACAAGCCGCCCGTGATCGGTGTTACGCCGAACGCGCGGGAGTTCGCATACGAGACGAACGTGTGAAAACCGTGGATGTCGGTCGACTCGAGCCTGACTTCTTCACCCGTCACGCGTCCGGAAGAGATCGCGATCGGAAAGATCACGCCCGTCTCGAAAAACTGATCCTTGTCTGAGAAGTTTTTGATTCGCTTCTGGTAGACAGTCAGGTTCAACCGGAAAAGATTTGAGAGCAACTGCTGCGCGCCGGCTTCGAAAGCATTCTGCTTGTCGGGAAGAATCGGTAGCACCGTAGTTATGCCTTGAAGTACCGAGATGGGCGACAGTGCTGCGGCTGCCTGCGAACTCGCGAGCAACAGATTCTCCGCTGGTGGCGGTTGAAACAACCTGTTGTACGAGGCTCTCAAGGTTGTTTTGGTTTTGGGAATGAAGTAAGCGACGGCTAGACGCGGACTCAACTCCTGTTCGCTAATCAGGAGTTTGTAGTTGTCGTATCTGACGCCGAGATCCAGTGTCAGGTTCTTGACGACCGTAAATCGATCCTGAACATAAGCGCTCAGCGTTCGTCCGGTTTTTGACTGATCGAAGACAAATGGATTCGCGGCGTTGAAGTTGTTTACCGGATTCGGAAAAACATTTCCTTCGTCGTCGACAAGATCAGGGAACTGCTGCGTCGGATAGAAACTGAAGTGTTCGTCCAACGGCGTGATGGTTAGCTGTCCACCGACCTTGATGTTGTGGCTGCCACGCGTCAGTGCGAGTGAGCCGATCAAACCGTAATTCTGAAGCGTCCGATCCTGATCCGCCACCACCGGTGTCGAAAGCGTATTACTGATCAGTTGCGCGTTGCTCTGTCGATGGAAGAAAGAAAACTGTGCGACCGAGTTTGGCGAAAAGATGTGTTGGTAACTGATGTTCTGCGAGTTGTCGCGCAGTCGCTGTCGTTGATCCTGTCCAGCGGCTTCCTGTGCAAACCGGTTCGGTACCTCGAAGTTAGAGCCACCGAAATTGAACACGCCGCGCAAGCTATTGTTTGCGTCAAACTGATAGTCGAGTCGGAAAAACGCTTTTCCGGTGCGACCGAAGTTGTGAAAGTTATCGAGTGTCGGTGGATCGAGGAAGCGCTGCGATGTGCTTGCTGACAGATTGGTCAGAAAGCCGAGCTTCTTGGTGTGCGTCGAGAAGTCTACCGCCGTTTCACCAGTTGAGAAGCTGCCACCGGAAAACGAAATGCCACCTTGTGTTGGTCCTTCAAGACCGGAGCGTGTGTTGACGTTGATAACACCGGCGAGCTTGTCGCCAAACTCTGCGGGAATGCCGCCGGTCAGCACTTCGACGGTTCTCAGTGTGCGCGCATCGAGACTTGTCGAAAAGATTGCCGACAGGTTGTCAGTGACGGGTACGCCATCGATGACGTATTGAACCTGTGACTCCGAGCCGCGTGGGTGCATGCGGCCGTTGTCGTCGGTAACAAATCCCGGTGTCGAAGCTACAATCGATTCAATTGCACGAGATGGAGCGGCGCCCAGTGGCCGTTCAAGCACCGACTGGTTGATATCGGTGTCGGACGAAGTGCGGTCAGGTTCCAGCATTGCTGCTCCGCCGGTCGTGACCGTGACATTGGCCGTTGCTTCCTCGAGCGTTAACGAAAGCTCGAGATTCATCGGAATCGTCGTTTCGAGGTCGATTGATTCTTCAGCAGGACTAAAGCCCGACGCCTCCGCGCGCACCTTGTAGACGTTGAATGGAAGGTTGACGAGCTTGAAAGACCCTTGCGCGTCGGTTTGAGCTGTTTGCTTGTAGCCTGTGACTGGCTGGGTCACGGTGATGTTGGCATTCGGCACGAGAGCGCCGGTCGGATCCTTCACCACACCCTGAATACTGCCGATTCTTGCCTGGCCGAAAAGAGTTGGCCCAAATAAAAGCAGAGCACCGCAAATCATTGCGGCCTTAAATGAAAGTCGAAACATTGCATTAAGCCTCCTAGAATTCTCCTGTAGCAACGCGGGCGCAGCACACAGTTCTCCCATGGAGATTTGGGTGCTTGCTCCGCATATCTCTTCGCACAGTGAAAAACCACCACACGAAGTGGGCGGTTCTAGTTGGCTTGGGGTGGCGCTCGACCTGACCGTGGGTGCGTCGCGATCGAACGAATTGAAACTGGATCTAACTGTGGAGTCTGAGTGTGAAGAACTAACGGCTCCGTATCCGGCTTAACCGAGATTAGCGTTGCCGTGAAGTTCTGGTGTAGCTGACAGATCAGACAGTCGCTACAGCCGGGCTGACTCGTTTGGGTTGTGCTTTTGGAGCCGGTTTGCTCGAATGCCGCGGCATTGTTTGACGGCGCCACAGCACGCCCGTGACGGTGAGCAGCTTCGACGGTTGTGCCGTAGACGATGAAGACGAGCAGCATTAGACCAACGCCGCGCTTCAGGTTGGCGCCGTGGTTCCGAAATGCTTTCATCAACATGCTGGTCACTGTCAGTTATGTTAGAGTCAGGGGCTCCCGAATTGTACCGACTGGCGTTCGCAAAAGGCAATCCACTTCGCCTTGTGACTGTGAAAATATCTGCCGCAAAGGCGCAAAGGCGCAAAGAAAGCCGCAAAGAGTTGCAAAAGCGTGGGCTTCCTTTGCGCCTTTGCGCCTTTGCGGGAGAAATTCTTTGTACAGCGTGCGCTGTCGTCGTCATCATGTGCTTCGCTGCTGCGATCGCGCGAGCAAACGGAAGCAACACCGTCACAATCAACGTCGCACCGTCAGGCGAAGTCCGTATCGAAGCGCATTCATCGTCCACGCCTAACTCCTGGTCCTTCCGTAATTCCTACGCCGGCATTCTTGGAATCGCCGAACGGATCGACGACTTTCGCGCCGCCACGTCCTCCGACCAGGACGCGAAAGCCAGGAAGATTGCCACCGGCGAGTTTCGGTCCGAATTCGAGGCCGGCAAGATCAGCTATCGCGTTAACGTCTCAAAACCTGCCGCCGGCGATGTATCTCACGTAAGTTGGATCGCCGGAGATTATGGGTTGCTGATGCTGGCCGACTTGCTGCCACAGGATTTCAAGAATGTGTCGGTTCAATTTGATCTTCCGGCGGGTTGGTCAGTTGCGAGTGGGAATTCCGGTGATACGAACTTCGATCCTGAGAAGGCGATATTTTTCGTCGGTCGTTCTTTCCGGCAAGCCGGCAAGAGTGTCGAAGGGATGAAGGTCACCACTGTTCTCGGCGGGACGTGGCCCTTCAAAGATCGCGACGTCTTGAGTGCCGCCACAAAGGTGATGAAGAATTATGTTGAGCTAACCGGATTCAAGTTGTCCGCTAACTCTTTCATAATGATCGCGCCGCTACCGGTCAAAGTTGGAAGCATCAAATGGCGTGCCGAAACACGAGGTTCGACAGTTGTTCTGCTGATTGATCCGGCGGCAAGTTTCGATCATTGGGTTGGACAACTGAGCGTGATTTTCACCCACGAGCTTCTGCATCTGTGGGTTCCCAACGCGCTTCAACTCGAAGGCGATTACGACTGGTTCTTTGAAGGCTTCACGTTGTACACAGCACTCCAGACAGCGCTTAAATTGAAGATCGTAAACTTCAAGGAGTACCTCGACACGCTCGCGCGTGTTTACGATTCGTATCTTTCTTACGCCGACGACCTCTCTCTGATCGATGCTTCCGAGCGGCGTTGGACCACGCCCGGTTCGCTGGTTTACGACAAAGGAATGCTTGTCGCGTTTCTTTATGACTTAAGAATCAGAAAAGAATCTGGCGGCAACGCTACCCTTGCGGATCGGTATCGAGAGCTGTTTAGCGGTCATGTCGCTGCCAAAGCGAACGGGAATGAAGCTATAATTGCTTTGCTGGATTCAGCTCCAGCAATGAACGGCTTCGCGAAGATTTACGTTGAAAACAGTGCGAAGCTCGAACTCGAACAGGTTCTCCCAGCGTATGGGTTGACGTTGAATTCATCGGCCCGGCAGTCGGAACTGCGAGTCAACCCGAAGCTGAATGCTGAACAAAAACAATTGCTGCGTTCGCTGGGGCTTAGAAAGTAGACCCTCGAAGGAACTGGAATGAGATTTAGTAAGACTCTACTTGTTTTTTCCCTCGTCTTAATCTCGCTTGGCTGCCAAACACTGGCCAAGCGCAGTAGCACCGGCGTCATCGTCGCTCGCCGCGCTCAAATCCGTAGCTCGACTGCCGTCGTGGCAGCGGACCTGTTGCAGGTCAATCGCGGCGACGTCATCGACATACTCGATTCGACCGACGTGACGGATCCCAGTGACAATCTCAGAAAAGAGCGTTGGTTGCGGGTCAAAGCTCGCGACACTGATGCGACCGAGGGCTGGATCGAAGCGCGTAACGTGATGCCGGACGATGTGCTGGAGGAATCGAAGAAGCTCGCGGCAGAAGACAAGGATGTTCCGTCGCAAGCGACAGGTCAGCTTCGTGCGAGCTCCAATCTGCGACTCACGCCCGATCGCAGTGGCAATGAAAACATCATGATGCGACTCGATAGTGGATCGAGTTTCGACATCATCAGTTGGAAACGTGTGCCGAAGCCGAAGTCGTCTGAGGCGATCGAGACGGACGTCGCTCCGAAAGCAGGCAGTGCGCAGCAAGGCAATGCGCGGCAGGGACAGCAGGAAGATGAAAACGAGCCGGAAGAAACCAATGAGCTTTGGTACAAAGTGCGGTTAATGACGACAACGTCGCCGGCTCCCGCTGGCTGGATTTACGGCAAGCAGGTTGAGCTGGCCGTTCCGAGTGACATTATTTTTTATCGCACTGGCCGCGAGTTTGTGGCGTGGCAGCGGCTCGACGGTGAGAGCAAGAGTGCCGCAGACAAAGACGCAGGACGGGAAGCAAAACCCGGAAGTTGGTTGATACTCGAGAAGAGTAGTTCAAATCAGCCTCACGGCGTGGACGAACCGGATTTCGACCGCATCTATGTACTTGGATACGACAAGCGCAACCAGGAGCATTACACGGCTTATCGGAGTCCTGATGTGAAGGGTTATTTGCCGGCTAAAGTTGAAGGACAAGGCGAGAGCAAGAGTTTCACGGTGCGTGTTCAGGAAGAGGATGGCGCGGCGGCGAAGGAAGTTCGCTACAGTCTTTACAAGGACGCGCGCGGAGTTTTGAAGATCACCGCGCCGAATATCGCGCCGCAGGGGAGAAAACGTAAATAGAAGAAGTTTCTCCCGCAACGGCGCAACGGCGCAACGGTTTCAATTTCGGTTCTTGACGTAGCGCCGTTGCGCCGTTGCGGGAGAAATCTTAATTAGAAATGTCCCATCCAATCATCATCGGTGTTGGTGGTTTCACCTCTGACGTTGGAAAGACAACGCTGATGTGTGAACTGATCAAGTGGTTTCCGGAATGGGAGGCGATCAAGACGACTCGCGGGCACTACCGCTCGTGCGGCAAAGATCCTCACGCATGCTGTGTAAGTCACTTGTTGTCGGACCAGCCTCTGGTCCGCTCTGGTCGCGCTGAAACTTACGAAAAAGGAAAAGACACCGGACGCTACTGGGATGCAGGCGCGTCGAACGTTCACTGGCTGATCTGCACTGACAACCAGGTCGAGACAGGCATCAAGGAAGCGCTAGCACGGGTGAAATCACCGGGCGTTTTGGTTGAGGGCAACAGCTTCGCGCAGTTCGTGCAAACAGATCATTTTGTGATGG
>DASWUM010000012.1:197500-264696 GCA_036401595.1 Pyrinomonadaceae bacterium
GGTTTCCTGAGTAAAGTTAATCTGCTCAGGGTTAGTCGGTACCTAAGGCGAGGCCGAAAGGCGTAGTCGATGGAAATCCGGTTAATATTCCGGAACCACTAACGTGTGCTGTGGGAGGACGCAGTAGGGTAGGCGAGACGGCGGATGGATGTGCCGTTGAACTCACCATATCCCGTCGCTTAGGCAAATCCGGGCGACATAAGGGTAAAGGTAGGGACGAAAGTAGGGGTTAAACCCGAAAAAAGTCGCTGACCCCAGCTGCCAAGAAAATTCTCGTTCAGCTATACACGCGATGTGACCGTACCGCAAACCGACACAGGTAGGTGGGGTGAGAATCCTAAGGCGCTTGTGAGAACTCTCGTTCAGGAACTCGGCAAACTAGCCCCGTAACTTCGGGAAAAGGGGTGCCATCCTCCGGGATGGTCGCAGAGAAATGTCCCAGGCGACTGTTTACTAAAAACACAGGTCTCCGCAAAGTCGTGAAGACGACGTATGGGGGCTGACGCCTGCCCAATGCTGGAAGGTTAAGAGGAGTGGTCAGCGCAAGCGAAGCTACGAATCGAAGCCCCAGTGAATGGCGGCCGTAACTATAACGGTCCTAAGGTTGATCTAATGCAGCCTTAGAGAAACTTGGCTATATGCTGGAAAGTCTGAGTATCTTGAGCTACGAAAGAGAAAGTTGGATGTTAGTAAATCCGACATCAATCCGTGTTATCTGTGGCAGGTTTTAGCCACGGATTAGACGGATCTCTTCGTGAAAATGCGAAAGTGCAGATAATCAGCAGGAAAGGCCAGCGCAAGCTGGAATCCTCAGAGACTACACGCCAAGCATCTTCGAAAGAGATGAAGATATAGTCCGTGCTGCATGGCGACATGCAGAGGTTGGCAGAAATGACCAACCCTTCAACGCGAGTTGAAGTAACAAAGTCAGAGCGAAATTCCTTGTCGGGTAAGTTCCGACCTGCACGAATGGCGTAACGATCTGGGAGCTGTCTTAACGAGAGGCACAGCGAACTTGTAGTACCGGTGAAGATGCCGGTTTCCCGCATCTAGACGGAAAGACCCCGTGCACCTTGACTACAACTTGATAGTGGGTTCGGGCAAACGATGCGCAGGATAGGTGGGAGGCTTTGAACTGAGGCTTTTGGGCTTCAGGGAGCCAACGGTGAGATACCACCCTTCGTTTGTCTGGACTCTAACCTACCGCCGTCATCCGGTGGAGGGACACTATCAGGCGGGTAGTTTGACTGGGGCGGTCGCCTCCCAAAATGTAACGGAGGCGCTCGAAGGTTGGCTCAGGCTGTTTGGAAATCAGCCGTAGAGTGTAAACGCATAAGCCAGCTTGACTGTGAGACAAACAAGTCGAACAGGTACGAAAGTAGGAGTTAGTGATCCGGCGGTTCTGTATGGAAGGGCCGTCGCTCAACGGATAAAAGGTACGCCGGGGATAACAGGCTGATCCTGCCCAAGAGTTCACATCGACGGCAGGGTTTGGCACCTCGATGTCGGCTCATCGCATCCTGGGGCTGAAGAAGGTCCCAAGGGTTTGGCTGTTCGCCAATTAAAGCGGTACGTGAGCTGGGTTTAGAACGTCGCGAGACAGTTCGGTCCCTATCTGGTGTGGGCGGAGCAGGTTTGAGGGAATCTGTCCTTAGTACGAGAGGACCGGGATGGATCCACCTCTAGTGTACGAGTTATGGCGCCAGCCGTAGCGCTCGGTAGCTAAGTGGAGCATGGATAAACGCTGAATGCATCTAAGCGTGAAGCCAGACCCAAGATTATTCCTGCCAGTGAGACTCCTCGTAGACCACGAGGTTGATAGGGTGGATATGTAAGTGCAGTAATGTGCTCAGTTGACCACTACTAATCAGTCCCTTGGCTTGACCATAAAATTTACTCAAGCAACAAGCACGCACGCGCTTGCGCGTGAGACTTGCCAGAGCAGTCGCTATTCGATTTTCTAAAAGTTTTCCGGTGATTTTGTCGGCAGGGTCACACCCGTTCCCATCCCGAACACGGAAGTTAAGCCTGCTGGAGCCGATGGTACTGCGCGGGAAACTGCGTGGGAGAGTAGGAAGTCGCCGGGATTATTTCAGAAAGCCCGCGAGAGCAATTTGTTCTCGCGGGCTTTTCGCTTTTTCATCCGCGAAATTAGGACGCCTGTGAAAGTAATCCACGTTCATCCGCGGCTTAAAAACGCCCGTCGACTTCCGTTATTGACCGTTTTAGTTCAAGATTACGCGTATCAGATATGAAGACGGCGATCTGGATCAAGCGACTGGGTTTCTGGGGCTTCCTGTTTTTCCTTGTGAAGGGGTTGCTCTGGCTACTCGTCCCGGCGCTGGCGGTCTATCTGACAAACTAATCCACCGGTTACACAGATCCTTATGAAACGCGTCAACCAGTCCTACGCTGTCGTTGTCCTCTGTCTTCTTATTTCAGTTTCGGCTTTTGCCCAGAAGTCTGCGTCGCTTCCACGCAGCACTCCCGAACAACAGGGCATCTCGTCCGCGGATCTGCTCGCGTTTATCGAAGCAGCGGACAAAGACGTCGACACGATGAACAGCTTCATACTCGTTCGTCACGGACATGTGGTGGCGGAAGGCTGGTGGGCTCCTTACGATCGCGACACGCCTCACGTTTTGTATTCGCTGAGCAAGAGTTTCACTTCGACCGCGGTCGGTCTGGCCATCGCCGAGGGGAAATTGAGCCTCGACGATCAGGTGATCAAATTTTTCCCAGACGAGACGCCGGCGGATCCGTCAGTTAACCTGCGTGCGATGCGCGTACGCGATCTGCTGCGCATGAACACCGGCAATCAGTTGGAAGCGCCGATCCGTGTCGACGATCCGAGTAAACAGACCGACACGTGGGTGAAAACATTCCTCAAGCACTCCGTCCCATTCAAACCAGGCACGCACTTTCTCTACAACTCGCCGGCGACGTACATGCTCTCGGCGATCGTTCAGAAAGTCACCGGCATGACGGTGCTTGACTACTTGCGCCCGCGACTCTTCGAACCGCTCGGTTTCAAAGATCCGGTTTGGATCAGCAGCCCGCAGGGAATCACGGCCGGAGCGTATGGTTTGTCCGTGCGCACGGAAGAGATCGCGCGCTTTGGCGAGCTCTACCTGCACAAAGGCATGTGGAACGGCAAACAGTTGATACCAGCCGCATGGGTAGAACAGGCGACGTCGATTCAGACCTCGAACGGTTCGGCGCCGACGAGTGATTGGGACCAGGGATACGGGTATCAATTCTGGCGTTCGCGTCACAACTCGTTCCGCGGCGATGGGGCGTTTGGACAGTACTGCATGGTCATTCCCGAGCTCGACGCCGTTGTCGCGATCACGAGCGGCGTTCGGAATATGCAGCAAGTCATGAATCTCGTTTGGGATAAGCTGCTGCCGGCGATGAAGCCGGGACGTTTGCCTGAGAATCCGTCCGCGCGTCGGCAGCTTGAAGCGCGTCTCGCCGCTCTCAAGGTTAAATTCCCAACTGGCACGACGACGTCTTCAATTTCGTCGAGTGTTTCCGGAAAATGGTTCGAGTTTGCCGACAATGAACGCGGCATCAAGGCCGTGTCGTTCGACTTCAACTCAGCCCAGCCAACACTCATCGTGCGAACTGGCGCCGGCGAAACGCGGGTAGCGATTGGGAAAGAGACGTGGACCAGCAGTCGTGGACAGTTCAGCAATGGACTCGATCGCGCCCTGAGTGTGCCCTCCAATCCGCTCGTTGCAGCAACCGGCGCGTGGAGTTCGGAGAACACGTTCACTGTAAAGCTTGTTCTCGCTGAAACGCCTTACTATTCCACACTAAACTTTAAGTTTGACGGCGACCGGCTGGTGTTCGACGCAGAGCACAATGTCGCCTTTGGACCAACCAAACTGCCCCAACTCATCGGCCAGGTCCGCGCAACAGAATAGCCGTCTTTGGAGTTTGAACGCCTCCTTGGAGTGCGGTGACTTGTCACCGCTTTGGTAAACAACCAAAGCGCCAACAAGTTGGCGCACTCCAAGGAGCCGCCGCACTCCAAATTTGTGTCATACAATCGCGTCTCTCGCGCGACTAATAGACAGAACTTTGATGGAGATCTCGGAGCTCAAAGCGGAACTTGAAATACTGCATCCGGCCAGTTTTGGCTGGGCGCTGAGTTGTTGCAGGCAGAACCACGCCGAAGCCGAAGAAGTGCTGCAAACGGTCTATTTGAAGATCCTGCAGGGCAAGGCGTCATTTCGCGGCGAGTCAAAACTGCAAACCTGGCTGTTCGCCGTCATTCGAAAAACGGCGATCACTGAGCATCGCAAGCAGTTGTTTCGCTTTGTCAGTTCAAACAGCAACCCGGAAATAAAAGTCGAGCTCGAGTTTGAACGTTCAGAAATGCAGCGGCG
Source organism: Pyrinomonadaceae bacterium (assembly GCA_036401595.1). Classification (GTDB taxonomy): domain Bacteria; phylum Acidobacteriota; class Blastocatellia; order Pyrinomonadales; family Pyrinomonadaceae; genus PSRF01. The sequence continues at coordinate 201,895 of DASWUM010000012.1, forward strand.
ATTTCAGCAGGCGTTGGCCCGCCTGCCCGCGCGTCAACGAGAAACACTGCATCTCGTGTTTTATCAGGATCTGAGTTTGAGTGAAGCCGCCGAGGTGATGAATGTTTCCGTGGGCACCGCGCGTCGTCATTACGAGCGCGGCAAGAAACGGATGCGCGAGTCGCTGGATCGAGAGGGAGTTGATTATGGAGTTGGGTGGAGACGAAAAGAGAATTCGGGCGCTGTTCTCTGAACTGTCACTCGAAGACCGAAGCCGTGTGCCTCAATTCGGCCACATCTGGACGCGCGCACAACAGTCTGCTTTGCGTAGCGCCGTTGCGCCGTTGCGTGAGAAATCCTTCATCAAACCGATCGCTGTATCAGTCTCATTGTTTGTTACCGCCGCAGCGTGCTCATTTGCGATTTGGGCGTGGTACAAGTCCGCTCCGTCTCAGGTCCCAAACATCGTAAACCGTCAGCCACTATTACCGAACACGCCTGAAGTATCCTCGAAACCGCAGCTGGCAAAAGTTGTCGCCGATTCTCGAGTGAGAAAAGTTCGACCGCGACAACGGAAGCTCTTTTCTCGCCAACGCCCGTTCACCTCCGACGTGGCGCTACTTTCGAGTTGGCAATCGCCAACCCAAGCCTTGCTCGAGTCGCCCACAAGTATGGTTTTAAGCTCATTACCGCAATTAAATCAGTCAGCCACAGATCTCAAATCATTTCTTCCAAAGAACAACGAACTCATAAAGGAGTCGAATCAATGAAAAAGCTGATCGCCGTCACATTTGCCGCTGCGTTCCTATTCGTTACCGTAGCTATCGCCCAGCAATCCGGACAGTCGCCGCATCCACCAAATGGTCCGGGCGCGGACAACATGCGGCATCCACCGAATGGACCAGGCGGCCCCGGCAACATGCAGCATCCACCCAATCCGGATCCTTTGGCTCACCTGATGTTTCCTCCAGACATGATCATGGGCCATACGCGTGAGCTCAATCTCACTGACGACCAGAAGACCTACATGCGCGCTGAGATTCAAAAGACGATGACCAGCTTCCAGGAATTGCAGTGGAAACTTCAGGACCAGATGGAGTTGTTGCACGAGACCATGAAATCGAGTTCGGTGAACGAACAACAGGCGCTGGCCCAACTCGAGAAAGTGCTCGACATCGAGCGCGACATCAAACGTCTGCACTTTGGTCTCGCAGTGCGCTTGAAGAATCGCCTCACGCCCGAGCAACAGGAACAGCTAAACAAAATGAGAATGGAGCATCATCCGGGAATGCCAGGCGGTCCTGATCGTCCGCCCGATCAGATCCAGTAAGAAGTGTTACTGGAGCGGGCCCATGTCGAGTGCGGCTTGTTTGAGTTTTGGATTTTTGGCCCAGGATAGACCGGAAACGAAGGAGACTTTGTCGTAGACCAGAACGATCGTTCCGCGCGGCGTTAGCTCGCTGACTTTGCGAGCGGCGAACATCGGGATACGAATGCAGCCATGACTCGCCGGTTGCGCCGGCACGCTGAGGTAGCCGTGAATCGCCACGCCGCCGCTGATGTAGTTAGCGTAATAAACGGATCCGATTTGCCCGTCTTCCCAACCGAACGTCTTGTTATAGACGACAAAACGACCGCGCGGTGTGTAGGCGATGCTCGGTTCGCCGTGTTCGATAAAATCTTTGCCGTTGCCGGTTGAGACGGGAAGAACGCGGACGCGATCGTCATCGCTTACAAGCATCAGGATTTGGCGGTCGATGTCGACTTCAATGTGTTCGTATCCGAGATCCCTTGCCTGAGGCGCGGTGCCCTTTCGAATCGCTTCGAGCTCTTCACGCGTGAGCTTGCCGGTGATTGGTCGGTCTTCCCACTTCTGAAACGCGATTAGCGCCTGTTTGGTCGCGGCATCCAGCACTCCGTCCACTGGACCGGTCCAGTAGCCGAATTCGTTAAGTTTGCTTTCCGCTTCTCTCGTTTCGGCGCGTGTGAGTGTGACGCGCTTCTGCTGCGCGCTCGCGGTCGAGCACAACAAAACCAGCAGTCCAAAAAAAATCAATTTCATTGGCACTAGTTTACAGGATTTTGGCTGAGAAGGTTCGATTGTCCGTTCCGTGGGGCTAAAATCAGGTGACGGCCTTTTTGCGAAACTGGCGCAAGCCAAACATCAGAAAAAACGCGTCAAAACCCACGAGCGCTACCAACACCGCCAACACCGGCAAATGCGGAAACTGCGGCACGAGTGTTCCGCGTAGCCCCTCACTCGCATACACGAGCGGATTCACGAGCACAACCTTCTGCAGAATCGGAAAACTCTCGAGCGCACTCCACGGATAATACGTACACCCGAAGAAGATCATCGGCGTCAGCACCATGCTGAACATCAACCCGATCTGCGTCTGACTAACGCTGCAACCAAGCGCCAGGCCACCAGTCGCAGACAGCAGCGCCACCAGCACCGTAATACCAAGAAACGCAAATGGGTGAAAAAGGTGCAATTCCACGGGTCGCAACAACAACCACGCCGCCGGTATTACTGCGAGTCCCGCCACAACAGCCTGCGCGGCGCCGAACAAAACTTTCTCGATCGCAAGCCACGAATTCTCGATCGGCGCCAGCAGCCGGTCTTCAATCTCGTGCGTAAACTGAAACTCGCCGATCAAAGGCATCGCCACCGCCCACACACCCGTGAAGATCATGCTGATCGCCATGATGCCCGGTAACAACAGACTCTTGTACGCCGGCGGCATGTAACCGCTGCGCACCATCACGCGTCCGAAGATAAACACAAACATCATCGGCTGCAGAAACGTCTGTAGCAGAAGCGGAACAAAGTTCCGTCGCGCGACATGAGCATCACGCGACAGCAACGCCAGAAAAGTCTTCCAATTCATCTTGTGTGCCTTATGTGCTTTTTGTGCCTTTTGTGGCCTCAGTCGCGCAAGCTTCGTCCGGTGTGGTGCAGAAAGAGATTCTCGAGACTCGGCTCCGAGATGTTTACGTCGGTCAACTCAACCGACGAACTAGCAGCAAGACTTGCGATTTCGGAAACAAGCGACCCGCCGCGATCGGCGTAGATATCCGCGCCGCTATCGCCGTCGTCGAATGCCTGCGCCCGCACTTCTCTCACACCTGTCAACGCCTTAAGTCGCTCGATCAACTCCGGCGAGTGCGAGCCAAAGCGAACGCGCACGAGATAACCGCCGGGAACCGACGCCTTCAATTCCGCGGGCGTGCCGAGCGCGATGTTGCGTCCGTGATCGATGATTGCGAGACGCTGGCACAAAGCGTCCGCTTCTTCCATGTTGTGTGTCGTCAGCAGGATCGTCTTACCACTGCTGTTGTACTCGCGAATGATTTCCCACAGCAGCAGCCGTGTTTGCGGATCGAGACCGGCACTCGGTTCGTCGAGAAAGAGCACCTGCGGATCGTGCATCATGGCGCGTGCGATCGAGAGACGCTGCATCATGCCGCCTGAAAAGCCGCGTGCAAGTTGATCGGCGCGATCGGTTAGTTTGAAACGATCGAGCAACTCCGTAGCGCGAATAGATCGTGTACGCTTATCGATGCCGAAGTACGCGCCATGAAAGAGCAGAATCTCGCGCGCCGTGAGCGTGAAGTCGAGATTTGGACGTTGTCCGACGACGCCGATGAGCCGCTTCACGTCGACTTGCTGTGCCCACACGTCGAAATCGCCGATCCACGCCTGGCCGTTTGTCGGTCTCACGCGCGTGGTGAGAATGCCGACAGTCGTCGACTTTCCGGCGCCGTTTGGACCAAGCAGCCCAAAGATCTCGCCGCCTTGCACGTCGAGCGAGAGGCCGTCGAGCGCGACGACTTCACGCGCCGGTTGATTCTTACCCTTGCGCGTTGCGCCAAAGGCTCCGGCCGCTCCCATCGGTGGCGGTGTTGTAAAGACCTTTTTCAGTTCGTGTGTGCGAATCCCAGCAGGCATGGCGCCAATTCTAGCTCAACGTCACACTTTCGCAAGCGCCGGGAAAAATATCTTGTAAATCGTGGCCCATCTTGATAATCATGTGCCTATCTTTCGTATGAAACCCATCCTGCTTGTCACCATCTGTCTCTTCTTCAGTTCCTCCTCGGCCCAACAACTCAGCAAGTCAGATCGAGCCGCCGCCCTGAAGATCGATCTCGCCGTCAACGAGCAGATGCTTGCTAACAAGATTCCTGGTGTCTCTCTCGCCGTCCTTCGCAAAGGCAGAATCGTTCTCTTAAAGTCTTACGGCCTCGCCAACGTCGAACACCAGGTGCCCGTCAAGCCCGAAACAATCTTTCAAACCGGTTCGATCGGCAAACAGTTCACGGCGGCAGCGGTAATGGTTCTGGTTCAGGAGAACAAACTCTCGCTCAACGATCGTATTTCTAAATACTTTCCCGACGTTCCGACGACCTGGAAAGACATCACCATTTGGAACCTGCTTACTCACACTTCAGGCCTCGGCGACTATCCGCCTGAGATCGATCTCAAGCGCGATTACACGGAAGAAGAACTCTTTGCCGCGTTCAAGAAAGCGCCGCTCGATTTTGAACCCGGCACGAACTGGAATTACAGCAACGTCGGTTACGTGATGTTGGGAATTCTAATCAGCAAAATTACCGGCAAGTTCTATGGCGAGTTTCTGAAAAAACGAATCTTCCAGCCGCTCGACATGACCACAGCGCGCGTAATTTCAGAAGCCGACATCGTGCCTAATCGCGCTGCGGGCTATCGACTCGTGCAAGGTGCGTTGAAAAATCAGGAATGGGTTTCACCATCGACAAACTCGACCGCCGATGGCTCGTACTACGTGTCGATTCTGGATCTCGCGAAGTGGGACGCCGCACTCTACAGGGATAAACCGCTCACTCAAACGAGTCGAGAAAAAATCTGGACACCGGCAAAGCTGCTTGACGGCACAACAAAAGACTACGGTTTCGGCTGGCACCTCGGAAACTATCACGGGCATCGCTTGGCTTTTCACGGCGGCGCCTGGCAAGGCTTCAAAACATTTATCATCCGCTTCCTCGACACAGACTTGACGATCATCTTCCTCGCCAACTCATGGGAGACCAGGGACTTCAAATTCGCCCGCGCGCTCGCCGCCGCCTTCTATCCCGCGTTCAGACTCCCCGAAGTGAAAACGATCGAAGACACCGATCCAAAAACGACCTCGCTGATCCGTCGCGCCTTGATGGAAAACAAACAGCTGGCACAGGAACTGAAACCTTTCAGTCTACCCGTCGCAATTATCCACTCCTCCGAACTCATCGAACGACGGTCCGAAAACAACCTCCGCGTCTATCGCTACCTTCTAACCGACATCGGCCGCTCTGCGATCTGCACCGTCAAGCTAACCCCTGACAACAAGATCGCTTCCGTCAAACTGGCCCAACTGTGATCCACGTTTATCCGCGTAAATCCGCGGCTGAAACTTTCTGACATTTCTCACAAAAGTAAACAATCCGCGTCCGCTCTTCCTCGTCATCCTCATTCTGCATAGTCCTCTGCCTGAGTTGTCGAATCTTCTCACCACATCGCAAACACGGCAGATTCGTACGACGAAAGACCATGTGCCGCGTGCCGTATTCGCGTCCCGGCTGATAGACCAGCGACGGATCGCTCGCCATTCGTTTGCGATCCGCGTCTGCCGCTGTTGCGCCACGCTCGTATGCATCGCGTGTCAGCCGCGGAATTGTTTTCGCCAAACAACTCAGATTGCGTTGCGTGAGTTCGCCGACGGTGCGCCACGGATTTAGTTTGCAGTCGAACAGCACTTCCGCGCGCAAGTAGTTTCCGAGTCCTGCGACGATGCGCTGGTTTAGTAGCGCCGCACCGATCGCTTCGTCCTCGTGTTCGTGTAGTCGACGCAGAAACTCTGCGCGATTGAAACGCCCGCGATACGGCAACGCGTCTGGTCCAAGCGTATTGAGGATCTCAATCTTGTCGTAAGGATCACCTTCACCGACGTTGAATATCGGCGCCGAGAGCAGGATTGCCGCCGCGCCGTTCACGAGGATACGTGCGCGTTCGCGGCGATCTTTTTCCGGCACCTCGAATCCAAACGTTTGCCAGCGACCCCACATCATGAGGTGTGAGTGAAAGAAGAAATCGCCTTCGATATAACCCAGCAGATGTTTTCCGTGCGAGACGACGCGCTCAACACGCCGGCCTTTCAAACGTTGCTCGTTGTCATGCAGCCACCTTCGCGCGTCCTTCGTTCGCGCCTCGAGCGAAACAATCGCGCGCCCGCTTAACGCAGCATGGAGCGCGTCTGCATACTTTCGCACCTCCGGACCTTCAGGCATCTATCTGTGTTACTCGAAAGGAATCGTCGGCACTGATCCCGGCACGACGACGCCACCGCGATCTCCCGGCGTGATCGACCCGAACCGTTCCGCGTAAACTTCGGGAAGGGGACGCGCGCTGGGCGGAGCCAGCCACAGACGCAACAGGTGACGCTTGCGTTCAGGTTCGGGGTAATCCTCGAACGCCGTGCGATCGTGCAGGATCGTGTGATTGTGCACGAGCTGAATGTCACCCGGTTGCAGCTCCATCATCAGGTTCAGCTTTGGGTCGTTTGCCAGTTCGTCGAACAGATTGAGGGCTTCGATGTAGGAGGGAGTGAGCGGCGCGACGCCAGGGAAGCGTCGCGCTGATTCGATGTACTGTCGTTGATAGATCGCGGAGACGAGCCCGTCGTGATAGTTGAATACAGGGATGTTGAAATACGGTCTGCCACCTTCGGGAACTTCGCCACGTCGATCGGTTTCAATCGGTTCCAGCAAGAGCTTGAGCAGATCTGGCCGGCGACGTCGCATCTCATTAAAGATCGTTGTTGACGAAACCAGACTCGACAGTCCGCCTGACTTCGCAGTCTGCAAACACAAGAGTCCGACGACGTCGCACGAGTCAGTGTGAAACGTCTGCCGTTCGCGCGTCTGATAAATCCGCGTGTTTGGATCGTCGCTCGATTTTCCCAGGTCTCTAACATGCCCGAGCAAATGCCCTGCGGCATTCTGCATCCGCAGGTTGCCAAGGTGCGCGCCAATAATCAGAAACGCAATCGCCGCCTGTTTCCTGGTCCAACGCTCAACCGGCAGTCGTCTTATCAAAACAAACCCACGCCCATTGAGAACCTCGTCGAGCCACTCTCGCAATGTCGGCGCCAGCATCGGCAACGCGGTTTTTAACTTCTCGATCTCAACCCCTGATCGTTCCAACTCCCGAACGGCCGCCTCCACCTCGCCAATCTGATCAGCGGAGATCTCTTCCATCCAATCCGTCTCATCCGTGGCCCACACTGACCGGTCGCGAACCTCAGGCGGCAATGTCGCACTCTGAAATTTCATAAGTCTAATTGTATTATGACTCAACCATGAACCATCTTTACCTCAAACCTCTCACGTTTGTTTTGCTTCTGTTCGGCGTCGCATCGCTCACGCCCGTCTGTGCCGGCATTCGCGATAACAACTTGATTGAATTCTCGCGGGGCTCATATGGGAATATGAGCGTGAGAGCAATGCTGTGGCCACCAGAACTTAAGATCTATCAGGACGGCAAGGTTATTCACTACGAAGGCTCAGATGATCGTCGCTTTTTTGTGAGCCAGCTCGAGCCACAACAACTAGACACGCTGAAGAAGTTCTTAGCCGCGGAGAAGTATCTTTGCCGAAGTCGCTTTATCGAGATGCCCGGCGCCTTTATCAACGTTCATGGCGGTGTTTCGTACATCCGCTATTTGGATGGAGATAAAGAAATCATTCTTGCCACCGAGGTAAAGCCGAAAGGCGGACCATGGATGCAACTGATCGAGAAACTCTGGGACTATGTGCCGGACGATCACGAGCACGTTTATTACCCGGCTTCGATTGTCGTGCAAACCTCGCAGACGACATCCGACGCCTGTGACCCAAACGCACCGGAGTGGCCGTTCAAAAGCAAATTGCGTCTGAACTCAAAACTCAAGACGATTTCGGATCCGGAGATTATTCAATATCTGTTTGATCGACTACGAGGCGTCTTCTCGTTCTTCGTGTGGGACCTCAAACAAGATGACAAGATGTATTCAGTGTTTTTCGTTAATTCTTCCGGCTGGTTCGAGCAAGACTACCTGAACAAAGCCCTCACAAAGGTGCGAGACAACGGCTACCGAGTCCAGGAGCAATAGGCCGAGATCTCACTCACGTTCGGCTGCCTTTTTGAACCATTCCTGGAGTTCGACCAGCACTGACCATGGCTTTGGCGCGAAAGGGGGCTTGGTGTAGTCGCGTTCAATGGTTTTGTAAGTATCGAGTTCTCGGTTCCTACGTTAATTACTGGTTAGGCTGAAGGAAATTCGGTTCGAACGACCCTATTATTTCTTCGGCCGTTTCGCTCATCGGGAAAGTGGCAAGTATGAGTTCAATTCTTCTGTTACCAGCTTGAATTCGTGCACGATGAGACAAACGATTCCGCTCTTTTAGCGAACGCCAGGTCGACTGACGACATGGATATACGAGACACGCGGTGATTGTTGGCTTATCGAATAGGGTTGAGTAGGCTAAAATTTGATGCAAGTCTTGCCGATGTCCAGATCGAATTTGGTCCTCTAACTGAAACCATGACATAACTTGAAGATCTTCCCAGTGTTCTTTGTATTTTGCGTCGATCACGATCGCTCCGGACGGATGTTCGATCAGAAAGTCTGGAAGTAGAAATCTTTGTGAACCAACAAAGGGTTTATCCCACGAAATCGGTGTTATGGTCTCTCGCTTTCTTCCTACTTTTAGAACACCGCCGTGCTTACGTGTAAAGAGTTCAAGGATAGTCTCAACCCAGGTCTCATAGAATAAATCCATCGACATCACCCAAGGAAGTCCCCGGAGGTCAGCTAAACCAGCTAATCCCCGATCCTCCAGTGTCCACTCAATTGCGTCTAATCCGTTTCTAAATATTTCACGGTTAAGTCTTGTTCGTGACCAAGATTGGAGTTGTCGTGTCGTGGGTATCTTGGGATAAACCGATTTGACTCGTGCAATGAGAGAGTGACAGAGGTCAATGAGACTTGATACGACGATTCCAGATGATAACTGCGTCAGAAGTGAATTGAGTTGCTTACGCAATGTGAAATGTATTGCAGCTTTCAGCTCTCGATGATCTTCCAAATCCGGCACGCGACACGGAACATCTAGAGCTTTCATTTGGGGTAATCGGTTGCGTGCGTAGTCGTCCCACTTGATCTGGCCGCGAGGTGCAATGAAATCTGATTCTCTTAGAATGAAGCTTCGTTGAATTTTGCTTAACAGTGCCTCGAGCCTCAGTAAGACTGTGCCTGATAAGACCCAAGGAGGAATATTTCTGTCGGATTGTGGCAACATCGGTAAGGATGGTAAAACTGAAGGCACAATTTTCCATCCTGTTTGTGTGAGAATATTTCCTAGACCGCTCCAACCGAATCGTGGAGAAATGATGAGGCCATAATCGGTTTGTCCGGATGTCGGCGATAGCAACGGCAACGCACCGATTAAGATCCCAGTGCTAATTACGAGTTTGACATTCGAGCCATCGTATTGAACAGAACCGGATACTCCGAAGTCCTCCAAAATCCCTTCATTGACCGATAGGAATTGGCGAGCCAATCGAGCCGAAAGTGATGCCCGATCCCTACTTGGAACGCCTACAATGAGTGTTTCAGCCGGGATTACGAGAGTTGCCGAGTCAGTTAACGAGAACGAGCCGCCCGGCTTTGTTCCCCTCGAAGATTTGGTAGTTGGCATCTTGACTTAAGTGCCCTTCGGGACTTCTAAGCTCTCAATCCACTGACAGTACCCCCGAACCGCGTCTGCAAAGCCAGCCAGATACCCTTCGGCGATATACTCCTCTAGCAGTGGCAAAAGGTTCACTTTTAGGCTCTCCGTTGCTTTTGTCTCATCCTTTTCCAGGAAATATGAGTGGCCGGGAAGCAAGTTAAAGACGTCATCCGAAGCGTGCTCAACAAAAATCGATACTAGGTCTTGGAAAGCCCGTTGCATGAGCGACCCACCATGCGTCGAGACAATGTTCATTTGCGGCCAAAGTTTAAGAAACCCAAATCGACGTCGTACGGCGACATCCAGAATTGCGATACTGCGGTCGGCGGAATTCATGGTTCCAACAATGTGGAGGTTCGGCGGCAATAGAAAGGTTCTTCCGTCACCAAAATCGTACGAAAGACTTATCTCACGATGGTCGTCTTGAAACTCCAAAAGGAAAATTGCTTCACCCAACACCTTGGACAAATCGGCCCGATTGATCTCGTCTATATGAAGTAAGTATGGTTTCGTGCCCAGTTTGATGGCTTCTTCAGCCGCGAGCATTAACGCTCCTTTGGTTGGTTCGAACTGAAATCCCAAGCCACTGTCATTTTGTTGAGGTGAGAGTCCGCCAATAAACTGCTCGTACGAAGTATTTGGATGAAACTGAATAGACGTTCCGTGCCCGTTGTAATGATCTTTAATCAGCATTCGAGCCATTCTGGTCTTACCGGTACCAGGTGGGCCTTCCAAAATGACGAATTTTCGACGCTCCAAGAGTTCGAATACTTCTTTGCTCGAGAAGTCCGGAAACAATTCTGAGTAATAGGCTCTTTTGATTTGGTCTGCCTCAGACCGTGCGCCGGAGAGCAGAGGTGCGCGTCGCTCGTCAAAGTACAAATCAAGGAATGCTTGTAAGCCGTATAGTCCTTCTTCGCGAGTGTTGGTAGGGGCATATATCCCATACATAACGTGTCCGTACCTCTCGAAGACCCTGCTGTATGCGGAAAATGAATTTTGTACGTTTGGCGGAATTTGCAGATCTATACGCGTCGGCTCTTGCTTGGACCAGGCAACAACCTTACCGCGTCCCTGCTTGTGGTTCAGCAATCGAACGATGGCTTGGACCTTCCTAGCATGTCCCGGCCGGCCGAGGATGGTTTCATCCGGACTCAACCCTTGCGTACCCACCCCAAGTCCCAACAGACATGGGCCATCTGGTATCGGAAAAACCACAAAACTCATACCGCCGTATGGCCCTTGGTCTGGATTTGAGGGATGAATGAGAGCTCCATACGAAACCTTATCCTCGGTTTTCATCTCGGGCGCGCGAACACGTGACAGTTCCTGGGCGCGCGAGGCGTAACGTCCTGTACTGCCAAACAGCTCTTGGAATGCCTCCTTACAACGGTTTGACCAGTTTTCAGTTCCTGATGAGTAAATGAGATCTAGAAGTTTCATATCGATACTCCATCGACGAATCTGTGACTCTATATGCGACGTCCTCGCATTCCAACCATTGAGTTTAGATCTGAAATTATCCGCGGGATCTGCATTGAGAATGGCATATGTGGGAGAGAATGAATAGAGCCTTATTATGCTACTTGGTTAACCGATCGACGTCTAGGGATCGAGTAACTGGACATGGCTAGATAACCCCGATACCTGCGTTAGGTAGTTACTAGAGTCAGATTATTACAGTGCAGAGTCTTGCTTCGAGGATCTAACGGTTATTACCGACCCGCTCCAAGGCCAGTGGAAAGCGCTTGGCCCAGTCGGCTTCGGAGTGTTTGGCGGTGGGGGCGAGGAGGAAGTGGAAGTCGCGGCCGTCCGAGTAGCCTTTTGATTTGAGCGCGGTGAGCATGGAGTCGATGCCGGGTTGGAGTTGGGAGTCGAGGCCGAGGGCGCCGTTGTCGATGTAGAGGAAGATGGGGTTCGTGGGGCGGGAAGATCTTTGAACAGTGAGGGTGTAGTCCCAGCCGCCCGGAGAGAGCGATCGAAAAGCAGGGGACATGCAGATGGCTTTGGAGAAGACGTCCGAGTGTTCCCAGACGAGCATGAACGAGATGATGCCGCCCGCCGATGAGCCGCCAACGATCGTGTTCTTCCGGTCCGGCTTGGTACGGTAGGTCGAATCGATCAGCGGTTTGACAGTGTTAACGACGAAGTTCATGTAGGCCGTGCCTTTGTCGCCGGGTATGTACTCCTTCATCCGGTCGCTCGTGTTGTAGATACCCACGATGATGATCGGTTCAATAGACTTCTTCTGGATCATCTCGGTCGCAGTTTCGTCAATCGACCAATCCACACCAAAAGCAGACGTAACCGGATCGACGATGTTTTGCCCGTCTTGCATGTAAACGACCGGATAGCGTTGCGTCTTGTCAGTTTCATAGCCCGGTGGGAGCCAGACGATGAGGTCGCGATCTTGGAGTCCCGCGCCCTTCAAACGGCGATGATAGCGCACGGTGCCTGTGATCTGTCCGTGGTTGACGCGCTGACGCGGCCCTTTGGTCCAGAAGAGCACGGTGTCTTTGACGGTTCTGTCCTGCGATGCATCAACGAAAGAATTCGATAGCGGTGATCCGTCGGGCTGTGCGCCTTCACGCTCCCACGTGCCTAACGTGTATTTGTATTCGATTGAGAGCGGGTTGCTGATTGTGATCTCTTTTGTCCAGGTATGATTCCCGCGCGGATCCATCTTCACTTTGCCGGGATTCCATGAGCCGAGTTGCTCGACGCTGCCGGTGATGTAGACCGCAGTATCCTCAGGCAAGTCAGGCGAGCTAAGGACGAAAGTGATACGGATAGCGGGTTGGCTCTGAGCGAACGCGAAGAGCAGACTTAACAGAAAAGTGGCGGCAAGTTTTCTCATACTTCATCCACAGATTACACAGATTGCGCAGATTATAAAGAGCCCGCGAGATCTGAATGATCCCGCGGGCTCTCTACATCAGTGACCGAACTGCTGTTTACTGCTTTCTGATTACTCCTTCAAACCACACCTGCGACGGCGGCGTGAGACCGTTGCACGGCGTCAAATTGCTCGTGATGTGGAAGCGGCCGTTGCCGGTTGCGCCGGCGTAAGCTCCTGTGCCTCCAGCCACGCGAAACGGAACTCCATGCGCATTCGCGGCGGCGCAAATCGCCGGATTCGGAACGAGGACGAATGGATCGCCTTCGATGTTCACTGAATCTCCAGACCCCGCGTACGTGTCAGTCGCCTTCAGATCAAAGACGAGATTGGTGGTCGTGTTTGTGCACGCAGAAAAGACTGCCGTGTTGTAGCCGCCTTCCGTGTCAATGCCCGCGCCCGTGAAACTCAGCTCGACGTTTTCCGGAAACGCGCCGCAACGAGCCACGTTTGGTCCAGCCCCTGCAAGATTGAACGATGAGCCGCCTTTGTAGTGTGGGTTGACTTTGTCGTCAACGACCGCCGCGGCGGCCGAATTCCCGCTAAGAGCGTAGCCCGCGCATACGATTAGTGCTGCCAGTGCCAGTGAAGTCAATATGAGTTTGATTCTCATTAGTATCATCTCCTTAGGATTGAGGGTTATGGGTCGATCGTTACTGTGCTCCCTTCACAATCACTAAGGCGTAGCGGTCGCGCAAAAACTATCATCGACGATCAGAAAATTATTTAGCCACAGATGAACGCGGGTTGAGGACGGATCTGTGGCTTAGTCGTTTGAGGATTGGAGACGTTTGCGCTGGAGATTACTTTTGTAGGCTTCTTCGAGATACTCGGCGCCGTCGACGGTCAAAAACATACGCGAGTCGTCGTTGTTGATCAGCTTCTTCTGCGTGAGGTACCACAGCGTAAATTCCAGATGCTCACGCGGGCGGCCAATCATACGCTCGAGCTCGCGCAGGTAAATGCCTGGAGTTGCCGGGTCGACACGGCGCTGCGTGTAGAGAACTTCAAGCACAGTGAGACGCACCGCCTGCTCGAGTTCAAAATTGTTCTCCGACGCCGGACCCTCTGACACAACTCGCCAGCGATCGCGGCGGCGTCTTTCATTGGTCGCGTCGTATTGCGCGCGCCTCTCCGGATTCGAGAGGATGTGGTAGGCCTCGGTTATTTCGCGGAAACGGGCGTCATTTCCCGTCTCCTTGTTGTCAGGGTGATAACGCTGCGCGAAGATTCGATAGACTCGACTGATAGTCTCCGGTTCAGCGGTGTCACTCACCTGAAGCACTTCGTAAAGATCGATCTGGTCAGCCATCGGGCTTCACCTTTCTCCAGAAACTCCCCGTACATAATACCGCAGCGCCCGCGGCGTATTTCAATAAATCGCCAAACCCACCTAACTTTTTCCTCGTAGAATGTCTCTATAACAATGATGACACGGTCTGAATCGCCCGACGAAGTACTGGTAATTGCGGCGATTCTTGGGAAGCTGGACGCGTTTGAGGAGCTTGTGGTGCGCTACCGGCCTGCCGTCGTGCGGCTGGCCAGAACGATAGTCGGCGCCGATCATGCGGAGGATGTCGCGCAGGATTCGCTGTTGCTCGCGTTCAAGGCGCTGCCCGGCATCGAGGAGCCGCGCAAGTTTCCGGCGTGGTTGTCGGCGATAACGCGTCATCGCGCGCTGCGGTTCAGCAAGAGCGAGACGGCGCAACTGAGTAAACGAGTGGCACTCGACGAAGCGCTGCTCGAACAGATCGCGGCCCTCGCGCGGCCGCTGGCGGAGAAGGAACGCGACGAAGAAATGATCAGGGCGCTCGACAGTCTCCCTGCGGATTACGCAATGCCTTTGCGGTTGCGCTTTCTGGACGAAATGCCGTTGAACCGCATCGCGGCGTTTATGGGAATTCCGTTGTCGACGGTGAAGTGGCGAATTCATCACGGCAAGAAACTGTTGCGAGCGAAAGTGGAAACGACAAGTTAGAAAGAGGAGAACCAGATGGAAAAAGAAACAGTGAAACTGCTCAACGTGCTGCGACGAATCGCGCGTGCAGCGGGTTATGCCGCCTGGACCAAGGCGGGACCGGATGCGACACAGTTCTGCGTCGCGCAATACAACCGCGTGCTTGCTCGACTCACTGAGCTCGAGCCGGCGATCAAACCGTTGTTCACACCGCTGAGTGAATCGGCTTCGCCTGAAGTGACGCGGATCGCAGTGCGCGAGTTGTTGGCTTACTTCGAAGCAGATGAGCCGGAGTTTGTGCGTGGGTTCGGGAGGGGATTTTATTTTCGCGGGTGTGGGCCGAGAAGGCACGCAAGAGTGCGATGCGTTCCTCTATCTGTGAGTTGTGAGTGAGACTGAATTAACAAGATCGTCAGAATGGGAGTGTGTATGGAGAGAGAGAAAGAGTTGTTGAAGCTGATCAATGTGCTGCGACGCACGTCGCGTATGGCACTGCAGTCAGAATGGACCGGTGGCAAAGAAGACGCGGCGGCGTTCTGCACCGAACAATACAATCGCGTGCTTGCGCGTCTCAAAGAGCTCGATCCGAATGTTGGTGTGGTCTTTGAACCGTTGGCAGCAGGCAGTTCGTTGACGGTCGTCGCAATGGCGTCGCGTCAACTCGCGGCTTATTACGAAGATGAGCTTGGATCAGCGAAAGGATTTGGACGCGGCTACGGCTTCGCGTTTGACTCGAACAAGTTTCGCGAGTTTTGGGAGAAGTCGGCGCGCGAGTTTGAAGACATGGGCGAGTATATCCGCGAGAGCATCGATGAGTGGCTCAAGCAAAAGAAAGCGGAACATCACTCCGAGAAGGAGAAAACACAGTAGTCCACAGATTACACAGATTCAGTTATTCAATCTGTGTAATCTGCGGTTAGAAGTTACAGGGACTGTTGAGTGCCGGCGCTTTAGGCGGCACAGTATCACGGAAGCTGCGTGATGACCGTCGCATTGCGGTCACCGCAGCTTCAACTTGTTGCGGCGTCAGCGCTGTGTCCGCCTGGAAAAATACCCAATCGATGTCTTCCTCATACGCACGCCGCTCAGTCGATTTCGTCATTCCATCGCGAATAAACCAGAGGTTGAAGTTAATCGACATCGTGTCTTCCGGATAGTACTGGTCACCGTGTTCCGCAAATAAGTTTCCGTCGACGTAATAACGAACCTTCTTGTCCATCACCTGCGTTATGAGCGTGTGCCAGCCGGCCTGGCTGCCATTCGTCGTTTTGAAGACGTTGTCTTTCTTCCAGTTTGGCTCGGGACTGAACGTTTCCCACGTCGTGGAGTAGAGTGTTGGTCCATCGATGCCCCAGCCGCCATTCGGCAAGTATTCATAATCAAGCTCGCTGTAGTCAGGATCCATCGGTGCCTTGAGTGGGGCGATTGTGTAGAAGCTCTCGACGATCTGATCGCCTCCCGGTCCGGAAGCGGGAGCGTCGGTGAAACGAACGCGCGCGGCGTACGTGCCTTCGAAGAATTTGCGTTGCTGACAGATCTGAGTTTGGTGTGTGGTCGTGCCGGTGCCTTCGGTTGAAGACGTCATGCGCAGGAATTGAAGACTCGGTTCTTTGTGAAGTGAAACGCCATCTTCAGACCACGTTGCTCCGGGAACGCCGGGCCAACCAGCCTCGGTGCGAATGATCCAGCCATTCTTCTTTAGCTGATTCTTGTTGGTGTAGCTAAAATCGTCGAACAGTATCGCGGCCGGAGGTGCGGCTTGCAGACTCGGAGCAGAACTGACGACAGCCGCGACAATGATCGAAGCAACGACAAACGCAAACAAGATCTTCATTAATAACCTCAAAGAGTTGGTAAACGAGATGACACAAAGTAACACAACGTCAACACAAACGGCATTTCTCTTCGACCTGGACGGAACACTCGTCGATAGCGTCTATCAACACGTGTTGGCGTGGCGCGAAGCACTCGAATCGGACGGAATGCAGCTCGCAGTTTGGCGTATTCACCGGCAGATTGGTATGAGCGGCGGTCTCTTTGTCAATGCTTTGTTGCGCGAGACCGGGCATACCGTGTCGAAGGACGAAGCCGAGCGACTACAAACCGCGCATGGCGACGCATTTAAGAAATACGCGTCGCAGGTGCGACCGCTGCCGGGAGCGTCGAAGTTGTTGTCGTATCTGACGGAGAAAAAGGTGCCGTGGGCGATCGCGACGAGTGGTTATCTTCGAAGTGCGAGTTTGTCGCTGCGGCTTTTGGGGATAAGTGAAGACGTGCCCATTATCACGCGCGATCTTGTAACGCATGCGAAACCCGATCCGGATCTGTTTTTGGCGGCGGCTGAAAAGCTCGGTGTTGATTGCAAGGACTCAGTCGTGGTTGGTGACAGTATCTGGGACATGCTGGCGGCGCGTCGCGCTCGTGCGCTCGGTGTGGGATTGTTGTCGGGAGGGTATGGACGCGAAGAGTTGGAACGTGCGGGCGCGTACCGCGTTTACAACGATCCTGCCGATCTCCTCGATCACCTCGATGAAGTCGGCGTCCGTCGTGCCGAGTAATCTGCGTAATCTGTGGATAGCCTTGCCATCTTAGGCATCATGTCTTAGTATGCCTAAAACGTTTAGGTGTAAGGCTGCATGACCAATCCCAAAGCCGATCTGTTGCAGGGCACGCTAGACATGCTCATCCTCAAGGCCCTCTCGCTCGGCCCGTTACACGGCTACGGCATCATCCAGCGCATCCGCAGAATGTCTGACGAAATGCTGACCGTCGAACAGGGCGCGCTCTATCCTGCGCTCTATCGTATCGAGCTGAAAGGCTGGGTCAGCGGCAAGTGGGGCGAGAATGAAACCGGCCGCAAAGCAAAGTTCTACAAACTCACTCGCGCCGGACAGAAACAACTCCGGGTTGAAGAAGAGAGCTGGGACCGCCTCGTCCTGGTCGTCACCAAAATGCGCGCAGCCACTTAAGGATTTATCGCAATGACCTGGCTCAACGTTTTGATTGCACGACTTCGAGCGCTGTTCTGGCGCGACAAAGTAATCCACGACATCGACGAAGAACTGCGTGCTCATCTCGAGATGGAGGCGGAAGCCAATCGCGAAATGGGGATGACGCCCGATGAAGCACGCCTCTCCGCCGCGAAGAGTTTTGGAAACGTAGCAAGCATCAAGGATCTTGCGTACGAGGTAAAGGGAGGAGGATTTATGGAATCCGTTTGGCAGGATCTGCGTTTCAGCGCTCGCATGCTCTTCAAACATCCGGGCTTCACGCTCATCGCGGTGCTGACGCTCAGCCTCGGTATTGGCGCCAACACTGCGATCTTCAGCATCGTCAACGCCGTTCTGCTGCGGCCGTTTCCATACCAGGCTCCCGAACAACTCGTCATCGTCGGCGAGTTTGCTCCCGGCGGCTCGGTGTCGTATCCGAACTTCGTCGACTGGCGCGACGATCGAAATGTTTTCGAGTCGGCGTCGGCTGTGCGCTCGAACGAGAGTTACAACTTCAGCGGCGCCGGTGAACCGGAACGCTTGCAGGGTCGACTTGTTTCCGCGGGTTTTCTAAGTTTACTCGGCGTCAAGCCACTTCTCGGTCGCGACTTTCTTCCCGAAGACGATCGTCCCGGTGCGATGCCGGCAGTGATGTTGAGTTACGGATTCTGGAGTCGCACCTTTGGCAACGATCCGAGCATCATCGGGAAGACAATCACACTCAATAATCAGAGCTATACAGTCACTGCAATTGCGCCGCAGGATTTCCAGTTTGGTTTGCCGGCTGACGTTACGATTCCCGTCGGACTTTCAGCGGAACGGTTCAAGGTGCGTGGCGGCGATCCCGGAATCAGCGTGGTTGCGCGTCTGAAACCAAACATGTCGCAACAGCAAACGGAGTCGGAGCTCAACGTCGTCTACAAACGACTGGAACAGCAATATCCCGACACGAATACCGGACGTCGTGCTGTGCTGATGCCGGTGCACGAGAGTTTTGTCGGAAGCGTGCGACAGCCGCTGTTGATATTGCTCGGCGCGGTTGGGCTCGTGTTGCTGATCGCGTGTGCAAACGTCGCAAATCTTCTGCTCGTTCGTGCGTCGACGCGCAAGAGAGAAATGTCTGTGCGCGTGGCGCTCGGTGCGAATCGTTGGCGCATCATTCGCCAGCTACTCACGGAGAGTTTCATGCTCTCGGCCGTCGGCGCAGCGTTGGGAATACTCTTCGCGCACTGGGGCACCAGCTTTATCGCCAGCAGACTGCCTGACGGAATTCCGCGACTTGCGGAAGCGAGTGTCGATCTGCGCGTGTTGCTGTTCACACTCGGTGTCTCGATCGTCACCGGATTGTTATTTGGGCTCGCTCCGGCGTTGCAGGCTTCTCGATTAAACCTGACTGATGCGTTGAAAGAAGGGGACCGCGGATCGGTTGGCCGTCAACACTTGCGCAACCTGTTGGTCGTTGGCGAAGTGGCGTTGACGTTGACACTGCTGGTTGGCGCAGGTCTGCTCATTCAGAGTTTCCGCCGAGTGTTGCAAGTCGATCCTGGTTTCGAGTCGCAGAACCTGTTGACGATGCAAGTGTCAGTTAACAATCCTGACGGTAATCAGGTCGCGTCGTTCTTCAAGCAGCTACAAGAGAATGTGCGAAGTCTGCCGGGCGTTAAGTCGGTTGCGATCTCGAATGGGCTTCCGCTTGGTGTTGTGAATCGTCCCGTGTTTTTTATTCAGGGGCGGCCATTGCCCGAACCCGGTAAGGCACCAGGCGGAATTCGTTACACTGTCAGTCCGGATTATTTTCAGACGATGGGAATTGAGCTGGTTAAGGGTCGCACCTTCAATGCACAAGACACTCCATCAACTCCACTAGTCGTCGTTATTGATGATGCACTCGCACAACACTTTACGAATGAAGATCCGATTGGACAGCGTCTGTCTCAGAATCCTTCGGGACCGATTTATGAAATTGTTGGTGTCGTGCGACACGTCGAGCAGGACAACCTCGATGGACAAGCGGTGCGGACGCCGCAGTTCTATTTCAATTTCAATCAGATTCCCGCTGACCGTTGGCCTGGTTCTGTGCGGCGGGTCAATTTGTTAACACGCACGGATGTCGAGCCAACTAGTCTCGCTGCTTCAGTGCGTGGCCAGATTGCGGCGTTGAACAAAGATCAGGCGATCTTCAACGTACGCACGATGGAGCAGATCGTTTCGCAGTCAGTTGCGCCGCGACGTTTCTCGATGGTGCTGCTGGCAGTCTTCGCGGTGGTCGCGCTCGCGCTGGCAATGATCGGGATTTACGGAATGCTTTCTTACGCCGTCGCCCAACGCACGCGCGAGATTGGATTGCGGATGACACTCGGCGCGCAACGCACGGATGTGATGAGGCTCGTGATTGGACATGGGATGAAACTCGCGGTCGCCGGAGTCGTGCTCGGGTTGATTGCGTCGTTTGCATTGACGCGAACGATGAAGAATTTATTGTTTGGCGTGAGTGCGACGGATCCGATCACGTTTGGGTTGATTACTCTGTTGTTGGCGGTAGTGTCGTTTCTTGCCTGTTGGATTCCGGCACGAAGGGCTACGAAGGTCGATCCAATCGTGGCGCTCAGGTACGAGTGAACGGGGATCAGCGCGGTTATTTAAACGGATTTCGTTCGGGTGGCTCTTCGTGATCGTCGATCGTGTGCAGCAGGCCGCGAACGATCAGATTCAGCATCGGGATACGGTGACGAATCCAAATGCGCATCGGATCGGGGCGAGCGCCGAGACGCGCTTTGGGCTCGAGTGCCGTGCGGCCGAGTGAGAGTCGCGTGCAGTTGAGTGCAATCGCGTGACCAATTACTGACTGCAGCAGGCGAAAGTAGATTGGAATGTCGGCGTTTGCTTTGCGATCGAAGCCGATGTAGTAACCGACTGCTGTGTCACCGTCCTTCGCCGTTGTGACAAAGCCCAAGAGATTTCCGTCTTTCGTCAGCACCGTAAATCGCATGTCGTCGCCGAATCGCTCGGCGAGCGTCGGCAGGAACGTCACCGGCAGGGTGACGAGTCGCAAACGTGCGTTCTTGTGCGTTTGCAGGTAGAGCGCGTGAATCTGCTCGGCCTGGCGTGCGATGTCTTCGGTTCTAATCTCTTCGACTACGCAACCGGCGTTTGTAACTTCCTTCTCGATCTGTTTCGACTGTTTGCGATATCGTGACGTCAGACTCGCGAGATAGTCGTCGTAACTTTTCCACTTTTCGGAGATGTCGAGAACCATGTTTGGTTCAGTCTCGAGCTCTCGATACGAAAAGCGTGAGAGTGCCGTCGCGTCTGCTGCATATTCGTCGGGAATATCTTTCACCATCACGAACGCCGTGTCGCCGAACAGCTTGTTGACACGGCGCAGACGATAGATCGCTTCCGCCACCGCTGGCCACAGCGGTTTGTGATCCACGTCTGGTGCGAACGAGATGCCGTGCATGCCCCACGAAAGCAGATTGCCGCAAACCAGCATCTTCTCTTCGTGCCGGCTGAGCGGATCGTTTGCAGATGACGACTTGCGCAAACGCGCCATCGACACAGTGACAGTTTGTGCTGCAATCGCTGCGACTGGTTCTTTGTCTTGAAAGACGAGCGCGTAACAAGGTCGCAAATTGTCCGGTCCGGCGTCTTCGAGCACGCGCAGGTAGCGTGGCGACAAGAACATCGAATTGTGCGACGTCGCTTTGGCCCAGTGATTCTGGTCGAGATAGTCGACACTGTCGGCGAGTGCGAACGCGAAACCGCTGGGCGCATGTCGCGCGCGGTGATCGTCACGGATGGTTCGTGCTTTCGTTACGAGTTTGCGGAGTGGTTTAATGTTCGGCATCCTGGGTGCGCAATCTTACTCCAATCTTTGAAATCTGTGTCTAAGAACTTGAATCAACTTTCGAACTGGCGTCCGCCTGAACACTGGACTCGCGTCACCACCATCGACATGCACACCGGTGGCGAACCGCTGCGCGTGATCGTCGATGGATTGCCGCCGCTCGAAGGCCGCACTGTGTTGGAGAAGCGCCGCTACTTTCGCGAGCACTACGATTATCTGCGCACTGGGCTGATGTGGGAGCCGCGCGGACATGCAGATATGTATGGTGCTGTTATCACTTCGTCTGAAGACGCGGATTTTGATGTTTTCTTTCTGCATAACGAAGGCTACAGCACCATGTGCGGGCACGCGATCATCGCGCTCACGAAACTCGTTGTTGAAACTCAACTCGTTAGCAAAAACGAGGTAGTTTTCAATGTGCCTGCAGGCAGGATTCTTGCACGGGCGACGGTTGTCGACGGCCAGGTGACGGAAACGTCGTTTCAAAACGTTCCATCGTTTCTGTATCTACGCGATCGGCAGGTTGACGTGCCGGGAATCGGTTTGGTGCGGTTTGATGTTGCTTATGGCGGAGCGTTTTACGCGTTTGTGATTGCTGAAGCAGTTGGCCTGACGCTTGAACCGGAGCATTTCAATCGCATCATCGATTACGGTCGGCGGATCAAAAACGCGGTGATGGCTCAGTTCCCGATCACGCACCCGTTCGAACCCGACCTGAGTTTTCTCTACGGCACGATCTTTACCGGACCGCCATATGATTCATCGCATCACAGTCGCAACGTCTGCATCTTTGCTGACGGCGAACTCGATCGATCGGCAACCGGCAGCGGCGTCAGCGCGCGTGCAGCCTTGCACTTCGCAAAAGGCGAACTCAAATTGAATGAGAAGATCACGATCGAGAGTATCCTTGGCAGCACGATGTCCGTGAGCGTTGTGCACACCACCAAATTCGGCCCTCACGACGCCGTCATCCCGGAAGTCAGCGGCACCGCCTCAATCACCGGGCGCAACGAGTTCTACTTCGATCCCGAAGACCCGTTTCGCTCAGGATTTATTTTTAGATAAGCATAGCCACGGACAATACGGATCAAATCCGGATTTTAAATCCGCGTCATCCGTGGCTAAAAAAGTTAGAATGCAACATATGCAGTGTCCACGGTGTAAGAGTGAGCGAATTCAACGTGATTATGATGATGCGGTCTTCTTTTTACGAGCGTTCGGGTTGCATAAGTTGTTGTGCAATAACTGCGGGCTCGTGTTCAAGGGTTTCGATCCGCTGGCAAAGCACCGCCGTCAGCCGTCTAAAAAACCCAAACAAGTCCGTAATCGGCGGCGTGGCCCACGCTATTACGCCCACCTGCCTTCGGCGATTTCACTGATCGACGGCGAGGCAAAGGTTGGCAAGGTCTCTTACTCGCAACCGTCGCGAGGTCACTGCGAAACGATCAGCAAATTTGGTTTCGGACTCTCGCTCTCCGGCACACGCTTTTCGGAAGCAGACTTGTCCCGCAAAGGAAGACTGCTATTTGTCCGTGTGGACTTGCCGGAAGGACCAATCGAAGCGGTCGTGAAGATCGCCAACTCAAATCGCACCGGTGAAGAGACCAAAAAGCGTTGGCTGCTGGGCGCAAACATTCACCAGATGTCCGACGACGATCGAGAGCGCCTGACCGCATATCTCGAAAAGCGTCGCCACGGCGAGCCGCTGATCATTACCGAGTAAAGCCACAAAAGGCACAAAAGCACAAAAGGCACAAAAAATAAGTTGCAACGTGATTGGCGATTGAAGGTGGTTGTCGTCGTTTCGGGCGCCGTTTTGATGGGACTCGAGATGACCGGCAGCCGCATTCTCGCAATCCATTTCGGCTCGTCGATCTACGTTTGGGGCGCAATTATCGGAGTGTTTCTGGCGGCGTTGTCGATTGGTTACTACAGCGGCGGTATGCTGGCGGACCGGCGTCCGAGTTTTTATCCACTCAACGCGCTGTTACTGGTTGCCGGCGGCTGGTTGATGCTGATCCCGTTTTATGCGAATCCGGTTTGCCGTCTGCTGTTGCGGTTCAATCCCGGAGAACGTCTTGGTCCATTACTCGCGACGTTAATCTTGTTCGGCGGTCCAAGTGTGTTGCTGGGCATGGTCTCACCTTACGCCGTGCGGCTCGCAGCCCAAACAGTCGAACGGATTGGGAATGTCTCGGGAAGTTTATATGCACTCTCGACGTTCGGCAGCATTGCCGGAACGCTGCTGGTCGCGTTTTGGCTGGTACCTGCGTTGGGTGTGCGAGTGCTGTTGCAGATCCTCGGACTGTGCCTGTTGGTGTTACCGCTCATCGTTGTTCCGTGGTCACGAAGAAAAGCAGCGGTGGCTGCCGGCGTGGTCCTGTTTGCTGCGATGTTGTTTTTGGTGAGTTACGTGCGTAACGTTCCGGCCCAGGGCGTGATTTACGAAGGCGACTCTGCTTACCACTACATCAAGGTTGTCGACGACGCACAGCGAAACATTCGTTTTCTGCAATTCAATAACTACGTCGAAGGCGCAATCGACCTAAACCCGCCGTATGACACGCGCGTGAGTTATACGAACGCGTTCCCGCTTGCGCGAATCTTCAAACCGTCACTGAAGAATATTCTGATTATCGGCGGTGGCGGCGGTATCGGCGCGCGGAAGTTTGTCACCGACGATCCGAATGTGACGGTCGATCTGGTCGAGATAGACCAGCGCGTCGTCGATTTGGGATTACGGTATTTTCATCTCGAACCAGGCGAGCGCTTGCGTGTTCACGTCGAAGATGGACGCAGCTTTGTCCGTCGCTCGCAGACGAAATACGATCTCGTCATACTCGACGCGTTCACGATCGGCGGACAGATTCCGTTTCACTTAACCACCAGAGAGTTCTTCAACGAGATCAAACAGACACTCACGCCGGATGGTGTTGTGCTCGCTAACATCAACGGGACGTTGCGTGGCAGACGGAGCCGGATCATGCGGGCTGAATACAAAACGCTGGCGACCGTCTTCGACAACGTTTACCTATTTCCATACCTTCATGAAACCGAACGGCGAGCTGGTGCGGTGTTGGACCAGGATCAGCCGCGCAGCTTGATTCTGATCGCGGTCAATGGTGGCGTTCATTGGACCAAAGAATCCGTCGTGGCGATGGCGACACAACTCGTGAACGTTGCACGGACGCCGACGTTTCTCGACGACGCGAGCCAATTCTTCGAGTCACGACTACCAACCGACGACGTACCCCTGCTCACTGACGATTATGCTCCAGTCGACACGATGGTCTTTTAGTCTATTCGTTGCGTTGGCGCTGATGGCTTGTGCGAAACCCGCGCCGCCGCCATTCAAGCCACCGCGATTCAATCAGGAGCGCGCTTTCGAACGTCTACGCGAACTCTGCGCGTTTGGACCACGCAATCACGGCAGTGAAGGGAAGTCGAAGGCTGAAGAATGGATTCAACAAACGCTACGTAACGCGGGCGCTGAAGTTACCGTTCATTCTTTCCAACACACGCCAAAGGACGCCACTGCGCCGGAGATTTTTCGAAACATCGTTGCCCGCATTAATCCAAAGCAGACACCTCGGGTGCTGATCGCAACTCACTACGACACGCGATCCACTGCCGATAAGGATCCGGACGAGAGCCGTCGCAACGAACCTATCGGGGGCGCTAATGATGGTGGGTCGGGTGTTGCCGTGATGCTCGAGATGGCGATGTTGTGGAAGGATCAGCCACCGCCCGTCGGCGTGGATTTGATCTTCTTTGACGGCGAGGATTTTGGACGCGGACCCGAGCTAGACGATTACTTCCTCGGTTCGAGAGCCTGGGTGCGAGATTTTCCGAATTATCGTGCTGAGTGGGGCGTAGTGCTCGACATGGTCGGTGATGCCGATTTCGCCATTCGGAAGGAGCGAGACTCGCAGGCACGAGCGCCGGCAGTGGTCGAGCGCTTGTGGAGCGCCGCCGCACGCGTGAAGTCAAACGGCATTCTCAACGAACGCGGCGGGATCGTCTACGACGATCACACTGCCTTTCTGGACAAGGGCATTCCTGTCGTTCTGCTGATTGATTTCAGTTACAAGTGGTTTCACACCACCGCGGATACGATCGACAAGTGTTCAGCCGCAAGTCTCGGCCAGGTCGGACGCACCGTCATGGAAGCAGTAGAAGCTCCTTAGCCACAAAAAGGCACAAAAAGCACAAAAGCTGGTCTAAAGGTTTGGGGTTCCTTTTGTCTTTTTTTGGTGTGTCTAGCACAATGCCAGTATGTCACTCATACTTAAAATCCGGCTCGCTGTCGTGCTGGGCCTGGCGCTGTCGTCCTTCCAGTGCCAGTCGGGCGCGAACGGCGATTTGCCGCCCAAAAAGCCCGAAACTCCGGCCCCGACGGTCCCCGCTAAATACGGCTATCAAATCGTCAATATTTACCCCCACGACAGCAACGCTTTCACGCAGGGACTAATCGTAAGTGACGGAAAATTTCTCGAGAGCACCGGCCAGGAAGGCTTTTCGAGCCTGCGACGCGTCGAACTCGAGACTGGCAAGGTTTTGAAAAAGGTCGACGTGCCGGTGCCTTATTTTGCTGAAGGCATCGCGCTGCTGAACGGAAAGATTTATCAACTCACGTGGCAGCAACACGTTGGATTCATTTACGACGCGCAGAGTTTCGAACGGGTGGGACAGTTTAACTATTCAGAAGAGGGTTGGGGGCTTACGACGGATGGAAAGTCGCTGATCTTGAGCGATGGTACGAACCAGATCAGATTTATCGACCCTTCGGATTTCCACGTCTCGCGAACGATAAACGTACTTGAAGGCCAAACTCCGATCCGAGAATTGAATGAGCTCGAGTTTGTGCAGGGTGAGATTTACGCGAATGTTTGGCACGATAACAGGATTGCGACGATCGATCCCCAGAGTGGCCGCGTGACGGCGTGGATCGATCTGAATGGAATAATGCCGGAAGGCGAACTGCGCGATCCGGAAGCGGTATTGAATGGCATCGCTTACGATCAAGCGAACAATAAGTTGTACGTCACGGGCAAACTCTGGCCGCGAATTTTTGAGATCAGAGTGAAAAAGTAACGCGGATAAACGCGGATCGACAGAACGATTGAATTTCTTAACTTACTTTAGAGCGTTTTCTTACGCCATGATCGCGGTGGCGATGCTGGCGCTTGTCCTGGCGGGAGGGCTTAGTGTTGGTCTGGCCCTCGTCTTTGTGCTGGTGATGATCGGAAGCTGGATGCTCGAGAAGACGAAGTGGCAGCTACCCGAACGTTACGGTCTCGGAATCGTGCTGCTCTCGATCCCGCTGTTTTATCTCGATTGGCAGGTTCAGAAAGAGTTCGGTGAACCCACCGAACGTCTCGGAGTTACTGCGCTCGCACATCTGATCGTCTTTCTGTCCGCCGTAAAGTTGCTACAGGTCAAGAAAGATCGTGATTGGGTTTTCCTTTACCTGATCTCGTTCTTCGAGGTGCTGCTGGCTGCGGGTTTGAGTTTCAGTCCGGTCTTTTTAGGAACGCTCACGCTGTACTTGTTGTGTGGCTTGTGTGCGGTGACCGCGTTTGAAATCCAGAAAGCGCGACGCTCTCTCGCCTTCACAGAAACACGTCTGCTGGTCCCTCCTGATTCGCGCGTCTTCAAAAAATCCGGACGCCGCTCGTGGCGAACGACTGAAGCCGCACGACTTCCTTTCGTAGCCGTGGCGCTCCTGGCTTTGATCTTCGTAACTGCGCTCCCGCTGTTTTTGATCGCACCAAGATCCGGCGCTGCTTCTCTCACGCGAAGCGGTGGCGTGACTTCAAATCTCACCGGCTTCTCAGAAAGCGTTACGCTCGGCCAGATCGGCACACTCAAGAAAAACGAAGGCGTGATCATGCGCGTTCGTGTTGAAGACACGCAGAGCCCGCGCGAGTTGCGCTGGCGCGGCGTCGCGCTCGACGAATTCACGGGCCGCGTCTGGAAGAAATCACCTCAGGCGCGCCAGTTGGACGTGGTAACCGAACGTGGTGGGCTCTTTCAGTTTGACACCACTGAAGCCCTCAATCGTCTGACAACGCAAACATTTTTCCTCGAGCCCTTGGATTCACCAGTGCTGTTCGCTGCGCCGCGAGTGATTGCGGTTCAGGGAGATCTTCCGTTTGTTCGAGTTGACGAAGAACGATCGGTGCAATCACGCCGTCACGACTTCGAGCGCCTGATGTATAAGGCGCTGTCCGACACCAACGAGCCACGTGTTGATCTGTTGCGTAACGATCTGAGGCCACTGCCAATCACTTATTATCGTTACCTGCAACTGCCGGAAAATCTTGATCCGCGCATCAGCACGCTTGCGGCGTCAATCGTCGTGCAGTCGAATGCGAGTAACCGTTACGACGCCGCGAAAGCGATCGAGTCGTATCTTCAGAATGAGTACGGCTACTCGATGGAGATGAAGGCGGGCGGATCCGATCCTCTCGCCGATTTCCTGTTTAATGTTAGAGCCGGGCATTGTGAGTATTTCGCGACGGCGATGACGGTGATGCTGCGGACGCGTGGGGTAGCGGCGCGCCTCGTGAATGGTTTTACATCAGGCGAGTACAACGAAGCCGCCGGCGCCTACACGGTGCGGAACAGCAATGCTCACTCGTGGGTCGAGGTTTACTTTCCGGAGACGCGTTCGTGGGTGACATTCGATCCGACGCCTTCGGCCGGTCGCAGCGAACCGGTGCGCACCGGACTCGCAGCGCAGTTGGAAAAATATGGTGAGGCCATTGAGTTGCTCTGGTTTCAGTATGTGGTTGGCTACGACAAGCAGGAGCAGCGTTCGCTTGCAGCGTCGATACACAACCAGGTGTTTGACTATGGCCGCACGGCAACGAATGTGCTCGTCATGGTGCAGGATTTTCTGACGAAGAATTTTGCGCCGGTGACAGTCGGACTTATTGCCTTTGCCCTGGTGATATTTCTGGCGTTCTTCGGAAAGAGGATTTGGCGTTGGACGCAAGGCGGACTTGGGTCCGGGTCTGCTGAAGGCAGAGCGCTTTCAAGTGTTCAGTTCTACGAGCGACTGATGTCGGCGATGGAGCAGCGCGGTGTGTCGCGCGACAAGTCACTAACGCCGCTCGAGTTTGCGGATACAGTGAAGTCAAATGAAGTGCTTTTGATCACGCGAGCCTATAACCGCGTGCGGTTTGGGAAAGAAAAATTATCGGCTAAAGAGACGAAAGAAGTGGAGCGAGCTCTGTTTACTTTGGAAGACCTTGCCACGGATAAACACAGATAGATACGAATGAAGAAAGTTGGATTTATTAGTCTTGGTTGTCCCAAGAACCTCGTCGACAGCGAGGTGATGATGGGCCAGCTCAAGCAAAGTGGTTATGAGATTACGCCGAATGCCGCCGATGCGGAGACGATTGTCGTTAACACGTGTGGGTTTATTGACTCGGCGAAAAAAGAATCGATCGATACGATTCTTGAAGCGGCGCAACTAAAGACAAACGGACAGGCGAAGCGTTTGATCGTCGCTGGGTGCCTGGTTGAGCGTTACCGCGATGAGTTGAAAGCAGCAATTCCGGAAGTGGACGCTTTTATCGGGACCAGCCAGATCAACGACATTCTCACCGTCTGCGATCCAAAGACGAACACGCGCTCCCTCCCGGTCGTGCCGCTCGGCAATCAAAGCGCGACTTATCTCTACGACGAATCAACGCCACGTGTACTTGCGACGCCGTCGCACTACGCGTTTGTAAAGATCGCCGAGGGCTGCGATCGTCCGTGTGCATTCTGCTTTATCCCGCAAATGCGCGGACACTTTCGTAGTCGTCGCTTCGGCTCGATCGTTGCCGAAGCACATCAGCTCGCGGAGGAAGGTGTTAGAGAGCTGATCCTCGTGGCCCAGGACTCTTCGCGTTATGGCGAAGATCTCGGCAAGCAGGACGCGCTCGCACGGCTGCTGCGCGAACTCTCGCACGTCGATGGAATCGAGTGGGTGCGCGTGATGTACACCTATCCGACGCATATCAGCGACGCGTTTCTCGACGTGCTCGCCGAAGAACCAAAGGCCGTGAAGTATCTCGACATGCCTTTGCAGCATGCCTCGCAGAATGTGCTGAAACTGATGAAACGTGGCGGCAATCGCAAGAGTCTCGAGCGGTTGATCGAGCGTGTGAGAAAGCGCGTGCCGGGGATCGGAGTACGGACGACATTCATCTCCGGCTTTCCGGGTGAAACTGAAGCCGACTACGAGGAGTTGCTCGGGTTCATCAAGAGCGTGGAATTCGATCGTGTCGGTGTTTTTACTTACTCGGATGAGGAGGGCACTCCGGCGTTCGACTTGGCCGACAAGGTTCAAGCACGCACCGCGGCGCGACGGCGCAATAGTTTGATGAAAGAGCAGGCGAAGATTTCGCGTCGCAAGAATAAGGCTCGTGTCGGCGATGTGGTCCAGGTGTTGTTTGAAGGCGAGTCGAAGGAAAGCGAGCTGTTGTGGCAGGGACGGTTGGAGACGCAGGCGCCAGACATCGATGGTTGTGTGCTGATCAATGATGTTCCCGATGGTGTGTTACCGGCGGCGGGAGAGATGGTGAGTGTCGAGATCACGGAAGGGCATGAGTACGATCTGGTTGGAAGAATATTGGCCGCGGATGAACGCGGATGAAACCGATTGACTACCTCGCCCTCGCGATTGCGACTTGCGGTGTTGGTTATTTGCCGTTGATGCCCGGAACGTACGGGTCGCTCGTTGGGGTTGGAATCTTTTTGGGCTTCACTCAAGTCGTCAACGGGAATGCGTTGGTCGGTGTGGTTCTGGTTGCGATTGTCGCGATAACAGTCGCAGGCATCTGGGCTGCTTCCAGAACAGAAGAGTTGTCGGGTCGGAAAGATCCCGGCAAGGTGGTCGTGGATGAAGTTGCGGGCCAGCTAATCTCCTTATTTCCCCTCACGCTTTTCACGGATTGGACCATCGTCGCGGTCATCATTTCGTTTATTCTTTTCCGCTTTTTCGACATCGTTAAGCCATATCCTGCCCGCAGACTCGAAGCCCTCAAAGGTGGCTACGGAATCATGTGTGACGATCTGGTGGCCGGAGTTTATGGTGCAGCGATCACGGCAATCATCGTTGCCGTTTTTTAGGAGCGATTTATGGAGCGAAAAGAATCGATTGGTAAGGACGCGACCAGCAAAGAGACCCTCGAAGATGTGGAAAAGAACGAGAAGTCATCGAGTAACAAGTCTGACGAGACAAACCCTCCGAGTCCCGATGGTGCGTTCGATGATCCGGATGAATTTAAGAACGCGGACCCGGTGTGATCAGCTTTCCGGCGTTTCCTCTCGTTTGTCCGAGCCTCCGATCCAGCCGCGGCGTCTGAAGAAAAGCAGCATCCCAACGGCCACCACAATCATCACTCCCCAAGCCCCGTAGTAGCCATATCTTGAATGCAACTCGGGCATGTTTTCGAAGTTCATGCCGTAAACACCCGCAATGAACGTTAACGGCAACATGACTGCCGAGAAGATCGTCAGCACCTTCATGATCTCGTTCAAACGGTTCGACACGACTGACAAATAAGCTTCCAATGAGCCGCTAATCAGATCCCGATAGCTATCCGCGAGATCGACGACGCGCACGAGGTGATCGTAAACGTCGCGATAGAACGGTCGCATGTCTTGCGGTATCAACGAAAACTCGCCACGGCTCATGCGGTGCAGAATGTCCATCTGCTTTCCGGAAATGCGGCGCAGTCGTAACACGCTTCGCTTCAGATCCATGATCTCTGAAAGAATCTCGTTGTTTGGTCGTCGCAACCTGAAGATGTCGTCTTCGAGACGATCGATACGTTCGTCGAAGTCGTCGAGCACTGGTGAGTAGAAATCGACGACCTGGTCAAGGATCTGGTGCAGCAGGTAAGCCGGTCCGCGCTGGCAGGCGACCGGCGTCGTCCGCAGTTGTTGTTTCACATTATTGATACTGCGAAACATGTCGTGGTGATAAGTGATGACGTAGTTGGGTCCGAGAAATCCGTCGAGCTCGATGGTGTTGAAGTGATCGGGGCTGGTGTCGGCGTTCACGCCGTGCACGATGAAGTAGATGTAATCCTCAAACTCTTCGATCTTCGGATAGTGGCGATTCTCGCGACAGTCTTCCACGGTCAGCGGATGAAACTTAAAGACGTCGAGCAGCACTCGTTCATCGGCTTCCGTAGGTTGTTCCATGTCGACCCAGACAACTGACGAGAGATCCTTCAGCAGCTCCGGCAGGTCCTCGGCCGTAAAGTTCTCCTGAATCTTCTGAACGCCCTTTTTATAAACAAGAATCTCCATGCCACTCTCCTCGCCACAAGAGGTTGCCACAAAAAGGCTCAAAAAGCTCTTATCTATCTTAATTTCTTTTTATGCTTTTTGTGGCTGAATTTTTTTGTGGCACAATCCCGAAAACATGACGACAAAAATTTTCGTGGCGGATGATGTGAGCGAAAGCGGTCTTGGACCACTGCGCAGCGCGGGTTTTGAGGTTGAGAAACGGCCCGGACTCAACGCGTCCGAACTACAGGAAGCACTGCGCGGTTGTGAAGGTCTCATCGTACGCAGCGAGACAAAAGTCACTGCGGATATTCTCGACGCAGCTACTAGTCTGCGCGTGATCGGACGCGCCGGCGTCGGCGTCGACAACATCGACGTCTCCGCCGCGACGATTCGCGGCATGGTCGTGATGAATGCTCCGGACGGCAACACGATCACGACCGCCGAACACACGATCGCGATGCTGATCTCGCTCGCGCGCTCGATCCCGCAAGCCAACAGCAGTCTCAAAGCCGGACGCTGGGACCGCAAACAGTTTATCGGCGTCGAACTCCAGGGAAAGACACTCGGCGTCGTCGGACTCGGCCGCATCGGACGTGTGGTTGCCTCGCGTGCGCGCGCGATGGACATGCAGATAGTGGCCTACGATCCATTTATCGCACCCGAGCAGGCACGCGATCTCGAGATCGAGTTGGCGCCGCTTGATGAAGTATTTGCACGCGCAGACTTTCTCACCGTTCACACTCCCTTAACTCCGGAAACGCGTGGGCTCGTCGATCGCGAAGCGATCGGCAAGATGAAAAAAGGCGCGCGGATCATCAACTGTGCTCGTGGTGGTCTGGTCGACGAAGATGCACTCTACGAAGCGCTCATGAGTGGTGCGATTGCGGGCGCGGCGATTGACGTTTTCACCCAGGAACCACCGCCTGCCGATCACAAGTTGCTGCACCTGGATCAGGTGATCGTAACGCCTCATCTCGGCGCGTCGACAAAGGAAGCGCAGGAAGGCGTCGCGTTTACCGTCGCGGAGCAGATGCGTGATTATTTGCTGACGGGCGTTTTGCGTGGCGCGGTGAACGTCCCGGCGATCGGAATTAAAGAGTTCAATCTGGTCCAGCCTTATGTGAAACTCGCCGAGAGTCTGGGCCGGTTTCAGGCGCAGCTTGTTGACAAGCCCGTGAGCGAAGTCAGGATTGAGTACGCGGGTGAGATAGTCGACATCGATGCGGCGCCGGTGACGCGTGCGTTTCTCGCCGGACTGTTGCGTGACGTCAGTGCACGCGTGAATGTCGTCAACGCGTTCCTGATCGCCGAAGAGCGCGGGATAAAAGTGACGACGACTTACATTCGCACCTCAGGCGAACGTGCGCCTGCCATTCACACTGAGATCAGCGCGGGCGCGTCGACACAGAGTCTCGCGGGAACGCTCTTTGGATATGGCGGACAACAACGCGAAGGGCGTATAACCGAGATCGACGGCTTTCATCTCGAGGCGACACCGCATGGTCACATGCTCGTGACGCGCAATCACGATGTGCCGGGTGTGATTGGCGGTATCGGAACGACCCTGGGGAAGGGCGGCGTGAATATCAGTCGATTTCATCTCGGACGCCGTGAGCGTGGCGGTGAAGCGATGGCCGTGATCGAGGTTGATGCGCCGCTGAATAAAGAGACGTTGCAATCACTGCGTTCACTCGAACAAGTTATCTCCGCGCAACCGATCGAGTTATGAATTGATGATCCTTACAGGATGCTCTAAACGCGATGCCAACGCTCCCCTTATTGGTACTTGCACTGATCTCGCTCTTTTCCCAGGGCGACACAGGACAGCTTAGTGGCAGAGTTGTTGACCTCAACGGCGCGGTGGTCCCGGCAGCGACAGTCAGGCTGACTAGCCATTCAACTTCACAAGTTCGAGTTATCACAACTAACGACTCTGGCGAATTCTCATTCACCCTCTTACCACCCGGCGTCTACAGTCTTCAAGTAACCGCAAGCGGATTTGCCCAGGGTACGATTGAAAACGTCCACATCAACATCACGCAAACAACTTCCGTCGAGGTCTCTCTCGCGCTCGAAACCATGGTTTCGAGCGTCGACGTCGTTACAGTGGCGCCGCTTGTCCAGCAGGAATCCTCGCAAATGGGCCGGGT
Organism: Pyrinomonadaceae bacterium; assembly: GCA_036401595.1. GTDB lineage: Bacteria > Acidobacteriota > Blastocatellia > Pyrinomonadales > Pyrinomonadaceae > PSRF01. The sequence goes on from DASWUM010000012.1 coordinate 235,799, forward strand.
CATCGAAAGCCAAACGATTCGACAGTTACCTTTGCCGACGCGCAATTTCCAGCAATTGCTGACACTTTCTCCCGGCACGTCTGCCAGCGTTTCAAATAACACCGAACTCGGTCGCGGAGATTCGATCATCTCCGTCAACGGCCAACGCACGACCGCCAATAACGTTCGCATCAACGGCATAGACGCCAACGCCGTCGGCACGAATGCAACTGCGAACATCGCCGTACCCGCGACAGACAGCTTGCAGGAGTTCATTGTCCAGACGAGTCTTTACGATGCGACGCAAGGCCGTAACGCCGGCGGCAATGTCGAAGCCGTCACTCGATCGGGCGGCAACGACTGGCACGGCAATGCCTATTACTTCATCCGCAACAAAGCCTTAAACGCAAACGAATTCTTTCTCGAATCAGCCGGACAACCAAAACCGGTGCTTACGCGCCATCAGTTTGGCGGAACCTTTGGTGGTCCAATCATTCGCGAGCGAGCCTTCTTCTTCGGTTCGTATCAGAGAACGAAGGAAACGAATGGTGCTTCGCTAAACAATAGTCTGCTGTTTCCGGTTATGCCGGCGCAGTTGTGCGACAACAACAGGACCGCAGCAGCGTTGCAATCGACGTTCGGAGTGACGCCGAATCCGATTGCCGTCACGATGCTGAATCTCAAATTGCCGAACGGACAGTTTGCGATTCCTTCAGCCGCGACGCCTTCGGGATTGACTCCGATTTCTGCGATTTCACTTTTCCGCGAGCATCAATTCAATGCCAACTTCGACGTCAATTTCAGCGACAACCACACCCTCGCAGCGAAGACGTTTGCAGCACGGAATCCGCAATTCCAGGCGAATTTCAACTTCGCAGGCCTGGGCAATGGACCAAGTCAATTGCCCGGTCACGGCACGCCGCTAGTTATCATCCAGACGCTCGACTCAATCACCGACACGTTCATCATCAATGCAAACGTTGTAAACCAGATTCGTTTTGGTTATGCACGTTTGCGCAACACCTCGGCGCCTGACGAGCCGTTCACGGCTGCTGAACTCGGCATTTCGAGTCCGTTGCAGAATCAGTTTCCAGGCATGCCCACTTTTATCGTGACAGGCTTGTTTGCTTTCGGCGCTTCGCCGTTTGCGGATCAATCGTCGCGAATCAATGCTTTCACTGTGGGCGACACGCTGTCGATCGTGAGAGGCAGTCATCAACTGCGGACCGGCGGCGAGTACAGACGCTCGCAGCTCAACTTCTTCTTCAACGCTTTCTCACGCGGTCAAATCAGCTTTGCGAGCTTCAACGATTTTCTCGTCGGCAACGGAGTGTCGATTATCGGTTCGGGTGTCTTCGATCGCGCGGTGCGCATAAACGATTTGAGCGGCTTCGTCCAGGACGATTGGAAGTTCAACCGCCGGCTGACCCTCAACCTCGGCGTGCGTTACGACTTCTTTGGTTTTCCAAGCGATCTTCGCGGGCGCTTTGTAAATTTCTTGCCCGAGCAGTTTCGCCAGGGAACTGTGGCCGTCCCCGCTGGTCCACCAAATGGATTCGTTCAAGCTGAAGGAGGAAGTCTTGCCGGAGTCCCTGAAGTCGAATCGACACTCGTTCCGAGTGATAAGAACAACATCTCGCCGCGCGTCGGTTTTGCATATCGTCTTAACAGTGCCGGCTCCCTTGTTCTGCGTGGTGGTTACGGCATTTATTACGATCGCTTCTCCGCGAGGTTTGCGAACACGCAGTTGTTGAACTATCCGTATCTCGCACTCGCGGTTGGATTGCCGGGTCTGCTGCGAACCTTTGCAAATCCGTTCATACCCGTTCCGCCGCCCGGTGCTTTCCCACTCAACCCGACGATTCCATCGCCGCTTTCGCCGCTCGCCCCGATCGTCGGTGTTCCGATCAGCGGGCTCTTCGTCGATCCGGAATTGAGCACGCCGTATGTTCAGCAATACAACGCAAACATTCAGTGGGAGATTTTCAAAGATTACCTGCTCGAGGTCGGTTACGTCGGCTCGAAGGGCACGAAGTTGTTGCAGGTTGTGAGTCTGAATCAGCCGGTTTACAACCGCGCGGCCAACGTCTTCACGGCGCCGTTTGGGCCAGCGCTTTCGACGCAGAAGATGGTGGCGAACGGCATTCAGCAAACGCAGACGTCTGCTAACTCAAGATACAACTCGTTACAGATCAGCATGACGAGGCGTTTTAGTCGCGGGCTCCAGTTTCTCGCGGCTTACACGTTCGGTAAATCAAACGATTACTACTCGGGTGGTTCAATCAATGAGCTGTTTGCAATGCCGGGAGATCAGCTCAACTGGAAACTCAACTACGGTCCATCCGACTACGATCGACGGCATCGACTCGTGACCAGTTTTGTTTACGAGCTGCCGAAAGTGTCGAACGGCAATCGTGCGGCAAAGGCGTTGCTCAATGACTGGCAGGTGAATGGAATCCTCACGGTGCAAACCGGCCTGCCGTTTACGATTATCGACTCACCAAATCTCGCCATTATTCAGCGTGCCAACTTTGCGGCAGGCGCCAACAATCTGCTGACAAGCGGTGACATCGAATCCAGGTTGAATCAGTATTTCAACACTGCGGCGTTTGCGTTGTCGCGACCAATACTCGCCGGCGGAAATCTCGGCACGCCAAACAATCCGACGTTCGATCCGAACAATCCTTTTGGTAATACACCGCGAAACTTTCTTTATGGACCAGGGCAGAAGAATCTCGACTTTTCCGTGGTAAAGTTCATTCCTGTTAGAGAATCGGTGCGGGCGGAATTGCGGGCAGAGTTTTTCAATCTCTTCAACTGGACCAACTTCGCGAATCCAAACAGCAACATCGCAGTGCCGGCGACTTTTGGACGTATTACGACGACCACTTCCGGGCCACGAGTGATTCAGTTCGCGGTCAAGATAAGCCACTAAAACAGTTGCCACAAAAAAGCACAGAAGGAACAAACAGTTCGTATGCGTGGTATGCGCTGGGGCTGCTGGCGACGGTCAATTTACTTAATTATGTTGACCGCACGTTGATCTACATTCTGTTTGCGCCGATCAAAAAGGAGATGTCGTTCTCGGATTTTGAGCTGGCGTTGTTGGGAACGACTTCGTTCGTCATCTTTTTTACCCTGCTTGGTGTGCCTTTTGGTCGACTCGCGGACCGAAGCTCCAGAAAGAACTTGATTGCCGCGGGACTCGCAGTGTGGAGCATCTTCTCCGGTCTAACAGGATTTGCATCCGGGTTTTGGTCGTTGTTCTTCTGTCGTGTGATGGTCGGTGTTGGTGAAGCGACCTTAGCTCCAGCGGCGCTCTCATTGTTGGGCGACTATTTTCCGCCGCAGAAACGCGCGACTGTGCAGTCGATTTATGCTTCGGGAATCACAGTCGGCTCGGGTCTGGCTTTCTTTCTCGGCGGTTGGATTGGATTCAAGTATGGTTGGCGACTCGCATTTCTCTTTATCGGTTTTCCGGGGCTGTTGTTTGCGGTGCTGGTCTTCTTGTTGAAAGAACAGAAGCGCGGTCGGACTGAAATTATTGTGCCGAAATACACGAGTGAGGATTGGAAACTACTCTTTCAATTACGACCTCTGCGCTATCACTTTGCAGGCTACTCCTTCTTTGCTTTGGCCGCGAGCAGTCTCTCCATCTGGGGGCCGACGTTTTTCACACGCGTTCACGGATACAACATCGCCACACTCGGCATCGTCGCGGGTCTCACTTCGTTGACTTTCGGAATTCCCGGCACCGTGCTCGGCGGTTATCTCGCCGACAGACTGCGCCGGACCGGTCGTGGCGGACGTATGCGACTTGCCGCAATCGCTGCCTTGTTCGCTGTTCCTTTCTGGATCGCCCTCTTGTTTTCCTACAGCGTGCCGTTGCTGTTGGTGTCGCAAGCGATTCTGCTTTCACTTTCACTCATTTGGATTGCGCCCTCGATGGCCGACGTTCATGAGCTGACTGGTCCACATCTGCGTGGACTCGGGGCCGGCGTGTTTCTTTGCGTTGTGATGATCGCCGCTTACGGCATCGGCTCACCATTGATCGGTAAGCTCAACGATCTATTTGGCGCGGCAACAAATCCGGATGTGATGAAATACGGATTTTTGGTTAGTCCATTTTCCTGCATCCTCGCCGCGATCTTCCTCTGGCGCGGCAGTAAAGTGCTCGAAAAATATCGCGAATCAGCGTAATCTGTCCGGCAAAATCCTATGGCAGTAAACCCCCAACCAAGTCGATACGAAACTCCGTTCATTGCGGCGGACACTTTGCCGAATCCTATTGAACCGTCGCGTCGTCGCGTAGACTCGATTGACTTACTCCGCGGCATCGTGATGGTGATCATGATGCTGGACCACACGCGCGACTTTGTTCACAACGCAGCCCTCGCGTTTGATGCAACTGATCTCTCGCGCACGAATGTGGCGCTGTTTCTCACGCGCTGGATCACACACTATTGCGCGCCGGTGTTTGTGTTTCTGGCCGGAACGGGCGCCTACCTGCAATGGGCGCGCGGCAAAAGCAAGAAGCAGTTATCGTGGTTTCTGGTGACACGGGGATTGTGGCTGATCGTGCTCGAAGTCACGGTTGTAAAATTCGGAGTCACCTTCAATCCTGATCCTCGTTTCGTAGGTTTCTTACAGGTGATCTGGGTCATTGGCGTGTCGATGATCGTGCTGGCAGGGCTGATTTATTTGCCGAAGAGTGTCATCGCACTGTTCGGTTTATTGATGATCGCGCTGCACAATCTTTTTGATGGTTACCGCGTTGTCGGTTGGCGTGGTCCAGGGACGCCCGTACCCGGTCTTGGGACAAAGCTTTTGATCCTGTTACATCAGCCATTCGATGGTTTCCCGATTCTGGGCTGGCCCAGTCCCGTAGTCTTTGAGATTTATCCGCTAGTTCCGTGGGTTGGTGTGATGGCGGTCGGATATGTTTTTGGTGCGCTCTATCGTGGGCACCCACAACCACGCAGACGCTTGTTACTGATCATCGGCAGCGCGGCGATTTTGCTGTTCATCATTCTTCGCGCAATCAACGTCTACGGTGATCCTAACGAGTGGTCGTCACAGAAGAACATCGTGTACACGGTGCTTTCGTTTGTGAACACAACCAAGTATCCCCCGTCGCTGCTTTTCCTGTTGATGACACTTGGACCAGCCATTATCGCTCTTGCTCTATTTGAATCTGAAGGACCGCGTGGTTGGATCAGGAATTTCTTCGTTACGTTTGGTCGTGTGCCGCTGTTCTTCTATCTGTTGCAGTGGTACACGGCGCATCTCATCTCGCTGTTGCTGCACTTCGTGTTCGGTAAGCCGACGAGTTTTCTGTTTCAGGCGCCGTTGAACTTCGGCCCGCCGCCGCAGGGAGTTGGGTTCAATCTCGGTGTGGTTTATCTCTCGTGGATTGCGGGTGTGTTGTTGCTCTATCCGTTGTGTAAATGGTTTGCGGGAGTCAAAGCACGACGAAAAGACTGGTGGCTGTCGTATTTGTAACCACAGATTACACGGACAGAAATCCGGATTTTATTCCGTGTTATCCGTGGCTGTTTTAAGCTCGCGAAAGAGGCGTGCAAGGTCGGCTGCCTGGTAGTTGGCATTCAATCCACTCGGATTTGGTAACACCCAGAGAACAGTTTGCCCGATTTGATCTTCCTGACGACCGATGTTGGCCTTCGGCTTATTGAATGCCGTGCGGTAAGCGCCCACACCAAGCACTGCCAAAACCTTTGGACGGTAGCGAAGTACCTTCGCTCGCAGTCTCTCACCACCCGCAACGATCTCGTCTTTCGTCAACATATCTGCTGACGCAGTGGTACGCATGACGACGTTCGTGATTCCGTAACCACTCTTCAACAGCTCACGCTCATCAAACGGCGACAACAGCCGATCGGTGAATCCGCCCGCATAGAGCGCGGGCCAGAAGCGATTTCCCGGACGTGCGAAGTGATGGCCCACGGCTGCCGTGTACAGACCCGGATTGATACCGCAGAAAAGAACGGACAAGTCCGGCGCGATCACATCACGAACCGTTTTCTCGGTAGCGGCGAGGAGTTGTTCTTTCGTCGGTTTCCAGGGTTTCGGCACGAAGAAGTGTCAGTAGACGTCGAAGTGAGTCTGGCGTGAAGTACTCTGTTTTGAAATGCGATCGATTACGGTGACCTTCAGCAGGTAACGTCCGGTCGACAACTCGGTTAACGGCACTTCGGCCGCGTACGGAAGTCGCGCCAGGTCGAGAACGGCGTCAGTGCTCACCTTGCGCAATGCAGTTGTGAGCACGGGTTGATCGTCGCGAACAACCTGTACTTGCACCACAACGTCGGGCTTGTGGTCCTCGGGCGACAACAGCGTGTTGTACGCGAAGATCAGAAAGCGCAACGTCGACTCGCGTCTGAAGCGATGGCCCGCGCTTAGCGCGACCGGACTCGCGCCCGCAGTTTCGGAAACGTTAGTCATCATCGCCTGCGTGCGTTCACCTAAAAGCAGGCTGCTCATCGCCAATTTCTTGTCGATCAGATTCGGGATCTCAACCCATGCGTGTGCGCTGCCGATCTTGCCGCTCTTCTCTTCGCGTGCTGCAACTCGCACCTGGTAGAGTCCCGGCGGCAGACTAGCCGGATAGGTGAAGGTGATGTCGTTGTGATAAGTCTTGGCCTGTTCCAGACTCGGCGCCGTGGTGACAATTCGTTCCAGGAAACTCGTTTTGGCGACACCTTTTTCGTCAAAGTAGGCGGCGCTCAGATCGACAGCCGCCTGGATCTTTCCGTCTGGTCGTTCATAAAAAACGAGAAACTCGCCGGGCAGTTGAATCGCGGTAGAAATTGTCGGTCCTTTGTCCGGCAGATCGTAGTAATCGGCACTGAGAAGGATCGGAAGATCCCGCGCCGGATACGCTGCGGCGATCGATTCGCGCAGTTGGGTTGGGGCCGGCTTGGATTGAGCCGGTTGTGCCGGTGCCTTCGCAGTTTTAGGCGTGGGAGCTGGATCGAGATCGAAATAACCCTTACGAACTCGCACCGCAAGATCGGGTTTTCCAATCAGCTTGACTTCGAGACTCCTAAACTTGTTCTTGTCTGATTCCGTATCCGGTTTCCAGGCGAGCAGATAATAAGTGGAGGTTTCCTTGATCGCGGGCGCTAGTCCTTTTCGCAAATCATTTGTATTGAACGTCGCTTTGCCTCCGGTATCGGCAGCGAGTGCGTTCAATCCGTCCTGCGAGGCGGACAGTTCCTGATGATCTGAAAGACTCAGTTGACCGTACGGATCGAAATTCGGAGCTGTCGTAACATCCTGAAGCGAGGCAACGAGACCACGTGTATCCATCGAGTAAATGACGACACCGCTTTTCGCCGCTGCGCTCGTGATGTCGCGCATTTTATCGATCGCATCGCCGCGGCGGTTCTCGATGAAGAAACCTCCTGACAAAAAGAACACAACCTTTCGTCCCGGAAGATTCTTTGCCGATTGGATTAGTTTCTCGAGACCGCTCAGAGTGTTTAGATTGAAGCGGGCCGATTGTGCCTGAATCTGCATCGCACGTGCGCGCACCATGGCCGCCGCCGTGTCCATCCTCAGGCCCGGATTCAGTCGCATTGTTTCCGCGACGAAGTAATCAAACACCTGGCGGTCGAGCCGGTCGATCAGCAATGCCTGGTAGTCGCTCATCGACGGCTGCTCAGGGTCGCGAACTGAGTAGATCTGCGGCCGAAGCTTGTCCAAAGCTCGTTGCAGGATCATTCGATCAGAAGTCAGTTGTTGTAAAAAGCCGATCTGACCGGTGGCCGACGCAACGGCGGCCTGATCGTTTTGGCCCATCTCTTTTTCGACAAACTGCGTGATGACTTTCTTCGCGGAGCTCATCCCGAAGACATCCATGTGAAAGTCGTCAAGATAGAAAAAGACGATGCGGCCACGATCGAGTGGCACTGGTCGCTTCAGATTGATCGTGGTAGCGCCGCGCGCGGCTGCTAACTGGCTTTCCTCGTCGCTGCCGGCGGTGATCTGTTCGAATGCCTGAATCGGGCGGGGCTTTCCATCGACGCGTAACTCGAAATTATCTTTTGTTAGTCCGTTGACGAATTTTCCCTGCTTGTCAAAAACCATCACGTCGGTTTGAACGAGCTCAGTGTAGACACGAACTACGTCGTCTTGTAGCGCCGGCGTTGGCGAGGCTTGCGGCGTTTGAGCCTGAGTCACCGACCAGGTGGTCAGCACCAGCAACACGAGCAGCCTGGAGATATTTCGAGACATAGGGTTCCGATTACCGACGAGCAGGGGTGACGTAGTGTAAATATGTATCAGATTGCTTATTTGTGGCAATGAAAAACCATCATCTGTTAGGCTTAGCCACCAAATTGCACAAAGGTACAAAAAGAAAAGGCCAATAAATGGCTGCTAATGAGATAACGGTTAAGCTGGACGGCGTCAACAAGAGTTTTGGGGAGTTCAGGGCAGTTAGCGATCTCAGTCTCTCGGTTCGTGCCGGACGCGTTTTCGGGTTGCTTGGTCCGAACGGCGCCGGCAAGACTACGACCATCCGAATGATCGCCAACATCACTGCGCCGGATTCGGGAAGCATTTCGGTTTTTGGACGCAAGAGCGATGCGAAGTTGCAGGATCGTGTCGGCTATCTTCCCGAAGAGCGCGGTCTCTATCGCCGTATGCGTATCTCGGACCAGTTGCGATTCTTCGCCGAACTCAAGAATGTTCGCGGCAAAGTGATCGAGTCGAAGATTGACGAGTGGCTCGCGCGTGTCAAACTCTCGGAATGGAAGAACAAGCGTTCGATGGACCTGTCCAAAGGAATGCAGCAGAAGATTCAGTTCGTCACTGCTGCCATTCACGATCCTGACCTGCTGATTCTCGACGAACCATTCTCCGGTCTCGATCCAATCAACGTTGAGTTACTGAAAGAGATCGTGCTGGATCTCAAACGTACCGGAAAGACGATCATCTTTTCTACACATCAGATGGAAGTCGCTGAGAAGATCTGCGACGACATTTGTCTTCTCAATCGCTCGAAGAAAGTTTTCGAAGGAAGTCTGCGCGAGATCAAGAGCAGCTTCGGACGCAATTCAATCGCTGTGCGTTGTGAAGGCGGCGATGGCGTGCTCGACGATCCGTCGCTCGTGAGCAAAGTTGTGCGTCATGCTGACGAAGCACAGGCGCTGCTGGCCGCCGGCGCCGATGCCCAGACGATTCTGAAGCGTTTGATCGACTCGGGCGCGGTCATTGGAAAGTTTGAGATGGTGGAACCAAGCCTCAACGATATTTTCATCACGAAGGTGACGGAAGCGGCATGAAAAAATTCCTGGCAATCGTCAAGCGTGAGTATATCCAGCGTGTACGCGCGAAGATGTTCATCGTGTCTACAGTCCTGCTGCCCGCCGTCATGTCGCTCTTCGGGATCGTGCCTGCGATCATCTTCAGCATCGAAACGCCACCGATGCGGATCGCGATTGTGGACCAGACGGGCAGGATGTACGGGCAAGTAAGGCAGATGCTTTTCAGTGACGACTCAAGTCAGGAGGCTCAAAGTAATAATCCCGTCGAACGTCGCGGTGGTCCAAGAGGTCTCGCACGTTTTTCCCTTGAAGAAGTAAATGCGTCGAATCAACCGCTCGATCAGATCCGCGCGCACCTCGATCAGCGTCTGCGGGCGCGCGAACTTGAAGGATACATAATCCTGCCGCCGGACTTTCTTCGTACCGGCGAAGCTGAGTTCGTCAACCGCAATCCCGGCGATCCTTTCTCGCTTGGGCCGCTGCAAACGGCCATTAACCGGGCCGTGCGGGAACAGCGGATGATCGACGCAAATGTTGATGCTGAAACGCGGCAGGAGCTTTTTAAGCGTGTCGAGTTGAAGAACGGAACCCTGGGTGTAGCTGGCTCCGAAGGCGATTCGGGCGGCAGTTTTGCGCTCGTGTTTGTTATTGGGTTCGTGATGTATCTCGCGATCCTGATGTATGGCCAGATCGTCTTGGGTGCGGTCATCGAAGAAAAGGAGACGCGCATTGCCGAGATTCTGTTCTCTTCCATCAGACCGTTTACGTTAATGATGGGTAAGCTGGTTGGTGTGTCGCTGGTGGCGCTGACGCAACTGGGAATCTGGGCCCTCGCATTCAGCGCCTTCGCCGTGTACGGCATCAACTTGCTCGCGTCGCGAGGCATCAGCGCGAGCATGTCCGGTATTCGACCCTCACTCTACATCTACTTCGGTCTTTTCTTTCTGCTCGGCTATTTCACTTACGCGACGATCTACGCACTCGTTGGATCGATGGTGACGACGGCACAAGAGGGCGGGCAATTGGCGATGCCGATAATCCTCATCCTCGTGGTGAGTTTCTATCTGTTCTGGCCGGTGAGTCGCAGTCCTGATTCGCCGTTTGCTTTCTGGGTTTCAATGTTTCCACTCTCTGCTCCGATTGCGATGATGGTGCGCATCGTGACGCAGACACCGCCGTTCTGGCAGATTGCACTCTCACTCGCGATTGGGTTCGGCAGTGTGCTCGTGATCATGTGGATTGCGTCGCGGATTTATCGTGTCGGCATGTTGATGTACGGCAAGCGCGCATCGATTCCTGAAGCGATCCGTTGGGCCAGACAAGCATGATCGAGGTCGAGAAAAAGTTTCGGTTAACGAAACGGCAGCGCGATGCAGTGTTGAAGCGTTTGGCTGAAGTCGGTGCGAAGCTGGAAGGTGAAGACTTCGAAGAGAACACGCTTTACAGCGGCGAGCCGTTGAATGACGGTTCGTGTGTATTACGACTGCGTAGAGTGGGAAGTAAGGCGACGCTGACCTACAAGAAACGCCTGCCATCGACTTCTCCGATCAAACACCAGCGCGAAGAGGAAACCGGTGTTGCGAATCCGGAGGCGATGGAAGCGATCCTCGAGTCGTTGGGTTTCACGCGTGTACTTGTCTACGAGAAGCGGCGACAGACTTGGCGACTCGGGAAGGCAGAGATCGTGATCGACGTGCTGCCGTTCGGGTTGTTTATGGAGATCGAAGGAAGGGCCAGTGACATCAAGGCCGCGGAGCGAAAGCTTGGGTTAAAGGGTTTGCGCGCCGAGCACGCCACGTATCCGCAACTCACGCGGAAGCATGGGAAAGTCTATGGCGGCTTGATTGCGGCACGTTTTTAACCACAGATTACACAGATTTTTAAAACGATCTGGTTAAGAAATATCTGTTTTTAGAAAACCCGCGCACGATGAAGCCATCGTCTAGTGCGCGCGTGAATGCGTCGCGTGTAGCCATGCGCCAGAGTTTGTGATGCTCGTTGAGTTCGCGGGGAATCTCGATCACGACCTGCGAGGCGGTGATGGGCTCCTGACTAGTGATTGGTTCGACATTTTCACCGACACGGACGAGGTGCGGCAGTTCTTCAACATCAGAAACCTCAACCTTCTCTTTATCCAGTAACCACGTCACCCACAGCCGGTCCGTCCCGAACCGATGGAGAAAGCTCGTCGTCACGCCGTAGTAGTCGACGTAATAACGATCCGCGATCACACCTAGCTTGCTGAAGTTGAAATGCGCATTACGCGACTGCAACGGATCGAATGTCCAAGTAATGCGCTTCACTCCGAGCTTGAGCGCCGCATCGCGCTGGGCGCACTTCAATAGATAGCCGAGATTATTCGACCGGTACGCCGGACTAATCCCGAGCATGTCTGAATGAATGATCGTTTCACCGTCGAGGATTCCCGGAAACCCGAAGACGAATCCAACCATGCGTCCTTCGGCAAACGCGCCGATCAAGGTCGCTCCGACTTCCTTTTGCGGTTTTAACGCAAGCGCGGGATAAATCTCGAGATCTTCAACACCCCAAACCTCACGTTGCAGTTGTTCGACCTCGTGCATCTCGTCGAGGGTTTCGATATCCCGGATTACGATGGTGGTCATTGAAGATTAGGTCAGAAGGCCGGCGATCAGTTCCTTGAGCCAGTTCGCGTCGATTGGTTTGGTGACGTACGCGTCAAAGCCGGACGCTTTGGCATCATTTCGAAAGTCGTCTTCCTGATGCGCAGTGACGGCGATGATCGGCACATTCTTCAGGTGTTCGTTCTGGCGGATCAACTTCGTTGCCGTAAAACCATCCATCAGCGGCAGAGTGAGGTCCATCAGGATCACGTCCGGAATCTCGCGAATGGCCGTGTCGACCGCGATTTCACCGTTCTCGGCCTCGAACACGATAAAGCCCTGTTCTTCGAGTTCGAGACGCATGAAGAGGCGAGTGTCCTCAAAATCTTCCACCAAAAGTACCTTTAAGTCCCTTGAGTCTCGCACTCCCATGTACGGCGACTCTATGTCCCGGCTAAACACGATGTCAAGGCCCATCCACAGATTCCACAGATTCGGGAAACAAAATTCGGACGAATGTCGTTAAAGAGCCCGAGTATCAAATTTTCCCCATTTTGAGGCCGGAAATTTATGAAACGCATAGTGATTCTTGTCGTTCTGGTGGCGATTGCAGCCGTGGCTGGCGTAGTTCGTTCGTCAGTTGGGTCTGTATCGGAGCTGCGTCATATCGTCTCGCACCAGAAGGGGAGCGACGTGCGACAGGAGATACGCCAAAGTTACCAGCTATCGCCGGGCGCACGAGTCGAGCTGACGGGGTTGAACGGCGCCGTCAAGATTGAAACTTCGGACAGCAACACGGCTGAGGTTTATATCGAACGCACCGCCGGGTCGCAGGAAGCAATGGACCGTCGCAAGGTCACTATCGAAGCGGATGCAAACCGTTTGACGATTCGCGGTGAGAAGGTTGATAGCGGGTTCTTGTCTCGGTTCTTTGGTTCGTCCGCGGGCGAAAGCGCCACGTTGAAGCTGCCGCGCCAGGTGTCGGTTTATGCGAAGGGCGTGAATGGCGCGTTTGTGACGACTGACATCGACGGTGCGGTGGAAGCGACAGGGATTAATGGTCGCGTGCAGATTGGTAGTGCAGTTGGAAAAGCGACGTTTACGGGAATCAACGGCAATATCGTTGTGGGTTTGAAAAAGATCGATGCGGATGGTGTGACGTTGAGTGGTATCAACGGCAACATCGAGCTACAGCTTGGTGCTGATGTGAACGCCGACTTCGACGTGCGCGGGCTGAATGGGCGAGTTGTTACCGATTTACCGAATGTGACGATCGATAAGAGCAAGCACGGGAGTTACTCGGCGCGGATTGGCAGCGGCGGCGCGGGGATTTCGGCGAAGGGAATTAACGGCAACATTCGCTTCACACGCGGCGCGATGGACGCGGCGCCCGCAGCTCAATCCACGGAAACCAAGTAAAAGTTTATCCACAGATTACACAGATTTTTTCTGCGTAATCTGTGGATATGTGTTTAGAACGGCTGGCGCGTTGTCAATGTTGGTGCGTTCCAGGCGCGTAGCTTCTCGTTCCAGCTCGGCAGAGTTTCCCGCAGGAACTTGTTCACCTCTTCAACACGCGTCCGATACACAGGCTGAATCTCACCAAAGTACTGCCGTTGCCCCGGTGTTGGACCAAAATTCGTATCGAGCGAGAAGAAGAGGTTGCCGATGTTGTCGTCCACTTGAGCCCGACCGGCAAATCCGAGCCCTTCGGCGCGCGCGGAGAGTCGATCCTCGAGCGTATCCAACTCCTTAACCCAATCGTCGAGCGCCTTCATCAGATCCTTATCCGGTTCTTTCTGCAACGTCTTCATCGTCGTCTGCGTCTGTTTGAGCTGTGTTTCCAGACTGTCCAGAAATCGCAGAGACAGATTGATCGTCGACTGCATATCGCGGAGCTTGATCTGCATGTCGAGCGCTTCCTGAAGCGCCGCCACTGGCGTGTTCACCGTCGGATCGAGCTTAACTTCCACACGCTCCTCGTAAACCTTGTCGTTGACGGTGAGCTTGACGGTGTAAGTTCCCGGCAACACTTGTGGACCACGCGACCCGCCACCAAATGCAAGTTGCTCTTCCGTCGGCGGACGGCGCACTTCCGGCCCACCAAGTCTTAGGTTCCACGCGACGCGATTCAAACCCTTCTCACGTGACGGTCGCTCAATGTCCTGCACGAGCTTGCCGTCGCGATCGAAGATCTGAAGCTTGAACGTTGCTTTTTCGTCGAGCTTGTCTTTGAGGTAGTAAGTTATCAGCGCGCCGGCTGGAGGATTCGGACCTATGAACTGTTTGTCGCCGGTGCCATAACGCGTAAACCGGCTCGCGTATCGCAGCGCCGGCCGCACGGAAAACAGGTATGCGTTGCTACTGAGAATCTGTGGCGTCATCTGTTGAATCGCAGTCGCATCGTCAAAGATCCAGATGCTGCGACCGTGTGTAGCGAGAATCAGATCGTTCTCACGCGGGTGAATGAGAATATCGTGCACTGACACATTCGGAAGGTTCTTGAGATTCAGCGGTATCCATTCTTTGCCGTTGTTGTAAGAAGCAAAGAGACCAAGTTCGGTACCCGCGTACAGTAGATTTCTGTTCTTCGGATCTTCGCGAACCACTTGCACGTACGCTTTGGCCGGCAGATTTCCGGAAATGTTGGTCCACGATTTTCCCGCGTCGGTAGTCTTGAAGATATACGGGCGAAAGTCGTCGAGCATGTGTCGATCGAACGCGACGTAAGCTGTACTCGCGCCGGTTCGAGACGGCTCGACATGCGAAACCGGGGAATTCGCGCCCAGGCCGGAGACGTTCTTTACTACGTTGGACCAGTTCTTACCGCCGTCAGTCGTGAGCTGCAGGTTGCCGTCGTCAGTGCCCACCCAGATCTGTCCTTTCTGAACCGGCGACTCGGCGATGCTGATGATGGTGCAGTGATATTCGGCAGTCGAATTCTCGATCGCGATTGGTCCACCAGCATCTTTCAGCTTCGCTGGATCGTTGGTTGTCAGGTCAGGACTGATCTGTTCCCACGTCTTGCCGAAGTCGGGAGACTTGAAGACGACGTTGCCCGCGAGATAAACGGTAGTCTTCTCGTTAGGAGAGAAAACGATCGGCGAGTTCCAGTTGAAACGATACTTCTGTCCTTCGGCAGGACCGCCACCGCTACCGCGTCCCCACGGATTAACAAGCTGCTGCTCGCGCGTGACCATATCGGTTGCGACAATGTTGGCACCCTGAGATTCCGACAGATATTGATCGGGATTATCCGGATGATTGATAACGTAGAAGCCGTCGCCAAAACTCACCATGCGCCAGTCGTCATTCATAACCCCTGCTGGTTCGCGCGTGCGGCTTGGACCAGTCCACGAACCGTTGTCCTGCAAGCCGCCCATTACGTTGTAGAACGGCTGACTATTGTCGGCGTGAATCTGATAGAACTGGCCGAGGGGAATGTTGTAGACCGCTTCCCACGTTTCACCACCATCGTAAGTGACAGCGACGCCGCCGTCCTGTCCGTGCCACATTCGTTTCGGGTTCTTCGGATCGAGCCACAGTGCGTGATAGTCGATGTGTGTTCGTCCGGTAATCGATCGAAACGTCTTGCCGCCGTCGACTGAAGTGTACAACGTCGAAGCAACGGCGAAGATGTGGTTCTCGTTGGTCGGATCGACGCGCACGCGTGTGTAGTAGAAACCGCGCGACACGATGTCAGTGTTCTTTGTGACCAGTTTGAAGTTTTCACCGCGATCGTCCGAGCGATAGAGTGTTCCGTCCTTGCTTTCCACGATCACGTAGACGACGTTGGGATTACTCGGCGCGACGCGAACGCCGATACGCCCCATCAGTTTCGGCAATCCGTTCGTGAGCTTGTTCCAGGTGCGTCCACCGTCAATCGACTTGTAAACGCCGCCTTTCTCGCTGCCGCTGTGATGAGTCCAGGGCTTGCGCTCAAAACTCCACATGCCGGCGTAGAGAATGTTTGGGTTTGTTGAATCGATCTCGAGATCTGCGACGCCATGTTGATTGTCGATGTAGAGAGTCTTGGTCCAGGTCTTACCGCCGTCCGTAGTCATAAAGACGCCGCGCTCGTCGTTCGGACCAAAAGCATGTCCGAGGGCGCCGATATAAACGATGTCAGGGTTTTGCGGATTGATAGCGATGGCGGAGATGTGCTCGGTGTCTTTGAGACCCATGTGCTGCCAGGTCTTGCCGCCGTCAGTCGACTTGTAAACACCGTCGCCGAACGAAACGCTGTTGCGTACGTTTGACTCGCCGGTGCCGACCCAGACCACATCAGGATTGCTGGGCGCGAGTGCGATGTCGCCGATTGAGAATGTTCCCTGGCGCTCGAAGATTGGCTTCCATGTCACTCCGGCGTTCGTCGTCTTCCATAATCCACCCGACGCACTCGCGACATAGACCACATTCGCATCGCCGGGAACGCCTTCAACGTCGGCGATGCGGCCGCCCATGATCGCTGGGCCAATACTGCGATATTCAAGCCGCCCAAATGCTTCTTCAAAAGCCGACTTCGGCGCGTTGCCGTTTTGCGCAAAGGCGCTGGACGCGAGCAGACAGATCACGAGCAGAGGTAATGGGAAGCGCATGTTTTCTCCTTAGGCCAAAGACTAACGCGGATAATACTGATCTGTGGCATATTTATAACATGACATTTACGCAAACCGAGCGCACGAAACTAAAGCGATTACCGAAACGCGGACACTTCGACCGCGAGACTGTCTACGGGATTTTGGATGAAGGATTTATTTGCCATGTCGGCTTCGCGCCGCAAGGTCAGCCTTTCGTGATACCTACGGGTTATGCTCGTGCCGGCGATACCCTCTACATTCATGGATCGCAGGCAAGCCGGATGTTGCGAACCCTCGCTGACGGTGTTGATGCGTGTGTGACGGTGACGATTATCGACGGGCTTGTGCTGGCGCGATCGGCGTTTCACCACTCGATGAATTACCGATCGGTGGTGATCTTTGGACGCGCGACGCTCGTTGAAGATCGCGAAGAGAAGAATACGGCGCTCCTGGCGCTGTCGGAACAGATCATTCGTGGACGATGGGCCGACGTGCGTGAGCCAACTGAGTTGGAGTTGAGAGCAACGACAGTGCTGCGGTTGCCGCTGGTTGAAGCGTCGGCAAAAGTTCGGACGGGTCCGCCGATTGATGATGAAGAAGATTATGCGATGAGTGTTTGGGCGGGTGTGGTGCCGTTGAAATTAGTCGCGGGTGAGCCGATCAACGATCCGCGGTTGCCGGACGGGATTGAAGTGCCGGACTACGCGCTCAATTACAGTCGTTAGTATCCACAGATTACACAGATTATCTGCGTAATCTGTGGATTATTTCCGCAGTGCTTCGATTAGCACACGACCTGTCGAATTACTCGGCGCGGTGATGCGAAGTAACGCGGAAAGCGTTGGGGCGATGTCGTTCGGCGCCGCGGGTTCGAGGTAGCGGCCCGGATTTACCCCGGCGCCCATGATGATTGTCGGCACGTTCGTGTCGTACGAATACGGCGAGCCGTGAGTGGCGTTAATCGTCTCAGCGATGTATTTGTACGGCTCGGCCACCATCACTACATCACCGCTGCGCGACGGGTAAAACCCATGCAACGCCCGCCGCTCGATGGGATCAGTAATTGACGTCGCACCACGCAACAGTTGCACCCGGGAAAAGGCGCGCGCAATGCCCGGAACGGTCAACGCAGCCGCTACCACCACGTTGGAAAACTCTTCGATATTCACACCGTCACGCCGCAACGCGTCGTAATTGAAATAAATATTGTTGTTGATGAACCATTCGCGCCACGTGTTTGCTTCGGGAAACCGCAGGAGATAATCGGCAGTCGGATCGGGTGATTTTTTCTGCGGGTTGTAACGCGCACTGATCGCCGCCTGAATCTTTCCCATCACGTCTGCGAACGGTATGCGGCCACCACCCAAACCCATTGCCGCCGCGTGTTCTGGAATCGGCGAAACGCCGTGATCGGCCGTCAGAGCGACGAGAGTGTTGGCGAGTCCCACGCGTGCGTCAACGAAATCGAGCAACGTCGCGATGTTGCGATCGGTGCGCAGCGTGACATCCATCACTTCCTGGCTGTATGGACCAAAGCGATGGCCCACGTAGTCGTTCGCCGAGAAGCTGACTGTCAGCACGTCTGTATCGTCGTCCTGGCCCAGTTGCTCGTTGACGATCGCCTGTTGTGCAAACGAAACCAGAATGTCGTTTGTGTATGGCGAGTAATCTAGCGCGGTGTAGAAGCTTCGATTTGGTGATGTCGCGCCGCCGGTAATCGTGTGCGGAAAAGAATTTGTGTCGTTCCAGCTACTCGGAACATTTTCCCAACTCGGATTATCCAGGCCGGCGCGTTTGATGTATTCACTCTCCGGCAGCAGCCGTTCCCACTTTGCGCCGAAGTATTTGTCGGCCGGCTTGGCGGCGTTGAACGCCGTGACCCACGCGGGCAACTGGTTGAAGTAATAAGTCGAGGAGACCATCGTGCCCGAGGTCCAACTAAACCAGTAAGCCGCATTTGCATGGCGACCGGCGGGAAGAATTGCAGAACGATCCTTAACTGAGATGCCGATCACTTTCGCGCGATCGTTCGTCACGAGACGCAGTTCGTCGCCGACTGTCGAAGCCATCAGCCGCGAAGGACTCGACGCTGGATCACCCGGAAGGCCGCCGAGAAGTTTCACTGATTCATCAGTCACACTCGTGATGCGTTTGCCGCTGGCGCGATCCAACCATTCATTACCGATGATGCCTGACTCAGCCGGATAAGCGCCGGTCATCATCGTGCCGTGACCGGGCGCGGTGTAGGTCGGCATGTGATCGTAGTTTGACTGCGTCCACGATGCGCCGTCGCGCAGCAATCGTCGGAAACCGTCCGGGCCAAACAGATCTCCGAAGCGCTCGAGGTAGTCGTAGCGAAACTGGTCCACTACGATGAGCAGCACCAGTTTCGGTCGTTTCGGAACTGTTGGTTGAGGCCGTCGTTGAGCACTACCGACGGAGCTGAACAGAAGTATCCATATCAGGATAAAAGCAGGCAGCGTTCGTTGGCGCATGGCCGCATGTTAACACGGATGAACGCGGATTTTACTCGTAACGAAGCGCTTCGATGGGATCCAGCGACGCAGCTTTGCGCGCCGGATAGTAGCCGAAGAAGATTCCAACCGCGGCAGAGAAGAGAACTGAGCCGACGATCGCCATCGTCGAAACCAGCGTGGGCCAACCCAGAAATTTCGGAATGGCCAGCGAGAGCACAACGCCCAGTACGATTCCGATCGCGCCACCAGTCAGACTCAGCACGATCGACTCGATCAGGAACTGACTCCGAACGGCAGATGAACGCGCGCCAATCGCCATCCGAATGCCAATCTCACGCGTGCGTTCAGTGACCGACACCAGCATGATGTTCATAATGCCGATACCGCCGACGAGCAGCGACACACCCGCAATACACGCCAGCAGGATCGTCATCGTCTTGCTGGTCTCATTCGCAGCCTCGGCAACGTCAGTCATGTTACGAACGGTGAAGTCACTTGGTTCGTTCGCACTCAGTTTGTGACGTTGACGCAGCAACTCAGTGATTTGCGACTGTGCAGTGTAAGTGGCGTCCTGAGAGATCGCCGAAACGTAAGCGATCTGAATGCGATCTCGACCCAGGAGTTTCTTCTGCACGGTAGTGAACGGCGCAAAGGCGACGTCGTCCTGGTCGCGACCCTGCTGATCCTGTCCTTTAGCAGCCATCACGCCGACAACTCGAAACGGCAGGTTCATGACGCGAAGGTCCTGTCCGATCGGATCGGTGCCGGGATAAAGATTGTCCGCAAGCGTTTGCCCGATCACGATCACGCGAGCGGCAGTACGTATGTCTGCGTCAGTAAAGAATGAGCCATTGGTGACGGGCCACTTACGAATCTCGGGATATTGTTCGCTAACACCTGTGACGTTGGTGTTCCAGTTCATGTTGCCGGCGACGAATTGCGATCTCGCGTTGACGGACGGTGTCACCATGGAAACGCTTGGAACTTCCCGTTTGATCGCGTCGAGATCGTCAACCGTCAGGTTTTGGTTACCGGTGTCCTGGGTGCCACTACGCACGCCGCCGACGTTCTGAGCACCGGCACTCACGAAGAGCAGGTTGGTGCCGATGCTCTCGATCTGCGCCTGCACGGACGCCGATGCGCCCTGGCCGATACTCACCATCGCAATCACCGCCGAAACGCCGATGATGATGCCGAGCATCGTCAAAGCCGCGCGCATCTTGTTTCGAACAAGAGCACGAAAGGCGACGCGAATGATCATCAGTAGGTTCATAATCCGTATCTATCCGTCTAATCCGGGGTTACTCGTCCTCGTCGTCGTCCTCAATAATCGGAAGGTTTTTCAACTCTTCCGCTGCATTGCGGGAACGCTCAACGCGATGGTCTGACTTAATCTTTCCATCCTTAAACACAATCACGCGGTCCGCGTACTCAGCGATGTCCGGCTCGTGTGTGACGAGCACGAGCGTGATGCCGCGCTCACGATTCAAGCGTTGAAAGATCTCCATCACTTCAACTGAAGTGCGCGAATCCAAATTACCCGTAGGCTCGTCAGCCAGAATTAACGCCGGATGATTCACGAGCGATCGGGCAACTGCGACACGCTGTTGTTGTCCGCCCGACAACTGGTTCGGATGATTCTGCTCGCGTCCGGCGAGACCAACCGCCGCCAATGCCTCAAGCGCTCGCTCGTGACGTGTCGCCGAGTCAACACCCAGATAAAGCATCGGCAGCTCGACATTCTCGAGCGCCGAAGTTCTCGAAAGCAGGTTGAAACCCTGAAATACAAATCCAATCTTTTTGCAGCGAATGTCGGCCCGCTCGTCTTTCGACATCTCGGAAACGTCTTCGCCGTCGAGGATGTACGTGCCGCGCGTCGGACGGTCCAGACAACCGATAATATTCATCGTGGTCGATTTTCCTGATCCCGAAGCACCCATAATCGCGACAAATTCTCCTTCATTGATCGTCAACGAAACGCCACGGAGCGCGTGAACTTCAACATCGCCCATCGTGTAGGTCTTATGAATGTGATCCAACTGGATCACTGGACGAGCTTCAGGAACCGGAGTCGCAAGTGCGACTCCCGGTTGTAATTCCTGTGGCTCAACTGCAAACGTGGTAGACATCTTTGCTCCTCGAAATCGGAAATAAGACCTATTACCGTCGTGGACCACCACCGCCGCCACCAGCGCCGCGCGGTGCGCCGCCAAATCCTGGCGGTGTCGATTGCGTCGACGACGTTCGGCTCGCGCCGGCGATCTGCTGTCCAGTGATCACCATGTCGCCTTCCTTCAGGTCGCCGTCGACAACTTCAGTCGCTGTGCCATCACTCAAACCCGTGGTGATTCTGCGGCGCTGCACACTGCCGTCCTGTCCGAGCACCCAAACCACGCGCAACTGACCCGGAAGCACTGGAGCTGACGCCGGCGCAAACTGGACCTGACTACTATCTCCTGCCGCAGCATTGTCGCCCTGCTGGCGTCTACGACCCTGACCCTGACCTTGTTGGCCCTGGCCCTGACCACCACCAGCATTTCCACCTGAACGCTGCCGGTTCGCATCCTGCGGCGTAAACCGAAGCGCTGCGTTTGGAACCTTCAACACGTTGTTGCGCTCGTCAATCGTGATCGTCAAATTGGCAGTCATTCCCGGCTTCAATGTCTGCTCCGGATTCGCAACATCAATCACGACGTTGTAAGTAACAACGTTCTGCACGTTCACCGGATTGAGACGCATCTGTTCGATCTTGCCGTCAAACTCCTTACCCGGAAACGCATCGACATTAAACTTCACTGATTTCGCTTGCTCCACCAGACCAATATCGGCCTGGTCAATATTCGCAATCACCTGCATCTGCGTCAGGTCGTTTGCAATCGTGAACAGCGTTGGCGCCGACAAACTCGCGGCTACCGTCTGGCCCACGTTCACGTCACGCGAAACCACGACGCCATCGATTGGCGAAGTGATCGTCGTGTGACTGAGATTAACTTCAGCCAAACTCAACGCTGCCTGTGCCTGCTGAACTTGCGCTGCCGCCTGTTGCACTTGGGCCTGAGCCTGAGCCACCCCGGCCTGTGACTGCTCGACCGTCGCCTGCGATTGCGCGATGCCGGCGCTTGATGCCGACTGCTCGGTAAGTTTCGCCTGGTTCAACTGTGCCACGGCTTGGTTGTAACGAGCTTCTGCCGTCCTATAAGCCGTCTGCGCAATGTCGTAATCGCGCTGTGCAATCACGCCTGCTTTAAGTAGAGACTCCTGCTGCTTCAACAAGCTCATCGCGTCGTCCTGTTGTGCCTTAAGCACGGCGACGTTCGCTTCAGCAGCCGAAACGCCGGCCGCGTTGTTTTGAACTGTCGATTTCGCGGCGAGATTTCTTGCCTGCGCATCGCTGACACCAGCACGCGAATTCACCACGGCGGCTCGTGCCTGCACGAGTCCCGCGCGAGCGTTTTCAAGGTTTGCGCGTGCCTGATCCACCTGGGCCTTCGCCGTTGACGGATCGAGCTGAGCGACGACCTGGCCCTTCTTCACTGTTGAATTGAAGTCAGCGTAAAGCGCGGAAATCGTGCCCGAAGCCTGGCTGCCGACCTGCACCGTCGTCACGGCTTGAAGTGCACCGGTGGCGGTAACGGTGTTGCGGAGATTGCCTCTTTCCACACGGGCCGTCATGTACTGCGGCGTGCTCGAGCTGTCGCCCCAAAAATAAAACCCGGCCAGCATGACTGCCGCCATGAAGCCGCCGCCGATCAATAGTTTTTTCTTGCCAAGTAGCAACTTGGCCCAAACTTGTTTAAGCCAGCCAAGATTTCTGGCTGTACTGATTCCGCCCACCAGTGGTTGTTTTATTGTTTGAGTCGACATTGATTCCTCTGTTAATGCCAGTTTTCAATTGCTACCTGCAATTACGATGCACATGTCGTCAGACACGCACTATCGTCCATTGGTTACAAAAAGCCTCACCCCATCGATCGTGGCAAATCCGTGTAATCCGTGGCTGTAACCGTCTTCGACCCCGAGGTGTCTTACTGGTCGGAACACTCCCCTGGAATTAACAACATAGGAGTTAGGAATTAGAGATGAACAACGGAAGGTTTAAGAAATTGGCAATAGCCTCTATCTCGGCAATTGCTTTAGCTGGCTCGATTGCAGTTGCGCAGACGGTTACAACCGATCAGGGTGCGCAACAGGGCCAACGGATGGAGCGCCATGGTGGTCGAGAAGGCAAACATGGTGGACGTGGCTGGGGTGGAATGCGCCGAGGCGGATTCTTCAAACAGCTCAATCTAACTGAGGACCAGAAAGCCAAGATGAAGCAGATCCACGAAAGCTTCGCTGAAAGAAACAAGCCCCTGCGCGAACAGCTTCATGCCAAGCGACAGGAGTTGCGTCAGGCGAGCGAAGGCGGTACGTTCAACGAAGCACTGGCTACTCAGAAATTAACGGAAATGGCGAGCCTTGAAGCAAAACTGATGGGCGAGCGAGTTAAGCTACATCAGGAAACACTTTCCGTTTTGACGACTGAGCAAAAAGCCCAGTTGGAACAGTCGAAAGCGCAGTTCAAAGAAAGACGTGGAATGCGCAAGAACGACAACAATCAGTAAGCGTTTCCCCACGGTGTGGCGGATTCCAATCTGAAGAATCCGCCATCCGTAAAACCGATGAGGGCCGCAACTGGCGAGTGGGCTGGAACAAGCCTTGGATCTCGACCTGGCGCGACAAGCGCAGGACGGAGACGAGTCTGCCTTTGCGGAGATAGTGAGACGTTACAGCCCGCGCGTGTTTAGTGTAGCGAGCCGGTTCTTCCGGCAGAGAAGTTTGGTTGAAGAAGCAGCGCAGGAAGTTTTTTTGAAAGCTTACACGCAGCTCGGAAGTTTTGAAGGTCGTGGGTCGCTGGAAGGTTGGTTGACGCGAATCGCGACGAACACTTGTTTGAATATGGTGAGAAGTTCGAAGCGACGACCGGAGTCTACCGTTTCCGATCTCACCGACGACGAGCAGAGCTGGTTGGACCAGCACTCCGTGGGCGACGGCGGACGATCGTCAGTCGAGAGCAGTTTGGTGGCAACGGATTTAGCCGATCGGTTGCTGTCGGTTTTGTCGCCGGAGGATCAGCAGGCGCTGTTGATGATCGATGGTGAAGACGCGTCGATCAAGGAAGTGGCTGAGGCGACGGGGTGGTCAGAGTCGAAGGTTAAGGTAAGAGCGTTTCGTGCACGCAAGAAAGTTCGTGAGGCGATGGAAAAGTTGTTGGGACGAAAAAGCAAGCAATTGAATTCAGCAGCCGATTGAACGGGTGATTAAAATGAAAGACAGGCACATCACTGAGATTTTGGACAATGCTTCGATGGCGGCACTTTCCGAGAGCGAGCTTAACGAAGTGCGGGCACATGCGCTCGAGTGTGGGCCGTGTCGCAGTGCTTACGAAGCCGCTCGAATGTCGGCTGTGGTTTTGAAGAGTCGCGCGCAAACAGCAATTGAGCCGTCGCCGTTCTTTCAGACGCGAGTGATGGCAGCGATCAGGGAGCAGCGGGAAGTCGAGAGCGTGCCGGCAATTTTCCGTTTGTGGAACTCGGCGAAAGTGCTGGTCTCTTCGATGGCGCTTGCGACTGTAGCGCTTGGAGCGCTGAGTTTTGCGTTGCCGGAAGCGACGCCGGACGATCAATCGCTTTCGGCTTACTCGGCTGAATCGGTGATCATGGGTCAGAGTGCCGACGATCAGATGACTTACGAGCAGGTGCTCAGCACGATCTACGAAGATGACGACGATGCGAGGTAATCATGGATAACGTCACAAAAAATCGATGGCAAGTACGCGTTGCAGCGGTAATCATCTTCGTGCTCGGCTTCACCGCAGGGATACTGGCACTTAATGTGTATCGAGGCGTGTTGCGCGGCGGCGGGCAGGGAAACCGTTTCGACGAGTTATCCGATCGCCTGAAGCTGTCTGCCGATCAGAAAACAAAGGTGCAGGAAATCTTCAGCGACACGCGCGAGCAGTTACAATCCGTGCGGCGTGAGACAGAACCGCGCATGGACGAGATTCGGCGTCAGGCAGATGGTCGATTGCAAACTGTTCTGACTCCGGAGCAATGGCAGCAATTTCAAAAGCTGCGCGACGAGCGCGGACGACGTGGCGGTCGTGGCCGCGGATCACGGACGGATTAAGGCTTTGATCACACGTCCCTCGGAGACATCTGCGAGCGCTTCGTTTGCTTGTTCCAATCCGTACGACATCAACTTCATCCGTGTCCATGCTTCCGGTCGTTGTGCCGTGATCTGAGCTGCGCGATAAAAGTGAGAAAACTCCGAGCCCCAGCAGCCGCGCACGTCCAGGTGTTTCTTGTTGAGATCGAGATGAGGGTTGAATGATGTTTCGCCGTGATCGGTGTACTGTCCGACAACGACCACAGTGCCCGCATCGCGTGTGAAACGCATCGCCTGCGCAACAGCGATGGGAGCGCCGGTCGCTTCAATCGTCACATCCGCACCGCGCCGGTCAGTGTTTTCCAAAACCCACTCCAATCGTTGACTCTCGCTCGTGGTCTCGATGTTGAGCGTGTCTGACGCGCCGGCTTCGACTGCCGCATCAAGTCGCATCTGCGGCGCGCCGATACACAACACGCGAAATGCACCTCGCATCAGCGCCAGCACAACTGAGTTAATACCGACCGGTCCGGAACCCAGCACCAGCACCGTGTCGCCGATCTTGATGTCTCCGCGTTCGACTGCATGAAGCGAAGTTGGCAGCGCGCAGCCGCCGGCCATGAATGTCTGCGGGTCAGCGTCGAGACGGATGCAACGAGTTTGCGGTTTGATGTAAATGTGACTGGCCCAGCCGCCGCAGAGTCCATCGTCGAGTCCATAAGTGATGCCGTAAACTTTTCGATGCGGGCAGCGCGTGCCGGCTTTCGCGACGAGACAATACCAACACGCATTGCAGGTGCGATGAACGTCGAGAAACGTCACGCGATCGCCTTCGTTGAAACGCCGTCCCTGAATATCCAACAACTCACCACGAATCTTCTGCAAACGGCCCGTTGAAACGTGACCCGGAACGAGTGGATAGGGAACGCCTGCAAGTCGACCCTGTTGCAGATAGACGTCAGTGCCGCACACCTCCGACAGCTCGACTTCGAGTAACGCAGAGTTGGGCTCGAGCTCCGGTTCAGCGACCTCGCGAACTTCGACCGGCGTATTTGGCTGGGGAATTACGGCGACAATTGGCATGCGCGGAAGAATACTGTATAACCGTTTCTCCCACTAATCATCATTAGAAAGTAGGTTCCCCGTCGTGCCAGAAAGTCGACAAAGAAAGAAAAACGTAGCTAGAAAAAGACCTCGAGTAGCTCATTCGAACCCCGCACCGAATGCGCCACATATTCCCGGAAGCCGGAATGCCAGGATCGGCGTTCTGATTCTCGTTGCTATCATCGCTGTTGGCGGTGTCGTGTATGTCCTCACGCGCAACACCAAGACACAAACTGTTTGGGACGTGACCACTCCCTCGGGCTTGAAGATTCAGGATCTCAAAGTCGGCGACGGACCGAGTCCTAAGATGGGCCAGACGGTCAGAGTCCATTACATCGGCCGTTTCGAGAATGGCAAGGAGTTTAATAACTCTTACAATACGGGAAGTCCTGCGGAGTTCAGGCTCGGCGGTGTGATCGAGGGATGGAACGAGGCGTTGCAGACGATGAAAGTTGGTGGCAAACGTAAAATCTGGGTACCGAGTAAGCTCGGTTATGGTCCAGCGGGAAAAGCACCCACGATCCCTCCCAACGCGAATCTCGAGTTTGAGATTGAGTTACTCGGGGTCAAGTAACTCAGATGAAGTGTTCATTGCGGTAGTGTTGTGATTAGTCATTA
Organism: Pyrinomonadaceae bacterium; assembly: GCA_036401595.1. Taxonomy (GTDB): domain Bacteria; phylum Acidobacteriota; class Blastocatellia; order Pyrinomonadales; family Pyrinomonadaceae; genus PSRF01. The sequence goes on from DASWUM010000012.1 coordinate 262,576, forward strand.
GTCACCTCTCGGTTCCCCGATAGTAGTAGATTTGGAAGGGGGCAGGATTTAGATGATGAGGGGACTTAACATGAGTAAGCTAATCGTTCTAACTGTACTGGTTTTGACACTCGCCACGGGAGCTTTTGCTCAAGGCCGAGGTCGCGGCGGTGGTAATGGTGGCGGACGCGGCAGCGGTGGTGGTCCACCGTCTGGCGTTGGTGTTGACCGTGGTCTGGGGAACGCTTCGAGTCGCTCTGGTGGTCGTTCCGACGATGGTCTGAGTAACGCATCGAACAAATCAAACGGTCGCTCCGATGACGGACTCGATCGTGCACGACGTGCGAGCTCCAACCTGCGACACGCAGACGACGACTTGCGCGATCATCCCGGCCTTCCAAACGCGCTACACACAAACGCCAACAATCTGCGAGACGGTTACCAGGCGGCGCTCGCAACCAATCCCGATCTGAGTTTTGGGAACTACGTTTCGGCCACGCGCCTGGGCCAAAACCTCAATCGACGTTTTCCAGGCATCACGCGCGATGCGATTCTCAACGGTCTGGCTTCGGGCAGAAGCCTGGGACAGACGTTGCAGGATCTCGGTTTAAACAGCGACGAGTCCAAAGCAGCTCGGAAACAGGCTGAGGCTGAGATTAAAGCAGCGCGTAAGAATAACAACTGAAACTAAGCACAGATGAACACGGATAACGCGGATCGGAAAATCCGATCAGTGTTATCCGTGTTCATCTGTGGCAAAATCTCCCTACCATGAGTAAAGATAGCCTGACCATTACCGACAACCGCACCGGCAAGCAGTACGAGTTACCAATCCAGGATGGCACGATCAAGGCCATGGATCTCCGTCAGATCAAAGTCGCTGACGACGACTTCGGGCTGATGACTTACGATCCGGCGTTCATGAACACGGCCTCGTGCAAGAGCCGCATCACCTTCATCGACGGCGACAAGGGCATTCTCGAATATCGCGGTTATCCGATCGATCAACTGGCGGAGAAGAGCACGTACCTCGAAGTTGCGTATCTGCTGCTCTACGGTGAATTGCCCTCGACGTCGCAGCTCGCGGAGTGGACCAGGAACATCACTTACCACACCTTCATCAACGAAAACATCAAGAAGGTGATGGACGGCTTTCATTACAACGCTCACCCGATGGGCATGTTTGAAGCAACTCTCGGAGCGCTTTCAACTTTCTATCCGGACGCGAAAGATATCTTCAACGTCGAGTGTCGTTGGAAACAGATCTATCGATTGATCGCCAAGGTGCCCACGATCGCAGCGTTTGCTTTCCGCCATCGCATCGGCATGCAGTATTCGTATCCCGACAACGATCTGAGTTACGAGGGCAACTTCCTCAACATGATGTTCAAGACCACGGAGTTGAAGTACAAACCGAATCCGGTGCTCGAACGAGCACTCACGGTGCTCTACATACTTCACGCCGATCACGAGCAGAATTGCAGCACGAATGCGATGCGCAGTATCGGCAGCGCCCACACCGATCCGTTCTCGTCGCTTGCCGGCGCGGCGGCGGCGTTATATGGACCGTTGCACGGCGGTGCAAACGAGATGGTGTTGCGGATGTTGAAGGAGATTGGGTCGGTGTCGAACGTGACGGATTACATCAAGCGCGTCAAAGCCGGTGAGTTTCGTCTGATGGGATTCGGCCATCGTGTTTACAAGAACTACGACCCACGCGCTCGCATCATCAAGAAGGTTGCGTACGAAGTGTTTGAAGTGACCGGTAAAGATCCGCTGCTCGACATCGCACTCGAGCTCGAACGGATCGCGCTCGAAGACGAATACTTCGTGAAGCGTCGACTCTATCCGAACGTCGATTTCTATTCCGGGATCATCTACCAGGCGATGCGTTTCCCGGTCGACATGTTTCCGGTGATGTTCGCCATCCCGCGAACCTCAGGCTGGCTGGCTCAGTGGGTCGAACTCCTGGAAGACGGAGATCAAAAAATCGCGCGCCCCCGCCAGATCTACCTCGGCCACCGAACGCGCGACTACATCCCAATCGACAAACGAAACTAGCCACAAAAAGGGCCACAAAAGGCACATAAACCACAAAAGGCACATAAGATCCGTAGATTCTTTTTTGTGCCTTTTGTGGTT
>DASWUM010000013.1:0-14015 GCA_036401595.1 Pyrinomonadaceae bacterium
GCACGCTGATCGCCGACCAGGTCGCTACCGCTCCCTGTACTGACCCCTTCCAAGTACGATCCTAACTTTTGATGCAAAAACCCACTCCGATCATTCTCTTGGCCACGGGTAACTCTTTGACCAACTGACGAACTCATTCACTCGACTTTCGTTAGCCGCCAACCATTCGGAGACGCCTTCGAGTTTGGAGGACTGGCTAATGTAGTAGGCGAATGGCTCAACGTAATTCTTTTTTTTCAGTTCGATGAAATAAGGAATGTAGTAGCGCCAGGTAAACTTCGCTCTGTCTCCTTTCGGATCACCCTCCGAAACAATGGCAAGGAAAGAATTCAGTCGATCTATCAAACGCTCTGCCTCTGTCAGCTTCTTTTTTTCCTCGGTCAAACCCATCGCACTCGTAAGACCTAACACCAGGTCGAGTGAGCCAAAGTCGCCTTCGTCTTTATTCCCGCCCATGTCGACGAAGATATTTATCTCTTTCGGATTCTTTCCCGCGCTCGCGCCGCCCGTGAGCGTATCTGTAAATAACTTGTATGCGGGTGCCGTGCGGGCGGATCTTGGTTCGATAACCAGAAACCTCATCACTGCGAACAACGCGGGAATCTTGTAGTGCGATCTGGCAAACAGTGTGGCCAGCGCGGCGTGACTGCTCGCATGGTTGGGGTTCAGGAAAAGGGCTTTCTTGAGGTTCTTCTTTGATTCGTCGACTTTATTGAGTCCGGAATATGTGATCGCGAGGTTGTAGTAGAGAAGGTGATTGTTGGGTTCAATCTTGATACCTTTTTCGTAAACCTCAACCGATTTCTTTGCTTCGCCCATCTCGTCGAAGTCGTTTCCGATGAGCACATAGAACAGCGAGAGTCGATCCGATTTGTATTGTGCTCCTTTGAAAGCAGCCTCGAGACTCTTTCGATAGTCTTTCTTCATCTGGTATGAGTAGGCCATCTCGTAAAGAGCCCAATCATTGTCCGGATTTTCTTTCAACACCTCTTCGTATTTGGCGATCGCAGCGTCGAAGTCGCCGCGGTCATGAAGTGCGATACCTTCATTGATCAAACGCTTCTGATTATCAGTGGTTGGGCCGGGAGTCAGCTTTGGTGGTTTCAGATCCTGGGCGAGTGCTGCACTCACACAAAGCAAGACAAGGAGGATTACGGGGGCGATGGTTCTAGTCATGTTTGACCTCAATACTGAGAGATTTTAGCCGTAAAAGGCACCAAAAGGGAGAGTCAGGTTAAGACAATTTTGATTTCGTCCAGTACGGTTGCGTCTTCGATGGTTGCGGGAATGACGTAGTCAACACCATCCGCGATTTTCTTGATTGTGCCGCGCACGATTTTTCCTGAACGCGTCTTAGGTAAACGACTGACGACGCGCGCTGTTTTAAAAGACGCGACTGGGCCGATCCGTTCACGCACCATCGCAATCAACTCTCTGACAATCTCTGCTTCAGTTCGAGCCGTGCCGGCTTTGAGAACGACGAGGCCCAATGGAACTTCGCCTTTGACCGGATCGGCTTTTCCAATCACTGCACACTCTGCCACATCGGGATGCGCGGCGATGACTTCTTCCATTCCTCCCGTTGAGAGACGATGTCCGGCAACATTGATGATGTCGTCGGTCCGTCCCATGATCCAGAGATAGCCATCGTCGTCTTTGAAGCCGGCATCGCCGGTCTTGTAATAGCCCGGATACGAAGCGAAGTAAGAGTCGTGGCAGCCGGCGTCGTTGTTCCAGAGAGTTAAGAGACAGCCCGGCGGCAGTGGAAGTTTGATGACGACATTTCCGTTCGTGTTGGCTGAGACTTCTCTGCGTTCGTCGTCAACGACCCGCACGTCATACCCCGGAACTTGCACTCCACACGAACCCGGTTTGATACGCAGCATGTTTGGTCCGGCCATATTCGCGCCGACAGGCCAGCCAGTCTCGGTCTGCCACCAGTGATCGATCACGGGAACGCCGAGATGTTTGCCGGCCCATTCAAGCGTGTCCGGATCGCAGCGTTCACCGGCGACAAAGAGCGTGCGAAAGTGTTTGAGGTTGTGTCCTATGATTCGTTCGCCGCGAGGATCTTCACGCTTGATGGCGCGAATCGCCGTCGGGGCTACAAACATCGTCTCGACTTTGTGCTGTGAAATCACGCGCCAGAACGCGCCGGCGTCTGGAGTGCCCACTGGTTTGCCTTCGTAAAGAATAGTCGTGTTGCCGTTCGCGAGTGGGCCATACAGGATGTAAGAGTGTCCCACGGCCCAGCCGAGATCAGACGATGCCCAGAATACTTCACCCGGTTCGGTTGCGTAGATATTTCGCAAGCTCCACTTGAGCGCGACGAGATGCCCGCCGTTGTCACGCACAACGCCTTTCGGCACGCCTGTCGTACCTGAGGTGTAAAGGATATAGAGTGGATCAGTCGCGAGCACAGGAACGCAATCAACTGCTTCCGCACTCGCCATCAGTTCTTCCCAATCGAGATCACGATCCGCAACCATCGGCGCTAGTTCCTGCGGACGCTGCAGGATAATGCACGACTGAGGTTTCCACGATGCAATTTCGATCGCCTGGTCCAAAAGTGGTTTGTACGGTATGACGCGATTAACTTCGATGCCGCAGGACGCTGAAACAACGAGACGAGGACGGGCGTCGTTGATGCGTTTGGCGAGTTCGGGAGAAGAGAAGCCACCGAAGACGACGCTGTGGATGGCGCCGATGCGCGCGCAGGCAAGCATCGCAATCAATGTCTCCGGCACCATCGGCATGTAGATGATGACGCGTTCACCTTTCGCGACGCCTCTGCTGTGCAACACACCTGCGAAACGCGACACTTCATTCAGCAACTCTCGATAAGTGAACGTCTTGATCGTGCCGGTGACAGGACTGTCGTAGATGAGGGCAGTTTGATCGGCGCGTCCAGTTTCGCAGTGCACGTCGAGGGCGTTGTAACAGGTGTTCAATTGCCCGCCGCTAAACCAGCGATAAAAAGGCGCGCGTGAATCGTCGAGCACTCGGTCCCACTTCTTGTACCACTGAACCGCCTCGGCGGCCTCGGCCCAGAACTGTTCCGGATCGGCGAGCCAGCGATTGTAGATGTCGTGATAATTTGAGGGCATGGGTCCTCAGTCGAAGGTTTGAAGCCGTTCTCCAACTATAGATTGACAGATCGATTTCGTATTTACTAATTGTGCCTAGCGTCTTAAGATTACCCGACCTGTAATCACCGCATTCTGGAAAAGTTCATACGGAGGTTTAGTATGTCAGCCCACGCCGCACACGCGCGGGTCGGCTCCGCCGATTCCAGCATTTACGAGAAGCTGAACACTGTTTGGCATAAACGGGCCTTGAACACGTTTATGGTAGTCGTGCTTGCCCACTGGGCCGAACACCTGGCGCAAACATATCAGATTTACGTCCTCGGCTGGCCACGGCCGCAATCCAATGGCGTTCTCGGTTTGTTCTTCCCATGGCTCGTGTCTTCCGAGCTGCTGCACTACGGTTACGCGATCGTAATGCTGATCGGAATCTGGACCCTGCGGAAAGGATTTACCGGCACCTCTCGTAAATGGTGGACCGTCGCTTTAGTGATTCAGTTCTGGCATCACATCGAACACTTCGTGTTGCAATGGCAGGCGCTAACGCATCACTACTGGTTTGGCTCGCCGGTGCCGATCAGTTTCATTCAGTTGCTGGCTCCAAAGTTTCGGCCTGAGCTTCACCTCTTCTACAACGCGATTGTCTTCATCCCGATGATGATCGGTATGTACTATCACTTGTTCCCGCCTAAGGGTGAAGAAGCCGCTGCCTGTACTTGTGCGTTGAAACGAGAACCGCTGCCGGCGGTTGTTGCCTGATCTGTGTTCGTAAAACGCCATTGCGTGATTGCGTTGTGTCTCTGCATCATCGGCGCGTATGGGTGCCGACGCAATGACACAGTGCCTGATCTGAAATTTACTCACGAAGTGTCGCCTCAGCCGCCTCGTGTTGGCCCAGTGACAATCACTATCGGACTGGCAGACAGTTCAGGTAAACCAATAACTCGAGCCGGACTCAGTCTCGAAGGATACATGTCACATTCGGGAATGCCGCCGGTATCGTCGCCAATCGTTGAATCGGGACCAGGGCGTTACATCGGGACGATGAATATGTCGATGGCGGGAGACTGGGTAGTCATCGTTCATATCAATTTGCCTGGCCAGGTCTCGGTGGATCGCCAGTTTGAAATCAAGGGAGTCTTGCCCGAATAAACAGTAGTTCATTCCTGTGTTCCAGCCAGAGAGAAACAGCAGTTCGCGAAACTCTTTCGACCTCCTGCGTGTTCCGATCGTCGGGACGTTGCTCACATACAAACACGCGCGCACGTTACTTCAGATTCCGCTGTTTCTGATTAGCCTTGCGATGATTCTGCACGGGCTCTTTGGTCCGCAGTTAGCGCCGCGGAACCTGGCAACGACGTACACGTGGGTCCACTTTCGCGGCGCGCTGGTGTTTGTGCTGCTCCTGGCGGGAAACTTCTTTTGTCTTGCGTGTCCTTTCATGCTGGTCCGCAATCTGGCGCGGAAGTTTTTTCGTCCGGTGCGAAACTGGCCACGGAGTCTGCGTAACAAATGGTTCTCAATCGCGTTGTTTGTGACGATGCTGTTTGTGTATGAGTGGCTCGATCTGTGGTCGTCGCCCTGGTGGACCGCGTGGCTCATCGTCGCCTACTTTGCCGGTGCGCTATTGATCGACTCAGTTTTCAAACACGCGACGTTCTGTAAGTTTGTTTGTCCGATCGGACAGTTCAATTTTGTTGCTTCAACTGCATCGCCGCTCGAAGTTGCGGTACGCGAGACGGCGGTTTGTAACGACTGCACGACGAAGGATTGTATTCGTGGTGTGCGTGAAGATACGGCGCCGCTCGTGTCGATTCAGCGCGGTTGTGAACTGGCGTTGTTTCAGCCGCGCAAAGTCGGGAATCTTGATTGCACGTTTTGTCTCGATTGTGTGCAGGCGTGTCCACACGACAATGTTGGGATAATAAGTCGTGTTCCGGCGGGAGAGTTGACGACAGATCCGATGCGATCGGGTCTGGGAATGTTTTCTAAACGGCCGGATCTCGCGGCGCTCGTGATCGTCTTTACGTTTGGAGCGTTGCTAAATGCGTTTGGGATGGTAAGTCCGGTTTACGCGCTCGAGAACTGGCTCGCTAAAAGCTTCGGAATTAATCGAGAGTTTCCGATACTGGTTTTTGTCTTTGGACTATTTTTGGTGCTTGAACCTTTGCTGCTGATCGGCGTGGCGGCGTGGCTCACACGAGTTTGGGGTGGGAGTCGCAAGCCAATTGTTGCCGTGGCTGTTCGTTACTCGTATGTGCTCGCGCCACTCGGATTCGGGATTTGGCTTGCGCATTATGGGTTTCATTTTCTGACGGGGCTTTACACCTTGGTGCCGGTTACACAGGCGGCACTTGCAGAGTTGGGATGGGCGGTGTTGGGGCAGCCGCATTGGGGCACGCCGGGTTTCGCGCCTAATGTGGTGCAAGTTGTTGAGTTTGGGTTTGTGTTTCTCGGTTTAATTGGATCGTTGTTGGTTGGATATTCGATCGCCACGGCGGAAAAAGTTGATCATCCGTCACGGATCTTTGTTGTCTGGGCCATTGTGGTCTTGATCATGACGGCGGGCGCGCTTTGGTTAATGTCACAACCGATGGAAATGCGTGCGGTGACCCTTGGAGTTGGATGATGTCCAACGTCGGTAACCACAGATTACACAGATTGGTTCTGGAAATCTGCGTCGTCTGCATTGTCTTTGCGAGGAGTGTTAGCGCGCATGAGGGGCCGCCGTTTCCGTTGTTTGTTGATCAGAAGGTCGATCGGTACGTCGTTTCTGTTTGGACCGATCCGGATGTTGGGACGGCGCTCTTCTTCGTCATCGTGAATGCCCCCGATCTTCCGCCTGATCTACATGTTCAGATCGGCGTGCAACCGGTCAGCGGTCGTTTGGCTGAAGTTTTCTACCCGGCCGAACGCGAGAACGTGCAGGGCAGAGTGCAGTACAAATCACAGGTGCAATTCGACGCGCAGGAAATCTGGCGCGTGCGCGTGCTGCTTCAAAGCGCACAATTCGGAAATTCTGAAACGGTCGCAACTGTAGAGGCTACTCCGCCCGGCTATGGTCGTTGGGATCTACTCATCTATCTCGTCCCGTTTCTGGCTGTCGGTCTCTTGTGGGCCGTGGCCATGATTCGTAAGTCAAAGCAGCGAACTGGAGACAAGTGAATGCCTGACTTTCTGAGTCGACTTTCAAACTGGGCCAACTCGAGACGCAAGCTCGTCTGGCTGATGCTCTTCTTACTCATCGTGGTCGTGCTGGTAATCGTGTTGACGCCGGTCTTCCTGATTATGCCGTTCAAAGCACAAACACCACGCACGGTTGAGATCTCGTATCTCATGCGACGTGCGTCGCCGTTACTCACGATTCTGGCTTTTTTCGTCGTTGTGTTGATGACGGTCAGATTGTGGATCGGTGGTCGCTGGTTTGGACGTATCGCACTTGTGATTCTCCTGCTGCCGACATTCGGCGCAACCTGGCTCGCGCGACAGAACCACTTCGAGTGGATGTTCAATCCGTTGCCGAACCCTGCATACGCAAAGGCTGCCGAAGCGAACTTCGTGAACGCCGACGATCGCGTCCTCGCAGTCACGATCAACGGCGAATCAGTTGCTTATCCGATTAGATTGATGGGTTATCACCACGTGGTGGAGGACACGGTTGGCAATACGCCGATCGTGGCCACTTATTGAACGCTCTGTCACACCGGTCTGGTGTGGGAATCAACAGTTGACGGGCGCGTTCTTCACTTCCACCTGGCGGGCATCAACAATCAGAACTTCATCATGCGTGATGAAGAAACGGGAAGTTGGTGGCAACAAGTTAGCGGTAAGGCGATTCATGGCCCATTGCAGGGCAAGCAGCTTAAGAGTGTCTTTCACGATGAAGTTTCATTCGCCATCTGGAAAGGTGAACAACCGGACGGTCGCGTGCTGAGGCCTAATGAGAAGATCGCCGCTCAAGAGGAATACGAAAAGCCCGACTGGGAAGCGCGCGTGGGAAGAATGCGCGTCGTTGAAGGTACAGACCTGGACAAACGGCTGGCGCCGCGAACGCTCGTGATGGGCATCGCGTTGGAAGGTAAGTCAGTCGCGTATCCGCTGGCGACACTACAAAAGCAAAGTCCGATCATCGACATGGTTGGTACGGTACCGATCGTCATCGTACTGGGAGACGACAAGCGTTCGGTGCGTGCCTTTGAACGAACTGTCGATGGCCGCCGGCTTGAGTTCTTTCAGAAGAAAGACGACAAGAACCCGCAGTTTCAACTGATCGATGCCGAAACAGGCAGCACTTGGAACTTCGAAGGCAATGCCACTGGCGGACCGCTCGCCGGGCGTCAATTGAAGAAGGTCTTTGTCCTTGAAGATTTCTGGTTTGACTGGCGCATATATCATCCGGATACCAATATTTATCAACTTGGTCCGCAATAAAAAGTAATAGGTTAACCACAGATTACACAGATTTTTTAAGAATGATGCGATGTTCGTAATCTCTGTGGGGGACAAGCTGCGATGGCCAAGTGTGAAGTATGCGGTAACGATTATCACCTTTCCTTTGAAGTGGTAGCGGCAGAAGCGCGCCACACCTTCGACAGTTTCGAGTGCGCAATCCATAAACTCGCGCCTGTTTGCGATCACTGCGGTTGCCGGATCATCGGCCACGGTATCGAGGCCAGCGGCACGTTCTATTGCTGCGCGAATTGTGCGCGGCAGTCAGGAGTCACTGACGTCAAAGATCACGCGTGAGGAGCAGGTTTGATGCAAGCAATCGCTACTGCTGAACTGCCGTCACGCATTTCTCACGAGAAGATCCTGGTTGTTTTTGGCGGCCTGCTGCTCGTCATGCTCCTGGCGGCGCTCGACTCTACGATCGTCGCAACAGCGTTGCCGACGATTGTCCGTGAGCTCGGCGGTCTCGACCACATCTCCTGGGTAGTTACCGCGTATTTACTCGCGCAAACTATCGTCACTCCAATCTACGGCAAGCTCGGCGATCTTTACGGACGCAAACGTGTGCTTCAGTTTGCCATCATCATTTTTTTGATCGGTTCTGCATTGTGTGGTCTGAGCCAGACTATGACGCACCTGATCTTGTTTCGTGCGATTCAGGGGTTCGGTGGCGGCGGACTGATCGTCACGACACAGGCTGTCGTTGGCGACATCATCCCGCCGAGAGATCGCGGCAGGTATCAGGGAATCTTTGGCGCTGCGTTTGGCGTTGCTTCAATTGCGGGGCCGCTGATCGGTGGTTACTTCACGACGAATCTGACGTGGCGCTGGATCTTTTACATCAATCTGCCCGTCGGAATCCTGGCGCTTGCGGTATTGGCGGCGACTTTGCCGGCGCAAAGTAATTACGTGCGTCATGCTGTCGATTATGTCGGCGCTGCTTTGTTGGCTGCTTCACTGGCGGCAGTTGTGCTGGTCACGGATCTGGGTGGAATCACTTACGCGTGGTCATCGCCGTTCATGATTAGCTTGATCGTGCTGGCCGTTGTCACTCTCGTGGCTTTCCTCATTGTTGAGCAGCGCGCGCAGGAGCCAATACTGCCGTTGCGCTTGTTTCGCGTCAGAGACGTCTGGGTCACGTCGTTGGTGGGATTGATCATCGGCTTCGCACTGCTCGGGTCCGTAACGTACTTGCCGTTGTTTCTTCAGATTGTTAAAGGTTTGAGCCCAACTGAGTCGGGTTTGCGGATGGTCCCACTGATGGGCGGCACGCTTTTGACGTCCATTCTCGCCGGACAGATTGTTAGCCGCACCGGCCGGTACAAGATCTTTCCGATTATCGGTACGGCGACGGTGACACTGTCGTTGTTCCTGATCTCAAGAATGACGACGGAGACAAGTATCTTCACGGCGTCGATCTATATGTTGCTGCTCGGTATTGGTCTTGGCTTCGTCATGCAGGTGCTGATCATTGCGGTTCAAAACGCGGTTGAGTATCACGACCTTGGAGTTGCGACATCGAACGCGATCCTCTTCCGGTTCATCGGCGGATCGCTAGGGACTGCTTTGCTCGGTGCCGTGCTGGCAACACAGCTCAACGGAAAAGTGACGCCCGAATCGTTTGTCAGTGCATTGCAGACGGTATTTCTGGTTGCATCAGTTATCGCATCTGTTGGGTTTCTGTTTTCGTTCTTTGTTCCTGAGCGACGGTTGAGAGAAACGCTCGCTGCCGCGACGGAAGGTGACATCGGCGGCGATATCGCTCAGGCCTATGCGATGCCGACAGACACCACCGATTCTCGCGCGCATTTGCTGCGCGGACTCGCCGTGCTCGCGGATCGAGATGTGTTGCGGAAGTACATTGCCGCGGTGGTGGCACGCGCCCAGGTGGAACTGAGTGTCGGTGCTGCCTGGCTGCTGGTGAAGATCGAACGCGAACCGGGCTTCAAGGTTGGGACAAGCAAGCTCGAAAGCGCGAAGATGGAGTTGTTGAGCAAGTCGTTGATTGAAGAGCGTTCCGGTGGCGTTTATTCACTGACCGAAGAAGGCTGTGATATCTACAATCGATTGGTTGCAGCGCGTCGTGAGCATCTCGCCGAACTGTGGCCCGAGTGGTCGCCGAAGAAGCGTGAAGATGTCGCAGCTATTTTGCGACGTCTCGCGCGTGAGCTCGTGCCCGAAACCAGCCACAGATAAAACGGATTTATTTACGGATCTGGGTCGTGTTCAACCAGATCCATAAATAAATCCGTCTGATCCGTGGCTAAAACTGTTCATCGCCGGTTGGCTCGATGTGAGGTTCATTGTTCATCGATTGCCGCAGGCGCGAGAGTTCCGAATAGAGCAAATAGCGAGCGCGGTTCTGGTTTCCGAGCGGACGGTGTTCGGCAATGCAGTGCCACGGATTGTACGAAAGCTCGCGGGCGAACTTTGTTTGTGCCTCGGAACTGAATTCCTGCTGCAGAACCGTGATCTTCGCAACTGTTACGAACGGCGACATGCGTTCAGGCCACTCAATTGCCGCGTCTTCAATCGGCATTCGTTTGAAATTCGTCTGTAATTGAATACTGAAATCAAACTCCGCGTGTGTTCGCGAAAGCGTTTGGGCCATCGACTGTCGCAGCCAATCGTCCGGCGGGTTCCAAGGGATCTTTGTTTTGAAGCCCGACGTGGGAGTCACTGAATACTTCATCGCCTGCCCCTCGCCGAGCAGGTATGGCACACAACTCCAGTAACGCACTTCGAGCGGGCTGCGGTTCATGCGCGCGTAGATGCCCTGCATCGTCATGTCGAGAATGTGGGAGTCCAACGGGTTGATGAAGTAGAACACAGGAGTGCCCGCGTAGATCCGTTTTTGGAGTTTTAGGTTCTCGACGATGTTTGGCGTGGTGAACGTTGGACAACTGATTCCGGTAAAGTCCTGCGTCGCTTTTTCGTCGTCGAGGAGTTTATCTCCCGGCACGCCCATCAACTTAATTCCAATACTCAGGATGCCGCTGTCTGCGATATCAGGTGGCGATGCCGGACCAGGACCACCAAAACGAATCCAAGCCGGATACGTTTTAGGTTCTGCGAATACTCCGTGCTTGTAGACGGCCGGAATATTCTCGAGCACGCGAAACTCAGCTCGCACCACACCGTACGTTTTAGTGTTACCCGCACGCTCGGCAATGCGTCCCGCGTACTCACGTTTCGTGTACTGCGCCATCGCGTCTTTGATCCTAGTTGTGATGGCGTCTTCGCCGGGCACAGGAATTTCCTCACATAGACGCGTTTCCGGATTGCGATGGAAAATGCGAAGCAGGAGTTGGGCCACTGCGACGATCGGTCGTTGAAACACGAAGTTGAATGCGTCGCGAAAGTACGGATCGAAGCGATGCTGGAAAGTCACGAGACTGAGAACGAAGTTGTTGAATCGTGGTCCAAGTTTGGAGGACATAGTCGTTGTCTGAACGAAGGGACAAACCAAAACACCGGTGAGGTAAACGCGGCACAGTCTAGCATCTTTTCCCGTCACGGTAGACATAATCTGGACACCACCAGGTTATTTGACTAGAGTTATTCGCGCAGCCAGATCTTCTATGCACTTTTGTTGGAGGCTGTCCTCTTGACCACAGCTATCGAATATCTTCACGTAAATGCCAACGGCATCAACTTCCGCGTCGCCGTGTCGGGGCCTGAGAGTGGGCCAGTGATCTTTTGCCTGCACGGCTTTCCGGAAGGATCGATGGGATGGCGGCCATTCATGGAGGCTATGCCGCAGGCTCGTATTTATGCCCCCGATTTACGCGGTTATCCCGGGACCGATCAGCCGCGCAGCGGGTACGATGTCTTCACGCTGACCGACGATGTAAAGGCGTTGATTGAAGCGCTGAAACTGGATCGACCGATGCTGTTGACGCACGACTGGGGTGGCGCTCTCGGCTGGATCTTTGCGCATCGATATTCACCACTCATTGGACGTTTGGTAGTTGTTAACTGCACGCATCCAAAGACACTCGTGCGTGCCGTATTTCACGTTACCGACTGGCAGCCATTCCGCATCCCGTGGGTACCGTTTTTCGAGCTGCCGTGGATTCCTGAAGCTTTCATCGCCAGTGGGCTCGGCCGCAAACTGCTCAGGTGGTCGTTCACGTCGAGAGAAGGAAAAAAGGGAACCATGAACCGAGCAGTTGTTGACGAAATGGTGGCCCGATTTCAAAAGTCGTCGGACATGAAACCTTCGATCGACTACTACCGCCAGATGGTGAGCACGCAGTTCACGCTCAGTAAGCGTGCAAAACTCTATAACGCTTATAAGACTCCCATCAGTGTTCCGGTTACGCTCGTTTGGGGTATGGAAGACGGCGCGCTGTCTTCAAAGGTAGCTTTCAAGAGCGGCATAGACGCCGGCTGTGAAGTGGAAATACGGCCGCTGCCTGGCGTGGGCCATTTTGTCGATCTCGAAGCGCCGGAAAAGTTGGCCCAGGAAGTCACTCGTTTACTCTAATCAATGAGCACTCAAACTCAACCACAGGCTGATTGCGAGTACATCGTCGTCGGATCTGGAGCCGGAGGTGGGACGGTGGCAGCGCGTCTCGCCGAAGCGGGCCGCAAAGTCGTACTGCTCGAGGCCGGCGGTGATCCGAAGGAGCTTGCGGGTGCTGATACTGTTTCGTCCACAGGACGATTGCCGTGCGATTACGACGTGCCTGCGTTTCATGCGTTCGCATCTGAAAACGAGGCGATGAAGTGGGACTTCTTCGTCCGCCATTACACAGACCTCGACACACAGAAGCTCGATCCGAAATACAGTGCGGACTATGAAGGCAAAGCCGTCGACGGTGTCTTGTATCCGCGTGCGGGAACACTCGGCGGCTGCACGGCTCACAATGCGATGATCCTGATCTATCCGCACAACGCCGATTGGGATCACATTGCTGAGCTGACGGGCGACTCGAGTTGGTGTGCCTCAAACATGCGCACCTACTTCGAGCGCCTCGAGGACTGCCGTCACCGTCGTTTGCATCGCTGGCTGGCGAAGATCGGAATCAATCCGACGCGTCATGGCTGGAAAGGATGGCTGCGAACCGAGAAATGTATCCCGATGTCGACAATGCGCAATCGCACGTTGGCCAAAGTGATGCTCGAATCGGGGCATCAGGCGTTTGACGACATCGGCGAGAAGTTGAAACGCGTGCGCTGGTTCTTTCAGGGGCAACTCGATCCGAATGACTGGCGACTCGTCGAGCGGAACTCAATCGGATTGCGTTACGTGCCGCTTTCAACCAGCAATCATGCACGCATCGGAACTCGCGAACGCGTGCTGGAGATTGCGTGTAAGTATCCGGATCGTCTACGCGTGGAGCTCAACGCACTCGCAACGCGAATCTTGTTTGATGATAGTAATCGAGCGATCGGCGTTGAATACCTTAAAGGTCAGCGTCTATACCGTGCGCACGTGCGACCGAGTGAAGAAACGGGCGAATTGCGGCGCATGTATGCTTCGCGTGAAGTGATTCTCGCCGGTGGCACGTTCAATACGCCGCAGCTCTTGATGCTTTCCGGTATTGGGCCACGCGATGTGCTCGAGGATCACGGGATTCCGTTGCGTGTCGAGTTGCCGGGCGTTGGTGAGAACCTCCAGGATCGATACGAAGTCGCGGTCGTCAATCGCATGCGCGACGATTGGGATCTGTTTAAGGGTGTGAAGTTTGATAAGAGCGATCCGCAGTATCAGCAATGGTCAAAGAAGCGTGAAGGCATTTATGCGACGAATGGCGCCGTGCTAACGATGTTCAATCGTTCGAAGCGTGCGCAGTTGCCGGATCTTTTTTGCATGGCGTTGCTGGCGCAGTTCAAGGGTTACTTTCCGGGATACTCGGCGCTGTTTTCGCAGGGACTCAATTACCTGACGTGGGTGATTCTCAAGGCGCACACGAAGAATCGAAAAGGACGCGTTACACTGCGTTCAGCGGACCCGCGCGACACGCCGCTGATTAACTTCAACTACTTTGAAGAAGGTGGTGACGAGGATCTCGAAGCTGTGGTTGAAGGGATTCAGTTTGTGCGTAATTTGACGGCAAAGCTTCAGCACGAGGAGATGGTCGTCACTGAAGAGACTCCCGGCAGCGATTGTCAATCGGTTGATGATTTGAAAAAGTTCGTCCGCAACAACGCGTGGGGGCATCATGCGTCGTGTACGTGTGCGATTGGGCCACGCGAACAGAATGGTGTGCTTGATGCAAACTTCCGCGTGCACGGGACGCAGGGGTTGAGGGTCGTCGATGCCTCGGTCTTTCCGCGCATCCCAGGTTTCTTCATCGTAAGCTCAATTTATATGATTGGTGAAAAAGCCGCCGACGTGATCCTCTCAGACGTATCTAAATAACATCGAACGTACTGTAGGGGCGGCCCTCCGTGGCCGCCCTCGGGTTAGGCTCAAGCTGATCGCGAATCGACAGTCTCGGCTTTGGCGAACATGATTCCAACCCAAGGGCG
>DASWUM010000014.1:0-4159 GCA_036401595.1 Pyrinomonadaceae bacterium
CGTGGCCGCCCTTGTTTGAATATACGCCTGATTCAAGACACGCTATTTCGAACCATGGGCGGCCACGGAGGGCCGCCCCTACAGTACGTTCCGAGTTGCCTTATGAGAAAAATCGTTCTATTAGTCGTTGCGGCGCTCGTCGTGTGGATGAGTGCGCCTGGCCGCACGGCGCAGAGACCAAAGTACAACGTCATCATCATCGCATCGGACGATCTGCGGCCGAGTCTCGGGTGCTATGGCGACAAGATCGTCAAGACGCCGAACATCGATAAGCTTGCGGCGCGCGGTGTCAGATTCGATCGCGCCTACACGCAGTTTCCACTTTGCAATCCTTCACGCAGTTCGCTCTTGACTGGCCGGTATCCGACGCAAACCGGAGTGATGGATAACGAGTTGTACTTCCGTGCACTGCATCCGGAATTCATCTCGCTGCCGCAGTACTTCAAGGCAAACGGTTACGTCACCTTGCGCGCCGGAAAAATCTTTCACGGCGGCATCGACGATACGGATGCCTGGACCGAAGGGGGCGAGGCGCGTAGGTTCACGGGCGCTCAGCGTCCACCGTCAAACGCCGACAGCGCCGATCGCATCGCGCACTCCGATCGCATCGTCGTGCTCGACGGCAACGGTGAGGATAGTGAGGACTATCGCACTGCTTCGCGAGCGATCGAGTTCCTCGAGAAGTACAAAGACCAGCCGTTCTTTCTTGCGGTCGGTTCCGCTAAGCCACACAGTCCGCCGTCGGCGCCGAAGAAGTTTTTTGATCTTTACGATGTGAACAAGATTCCTTTGCCGCCGGACTTCTCGGAGCGTCCGATGGCGCCACCGGGCTTTCCGGAGATCTCAATTGCGCGAAGAAATACGGACCTCTTCATCGGTCGTGACGCTACTCCTGAAGCCGCGCGAGAGATGATCCGTGCTTACTACGCTTCGGTCAGTTTCATGGACGAGCAGATTGGTCGTGTGCTTGACGCGCTCGATCGGTTGAAGTTGCGCAACAACACGATCGTCGTGTTCTGGGGCGATCACGGTTACCACCTCGGCGAGAAAGGGAAGTGGTCCAAGGCGTATTCGTTGTTTGAAATCGCCACGCGGGTGCCGTTTATTATTGCCACTCCGGAAACGAAGCGTGGAGTTTCACCGCGAACGGTGCAACTGTTGGATATGTATGCGACGCTCGTCGAGCTCTGCGGGTTGAAGGATCCGTACCAGCCGGCCGGAAAGCTCGAGGGCCACAGCCTTGTACCACTGCTTCGTAATCCCGAAACTGCGTGGAGTTATCCGGGATTGAGTGTTGTGATGTACCAGAAGAAGCTCGGGAAGTCAGTCAGTACCGAGAAGTGGCACTACGTTTCCTGGGACGACGGCAAATCGGGAGAGATGTTGACGGACCATCTGAAAGATCCGCTCGAGCTAAAGAACCTCTCCGCCGATCCGGCTTATGCGAAAACGGTTGCTGAAATGCGCGAGTTACTAAAACTAATTCCTTAATTAGCCACAAGAAGGCACAAAATGATCACACGAAGAGATTTTGTGAAGACCGCTGGGTCAGCGACAGTTGCGTCGCTCGTGCTCGGTGACACGGTAATGGCTGCTCCTGCGAAACGAAGATACGCAATCGTCGGCACTGGTGAACGTGCGATCGGGATGTGGGGCAAGCCGTTGTTGAGTGACTATTCCGATTTGATCGATTTTGTTGGGTTGTGTGATATCAACCACAAGCGTGTTGAAGTTGCGAAGAAAATGCTCGGCGTGACGGCTCCGACTTTTACCGACTTCGATCGCATGTGCGATCAAACGAAACCCGATCTGCTGATGGTCACTACCGTCGATGGTTTCCACAGCCAATACATCACGAGAGCACTCGATCGTGGTATCGACGTCATGACCGAGAAGCCGATGGTCGTCGATGAGAAACAGTGCCAGGCTGTCCTTGATGCGGAGAAGCGAAATAATCGCAAGATCATCGTCACCTTCAATTATCGCTACTCGCCCAAGCATCAGAAGATCAAAGAGCTGCTTGCGTCCGGAACAATCGGCCGCATTCTGTCTGTCGACTTTAGCTGGTATCTCGACGTTTACCACGGCGCTGATTACTTTCGTCGCTGGCATCGTCTCAAGTCGAAGGGAGGCAGTCTCTGGGTACACAAGGCGACGCATCATTTCGATCTCATCAACTGGTGGCTCGATGCAGATCCGGTCGAGGTTTCCGCGCGCGCCGGGCTCGAGGTTTACGGTCGCAATGGAACTTTTCGTGCGACGAACTGCCGGCAGTGTCCGCACAAGTCTCAATGTCGTTTTCATTACGATATGACCACGAACGCGAATCGCATGGCGCTGTATGCAGGGTGCGAAGATGTGGATAATTATCATCGCGACGGCTGCGTCTTTCGCGAAGACGTCGACATTTACGACACGATGGCGGCGCTCGTGAAGTACTCCAATGGCACGCACATGAGCTACTCGCTCAATGCTTTCATGCCGATCGAGGGATACCGCGTCGCCTTCAACGGCGAGAAAGGTAGACTTGAAGTCCGCGATTACGAGCGGCAACCGTGG
Source organism: Pyrinomonadaceae bacterium (assembly GCA_036401595.1). GTDB lineage: Bacteria > Acidobacteriota > Blastocatellia > Pyrinomonadales > Pyrinomonadaceae > PSRF01. The sequence goes on from DASWUM010000014.1 coordinate 2,560, forward strand.
TCCGTCGAGGAGCAGACTGAGATGTTTCTCACGACGAGCTTTGGTAAAAGAGAAAAGATCGAGATACCGAATATTGCGGGCGGACATTCGGGCGGTGATTCACGCATCCGAGAAACGATCTTTCGTAAGCCGGATCTGCCGGTGCACATGCGCTTGCCTGATTCGCGTGCCGGTGCGTTGTCGTGTTTGACTGGGATTGCGGCGCGTAGAAGCGTTGAGCTGAAGCGACCAGTGCAAATCTCTGAACTCGTGGCCGTCCCGCCACGCGTTTAAGGGGCCACAAAGAAGCACAAAAAGGACGAGAGAAACTTGCAACGAGTCAAATACCTGATGGTGATTGCAACGGTCTTGCTCACGTTGTTGTTGAGTAACACCGGCGCTACCGCAGTGCAAATCGGCTGGCACGTTTTGGTGCGAGCCGGTCAGTGGGATCGACACAACACGGTAGTTACGTTTCCTTTTAAGTCTCCGCCAACAGACCGCGTTCATTTAGTTGACGATGACGGCAAGGGGCCTTCGATTCCGTTGCAGCTCGACGGCACAACGGGAACATTTGTGCTCCCCGATCTAAAAGCAGGCAAGGTCAAGAGTTTCCACCTCTATTGGGAATCCGAAAAATCAAAGTCGAAGAGTACCCGTGTCGAGTTGACGCGAGTCCAGAATCGCCTGGAGATCAAAGATGGCGGACAGCAGATCCTCAGCTTTGTGGCAGAGCCAGCCGGGTTGCCGTCGCCGGATATCAAACCGATCTTTTTACGAGGTGGTTACATTCATCCCGTTTTTACGCCAAAGGGAAAAATCGTCACCGACGACTATCCGTCGGATCACTTTCATCATCACGGGATCTGGTTTGCCTGGACCAAGACCGAGTTTGAAGGTAAGCATCCCGATTTCTGGAACGTTGGCGACGGCACTGGTCGAGTTGATTTCGAAAAAGTTGGCAAGACGTGGAGTGGATCAGTCTATGCCGGATTTACATCCTTCCAGAAATACGTTGCGTTGACTGGCGCTGCGCCAAAGACCGCGCTCAATGAAGAATGGGAGGTCAGGGTTTATAACCTCGGCGGCGCAGAGGCGCCTTACTTCATGTTCGATATCGTCGCGACGCAACAATGCGCGTCGACAAGTCCGTTGATACTGGATGAGTATCGATACGGTGGGATGGGCATACGCGGAAATCGAGAATGGAAAGACAAGTCGAAGGTTAGTTTCTTAACGTCTGACGGTAAGACTCGTGAAGACGGCAACGCGACTCGCAGTCATTGGTGTCACATCGGTGGCTCGGTTGATGGCCAATTGGTAGGCATCGCCGTGCTCGATCATCCGTCCAACTTCAGAGCGCCAGCGCCACTGCGGATTCACCCGGACGATCCGTACTTCAATTATGCACCGTCGCAGATGGGTCGCTTCCAGATCGACCCCGGCAAGAAGTTTGTCCTGCGCTATCGTTACGTGATCTCCGACGGTCCGCCCGACACAAAACTTCTGGAGCGGTTATGGAACGACTACGCCAATCCTCCGGCGGTCCACGTCTATGGTTTGTAAGCGCCGAGCCTAACCAAGCCTGATCGAACGTACTGTAGGGGCGGCCCTCCGTGGC